>JBBRTU010000015.1:0-61948 GCA_038244115.1 Burkholderiales bacterium
CCCGGCGTGGACTGACGTGCTCAACAAGCTCACACCCAAGTCGCTCTGGAACAACTTCGGTTACACGGATGCGACGGTTGAGAAGTTTCTGACGGATATCCCCCTCGCCACCGGTGATAAGCAGAAAAAACTCTACCAAGACTTCAATACCTACATCGTGAAGCAGGCCTGGTTTGCTCCTATCGCGACGCTGGACAACATCTACTTGTCCAGCCCGGACATCAAAGTGACGATGCAGCAACTGGTTCAGCATGATGGCGCTTTCCAGATCCTCGCCGAAAGGCTTCTCCACCACAATGCGGTGCAGCCCACGCGGCTTGTTGAGTCCAGCTTTATCCAGATTGTTGATCACGGCAGTGAACTCGGCCGGTTTGATGGCCAGGTAAAACACCACGTTGGTGCAAACGCCCATCTTGGGTTTACCCAGTTCTTCCTTGAGTTTGTTGTAATCCTCATGCTTGTGCAATTCGCCCTGCACATAGGAAAAACGCGCGGCAAACCGGGTATACACATCTTCGTTAAAACGCGCGCCGAGCTTGGGTTTCAGCACACCAATCATGTGCTCCTGCCACTGCACGGTTGTCCATTCGCGGCGCGAGAAGGCGATGATGCTCATGCTTTCAGGCAAACGGCCCGCTGCCTCCAGATGATACAAAGAAGGCAGCAGCTTGATCGAAGCGAGATTGCCCGTCGCGCCAAAGATGACGAAGTTGCAGGGAGAGTTCAGGATATCGCCGTCCATCAGGCACCTCCTTCTTTTACCACGTGACCGCCGAATCCCTTGCGCATCATGGCAAGCAGTTTGGATGGGTAGTCATTTTTTCCTTGAGAGGCAAAGCGCATCATTAACGCAAGACTCATCACCGGCGCAGGAATGCCCTGTTCGATAGCTTCGTATGCCGTCCAGCGTCCCTCGCCGGAATCCGCTACAAAAGGTTCGATGTCTTTCAGGTCCTGATCGTTGTGCAAAAAGTCTGCTGCCAGATCAAGCAGCCAGGAACGCACCACACTGCCGTGGCGCCACATTTCCGAAATAGCCGCCAGGTCGAGATTGAAATCCTCGCGCCCCTTCAGCAACGCAAACCCTTCCGCATAGGCCTGCATCATGCCGTACTCAATGCCGTTGTGAACCATCTTGGTGAAGTGGCCGGAACCGACTGGGCCGCAGTGCAGCCAGCCTTTATCCGGCGCAGGGGCGAGCACTTTGATGTAGGGTTCCAAATCTTTGATGGCGTCACGTTCGCCACCCACCATCAGAGCGTAACCGTTTTCCAAACCCCACACACCACCAGACACACCGGCATCGGCGAAACGAATATTTTTCTTGGACAGATCATGCCCACGGCGCATGGAGTCCTTGTAGTAAGCATTGCCACCATCCACCACCATATCGCCCGGCGCAAGCAGGGTAGCCAGTATGGTAAGCGCCGCATCGGTGGCCTCGCCAGCCGGCAACATCAGCCAAATAATGCGCGGCGCGGCAAGTTTGCCTGCCATCTGCGCCAGCGTTTCGCAGGCCGTGGCGCCTGTTTCCTGGGCCAGACTGTGCGCCACTTCCGGACTACGGTTGAATACCGCGATTTCCATACCACCGCGCCGCAAGCGCCGCGCCATGTTTGCACCCATACGGCCTAAACCAATGATCCCGAATTGCATGGCTTCCCCTCTCTTAACAGTCAATCGTTTTGCATCGCTTAAAAACCTTAGCCGTGTAGCCAGTGCTTATTTCCCTGCGCCATGGAGGCCGCCATCATTCGTAGCGCACCCATTCAAGCATATCAGCATAACGCTTGGCATCCCCTGCCTCGAAGGCAGTTACACCAATATCCTTCAGAATTTTTTTTCCTTCATCAGACTGATCCAGTTTGATGAGCGCGGCCCGAACCTTGCCCACATCTGCTTCGCTCACCTTGGGCGAAGCGATAATCGACCAAAAAGGCACCGGCTTGCTTTCCAGCAGCACCCTGCCACCGGAAGCCTTCCAGTTCTTGGCAACTTTGGAATAGGCCACCACCACGCCCACATCGACCATCTTGTTTTCGACCGCATAGCCGACCGCTTCCTGGACGCGGAAGAACTGTATCTGTTCCTTCTTCACATCCAGCCCCAAATTACGCAACATGGCCAGGCCTACCACCGTGGGATAGGCAAGCGGGTCCGGCATGGCAATACGCTTGCCGGCAATGTCAGCGGGGGTTTTCAGCGGCGAATCTTTCGTGACAATAAAAAAAGTGCGGGCATCGCCCTTGGCAGCCGCCACCAGCACGTATTTCTGGTCGCGCATCGCCTTGGCCGAGATGTGGCTGGGCCTGACCAGCAAGAAATCAAAACGGGATTTTTTCAAGCTGGTGGTCAAATTTTTCAAGTCGGTTGCCGATTCAAGGCGCATTGGACTTTTAAGCACCCCTCCCAGATGAGTCAGCAACCTGCTGTATTTGTCCTGCATCTGCTGGAAATTGGCGCTGCCGGAGGTGCCTTCGTTAACGCCAAACAACAATGTTCCCTTTTCGGATGCCATTGCCACGCAAGCAAACACCACTGTCAGGAAGCAACACAAGCTCGTCACGATCTGTTTCATCACATACCTCCAGTAGGGTTGCCAATTTACATGAGCATAGTAGAAAGCATACTTCACAACAACCATTAAGAACCTATTTCAGTATTCATGGGATAAAACTGAGATCCTCCTTGATATAATGTGCAGATACATTAAATCGCCCAGACAATGCCGATAACTCACCGCCGCAAGCTTCCCCTGAAAGTCCTGTTCGCCACCCCTGAGATTCGTCCGCTCATCAAGACTGGCGGTCTGGGTGACGTCAGCGCATCGCTACCCGCCGCATTGATGAAAGCCGGGATCGACGTGCGCGTGTTGGTTCCCGGCTACCCGAGCGTGCTGGCCGGCGCACAGCACGAATGCCTGCTTGCCCGCACCCATTTGCCTGGCGCGGGAGAAGTAACACTTCTCTCAGCACATGCCCCGGACAGCGGCGTGCCGTTGATCATCGTTGACTGCCCCGCCTATTACGATCGAAAAGGCGGCCCTTACCAGGATTTATCCGGGCTGGACTGGCCGGACAATGCACAACGCTTTGCTCTGTTCTCCAAAATCGGCGCGTTGATCGGGTCGAGTGCGAATCCGCTCGACTGGCAGCCGTATGTTGTGCACTGCAACGACTGGCAGACTGGGCTCACGCCCGCCTACCTGCACTACACTGCCGGACCAAAATCGCCCACTATCATGACCATCCACAACATCGCCTATCAAGGCATTTTCCCGTCTGCATCACTGGCTGCAACCGGACTCCCGCCGGAGAGTTTCAGCATGCATGGGGTGGAATACCATGGTAGCTTGTCCTTCCTCAAGGCCGGGCTGTTCTATGCGGATCGCATCACCACGGTGAGTCCTACCTACGCCCGCGAAATTCAGGGAAAATTGCTCGGCTTTGGCATGCAAGGCTTGCTGGCCGAGCGCAGCGCGGCGCTCTCCGGCATCCTCAACGGCATTGATGAAGAAGAGTGGAACCCCTGGCACGATCCCTATCTGGTTGAACCATTCCATGGCGGACGCCTCAAGGGCAAGGCCGCCAACAAGCGCGCCTTGCAGGAGCGTCTGGGGCTCGCCGTAGAGCCGGACGTGCCGCTGCTCGGCGTGGTGAGCCGCATCACGCACCAGAAAGGGCTCGACCTGCTGCTGGCAACTGTCGACGATATCATCACCACACCCGCACAAATCGTTCTGCTCGGCACGGGGGAAGCCGCACTGGAAACATCATTCCGCACGCTCGCCGCACGTTACCCTGGAAAAGTCAGCGTCACTATCGGCTTCAACGAAGCACTCTCGCACCAGATCGAAGCGGCTGCGGACATTTTTCTTATGCCGTCGCGCTTCGAACCCTGTGGCCTCAACCAGATGTATAGCCAGCGCTACGGCGCCGTGCCACTGGTGCATGCAACGGGCGGGCTGGTAGACACTGTCGTGGATGCAACAGCCGACTCGTTAGCGGATGGCAGTGCCACGGGTTTTGTATTCGTCAAGGAACAGCCTGCTGCATTCTTGGCGGCAGTACGGCGCGCACTGTCCACCTACCGCGACAAAAAAACCTGGCGTGCCCTGATGAAAAACGGCATGCGCCGCGATTTCAGCTGGAAGCAAAGTGCGCAGGGTTATGTGGCGCTGTATGAGGAATTGGTGAAGCAGCGCTAGGGTTATTCCATTTCCAAATTAAAACGATAACTGCGTTGGCTTCGTCTTCGGCTCCTTGCCGTACTATGTGTACTGTCTTCGTCGCCTCATCCTCGCCGCCTTGTTCTCCTTTTAATTTGGAAACGGAATTAGACGCACCTCCGATTTCCCCCGTGTTCCCCGTGGTTAATTGAACCACCAGCTGTCTATCAACCGCAGAAACCGTTATAATTTCAGGTTTTTCCCTGCCGAAACAATCTTTTGCCATGACCACCCTGCACGAAGAAATCGCCCGCCGCCGCACCTTTGCCATCATCTCTCACCCAGACGCCGGTAAAACTACGCTCACCGAAAAAATGCTGTGGTTCGGCGGCGCCATCCAGATGGCCGGCGCAGTGCGTGCACGCAAGTCAAGCCGTCATGCGGTGTCGGACTGGATGGAGCTGGAAAAGCAGCGTGGCATTTCGGTGACATCGTCGGTGATGCAATTCCCTTACTCAAAGCCTGCTCGTTCTCCTTCGGACGAGCATGTCCGTGAGTGCATCATCAATCTGCTCGATACACCCGGCCACGAGGATTTTTCCGAGGACACCTACCGTACCTTAACTGCCGTGGATTCGGCGGTAATGGTGATCGACTCGGTCAACGGCGTGGAAGCGCAGACCATCAAGCTGCTCAACGTCTGCCGCCTGCGCGATACCCCCATTATCACCTTCATCAACAAGCTCGACCGCGAAGGACGCGAGCCAATCGAGCTGCTGGATGAAATCGAATCGGTACTGCAAATGCAGTGCGCGCCGATGACCTGGCCAATCGGCATGGGCAAGCGCTTCCGTGGCACTTACCACTTGTACAACGACACCGTTTCGGTGTTCGATCCAAACGCCGAAAAAGGCACGGCGGAAATTGTGCAAGGGTTGGATAACCCAAGGCTGGACGAACTTATCGGCGGCCAGGCTGACGAACTGCGCATAGACATTGAACTGGTACGCGGCGCCTCGCACACCTTCGACCGCGAAGCCTATTTGTCCGGCAAACAGACACCGGTGTTCTTCGGTTCAGCAATGAATAATTTCGGCGTGCAATCGCTGCTCGACGCCATCGTCGAGTTGTCGCCCGCACCGCTGCCGCGCCCGGCGCAAAGCCGTGAGGTGGCCCCGGACGAAGCAAAATTTTCCGGATTCGTGTTCAAGATCCAGGCCAACATGGACCCCAAGCACCGCGACCGTATCGCTTTCATCCGCATCTGCTCGGGCCGCTTCGACCGCGGCATGAAACTCAAACAAGTCAGCAGCGGCAAGCAAATCACCGTAGGCAACGCCATCACCTTCATGGCGCAGGATCGCAACACCGCCGACGAGGCCTATGCCGGCGACATCATCGGTATTCCCAACCACGGCACCATCAAATTAGGCGACACCTTCAGCGAAGGCGAAGACCTCAAGTTCACCGGCATTCCCTCTTTCGCCCCGGAACTTTTCCGCCGCGCCCGAATTCTGAACCCGATGAAGATGAAACAGTTACAGAAAGGCTTGCACCAATTGGCCGAAGAAGGCGCTACCCAATTGTTCCGTCCGATCGCCAGCAACGACCTGGTGCTGGGCGCTGTAGGCATGTTGCAATTCGACGTAGTCGCCCATCGCTTGCAGTTCGAGTACGGCGTGGATGTGCTTTTTGAACACTACGAAGTCGCCACCGCACGCTGGCTACGCGGCCCGGAAGGCGAACTGAAAAAACTGGCCGACAAATATGGCTTCAACGTGGCGCTGGATAATGCCGATGACTACGTCTACCTGGCGCCGAATCGGGTGAATTTGAATTTAACGCAAGAGCGGTTTCCAGATATCAAATTTCTGGAAACGCGTGAGATATTCTAGGCACCCTACAAGACCACGACCCTCATGTAGGGTGTCAATAAGCGCAGCGCATTGCACCGGATGCTTTTCATTCGGCGCAATAACGATTGCGCCCTACGCTTGCTGATACCTCCAGGATAGTCGCGATGAACCGATTATCGGCTTACATGTCCAACCATCTTTGAAACGAGCATGGGGAAAATATGATTTTGCGATACAGCCTACCAATTCTATTGACCACCCTGCTACTCGGCTGCGCGACCCCTGCCGAACGTGCTGCACTCGTCCAGGCGGAAGTAGAGGAAATGATCAAGGTGTACGGCCCCGCGTGTGAGAAATTAGGCTACACCAAGGATAGCGATCCATGGCGCGAATGCATTTTGCGTCTTGGAACGCGTGACGATTACCTCTACCGCACCCGCCCCACGACGACGACTTGCGTCGGGCACCGGGGGTTTTATAACTGCACCACTTATTGATTTCAATATGCGTAAAGTTATTCTGGCGTCTGTCCTGACATGCCCGCACTGTGGACATGCCAAACAGGAAGTGATGCCTACTGATGCTTGCCAGTTTTTCTACGAATGCACGAACTGCAAGACGCTGCTGCGGCCAAAGCCAGGCGATTGTTGCGTATTCTGTAGTTTTGGTTCCGTGGCGTGCCCGCCGATTCAGACGCAACGGGGGTGCTGTGGATAGGCATTGCTCTAGTCGCTGGTAAACCGCTGAATGAGTCGCCGTGCACGCTTGGTCGGACGGCCTTTCAACTCCAAACCGGGAATGTGCTGGGCTTTTAACTGTGCTATCAGCACCTCGCGTTTAGCACGGCTGGCTTCGGTTTCCGCATAGAGCTTTACCGCCTCACTGGCCGGGCCACGGCGCGCGGAGAGCCCGCGCACGATTACAGTGTATTCAATTTGACCGATACGGATTGCCAGCGTGTCGCCAAGGTGTATCGTCTTGGCGGGTTTCACGCGCGCCTCGTTGAGGTGTACCTTGCCGCCTTCGACCGCATCTGTCGCGAGCGAACGTGTCTTGAAAAAGCGCGCTGCCCATAGCCACTTGTCGATGCGTAGTTTTTCTGCGGCGCTTTCGTCCATTACCAACTAAACCCTAATTGTCCGACCCCACCATGCGGCGGATCACCGCATTGAACGGTCTGATCCACTCGGGCGCGAACTGGTTGTTACAGGCGTTTACTTCGGAGATGGCGCGAATTACCGAGCGGTTGTGGCCGCGATGGCTATGCTTGAGGGTAACTGCCTCGAAAGCATCAACAATGGCCAATATCTTGGCACCAGCGCAGATCTGGTCGCCCTTGAGCGCGCCAGGATAACCCCCGCCGTCGTGCATTTCATGATGTTGCAGTACCATCTCGGCGGCACCTTCCCACCCTTCCATGCGCTGCAACACACCGGCACCGTAGTCCGCGTGCATAGGCAGCATTTTCTTTTCCTCATCGCTCAGGTTTCCCACCTTAAGCCACACCGATTCGGGCAATAACATCATGCCCAAGTCGTGCATATACACCGCTGCCTCAAGTTGCATCTGATCAACCGGCAACCCGGCAGTCTTGTTGCTTTCCAATGCCAGACTCAAAATGCGCGCGGTGCGCCCTTTGAATAGCGGTGAGCGGCTTTCCAACTGCATCGCCAGCGATCGAAAAAATCGCAGATCGGCAGCAATTTTTTCACCCGCCTTAACCGTCGTCTCCGACTTGTTCGCAGCAGCCATCTTGTTGCTGGCCGGAACTGCCAGTACTTTCGGGCGGAAACCGGTTATCGACTCCAGCAGCTTGGCTGCTGCCTCATCGAGTTTGTCTTCTTCAACCTTGCATAATTCGTAGAGTCCCAGCACCAGTACAATAAGCCGCAGGTTATCTACGCTCTTGCCCGCTACCAGCGCTTCCGTTGCCAACTCCAGCCGGTCGACGGCAAGAAGAAGAATCTCGCCCAACATCTGACTGTAGTGAATTTGACCCGAACGCAGGCGTGACAACAGCGATTCAATGGGATGCGCAATCTCGACCACCATATCAACCTTGCACATGGAGGCATCGCCCTTAATGGTGTGCAAAGCGCGAAAAATGTCTGCGACTATCCTGCCGTCATCCGGTGATTTTCCAAGTTTGGCGATATCGCGTTCGATCTTGGTGACAAGGTCAGGCATGCCCTGCATGAAATCCTTGAGCGCATCGTAATCCTGAACTTTTGGGCTGAGTAGAACGCCTAGATTGGCCATATGGGTGATACTCCGTTAATACTAATAAACTTAACCACGGGGAACAGCGGAACCTTGTAGGTCGGGTTAGCCCTAAAGGATTCCGACCCGCTACGATCCATAAAACCGGATCGTGCGGGATCGTATACGTAGCGTAACCCGCGGTGGCACGCGATGCGTCGGGTTACGCCCTTCGGTCTAACCCGACCTACAAGGCTATGCTCGTTTTTCCCCGTGAACCCCGTGGTTCAAAGATTTATTTCTGCGGTACCGGCTTGGCATGCCAGATTTTTTCGGCATAGTCCTTGATGCTGCGGTCGCTGGAGAATTTTCCCATGTGCGCTACGTTGATGACGGCCCGCCTCATCCACTCATTCGGGTCAGCATACAATGCATCAACCCTTTCCTGGCAGCTCACATAAGCCGCGTAGTCGGCCAGCAGCAGGTAGCGGTCGCCGCCGTGGGTTAGCGCATCGACAATGGGGCGGAACCGCCCGGTATCATCCGCCGAGAAATAGCCGGAGCCGATCATCTCCAGCGCTTGGCGTAACTCTGCGTTGGCATGATAGTAATCCCACGGGTTGTAGCCCTGGCGGTGAACATTGGCCACTTCATCGGTGGTGAGTCCAAAGATGAAAATATTATCCCAGCCCACTTCCTGACCGATCTCGACATTCGCCCCATCCAGCGTGCCGATGGTTAACGCGCCGTTCAGCGCCAGCTTCATGTTGCCGGTGCCGGAAGCTTCGGTTCCGGCAGTTGAAATCTGCTCCGACAAATCTGCCGCCGGAATAATATCTGCTGCGGTGGAAACGTTGTAGTTGGGAATGAATATAACTTTTAGAAGGTCACCCACGGCAGGATCATTGTTGACGATATCTGCCACATCATTGATGAGTTTAATGGTGAGCTTGGCCATCGCGTAGCCGGGTGCCGCCTTGCCGCTGAAGATGACGGTACGTGCTACGATGCCTTCTGTCTGCCCGCTGCGAATGCGGTTGTAGCGTGTCACCACGTGCAGCACATTCAGCAACTGCCGTTTATATTCGTGAATACGTTTGATATGCACGTCGAATAAGGAATCGGGATTGATCACCACGCCCATATTTTCTTGGATCTGTAGCGCCAGGGTCTCTTTGTTGGCGCGCTTGACCGCTGCAAATTTCTTGCGGAAAGCGGCTTGCTCCGCCAGGGGAACAAGCATCTCCAGCCGTTCCAGTTTGGTTTTCCATTCCTCGCCGATGTGGGATGAAACCAGCGCGGATAAATCCGGGTTAGCCTGATTAAGCCAGCGGCGCGGGGTGATGCCATTGGTCACATTGATGATTTTGTCCGGATAAAAGCGATCAAAATCGGCAAAGATGGTCTGCCGCATCAGGTCAGTGTGGATCTGCGCCACGCCATTCACATGGTGGCTGCCAACGATTGCCAAATGTGACATGCGCACCCGTTTGTTCAAGCCATCGTCAATGATGGACATGCGCCGCAGCAGTTCCATATCGCCGGGATGACGGTGCATCACATCGCGCATGAAGCGATGGTTGATCTCGTAAATAATTTGCATATGGCGCGGCAGAACCCGCTCAAACATTTCCACCGGCCAGGTTTCAAGCGCCTCCGGCATCAGCGTGTGGTTGGTGTAGGCAAAGGTGCGCGTGGTGGTTGCCCACGCCTTGTCCCAATCCAGTCCATGGATGTCCATCAGCAAGCGCATCAACTCGGGAACCGCTACCGAGGGATGCGTGTCGTTCATCTGAACCGCCGCCTTGTTATGAAATTCATCAAAATCATGGTGATGCTTGCGGTAGCGATGGATGACGTCTTGTAGCGAAGCACTGACAAAAAAATACTGCTGCTTTAAACGCAACTCCTTGCCCACGGTGGTGGTGTCATCCGGATACAGCACCTTGGACAAGTTCTCCGATCCATTCTTGTCCTCCACCGCTTTGATGTAATTCCCTTCGTTGAAGTAACGCAGATCAAAATCGCGCGTCGCCTTGGCCGACCAAAGACGCATGTTATTGACGGTACCGTTACCGAAACCGGGCACCGGCGTGTCATAGGCCATGGCCATCACTTCTTCGGTATCCGTCCAATGGTAGCGGCAGCAGCCGTCCGCATTTTTGTATTCCACCACATGGCCATAGAAATGCACCGGGTACAAAATTTCCGGGCGGGGAAATTCCCACGGATTGCCATAACGCAGCCAGTTGTCCGGGTGTTCGACTTGCCAGCCGTTTTCGATGCGCTGGTGGAACATGCCATACTCATATCTAATACCATAACCATAACCCGGTATGCCAAGTGACGCCATGGAATCCAGAAAACATGCAGCGAGCCGTCCCAGCCCGCCGTTACCCAGCGCAGCGTCATCTTCAATCTCGCGAATAGCGCTGAAATCGATACCCATTTCTTGCACTGCTTCCCGACAAGCGTCGAAGAAACCCACATTAAGCATGCTGTTAGCCAGCATGCGGCCAATCAGAAATTCGAGGGAAAGATAGTAGACCCGCTTGGCATCGGCTTGGTAGTAACTGCGCTGCGTTTCCATCCAGCGCTCCATCATGCGGTCGCGCGCGGCATAGGCTGCGGTATGGTACCAGTCGCGCACGGTGGCACTGAAGGTGTCTTTGCCCACCGTATACGTCAGCCGGTGGTCAAGCGAGCGTTTCAGCGCCTCCTTGTCCACGCCAAGGTAATCATGCTGAAAGCTTGTCTTTTCTTCTTTCTTCGCCATATTTTCCCCACCGTTATCAGTAATGTCGTGTGATCATAGTATGCGGCATACTGAAAACACAAACACAAATGCGCCCCATCACAGAAAGCGCTATAGCTATGTTTCAGAAAATAGACAGCAGCGCTCAGCTGCCAGGTGATGAGCGCAGTGTGCGTACCCATCTGGTGCTTTCTGCAATACCAGATTGTGGCTCCAAGATAACCTGAGGGTTAGTTTACGCCGCAACCTTGTTCTGCTTTATAGCAGAACAAGGTTGTCACGATGGATCAGTTCAGGTTCGTCCACGTAGCCAAGAATAGCTTCGATCTGAACGCTGGGTTGGCGTAATAATTTGCGGGTATCCTGCGCGCTGTAGTTGGCCAATCCGCGTGCAATGGCGCGCCCATCGCGATTGACGCAGGTCACCACCTCGCCGCGTTCGAATTCGCCAGAGAGTTCAATCACACCGATGGACAGCAGGCTCTTGCCTTCCTCGGCAAGCGCGCGCACTGCGCCGTCGTCAAGCACCAGTTTGCCGCGCACCTGGAGGTGATCGGCCAGCCATTGTTTGCGCGCCGCAAGTGGCACTTGCTCGGCAATCAGCTGTGTGCCGATGGCCTCACCATCGGCCAGCCGCACCAGTACGTCCGGCTCTCGGCCGGAAGCAATAACGGTATGCGCGCCGCTGCGTGCCGCGCGTTTGGCGGCGAGAACTTTGGTCAGCATGCCGCCGCTGCCGATGTCGGTGCCGGCACCCCCTGCCATTTTTTCCAGCCCCACGTCTCCCGCCAGGGCTTCGGCTACCAGCGTGGCTGTCGGATCCTTGCGCGGATCAGCAGTATAAAGACCAGCCTGATCGGTGAGGATGACCAGGCAATCAGCCTCGATCAGATTGGTGACCAGCGAACCCAGCGTATCGTTGTCGCCGAAACGGATTTCATCCGTGACTACCGTATCGTTCTCGTTGATGATGGGAATGACATTGAGTTCAAGCAGGGTGCGCAGGGTTGAACGGGCATTGAGGTAACGCTTGCGATCAGCGAGATCATCATGCGTCAGCAGAATTTGTGCGGTATGCAGACCATGCTTGCGAAAGCAGGCTTCATACGCCTGCACCAAGCCCATTTGACCAACTGCAGCGGCGGCCTGAAGTTCGTTCACGGCATGTGGACGTTTTTTCCAGCCGAGGCGTTGCATGCCTTCGGCAATCGCGCCGCTGGATACCAGCACGACTTCTTTGTTTTTTTCCTTGAGCTTGGCAATCTGCGCCGCCCAATGTGCCAGTGCTGCATGATCCAGGCCCTGGCCAGCATTGGTCACCAGGCTGCTACCAACCTTGACCACGAGACGATTAGAATTAGTTAGGACGGATTTCATGGTGGATATTTTAACGCTGAGACGCAGAGAATTTTAATTATTCTTGAAAAAGTTTAACCACGGGGAACACGGGGGATTTAAATAGATACAAAAATATGGCCTGTCACCCCATGTGTGAAACCTTGAATTTTCTTCAAAGCTTTTTCCCCCGTGATCTCCGTGTCCCCCGTGGTTAAAATACAGTTTTAGAATTATTCTTCCGCTTCCTGCTTCTCGTTCTTTTTTGCTTCCGCCTCTTCCTGCTCGCGAACTTGCTCCAGGTGGCCCATGATAGCGTAGGTCAGCTCTTTGCATCCCTCGCCGGTTATAGCTGAAATGGCAAACGCTTTTCCTTTCCAGCCGAAGGCTTTTACAAACGCCTTGACGCGCGCATCACGTTCTTCGGCGGGCAACATATCCAGCTTGTTCAGTACCAGCCAGCGCGGTTTGTTGTATAGGTCTTCGTCGTACTTTTTAAGTTCTTTGACAATAGCTTTCGCTTCGCGCACGGGATCAATCGCCTCGTCAAAAGGCGCAACATCCACAATATGCAGCAGCAAGCGAGTGCGCGCCAGATGGCGCAGGAAGCGGTGACCGAGACCAGCCCCCTCGGCTGCACCCTCTATCAGACCAGGGATATCGGCAATCACAAAACTGCGTTCGTGGTCGGTACGCACTACACCCAAATTGGGATGCAAGGTGGTGAAAGGATAGTCCGCCACCTTGGGGCGCGCAGCAGACACAGAACGGATGAAAGTGGATTTACCCGCGTTGGGCATGCCCAGCAGCCCCACATCCGCCAACACCTTGAGTTCCATCTTGAGGTTTTTTTCCTCGCCCGGCTCGCCCGGCGTACATTGGCGCGGCGCACGGTTAGTACTCGACTTGAAATGCATGTTACCCAGACCGCCATTGCCGCCCTTGGCAATCAGCGCCTTTTGGCCGTCCTGGGCCAGATCGGCGATGGTCTCACCGGTATCCAGATCCGTTATCACCGTGCCGACCGGCACGCGCAACACGATGTCTTCACCGCCTTTGCCATAGCATTCGCTGCTTTGCCCATTTCCGCCACCCTGGGCGCGATGGATTCGGGTATAGCGATAGTCAACCAGGGTATTGATGTTGCGATCAGCGATGGCGTACACGCTGCCGCCACGCCCGCCATCGCCACCGCTAGGGCCGCCCTTGGGGATGTATTTCTCACGCCGAAAGGCAGCCACGCCGTTGCCGCCGTTACCGGCAAGGACTTGAATGGTTGCTTCGTCGATGAATTTCATTTTTTAGTCGTCTGTTGTCAGCTATCGGTTTTCAAGAAGGGTGCGACTTTGCCGCACACCTTAACACTGAAAACTGACAGCTAAAAAGAAAAAGCCCTATCATAACGATAGGGCTCTTGATGCTTAAGACAGTTCGGATTAAGCCGCGAACGGGATAATGCTAATCATCTTGCGCTTCATTGCACCTTTGACAGTGAACTGTACATGACCGTCCACTTTGGCAAATAGTGTATGGTCTTTACCCATACCGACGTTTTCACCGGCGTGAAACTGCGTGCCACGCTGGCGCACGATGATGTTGCCAGCCGGGATCAGTTCGCCGCCAAAGCGTTTTACGCCCAGTCGTTTGGAATGTGAATCGCGGCCGTTTCTCGAGCTGCCGCCTGCTTTTTTATGTGCCATGGTTCGCTCTCCTTACTTAGCTAGCGGCAATGCCGTCAATACGAATTTCGGTGTAGTTCTGGCGATGCCCTTGGTGCTTTTGATAGTGCTTGCGGCGACGCATCTTGAAAATCTGGACTTTCTCGCCGCGCCCGTGGCTGACCACGGTAGCTTTAACGGTAGCACCAGCCACCACTGGATTGCCGATGGACACCTGCTCGCCCTCGCCGATCATTAACACCTGATCCAAAACGATTTCGCTGCCGATGTCTGCCGGTATCTGTTCTATTTTGAGTTTTTCGCCGGCGGCAACGCGATACTGCTTGCCCCCAGTTTTTATGACCGCGTACATGTTTGGCTCCAATAAATCAATAATTGGTACGGAAAACAGCGTATTATACATACCCAGACGGTCAAGGTCAAACCCTCAAACGGCCTTCTATTTCAAGCAATGCGCTTAAATCGAAAGTCAACTTGACACTCCCTCCCACTCATTCCTACCATTAGCACATTTTTCCCCAACCACCCTGTGACCATCAACGCTATCCAGCAGTTTATCGAGGCCGACATGCGCGCCGTGGATAAAGTTATCCGCCAGCGCCTCTATTCGGACGTCGTCCTTATTCGACAAGTCAGCGAATACATCATTGGCAGTGGCGGCAAGCGCTTGCGTCCTGCCTTGGTCATTCTGTCGGCAGGTGCCTACGACTACCAGGGTACGCATCACCACGAACTCGCCGCCGTGGTGGAATTTATTCACACCGCCACCCTGCTGCACGACGACGTGGTCGATGAATCTTCATTGCGCCGAGGCAAAGCCACCGCCAACGCGGCATTCGGCAACGCAGCCAGCGTACTGGTGGGTGATTTTCTGTATTCCCGCGCCTTTCAGATGATGATCACGGTACAAAGCATGCGGGTGATGGAAGTCCTGGCAGACGCTACCAACACCATCGCTGAAGGTGAAGTGCTGCAACTCCTCAACTGCCACGACGCCGACATCGGCGAAGAACGATACTTGCAGGTAATCCGCTACAAAACGGCCAAATTGTTCGAGGCCGCCACACGCCTGGGCGCCATACTGGGCGGCGCTTCACGCGCTGACGAGGATCAAATGGCCGCCTACGGCATGCATCTCGGTACCGCATTCCAACTGATTGACGATGTGCTCGACTACTCTGGTGACCATTCAGAAACCGGCAAAAACGTCGGCGACGACCTGGCCGAGGGAAAACCAACGCTGCCGCTGATTTACGCCATGAAACACGGCACACCGCAGCAGGCCGGGGTCATTCGCAACGCCATCGAGAACGGTGGACTGGATGACTTGCAACAGGTACTTTCCACCATTCGCGAAACTGGCGCACTGGAGTATGCCAAGGCGCAAGCACAACATGAAGCCGACACCGCATGCGCAGCAATCGCGCACCTGCCGCGTTCAAAATACCGGGAATCTCTGCTAGAATTGGCCGAGTTTGCGGTGACCCGGAACCACTAGAAAAGCACAAGAAACCAAGAAACTGTTTTTAAAAATGTCGGGGTGTAGCTCAGCCTGGTAGAGTACTGCGTTCGGGACGCAGGAGTCGGAGGTTCGAATCCTCTCACCCCGACCACCTTATCATCCAAACGGGCATGGTTTCTGTCCACCAAGGTTACGGAGCAATTTCATTGGGCAAACTAATTCTCCTGGTTCTGATCGGCTTGTTTGTTTACTGGATACTCAAGTCCTACGCCAGGAATGCGCAGCGTGCCGCAGACCAGCCATCACCAACCAGCACGGTCGAAGACATGGTGCGTTGCGCACATTGCAGCGTCAACCTGCCGAAGAGCGAAAGTATTCTTAGTCAGGGGAAATTTTTCTGTAGCGATGAACATCGCCAGATTTTCCAGGAGGAGAGGCGATGATCATCGCAAGCTCTTCCAAAAGTAGTGGCGATGAGCATCGCAAGCTCTTTCAGAAGTAACGGGCTTTTAAGCCGTTTCAAATCACCCTCGCCGGAACTGGTGCCGGTGCAGTCTACCAACGTCCCCGATACCTACTGGCGTTCGCTGCATTATTTCAACCTGTATCGCCTGACCATCGGCGGCGTATTCATCGCTATTTTTCTCCTGTTCGGTCAGCCTGCGCCATTCGGCGCGGACAACCCCCTCTTGTTTCTTGCGTTCAATATTGTTTACGTCATATTTAGCGTGCTGTTCATTCTCACCATCAGCACCCGCCGTCCGCGTTTCAGTCTGCAACTCAGCTTCCAGATCATGGTGGATATTGTTTGCATTATTGCACTCATGTCCACCAGTGGCGGCATCTCCAGTGGGCTAGGCTTGTTGCTGGTGGTATCCATCGCCTCTTCGGGACTGATCGGACGCGGGCGGCTGGTATTGTTCTACGCATCGCTCGCCACCATTGCTATTCTGCTTGAACACGGTTACCGCGCATTCTGGGTAGACGACAGTTCACGCGAATCCCTGCATGCAGCACTGCTCAGCCTCGGGTTTTTTGCCACCGCATGGCTCGCCCATATGCTGGCACGCCATGCTGTAGCCAGTGAGCAACTCGCAGCCGAACGCGGCATCGATTTGGCGAATCTGGCCCAGGTCAACGAACTGGTGATTCAGGACATGCAGGACGGCGTGATCGTGGTGGATAAGGACGGACGCATTCGCAGCCGCAATGCCCAAGCCGACCATTTGCTGGGGCGGCCACCAGTGATGCGTCAAGAAGCCCTGCCGCTTGAGGCGTATTTCCCGGTGCTGGCCGAACGTCTGCATCGTTGGATTGACGATCCTTCTATCAGCTCTGCTCCGTTGCGCATCCCTTCCTCCAATGGACAGGTGCGTGCTCGCTTCATACCGGTTGGAACGGAACAAGCTCACGGCACAGTCATCTTTATTGAGGACCTGAGCCAGCTGCAAAGCCAGGCCCAACAAATCAAACTTGCTGCCCTGGGCCGGCTAACCGCCAACATTGCGCACGAGATCCGCAACCCCCTGTCTGCCATCAGTCATGCCACTGAGCTATTGCAGGAAGAACCCAACCCGTCAGAGACCGAATCGAAATTGCTGCGCATCATTCGCGATAACGTCAAACGTCTCGACCGTCTGGTGCAGGAAGTGCTGCAACTCAACCGGCGCGACCGGGCGCAGTTGGAAGAGATCCATCCGACACAGTTTTTCTCGAGTTTCATTGACGAGTTTTGCCAGTCGGAACAGATTCCCGTCACAGCATTCTCACTCGAAATAGACAGCGAGCGAACGCTTTGCTTTGACCGCATGCATCTGCACCAGGTTATATGGAACCTGTGTCGCAATGCCTGGCGCCATTGCCGCCAGCTGGATGGCAGCATCAGGTTGTGCGTTTCATCGGCTTACATCGAGAGCATGATGCAACTCGACGTCATTGACGACGGCCCCGGTGTGGATCCAGCCATTCAACCCCAGTTGTTCGAACCGTTCTTTACCACCGAAAGCAGAGGTACTGGCCTGGGCCTGTATATTGCGCGTGAAGTGTGTGAAGCCAACAGCGCCACACTAGATTATGTAGAAGTGGCGCCGGGCGGACATTTCCGTATTTGCTGCAAAGGAGGACCGTGTTGAAACGCACCCCAGCATCCCCACGTTCCAAAGGCGCTGCCAAGCGCTTGCTCATCGTCGACGATGAAGCCGATATTCTGGAGCTATTAGAGCTGACGCTGATGCGCATGGGTCTCGATGCGGATCGTGCCATGAGCGTTGCAGAAGCATTAAAAAAACTTGAAACCACGCACTATGACCTGTGCCTGACCGACATGCGTCTACCGGATGGCGAAGGTCTGCAAATCGTGCAGCACATCGGCATGCACCATCCGGAAATTCCCGTTGCCGTCATCACCGCCTATGGCAGCACGGAAAATGCCGTCGCTGCACTCAAGGCCGGTGCCTTCGATTACATTGCCAAACCGGTCTCGCTGGAGCAACTGCGAGCAGTCGTGAAATCTGCCCTGAGTCTGCCGGAAGAGGCACCACCCAAGCCGGCGGATGGCCATACCTTGCTGGGCGATTCGCCCGCCATGGAGCAGGTGCGCGGCATGATCGACAAGCTGGCGCGCAGTCAGGCGCCGGTGTACGTCACGGGCGAATCGGGTAGCGGCAAAGAACTCGCCGCGCGCCTCATCCACGAAAAAAGTACGCGACGCGAGCAGCCATTCGTGGCAGTGAACTGCGGCGCGATCCCGGAAAATTTGATGGAAAGTGAATTTTTTGGCTACAAAAAAGGCGCCTTCACCGGTGCCGATAGCGACCGCGACGGCTTCTTCCATACAGCCAATGGCGGCACGCTGTTCCTTGATGAAGTGGCCGACCTACCGCTTCCCATGCAGGTAAAATTGCTGCGCGCCATTCAGGAAAAGAAAGTGCGTAAGGTAGGTGCGCCGCAGGAAGAACCCGTGGATGTGCGCATCATCAGCGCCACTCACCAAAACCTCGGCAAATGCGTGGAAGAAGGAAAGTTCAGACAGGATTTGTACTACCGTCTCAACGTGATCGAACTCAACATGCCTGCGTTGCGCGAAATGCGCGACGATATTCCAACCATTGCCAAAGCCATTCTCGACAAGCTTGCCCAGCAAAGCGGTGTGACGCATCCGCCTTTCAGCGCCGAAGCGTTGCAGGCATTGCAGACTTACGATTTTCCCGGCAACGTGCGCGAGCTGGAAAACATTCTGGAGCGGGCGCTTGCCCTGTCGGGCGGGGAGATTATTCAAGCCGATGAGCTTTACCTGAAACCCACGGCTGAAGCCTCGCATGAGACCCCAGAACCCGGGGCCAAATGGCCGCTGCTGGATTATCTCGACAGAGTGGAAAAAGAAGCCATTATGGAAGCCTTGGAAAAAACCCGCTTCAACAAGACCGCTGCCGCCAAACTGCTGGGCATCACCTTCCGGGCGTTAAGGTATCGGCTGGAACGACTGGGAATCGACTAGCGGCGAATTACAACAACACAATGGCTAAGTAGGTCAGGTAAAGCGCACCGTTCATAGCCAGATGCCATACCCTGATCTGGCCACGTGCCAGAATCAGGCGCAGCCAGGTGGCTGCAATCAGCGTAATCACGATACCGGACAAAACTTCACGCTGCGGTACCCATGGCGTCAGCATGATGCCCATCGCAGGCAGCAGCGTACCCTGGAACACCATCGCCCCAGTGATGTTGCCAAAGGCCAGCGTATCTTTTTTCCGGCGAATCCACAGTATGCTGTTCACTTTTTCCGGCAATTCCGTCGCAATAGGGATAATCAGCAACGACAACACCAAAGCTGACATACCCAGGATGCCTGAGGCAGCTTCCACCCCGGAGATAAAGCCCTTAGCACCGCCCACCAGCAAAGCCAAACCAAGGAAGAGCTGGAGCATGATGACCGGCATGGTCTGCGGCAGGCCAAAACGGGACAGGAACATTTTTTCTTCCGCTTCCGTGGCATGACCGTCTTCTACCAAGGCCGACGAGGCGCGCAACGTGAGCATGATGTAGACAAAATAGATCAGTACCATGGAAATTGCCAGCGTCACGCGGATGACCGGCACATCATGCGGCACGAACAATGCAATGCACGACAACGAAAACGCCATCAGGAAAAAATTCAGGTCGCGCGTCAGGCCGGTACGTTCCGGTATCAGGTGCCCCTGCAAACCGCGCTTGGTCAATACCGCCATCGCCATCATGCACAGCGATAAGGTGGATAGCATCAACGGCGCGCCAAGGATGGCACCCACACCGATCTCCTCGTTCAAGTGCGCATTTTGAGTGCCGGCGAAAATCGCCAGCAGCGGCACCATGGTTTCCGGCAATGCCGTGCCGACAGCGGCAAACAACGAACCTGTCACACCTTCCGAAATTTTTAGCTTCTCACCCAGGTGTTCGAGGGCGTTGGTAAAAACCTCGGCGGCGATTAAGATAACCAACAACATGAGCAACAGCAGGCCGAAAGTTTGCATGATCGGTACCTATACTTTCTTTTTATCCAGAAGCGGTGATTATACAATTGCTCATCTTGAAAGACCTGACTGAATTCGATTTCCACCCCACTCTCGCCCGCACCGAGGGGTTGATACTGGTGTTATTCTCCAGCCCCACCTGCGGCAGCTGCCGCGCGGTGGAGAAGCGCTTACCCAAGGCGGCAGAAGGCTCTGTCACGGACTTGTTTAAAGTCGATACTCAACAAAGTACGGGATTAGCACGCGCATATGATGTGTTCCATCTGCCTGCTTTGTTCCTGTTTGTCGACGGACACTTCCACGCACAACTAAAATGCGAGATCGCTCCCACCAAACTCCAGCAAGCCATTGAAGATGCGCTAGCCATGCCTGCCGAGGAGGAACCGTGAGAACACAGAATTCAGGAGGCAGGGAGACAATGAATATCGATGAGAACGGGATGCTGGAGCAAGCGCGCCACATCGCATCGCCCAACTGTGACGCGCGCCCGGCGGAAACGGCCATCACCCTGCTAGTGATCCACAACATCAGTCTCCCGCCGGAACAGTTTAGCGGCAATGGAGTTATCGAGTTATTCACCAACCAGCTTGATCCAACTGCGCACCCTTATTACGCGGACATTCAGGATTTAAAAGTATCCAGCCATTTTTTTATCCGCCGCAATGGTGAGCTTATCCAGTTTGCTCCTTGCAGCCAGCGCGCATGGCATGCCGGCGCATCGAACTGGAAGAACCGCGAACGCTGCAATGACTTTTCCATCGGCATCGAGTTGGAGGGCAGCGATTTCACGCCTTTCACCGATGCGCAGTACGATCAACTGGCAACACTAACAAGCACACTGCAGGCTGCCTATCCGATTGAAGACATTGTCGGCCACGCTGATATTGCCCCAGGCAGAAAAACTGATCCTGGGCCCCATTTCGACTGGGAGCGGTATTTTCATCTCATGGCCAGAACGGAATAGCAGCAAGCCCGAAGCCCTATAAATTTTTTCGTGGCTGCTCATTTCGCGAACCCTGTCCGGCTTGCACTGTCTACGGTGAGTATCCGAGTATAATAGTCGCCTATGCAAACCGCTCCAAAACTCTTTTCCTATCGCAAATATTGGGCAAAACGCTTCGGTGTCGCCCCGTTCCTGCCCATGACGCGCGCCGAGATGGATGCGCTCGGCTGGGACAGTTGCGACATCATCATCGTCACTGGCGACGCCTACATCGACCATCCCAGCTTCGGCATGGCACTGGTCGGGCGTTTGCTGGAAGACCAAGGCTTTCGTGTCGGCATCATCAGCCAGCCGGATTGGAAAAGCGCGGATGCATTCAAAACACTGGGCAAACCCAACCTGTTTTTCGGCGTCACTGCGGGCAACATGGATTCGATGGTGAACCGCTATACTTCCGACCGAAAAATCCGCTCCGACGATGCCTACACACCCAATGCAGAAGCGCATAAGCGTCCCGACCGCGCTGTAACGGTCTACGCGCAGCGCTGCCGCGAAGCCTATGCAAAAGTGCCGGTGATCGTCGGCAGCATCGAAGCCAGTCTGCGCCGCATCGCCCACTACGATTACTGGTCGGACAAGGTGCGCCGTTCGGTGCTGGCTGACTCCAAAGCCGACCTGCTGATTTTCGGTAACGCCGAACGCGCGCTGGTGGAAGTGTCTCATCGTCTGGCGCATGGCGAGGCTATCGGCGAGATTACCGACCTGCGCGGCACGGCATTCATGCGCAACAGCCTGCCTGATGACTGGAGCATAGTGGACTCCACTAGCGTAGATACGCCAGGCGCGGTAGATGGCCACATCAACCCTTACGCCGAACAAGCGGCTTCTGCCCCATGCAATGAGTCCGTGCCCGGCGCTGCACAGCCCATCCAGTTCCAGCCACGCAACAAACCGGATAGAGCACGCACCGCCATCCGCCTGCCATCCTACGAGCAAGTCAAAGACGATCCAGTACTCTACGCGCATGCTTCACGCATCCTGCACCTGGAGTCCAATCCCGGCAATGCGCGCGCACTGATTCAACGCCATGGCGAGCGCGACGTGTGGCTCAACCCGCCGCCAATTCCGCTCACCACGCCGGAGATGGATCACGTCTACGGCCTGCACTATGCGCGCACACCGCACCCGTCGTATGGCGACGCCAAAATTCCTGCCTTCGAGATGATTCGCTTCTCCATCAACATCATGCGCGGCTGTTTCGGCGGCTGCACTTTCTGCTCCATCACCGAGCATGAAGGACGCATTATCCAAAGCCGCTCCGAGGCCAGCGTGCTGCACGAGATCGAGGACATCCGCGACAAGACGCCGGGCTTCACTGGCGTGATCTCAGATCTGGGCGGCCCCACTGCCAACATGTATCGACTGGCTTGCAAGGACGAGAAAATCGAGTCCGCCTGTCGCCGGCTTAGCTGTGTGTTCCCGGAAGTTTGCCCCAACCTGAATACCGACCACACTGCCTTGATCCAACTGTATCGCAAGGCGCGGGCGCTGCCCGGCGTGAAGAAAGTGCTGATCAGTTCCGGCCTGCGCTACGACCTTGCGGTGAAAAATCCGGAGTACATTAAGGAACTGGTGACGCATCACGTCGGCGGTTATCTGAAAATCGCGCCAGAACACAGCGAACCGGGGCCGCTTTCGAAGATGATGAAGCCGAACATCGGCAGCTATTACAAGTTCAAGGAACTGTTCGATAAATTTTCCAAGGAAGCGGGTAAGGAACAATACCTCATCCCCTACTTCATCGCCGCGCACCCCGGCACCACGGATGAGGACATGCTCAACCTGGCGCTATGGCTCAAGACTAATGGATTTAGGTTAGATCAGGTGCAGAACTTTCTCCCCACACCGATGGCCTTGGCCACCACCATGTACCACACCAGCAAAAACCCGCTGCGCAAAGTAACAAGAACGAGCGAGGAAGTCGGCAGCGTGCGTACTGGCCGCGAACGCAAGCTGTACAAAGCCTTCCTGCGTTACCACGATGCCGAGAACTGGCCGCTGCTGCGCGAAGCTCTCAAGCGCATGGGCCGCACCGATTTGATCGGCAACGGCAAGCAGCACCTGGTGCCACACTGGCAACCGGCAGGAACGGGCGTGACAACAGAAAAGACCTACGCGCCCCGGCGTGCCGCGCCCGTACCCCGTTCTGTCACACGCCCGGCGCTATCTAAGCGAAAACGCTAAGCCTCTTGCAAGCGGGAGAGGGATGCGTAGCAGCGCGGCTGAAGGAAAAAGCCGTACAATACGCCAACTCAACTAAACACATTCCAACTCCCGATGGCCCTCAAATCCACTATCTTCAAAGTCGATCTGCAAATTGCGGACATGGATCGCAATTACTACCAGAGCCATGCCCTCACCATCGCTCAGCACCCCTCCGAAACCGAAGAGCGCGTGATGGTGCGGATTCTGGCCTTTGCGCTGTACGCCAGTGATTCACTGGCATTCGGCAAGGGTCTCAGTGCTGAAGATGAACCCGACCTGTGGCAAAAAGACCTGACCGGCGCCATCGATCTGTGGATCGACGTAGGCCTGCCCGATGAACGGGAAATCCGCAAAGCTTGCGGTCGCTCAAAAAAAGTAGTGGTGGTCATCTATGGCCGCACCGCCGCCGACATCTGGTGGAGCCAGAACCGCAGCAAACTGGAAAAATCGAATAACCTCACAGTACTCAAACTACCTGTGGAAAGCACACAAGAATTAGCCGCGCTGATCGGCCGCACCATGCAACTGCAATGCACAATGCAGGATGGGGAGGTGCTGGTGTCAGGGGAAAGTGGATCGGTTAGGGTTGAGGCGGGAATGTTGATGACAGCAGGTTAAGGCTGATCGGGTGGCACACTCTGCCGATTCCTGTTGCGCCACCTCATAGTATTTGCCAGGCGGAGAAAAAAACTTACTCCCAGGTTAACAGATTCCGTGGCTTTGCAAGGACATACCCCTGAGCATAATCCACGCCGATCTCGCGCAGCATGCTGAGAATTTTCTCGTTTTGGACAAACTCCGCAATAATTTTTTTCCCCATGAAGTGTCCGATTTCCGTGATCGATTTCACGACCGCATAATCATAGGGATTTTCGTCCATCTTCCTGACAAACGCGCCATCGATTTTCAGGAAATCGACAGGTAGATTTTTCAAATACGCGTAGGATGACAACCCGCTTCCAAAATCATCGAGCGAAAACGTACAGCCAGTCTCCTTTAGCGACAAAATAAAATCGGTCGCATTGGAGAGGTTGGCAATGCCCGCCGTTTCGGTAACTTCAAAATTCACCTTCTGCATTGGCACTTTCTTCTCGTTTGCCTGCTCGATGATGTAGTCAACAAAACCCTCTTCATTCAAAGAAGCGCCGGACAGATTGATCGCAAGCCCGCCTATCTCGTCTAGCTTGTCGCCATGTTCCACCATCCAGCGAAACGTCCGCTCTATCACCCAGCGATCAACTGCCGCAATACGCCGGAATTGCTCGGCAGCCAAAACAAACTCCGCCGGCGAAATGGATTTTCCTTGTTCATCCAGTATTCCCAACAGCACTTCTGCGTGATGCGTGAAGAGTCTGTCGCCGGCAATATGCACTATTGGTTGGAAACGCAGATCCAGACTATTATTGTCCAACGCTTCATCAATTTTGGTAACCCACTTGATGGCTTCCCCTTGGCGGGACAATCCGTTGTCATCAGAGCTATAGACTTGCGCGTAATTTATCCCCTTGCCGCGCGCAATGCGACAGCTCGACTCCGCCTCCTGAAACAACATGATAACGCTAGCACTATCGGGCTGAACCACCGCCAGCCCTGCACTAAAAGAAATAGAAAGACTCTTGTTGTCGCAGATGAACCGGTAATCCTGAATGGCGTCCTTCTGCCGCGCGGTAATGTCGAGCGCTTCCTCGATGGAGCAATTCTCCAGCAGCATGCCAAATTCGTCACCGCCTATGCGCGCAAGTGTACCGCGATCGCCCAGCGCCTTTTGGAAAAGCGCCGTCAGTTCCACCAACAAGCGGTCTCCCCCATCGTAGCCAAAAGTGTTATTGACGACGCTGAACTGATCTAGATCGATGTAGCAGATGACGTGATGGCGTGCGCTTTGGCGCGCACTTGCCAGCGCTTCAGTCAACAGCTTCTCAAATTCACGGCGATTGATGAGTCCGGTAAGGTGATCGTGCGTGGATTCATGCAGCAAGTTTTGGTGCATTTCTTGCAACATGGAATATTGTGCCCGGTCGAGAAGCGGCTCGCCGCTATCGTCCAGAAAAACCGCCATGCCGGAACGTAGTTGCTGTGCGAGTTGGTCAGCGCCCAGTGTCAGTTCTTTCAAGCCTTTCGCATTCACGAAGACATATCTGTCAAAATTCTTCGCTATCCAGGCCAGCTTCAGGTGCCGGGGTACGGATTCCACGTTGAGCGACAGGGAGTGTCCGAGTCTCAACCGACGAACATGCTTTCTCCATTCGCGGAGCTCTTCATCGTCAATTTCGGGAGATCCTTGCAATCCCTGCTCACCAGACATTAACGCCGGCGAAACCGCCGTATACTTAGCGGCACCACCGGCATCAATGGCACGCTGATCCGCTTCACACGCGGCCACAACTCCCTCCAAGTTTCCCTCGTAGGCCTTACTTTGCACCTCAACATAAAAACTCAATTTTTTCGAGGCTCGATCAAACAGCTCGGGCGTAACGAAATCTGCTTGCGCAATTTCAGCAATCAAATTATTGATCCGATTCCTGACTCTTTCTCTTGCCACTTCCAGACTTTTATCGCTCTCTTCTTCGCCGTAAAATTCGAGCTGCGCAATATTGTTGATGAGTTGTCGGGTCAGATGCGATTTGTCAGACAACACGGAATCGTCATGCATCGCCCATTTAAACATGGGAATCGACAGCTGCTGCAGCCAGGGCCTTACGTTGTCCGACACCAGCTTGTCGGTCAGTAACGAGTCGAAAAGATTTCCCGTAACATCCAGAATTTTTTCTTCCCGGCGAGGAAGTTGCTTGCGCGCTGTTTCGTCCACCCCGTCAAATAGCTCGGAAAGAAGCTGAGACTTGACTTCCTGTTTAACGTTGCCGCCAACAGGTTGAGTGTGACCGGAAAAATTGAGCCGCGACAACGCAAACAGAAGTTCCTCCGGCGTGTAGTATTGCGGTGCTGCCCCAGGCGGCCCGGCATCCCCGGGTAAAAATGCTGATTGATTTTTTCCTTGCCAACTATTCGAATCTTGGGTTGCTTGACGGGATACTTGCTTTCGCAAGTCATCCAAACCCTGAGCAATACGATACCAATCCTCAGAAGTTGGAGTAGGCGCCCCGACAGAAAGGCCGCCGTCGCTGTCGATCTCCCCCTTGGCGTAAAGACCGTGTGCTGCTGCCGCCCCTCCGTCAGAGATAACTGGGGCTCGATGTTGGATGGGCGTCTTCGATCTGGAATTTTTTACTTTATATTTGTGCCTCAAATCGGGCAACACACCGTGTTTGACCAAATATTGATTGAGGTCCGCGTAGAGACCGTCAACGTGTGATTCCAATACCTCTTTAAAAACCGTGTAAGCAACTTTCAAAACCTTGCCGCCAATCGAAAATTCCTTTAGCGTTAGCCGAAATGCTTTGCAATAAGCTTCTGGCCAAAACGGATTATTTTCCTTATCGATCGGCAGATTCGACAAGGCTTCGAGGCGAAGCCCAAAGTCGTACAAAGGCTCCTGGCACTCCAACTCCACTTTACGCGCCATATCTACGTAGGAAAGCCATTCTTCGAAAGCTTTTTCTTCGATAAGTGCGAGATCCTTTTCAAATATATCCGGCAACGATCCCGCTGATCTCACTGCCACCTGCAAGGAAAAGTTATCCAGATAACCCGTCATCCGCGCTACATATGCGCGCTTGAATTCATCCCCTCGCTTATTGAAAATATTTAATGCATCGTGGTAGGCATTTTTCTCGGGGATGCTTTGAGCTGTATCTGCCAGCGTGAGCCAGCGTTCTGTCACTTGCTCCTGAAAATCCGCTAACATCGCGCCAAAATGATCCTTGGCCAGTTGTTTACAGCCGAGGAAAAGTGCCTGCGCGGTCTGGTTTTTACCCGTTAAGCTCTGTGGCGGCTCAGGTGATTTGCTAACGTTAGCATCAGCCTGATCTGTATTTGCATAATCATTAAGAATAGCCAGCGCATTTGGGTCGGGGTCGATAAAAGCCAGCCCCACCGAGCCCTCTTCTATACGAACAATGCGTCCATGAAACAACAGTGGGGGCTCGCCATCAGGCTTGGGAACGGCACAACGAATTTCGACAATATCGCCGTGCGCAGGTGTGATTTTTTCAGACTGCGTTGTTACACCTGGAACATCGTAGGATAAAAGCATGCCTTCGGGACAAAAGTCCCGAATCTCGACTTTATGGCCTTCCGCACCCGTGATACTGCAAATTCCTTCCAAGCGGACGCTGTGCCGAATAAACGCTCGTCTATCAGAGTTTGTCGTAGGAATTCCCCCGGTTCGAGTTACATGCCCCACAGCATTTTCAAATCAATTACGGCTTTGTTGTCTGGGCAATATTTGCAGCTACCCTACCCTCACAGTTTAAAAGATCACTGCACCGGTAACGTCAAATTAATGTGTTAAAGGTGAAATGCTCATCTTAATGGCACAACAGGCAGGCATAATTCTAGCCAATTTACATTATTTTCAGCTGGAGGAACACTTCTACCGATTGCACAGGCCATCATAAAATGATGGCGAGACTGGTCAGACCGTGATTGACTTAACCTGCCAATTCCAAAGCACCCTCAGAGCGCATCGAAATGGTGAGGCGTTACTCATTGATTGAAAGCTTGGAAAAATGGGGGAGGCTTCCTAGGCTACCTTCCGTCGCAAACAAGGCCACACAATCCATCCGCGAGCGAATATCATCCTATTCGACCTGCGCCTTATGCCTCGATATCGACAGAGGCATCAAGGTGATCTTCATTGCGTCGTGCACCACTCCGCCGGTCATGTTCTGTACGGGTATCGAGCGTCACGGGCGCATGATCTATCCGCCGGCAAACATGCCGGCGATCCGTTGCTTCCCTGCGCCGCTCAATCAGATCTTTCTGGATTTCCTCGTCACTCGCCCCGGTCTGCCGCTTAACGCTACGATGCTGGTAGATCAACGGCGGTACCGTGCGCGCAGTAATGGGCTTGACTGACTGTACAGCACTGATTGTTTCAGGCTCTTCGGTTCTACCTAGATCCACTCGGTAAGGCAGTATGGTCGGTACATATTGCATGGCACGCTCCATTTTGGAAAGCTGTACCCTTTGAACTATAGCATTCCAAATGGTTCTCGACACCTGCCAGACTTGTCCAGGAAGCGCAGCAGCAGCGCTAATCTTAGCCGCGTCTTTTTGCTTGCACTTCCACCGCACGCACCACTGCCGCCAGCTTGTCCAACACGCCATTGACGTATTTGAAGCCGTCCGTTCCGCCGTAGGATTTGGCAAGTTCCACCGCTTCGTTCAGCACGACTCGGTAGGGAATATCGAGGTGATGTGTCAGCTCGTAAGCGGCTAGCAACAGGATGGAATACTCCACCGGGCTGAGCTCTGCAAGTGGGCGGTCAAGATGGGGTCGGAGACTCTCTTCCAGCGCTTCACGTTGGCGCAAGGCACCTTGCAGGAGATCGACAAAATGCTCGTCATCCGCCTTGCCGAAGCCTTCGCGCTCGTGCATCTGCTTATCGATGTCATTGGCCTCATAGCCAGTCAGTTTCCACTGGTAGAGGGCTTGCAGCGCGAATTCGCGCGCCTTTCTGCGGCTCTTTGCCATCAGGAAATCAGCTTCAGAAGGTTGGCCATCTCGATCACCACTAGCGCAGCTTCGCTGCCTTTATCGCTCATGCGTACCAAGGCTTGATCGTCATCTTCTGTGGTCAGCACAGCATTAGCAATAGGAAGCCCCTCGTCAAGCTGCACGCGCGTCACACCGGCACCGGATTCGTTGGCCACCAGTTCGAAGTGATAGGTATCACCGCGTATCACTGCGCCCAACGCAATCAGCGCATCGAATTTTTTAGTGCGCGCCATTTTTTGCAACACCAGCGGAATTTCCAGCGCGCCCGCTACAGTGGCGAGAACTATATTTTTCTCCAGCACACCTTGCTTGAGCAGCGTAGACGTACATGCAGCGAGCAGCCCCTCGCATACGTCGATGTTGAAACGGCTCATGACAAGGCCGATTTTCAATCCGGTGCCATCGAGGTTTTTTTCGTATTCAAAAATGTTGTCGTAATGTGCCATGACTTATTCCATTGAAAAGCAAATTCTTTACCACGGGGATCACGGGGGACACGGGGCATTGGGGTTTTGTTGATTTTCCCCGTGCTCCTCGTGTATCCCGTGGTTAACTATTTATTTTTTCGATTCCCAATACCCAGTCACTTCCAAATCGAATCCCATCATGCTCGGCATCTTGCGCGGCACTGCGAGAAGTTTCATTTTGGTCACGCCGATGTCGCGCAGGATCTGCGCACCGATGCCGTAATTGCGTAAATCCATTTTGGCCACTGCTTTCGGTTCGGTGCGCTGTACGCGCTCCAGTAAGTCTTCTGCAGATTCCGTGCGACGCATCAGCACAATGACGCCTTTGCCCGTATCGGCTATCGCTTGCATTGCCTGATGCACGCTGAATGAATGCTCGAAGCTGGCCACATCCAGGAAGTCCATCACCGACACTGGCTCATGCACGCGCACAAGGGTTTCTTCACCGGGCTTGATCTCGCCTTTCACCAGCGCCAAATGCGTTTCGTTGGCGGTCTTATCGACATAAGCCAGCAAGCGGAAATCGCCATAGCAGGTTTCCACCAGCCGATCAGCCACGCGCTCTACCAGATGCTCGTTTTCACTGCGGTAGTGAATCAGGTCGGCAATGGTGCCAATTTTCAAGCCATGTTGTTTGGCGAATTCCAGCAAGTCCGGCAGGCGCGCCATGGTGCCGTCGTCTTTGAGAATTTCACAGATCACTGCAGCCGGTTCTAGCCCCGCCATGCCGGCGAAATCGCAGCCGGCTTCGGTGTGGCCAGCACGCACCAGCACGCCGCCATTTTGCGCCATCAGCGGAAAAATATGGCCCGGCTGGATGATGTCGGAAGGTTTGGCATCGCGCGCTACGGCAGCTTGTACAGTAACCGAACGATCAGCAGCAGAAATTCCGGTAGTCACACCCACAGCGGCTTCAATCGACATGGTAAAGGCAGTACCGTGCGGCGCTTTATTGTCGCGCACCATCAGTGGCAGGCTGAGTTGGTTACAGCGCGCTTCAGTCAGTGTCAGGCAGATCAGTCCACGACCATGCTTGGCCATAAAGTTGATCGCATCCGGCGTGACATGTTCGGCTGCCATGACCAGATCGCCTTCGTTCTCGCGGTCCTCCTCATCAACCAGGATGACCATTCTGCCCGTCTTAAGCTCGGCGACAATTTCCGCTGTAGTGCTGATTGTCATAGTTTCAATGTCCTACTTAAAATTCAAAATTCTTTCCGCATAGCGCGCCAGCAGATCCACTTCCAGATTCACCGCAGCCCCGGCTTTGAGGTGCTTCAGCGTGGTTTCCTGCAAGGTGTGCGGGATCAGGTTAATGCAAAACTTGTCGCCATCCACTGCGTTGACAGTCAGACTCACGCCGTTCACGGTGACCGAACCTTTCGCGGCGATATACCTGGCCAGGTCGTGCGGTGCACGCGTTTCCAAAGTGTAGCAGTCGCCCGTCTGTTCGAAGCGCGCCACTTCGCCCACGCCATCCACATGACCACTCACCAAGTGTCCACCCAGGCGGTCTGACAGACGCATGGCCTTTTCCAGATTCACTTCGCCTGCGGCATCCAAGCCACATGTGCAACGCAAGGTTTCGGCGGAAACGTCCACGGTGTAGCGCGTGCCTTCCAGCGCAATCACCGTGAGACACACCCCGTTGGCGGCAATGCTGTCACCCAGCGCCACGTCGGACATATCCAGTTTACCGGCGTCGATCGTCAGCCGCACGTCCTGGCCGCGCGGCTCGACATGAGTGGTTTTTCCTACTGCCTGAATGATTCCTGTAAACACGTTATGCTTTTGTTTTCACTCGCGCACGAATGCGCATGTCCTGTCCGATCGAAACAGTTTCGATCACATTCAATTCTTGTCGCTGACTCATATCACTCAGCTCGAGCAAGCCGAACAACCCGCGCGCCTTGTCACCCAGCAAAACGGGTGCAATATACATCACCAATTCGTCTACCAGACCTGCCGCCAACAGTGCGCCATTCAGCGTGCAGCCTGCCTCGACCATCAGTTCATTGATGTCGCGTTTACCCAGTGTAAACATCAGTTTTTCCAGATCAACGCGCCCCGCATCCGAGGGCATCACCAACACTTCAGCACCGGCATCGATCAGCTTAGCAATACGTTGTTCATCTTCGCTGGCAGTCGCCACCAGCACGTTGCCGCCGGTGAGAATCTTGGCCGACGGCGAGATGCGCAGAGAACTATCCACGACTACCCGCAGCGGCTGACGCACTGTTTCAACATCACGCACATTCATTTGCGGATCATCTGCCAACACCGTGCCAATGCCTGTCAGAATCGCGCAGGAACGGGCGCGCAATCGATGCACATCGCGGCGCGCTGCTTCGCCAGTAATCCAGAAACTTGTGCCATTCACCAGCGCGGTTTTGCCGTCCAGGCTGCTTGCGGTCTTTACCCTCACCCAGGGACGACCGCGCGTCATGCGCGAAACAAAACCGATATTCAGTTCGCGCGCTTCGGTTTCCATCAGCCCAATCAACGCGCTGATCCCGGCAAATTGCAGTAGCGCAAAACCATTTCCTGCCACCTGCGGATTAGGATCGCGCATTGCCGCGATCACTTTCGACACACCCGCGCTGGCCAGCGCTTCAGCGCACGGCGGGGTACGTCCGTAGTGACTGCATGGCTCCAGCGTTACATACACAGTGGCACCCCGTGCCAATTCACCCGCGGCGCGCAATGCATTGACTTCGGCATGCGGCGCACCGGCTTTCTCGTGCCAACCCTCGCCCACTACTTTGCCATCGCGCACAATTACGCATCCCACGCGCGGATTGGGTGTCGTGGTGTACAGCCCCTGCTCCGCCAAGCGCAGGGCCTGGGTCATGAATGCATGATCAGCAGCGGTGAACATGACGGGCCTAACGCTTCTTGCGTGTAGCCGGCTTGGTATCCAGCGATTTGATCACGTCGCGGAAATCATCAACATCCTGGAAGCTGCGGTACACCGAAGCGAAACGGATATAGGCCACCTTGTCCAGCTTGTACAACTCAAGCATGACCATTTCGCCGATCTGGCGCGCCAGTAGTTCTCGCTCGCCCAACGCTAACACTTGCTGCACGATGCGCTCAATAGCCGCATCAACGAATTCTGTGGGTACCGGCCGCTTGTGCAAGGCGCGCATGAAACTGGTGCGCACCTTATCGCGATTGAATTCTTCACGCATGCCGTTGTGCTTGACCACCTGCGGCATACGCAGTTCTGCGGTTTCGTAGGTGGTAAAGCGTTTGCTGCATCCGGCACAACGGCGGCGGCGACGAATGCTGTCGCCTGCCTCGCTTACACGGGAGTCGATTACTTGCGTATCAATGGCACCGCAAAAAGGACATTTCATGTCTTAGTTTCGCGTTTCGGATTTCTGGTTTCGGGTTATCACTACTTCGACTCACAACCCGTAACTCGAAACTCGAAACCTATGCTCCGTATACGGGGAACTTCGCGCACATCGCCTTGGCTTGCTTGGTTACTCTGGCGATCACGGCATCGTCATTGGGCGCGTCCAGAATATCTGCAATCATATTGGCCAAGTGTTCCGCCTCGATCTCCTTGAAACCGCGCGTAGTCATCGCCGGGGTTCCGATACGGATTCCGCTGGTGACGAAAGGTTTCTGCGGGTCGTTGGGAATGGCGTTCTTGTTCACAGTAATATGCGCGCGGCCCAACGCTGCTTCCGCGTCTTTTCCGGTCAAATTTTTGGCGCGCAGATCGACCAGGAACACGTGCGATTCGGTGCGGCCAGACACGATGCGTAGTCCGCGCTCTTGCAGCACCTTGGCCATGACACGGGCATTGTCCATCACCTGCTCCTGGTAGAGTTTGAATTCCTTGCTGGCGGCTTCCAGAAAAGCCACCGCTTTGCCAGCGATGACATGCATTAGCGGACCGCCCTGGATGTTGGGGAATATCGCGGAATTGATGGCTTTTTCGTGTTCCGCGTTGGACAGAATGATGCCGCCACGCGGTCCGCGCAGCGTCTTGTGCGTAGTGGTGGTAACAAAATCGGCAATCCCTACCGGGCTTGGGTACAAGCCCGCTGCCACCAGGCCAGCGTAGTGGGCCATATCCACGAACAGATAGGCGCCGACGCTATCGGCGATCTTGCGAAATTTTTTCCAGTCGATCACCAGGGAATACGCGGAAGCCCCGGCCACAACCATTTTCGGCTTATGCTCAGTCGCCAGGCGCTGCACTTCGTCGTAGTCGATTTCTTCTTTGGCATTGAGGCCATAGGTAATGGCATTGAACACCTTGCCACTGAAATTCACCGATGCGCCATGGGTCAGGTGACCGCCATGCGCCAACGACATGCCAAGTATGGTGTCACCCGGTTTCAGCACCGAGAGGTAAACGGCAGCATTCGCCTGCGAGCCGGAATGTGGTTGGACGTTGGCGTATTCGGCGCCGAACAACGCTTTGGCGCGGTCAATGGCGAGCTGTTCAACGATATCTACATACTCGCAACCGCCGTAATAGCGCTTGCCTGGGTAGCCTTCGGCGTACTTGTTGGTGAGTACCGAGCCTTGCGCTTCCATCACCGCAGGGCTGGTGTAATTTTCGGAGGCAATCAGTTCAATGTGGTCTTCCTGACGCTGACTCTCTGCTTGAATGGCTTCCCACACAGCAGGGTCGGTGGCTGCAATCGTTTGCTTGGCGCTGAACATGGCGACTTCTCTCTAGGGCTCGGAAAAATTGTGAATTTTATCACGTTTTGCCCGAATCCCGGTTCTCTGGGCCGACGCCGGTGGCTTGGCCTGTCTTCTGCTGCATCAATTCCCGCATCTCCGCCCGCAGCTTACCTACTTCGTCACGCAACTCCTTGATATCAGAATGCATTTCATGACGCAGGCGCTTTTCGTCCTCGCCCACGAAGAACGCGGCAATACTGGCTGTCATCAGGGACAAAATGGAAAAACCGATCACCACCATCAACATCGCCAAGAGTCGTGCTGCCATGGAGGTTGGCACGAAATCGCCATAACCGACGGTGGTTGCCGTGACAAATGCCAGCCACAAGCCGTCGCCGAAAGAGTGCACAGTCGGCTCCAACCAGTAGAACCCGGCACCGGCCACACCCATTACCATCATCCCCAGGATCACTACGGAAATGATCGCATCCGGCGTAAACAAATTGCGCAGCGAAGAAAACAGGCGCGCCAGAATCAATCCCACATACAGCACCCGCAGCACGCGCAGCAACGCAACCCATTCTGTCTGCCACCCCACCGCATTCAATCCGGCACCCAGGATAATCAGCAGGTTAAGCCAGTTGGTCTTGATGTAAGTCACCTTCTGCCGGGTGAGATACAACATCCACAGCAACTCGCCGGCAAACACGGAAAAGATCACCAGATCCAGCTCCAGCCCCAGCGTCCTGAGCACGACAGGCGAGGCGCTGTCCTCCAGGTAGAAGGCTGGTATGGACAACAGGGCGGCTACAATCATCACCCAATGCAGACGTCGTTCCCAGATATAGGCATGCGGATTGTCGTGGGGCGGAATCCCGCCCATCCCTAGAAAACGACGCAGTTCTCTATGCATGTGCATCCCTCAAATTTTCTCTTATGAGCAATTCTACCAACAGCGCAAACACTTGTTGCATTTTCAGGTAGGCGCCCTTTCTACGCTATAATATGTCGGCATTTGTTTACCCTACGTGGCTCTCCTAAAAAACAAAAATGAAAGCACTGCTCCGCATCGCCCACCTCATCGACGCATTGAATGAGCGTATCGGTCGCTCCGTCTCCTGGCTGATTCTGTTCACCGTGCTAATCAGCGCCGGCAATGCCATCATGCGCAAAGTATTTGATTTAAGCTCGAACGCCTTTCTGGAAATTCAGTGGTATCTCTTTGCTGCCGCGTTCCTGTTGGCCGCAGGCTATACCCTCAAGTGCAATGAACATGTGCGCATCGACGTTATTACCGGACGCTTTGGCAAGCAGGCGCAAGCATGGATCGACATCGTCGGCGGTCTGCTGTTTCTACTGCCGATGACAGGCATCATTCTTTATTTCAGCTGGCCATTTTTCATCAACTCTTTCCTTTCTCAAGAATGGTCGAGCAATCCGGGCGGCCTCATCCTCTGGCCTGCCAAGATGCTGGTTCCGGCAGGCTTCTTTCTGCTTTTGCTACAAGGTCTGTCCGAAATCATCAAACGTATCGGTTTTCTACTGGACATGGAACCAGCAGAAACAATGCACCAATCACCGTTGAGCGAAGAAAGCGGCGCATGATACTAGTGGATATGCTGGCGCCACTCATGTTCACGATGCTGGTCGTTTTCCTGCTGTTCGGTTATCCGGTTGCGTTCTCTCTCGCGGCAAACGGCCTGTTGTTTGGCTGGATCGGCATACACCTGGGACTGCTCACACCAGATCTGCTGGGCGCACTGCCACAGCGCATCTACGGCATCATGCAGAATGAAACGCTGCTCGCCATTCCGTTCTTCACCTTCATGGGACTGATACTCGAACGTAGCGGCATGGCGGAAGACCTGCTCGATACTATCGGCCAACTATTCGGCCCACTGCGCGGCGGCATGGCGTTTGCTGTGATTTTTGTCGGCGCATTATTGGCAGCCACCACAGGCGTAGTCGCCGCATCCGTGATCTCCATGGGATTGATTTCGCTGCCCATCATGTTGCGCTACGGCTACGACCGGCGCCTGGCCGCCGGGGTGATCGCCGCCAGCGGCACCCTGGCGCAAATTATCCCACCGTCGCTGGTATTAATCGTCATGGCAGACCAACTGGGCCGCTCGGTAGGCGACCTGTATAAAGGCGCGCTGTTGCCTGGCCTAGCGCTTACCGGCTTCTACGCGGGTTATGTGCTGCTGGTCTCGATCTTCAAGCCTGCAGCCGCACCGGCATTGCCACCGGAAGCGCGCACAGTTCGCGGTCTGGCGCTGTTGAACCGGGTGATATTTACCCTGCTGCCGCCGTTGTTACTCATCTTTTTGGTGCTAGGTACCATTTTTCTTGGCGTTGCCACGCCCACCGAGGGCGGTGCCATGGGCGCAGCGGGTGCGCTTGCTCTCGCGCTTGCCAAACGTCGTCTCAGTTTACCCTTGCTCAAACAGGCCATGGACTCGACCACCAAGTTATCTGCCTTTGTGATGTTCATCCTGATTGGTTCCACTGTATTCAGCCTGATATTCCGCGCGGTGAACGGCGATCTATGGGTGGAACATTTACTCATCGGCTTGCCCGGCGGGCAGTTGGGCTTTTTGGTCGTGGTCAATTTTCTGGTGTTTGTTCTGGCGTTCTTTCTGGATTTCTTTGAACTGGCATTTATACTGGTGCCGTTACTTGCGCCGGTGGCGCATAAACTGGGGATTGATCTGGTGTGGTTTGGCGTACTGCTGGCGGTGAATATGCAAACTTCCTTCATGCATCCGCCATTCGGCTTTGCGCTATTTTATCTGCGCAGCGTCGCGCCGAAGGAGGACTACCTCGACGTGGTCACGGGCAAGCGCATGGCGAAGGTCACAACCAGCCAGATCTATTGGGGAGCAATGCCTTTTGTGCTGATCCAGATTGCGATGGTGGTGTTGATTATTGCCTTCCCGCATCTGGTGAGTATCAAACAGGATAAAGTGATGGAAGACACACCGCTACAGATCGAGATATCCGGGCAGCATTATGAGGCGCCAACCAACGCACCGCAGTTTAACCTGAGCGACGACCCGGGCAATCAATCTCAGAACAAACCCGGCACAGCAAAGTAAGACTAAGAAGCTGTTTTAAATAATATCGCGGGATGCGTTGCAACCAGCAAGGCTGGCAGCTAGGCGCGCGACGCCGGTCGTAGTTATTCTACGATACCAAGGAGCGCAACGACGCTGCAAGGCTTGCTGGTTGCAACCCTTCGGGACGTCGGCGTGCGCCCCTCCGGCTGTGTCGCGTCTTGCTGGTTTGGAATAACCAAACGGCGCTTCGCCGCTTCGTGCCGGATGAATACATGCCATAGTCGCACCCGCGATATTATTTAAAGCAGCTTCTAAGCCAGATCCTCTAGCGGATGGGGCTTGGCGATGGCATAGCCTTGCATGTAATCAACGCCCATCTTCCTCAGTACAGCCACGATGGCTTCATCTTCCGCAAATTCTGCGATGGTCTTTCTACCCATGACGTGACCAATATGGTTGATCGATTCGACCATTGCATAGTTGACCGGGTCTGAGGCAATACCCTTGACGAACATGCCGTCGATCTTCAAGAAGTCGACCGGCAGGTTTTTCAGGTAGGCATAAGAAGAAAATCCGCTGCCAAAGTCATCCAGTGCGAATCTGCAGCCGATATCTTTCAGTTGGCTGATGAAATGTATGGCCTTGTTCAGATTCGCGATGGCCTCGGTTTCGGTGATTTCGAAACAAATCTTTTCAGGCGGAATGGCAAATTCTCTAAACTGGCTCTCAATATAGCTCCGACAGCCTTCATCGTTCAAAGATTTACCGGACAGGTTGATGGATCCCATTTCCAATGATTGCAAATGCTCGGGGTGTTCCGCCAGCCAGCGGAAATAGTGGGACACGACCCAGCGATCAATCAGGGTAATCAGGTTGTAACGCTCGGCTGCCGGCAAAAAGGCACTTGGCATAATCAGCGCACCCGACTCATCGAGCATACGTATGAGTATCTCGTAGTGGGTATGCACTTTATCCATAGCATCGTAGTAAACAATGGGTTGATGGAACAGCACGATGCGCTCGTCTTCCAGTGCTTTTGTAATGCGTGGACTCCACTGCATTTCGTCGCGCCGTTCGTGCAGCGCGCTATCGTGTTCGTCATGCACATGGATACGGCTGCGCCCATCCTCTTTCGCCATGTAGCATGCCGCATCGACCAGGCTCATGATCTGCGTGATTGATTCGCTTTTCCGGTCAATACCAATCAACCCGATGCTGACCCCAACACTGAACGTTTTGCCATCCCATAAAAAATGAAAGGTCTGCGTCATCTCCTGAATCTTGCTGGCAATGCGATGCGCCTGATCGGCATCACAACTTTCCAGCAACACGCCGAATTCATCCCCGCCGATGCGCGCAAGGATATCGCCCTGCCGCAATAAAGCGGCCAATTTCCCCGTGTACTGCTTAAGCAATTCATCGCCGGCAACATGGCCGCAGGTATCGTTGACCACTTTGAACTGATCCAAATCCATGTAAATCAGGCTATGACTGGTACCATTTATTTGGGCATCACGAACCGCCTGCGAAAGCTTATATTCAAACTCGCGGCGATTGTACAAACCGGTCAATTCGTCATGTGTTGCCTGGTGAGAAAGCTGCTGGGTCAGGTCGTGGGTTTGTGTCACGTCGCGGAACACCAGCACCACGCCGATCAAATTTCCGTCTGGCCCATGGATAGGCGCTGCACGTGGTTCGATAAAGATTTTTTTTCGTCCATCCTGGTGACTCAGGAGCAGCGTATCGAAGTGGTCGGGAAGATGCCCCTCAAGCAGCGTATGTTGTACCAAATCCATAACCGGTTGGCTGCTATGCTCGAATTGCAGTGTAAAAAGCGCTGTTAGTTGCCTGGATACCGCTTCGCTCATTTGCATGCCGAAGAGTCGTTCAGCAACGGGGTTAATATATTCTATGCGTCCTTCGGTATCGGTCGTGATAACTGCATCGCCGATGGAGGGCAGTGTGACCTGCGCTTTTTGCTTCTCGCTGAAAAGGGCCTTGTTGGTTTGTTCCAGTTGTGCGATCAGGCTGTTATTGTCGATGGCGATGGCCACCTGGCTCGCCAGCAGCATCAGCGAATCCAGATCGCGCTTGTCGAAATCGCGCCCGCCTTCCTTGTTGATGCCAGCGATGCCGCCGAGGAAATGGTTTCTGCCGACCAGCGGCACGAGTATCACACTGCCGACTTCTTTTTCCCACTTATTGCGTTCATCTTCGCTGAGTTCTTCCAGTACCCCATGCCACCAGGGACTTTGGTGCTTCCACACCCAACCGCAAATACCCAGATTGATATCCAGACTCTCGCCAACAATTTCTTCAGTGTGAAGGCCGCAACCTGCGCGGTAGGTATAGGTGGTGCAGTTGTCATCCAGAACCGGGATCAATACCGTTTCTGCATTGATCAGCCCCTGGGCGAAGTTCGCCACCATCTGAAAAATGCTTTCCAGATCGAAACGCTCACGAACAGCAGTGACCACCTCTCTGAATAGGGCAATTTGCTGGTCACGCTTGTAGAGCTCTTCTTCGAGACTAACCACGGAGTTCTTTTTCATCAATCTGATCCAGTCGTGGACTTATAATTTTCTTGAATTATGCCATCAATTCTCTTGTTTTATAAAACTTATTTGAATACATGACCAAGAAGTAATAAACCCGCCAATATGCGGGTTTATTTAATTAAAACAATGCATTGACACATTATTTCAGCGCGACTACTTTACTCGATTGAAGGCGAACTCGGCATAACTTTCCTCAGCAATTCGGAACCACTGAAACTCGTCGTTGCGGAAACGTCGCAAGGATTCGTAGATCTTCTTGAACATCGGATTTCTCTTCGATTCCTCGTCATAAAGCGCATTGGATGCATTCAATGCGGCTTCCATGACATCTTTCGGGAACGGGTGTAATACCGCGCCGCTCTTGAGCAGACGTCCCAATGCGGCGGGGTTTTTGGCATCGTATTCAGCCAGCATAAGCAGATTGGCTTCTGCCGCAGCCACTTCGAAGGCTGCCTTATAGGCCTCGGGCAGCTTTTCCCATTCTTTGTTATTGACGATAAACGACAGGCTCGCGCTGCCTTCCCACCAGCCTGGGTAGTAATAGTGCTTGGCCACTTTGTAGAGACCGAGTTTCTCATCGTCATAAGGTCCCACCCACTCGGCTGCGTCGATGGTGCCTTTTTCCAGCGATGGATAAATGTCACCGCCGGGCAGCGACTGGGTAACCACCCCCAGCTTGGACATGATCTCGCCGCCGATGCCGGGAATACGCATTTTCAGTCCCTTGAGGTCGGCCAGACTCTTGATCTCCTTGCGGAACCAGCCACCCATTTGCGTGCCAGTATTGCCGCCAGGAAAATTGAGCAAGCCATATCCTTTGTACAGTTCGCGCATCATCGACAAGCCATTGCCAAAGTAATACCAGGCGTTCTGCTGGCGCGCCGTCAATCCAAAAGGAATCGCCGTATCAAAGGCGAATGCCTTGTTCTTGCCGACATAGTAATACCCAGCGGTATGGCCGCACTGCACGGTGCCCTGACTCACTGCGTCCAGCACCTGCAAACCCGGCACCAGTTCGCCGCCACCAAAGGTGCGAATCTGAAATTTTCCGCCGGTCAATTTTGCAACGCGCTGCGACAAAGTTTCCGCTGCGCCATAAATGGTATCCAGCGTTTTGGGAAAACTGGACGCCAGACGCCATTTCACTTCCGGTAACGGTTCGGCCCGAGCTGGTGCCGCCGCCATACCCGCACCGGCAGCCAAGCCGATCCCCGCTTTCTTCAAGAATGCGCGTCGTTCCATATTCGTATCTTCCTCTTGCAAATAAAAAGAGCCTGCTTCGGTCTGAAACAGGCTCTAAATATACTACATCCAACTGATCAGGGCAGTCGCGCCCTCATTAGTTTAGCGGAAAGAACGGCCACGATCGGTTGCAGCGCCCGCATCACGCGGTTTGCGCGCTGGTGCAGCAGAGCGAGAATTGCCACCTGGCCGACTATCGAAGCTGCGATTTCCGCCGGCAGGCTTGCTGCCGAAACGCTTACCGCCTGGCTTCGGCGCACCGCGTTGCGGCGAACGTTTGGGTTCCAGACCAGCGATCACATGACGTGGAATTTCCTGGCCGGTGAAACGCTCGATGCGCGTCACGTGCAATGCATCGCGCGGCGAAACGAATGAAATCGCGATACCGGAAGCACTGCCGCGACCGGTACGACCAATACGATGTACATAGTCTTCAGCAAACTTAGGCAGATCGTAGTTCACCACATGGCTGATACCGGCCACATCGAGACCACGCGCTGCTACGTCGGTGGCGACCAACACGCGGATCCTGCCTTTACGCACATTGTCCAGCGTGCGGGTACGCTCGCGCTGTGTCATGTCGCCATGCAGCGACGCCGCTTCATGCCCAAACGACAACAGATCGTCGGCCAGCACATCGGCGTCACGCTTGGTAGCGATGAACACGATGGCCTGTTTCAGTTCGGTGTCGCTCAGCAGATGTTGCAGCAGTTTGTATTTATGCTCCACGTCATCCACGAAATGCAGACGCTGCTCGATGTTTTCGTGGCGCGCTTTGGAATGTGCCACTTGAATGCGCACCGGGTCTTTCAGCAGGCGGCTGGCCACATTGCCGATCACGCCATCCAGCGTTGCTGAGAACAGCATGGTCTGACGATTGGCAGGCAGCTTGCTGGCAATGCGCTCGACATCGTCGATGAAGCCCATGTCCAGCATGCGGTCGGCTTCGTCCAGAATCAATACTTCCAAACGGCTGAAATCCACACGGCCACGTTCGATATGATCGATCAAACGGCCCGGCGTTGCCACCAGGATATCGATGTGCTGTGACAGCAATTTGTTTTGCAGCGGGTAAGGCATGCCGCCCAGGATGCTCACTGTTTTAAAGCGCGGCAGATATTTGCCGTATTTTTCTGCAGCGGCAGATACTTGATTGGCCAGTTCGCGCGTCGGAGTCAAAACCAGCACGCGCGGGCCGTGGCTTTTAACGGCAGAAGGCTCGCTCAGGCGTTGCAGCGCGGGCAGAATAAATGCGGCAGTTTTTCCGGTACCGGTTTGCGCCGATGCCATGACATCCTTGCCAGCCAGAATTTCGGGAATAGCCTGCGCCTGGATTGGTGTAGGTTCGGTGTAACCACTCTCAACGATTGCTTTGAGAATGATAGGATTCAGATTGAGTTTTTCAAAAGACACGTGATATTCCTTCATGTTGAAGTCACGCGCAAGCAGACAAAATAAATCAGAGCCGCCTCCAAAATGGGCGGAATGGGCATTAAGCCACTGCTGGCGCAAAAAACATCGTCGCTAACCAGCAATGCCGCCCTATCAAGAGGAGAGGGAGAAATTAAGAGCCTGTATTGCAGCTCTAGGGAAAGGCCAGGGAACGATGAACAAAATAAGCAACTGCTTATCGAGGGGGCGATTATACAGAGTTAAAAAATTAAAGCTAGCAAATATTTCGGAACAGTTTGAAAAGACTAGGTTTTCGGCATGAACGCCCCTCAAGCGCCATTTTTGCCTGAACGCGCCTCACGCGTTCCCAGCATCCAATTTTTCCACCAACACGGTATGCAAACGCCGGCTATCGGCGCGTACCACATGGAATTTCAGTCCGTCGAATGTAATTTGCTCACCCCGCTTGGGGAGCCGCCCGAATTTACTGATTACCAGACCACCTACCGTGTCGTAATCTTCGTCACTGAAATCGGTAGCTAGAATTTCATTGAAATCGGGGATATCCGTCTGCGCTTTGACACGCCACCTACCACTCTTGTCGCGGATGATATTGTCCTCGGTCTCGTCAAAATCGTATTCGTCCTCGATCTCGCCGACGATTTGCTCCAACACATCCTCAATCGTCACCAATCCAGATACGCCGCCGTATTCGTCCACCACGAGCGCGATATGATTGCGGTTGGCGCGGAATTCCTTGAGCAGAACATTCAGGCGTTTTGATTCAGGGATGAACACCGCCGGGCGCAGCATTTCGCGCACGTTGAACTCCTCGCCCGCGTAGTAGCGCAACAGGTCTTTGGCCAGCAGAATACCGATCACTTCATCCCTGCTCTCTTCGTACACGGGGAAACGCGAGTGCGCAGTCTCGATCACGAAGGGAATGAATTTTTCAGGCGGATCGATGATATCGACCATGTCCATCTGCGCGCGCGGAATCATGATGTCGCGCACTTGCATTTCGGACACTTGCAACACGCCCTCGATCATGGAAAGCGCATCTGCATCAAGCAAATTTCGCTCATAGGCAGAGTGCATCAGCGTAACCAGTTCTTCACGGTCTTCCGGTTCTCGCATTAGGAACGCGCTTAAGCGTTCCAGCCAGCTAGGCTTGTCGGGTTCGTCCATACCTTTTCATCGGGTAATGAGTCATGAGTGAGGAGTAATGTGAACATCACTCCTCACTCCTCACGCCTCACTCCCATAAGGATCCTTATAGCCCAATCCTTCCATGACCTCTTTCTCTAAAGCTTCCATCACCAGCGCATCGGCATCCGTCTGGTGGTCAAATCCTTGCAGATGCAATGTGCCATGCACCAGCAAGTGGGCGTAGTGCTCTTCCAACGTTTTTTTCTGTTCCGCCGCTTCACGTGCCACCACTGGCGCAGCTAGCGCGATATCGCCGGCAAGCGACTCGCCAGTGTTGTATACAAAGGTGAGCACATTGGTGGCGTAATCTTTGCTGCGATAATCGCGATTCAGGCTACGGCCCTCTTCTTCGTCGACGAATCGGACGGTGATTTCCGCGTTACCCCTCAACGCCGCAAGCGTCCATTTGCGCACATGTGTACGCGTTGGCAACCCTCCCACAGGCACCGCATACTGCACCGATAAGACCAGTTTCGGTTTATGCTTTACGCATTTCGCGTTCATATTACCTTGGTCTTGGAATCCACAACACGCGCCTCGTATTCCTCGTATGCAGTGACGATGCGTCCAACCAGCGGGTGACGCACCACATCCTCGGATTGAAACATGACGAAGGAAATACCGCGTACTTCTGCCAATACCTGCTGCGCTTCTATCAGACCGCTTTTTTGCCCACGCGCCAGATCAATCTGCGTCACGTCACCGGTAATTACCGCCTTGCTGCCAAAACCGATACGCGTCAAAAACATTTTCATCTGCTCCGGTGTGGTGTTCTGCGCCTCATCCAGAATAATGAAAGAATGGTTGAGCGTACGGCCGCGCATGTAGGCCAGCGGCGCAATCTCAATGGCGGCGTGCTCGAATAGTTTGCCTACTTTATCGAAACCCATCAGGTCGTAGAGTGCGTCGTATAGCGGACGCAGATAGGGATCCACTTTCTGCGCCAGATCGCCGGGCAGAAACCCCAGGCGCTCACCCGCCTCAACTGCCGGGCGCACCAGCACGATACGCTTTACCGCATCGCGTTCCAGCGCATCCACTGCACTGGCAACAGCCAGATAGGTTTTGCCGGTTCCCGCCGGACCAATGCCGAAAGTAATGTCGTGTTCTTGTATTTCACGCAGATAATGGTTTTGGCGTGGTGTACGGCCGCGCAAATCGCGTCGGCGCGTCATCAAAACCGGCACCATATTTTCATCCACTGCGACATGCCGATTGGTCAGTTCGATCAACCCCAATTGTACCTCTTCGACATTCAGCGTTTCTCGCGCACGGTTATAAAAACTACGCAACGCATCTGCTGCAATTCGCGACTGGTTGGTATCACCCGCGATTCGAAAATTTTCACCGCGACGCGCAATGGTCACATCCAGCGCGGTCTCAATCTGTTTCAAATTTTCATCCAGCGCACCACATAGATTGGCAAGCCGAACATTGTCAACCGGCGTAAACGAGATATCCAGGGAAGTATCTTTCACGAGACTGCCGCTTCAAGCATGTTGGTCACCACTTCTCCCCGCAGGGAGTTGGGAAACGCCGCCGTAATAACGACATCTGCGAACTGGCCGATCAGGCGTGGATGACCGGAAAATTTAACAATGCGGTTATTTTCGGTGCGACCGCAGAGCTGACTAGCGTCTCTACGCGAATAACCATCCACCAGCACATGTTGGACACTCCTTACCATTTGTTCGCTAATGGTTAAGCACTGTGCGTTAAGCTTGGCCTGCAAGCGTTTCAAGCGTGCCATTTTAATTTCGGACGGCGTATCGTCCGGCAACTCCGCAGCCGGTGTGCCGGGCCGCGGGCTAAAAATAAAACTGAAACTGGTATCGAAATTAACTTCCTCGATCAACTTCATGGTGGCCTCAAAATCTACGTCGGTTTCCCCTGGAAAGCCGACGATAAAATCCGTGCCGATAGAGATATCCGGCCTCACCTTGCGCAAACGGCGCACGATGGATTTGTACTCCAGCACGGTATAGCCGCGTTTCATCGCTGCCAGAATTCTGTCTGAGCCACATTGCACCGGCAAATGCAAATGGCTTGCCAATTTGGGAACGCTGCCGTAAACATCAATCAAGCGCTGTGTAAATTCCATCGGATGCGAGGTGGTGAAACGCAGGCGTTCGATCCCGGCAATTTCTGCCATATAGCTTAACAGCAGCGCCAGATCAGCCGTTTCGCCATCGTGCATGACGCCACGATAGGCATTCACGTTTTGCCCCAACAGAGTAATTTCCTTCACCCCCTGCTCTGCGAGTGAAGCCGCTTCAGCGATCACGTCATCGAAGGGGCGAGAAATTTCAGTGCCGCGTGTATAGGGTACGATGCAGTAGCTGCAATACTTGCTGCAACCTTCCATCACCGACACGAAAGCAGAAACGCCATCCACACGCGCTTCCGGCATACGATCAAATTTTTCGATTTCTGGAAATGACACATCTACTTGCGCTTTTCCACTGGTACGGCGGGCATTCAACAGATCAGGCAAGCGGTGCAATGTCTGCGGGCCGAACACGATATCCACATAAGGTGCGCGCTTGACGATAGCGGCGCCCTCCTGGCTCGCCACGCAACCCCCTACGCCGATGATCAAGCCAGGGTTGCGCTGCTTTAGATGCCGCCAGCGGCCCAACTGATGAAAAACCTTTTCCTGCGCCTTTTCCCGAATTGAACAGGTATTCAGCAGAATGATATCCGCATCTTCCGGACTATCGGTTTTTTCCATCCCTTCTTCCGCGCGCAACACGTCCGCCATCTTGTCCGAGTCGTACTCGTTCATCTGGCAACCAAAGGTCTTGATGTAAAGCTTTTTGGACACGTAAATCAGTTGCCGGAGCGGGCTGCCTCTTCCGGAGTGGCCAGCCACAGATTGATTACCTGACCATACAGGTCAAGCTGGAAGAAAACCGCTGCCTTTGCCGGCAGTAGGTTCGGAAGAATCATGCGGTTTTCGATATTGAATATACGCGCGCCTGGCGAAAATTTCAGCACGCTATCGCCAATCTTTACATAAGGATAATCCGCCGCCTTCATTTCGCCCAACTTGGCAACAGGCGGCAACATCCGGTCCGCGTGGACTGCGGCAGCAAAAAACAGAGCAACAATGAGAACGATCAGACGACTATGCATAACAGAACAATAGCACGAAGCAGCGAAGTAAGCGACCCATCATTGCTTATGCAAAAGAAATAAATGATGGCGAATCATGGGGTTGCCATCATGAAAAAGGCGGGCATTGAAAGCCAAAAATATAGGGCTTGCCGCGATGCAAGCCCTATCTCTAACTGCAAATTGGTGGATAGGTACTCTTGAATAGTGCGTATACAATGGCGTTATTGCTTGTTCTACGTTTATTCCATTTCAAGTATACCCCCAGAAGCACTCCCCATCGGGTAATGAACTGGGCCGGAGCGCGCCGGCAAGCACGTAGCTGCGATACTAAAGTCTATTGGGGACTGCCAAGATCAATGGACTGGAACCCTGTGCCTGGCTCACGGATACGCTTGAAAAATTGCCGCTCTGGCCGAATAGCCGGATCTTAAGAGGCAGTATTTAATTGGCCTATCCTTGACTTGGTGTTTTTACACAGCCTGTGTCGAAACTTGACATAGCAACACCATCCCTCATACCCCGAAAAATCGACTTAAGCCGCCTGAGCTCCCACTCCCACCCTCACCCCGCCAGCCCACCATATTCGGCACGCACCCTCGTCCGACACCATGCACGGGCCGATCGGGTTGTGCGGCGTGCAGGCTGCACCGTAGAGTTTGCATTCGTTGGGGTAGATTTTTCCGAGCACCACTTTCGCGCAGCCGCAGCCGGGGGGCATCTGGCCGGCACGTTTGCGGCCTTCATCCTCGTGGCTCGGAAATTTGAGGCGGGTGTCATGGCGGGCGAAGGCTTGGTTCAAGTTAAAGCCGGAACGGGGAATGACGCCGATGCCGCGCCAATTGGCGTCAGCCACATGCATGGCTTGTTTAATCTGCGCTTGCGCTGCCAGATTGCCGTCGGGCCGCACCAATTCCGGGTAGCAGTTGTCGAGGAAAGGCTTTGCTTCAATCAACTGACGTAATGTGGAATACATCGCCGCCAGCAAAGAGACGGGCGTGAAACCGGCCACCGCAGCGGGGATGCCATGCTTCTTCACTACGAATTGCCATTCCTCCGGCCCCATAATGGTCGCCACATGGCCGGGTGCAACTAGCGCGTCAAAACCTGGCGTTTCCGATTCAAGCAACAGCGCCACTGCCGGCCAAGTTAGCCGCCCCGACAGCAATACCGAGAGATTTTCCGGCACGCCTTCAAGCAGCATCGCTGCTACCGGCGCGGTGGTGGTTTCAAACCCTGCGGCGAAGAACACCACCGTTCGCTGTGGATTTTCCAGCGCGATTTTTACCGCTTCGCGCGGGCTGGCAATCGGTCGTATATCGGCGCCCAGCGCCTTGGCTTGCTCCAGGGAGCGCACTTCGCCTTTCGGCACATTCACTGGCACGCGCAGCATGTCGCCGAAAGCGACCAGAATAACTTTCTCGTGCAGCGCAAGCTGGATGGCCTGATACACATCTTCTTCCGGACACACACACACCGGGCAGCCGGGGCCAGGAATCAGTTCGACATTTTTTGGCAGCGCACCGCGCAGACCGGCCATGGTGATGGAGCGTTCATGCCCACCACACACATTCATAATGCGCACACGCCGTTCCAGCGGAAGCGCGCGAATTTTAGCCAGCCAGTCCTGAGCGGTCAGACTCACGCACTCGCCTCATGCAGGCGTGCACCATCAGGTTGAATATTCGGCCGCGCTGTTTCGCCGGCGAGTACGCGCGCACGCTGCTGCGCCAGCTCACTGCGCAACCATTCTAGCCAGGCATCCATGCCCATGCTTTTGCGTGCAGACAGTTGCAACACCGGCACGGTACTGGCGAGATTGCGCAAATACGATTCCGCCCGTAGCGGATCGAAATCATCCAGCACCGGCAGAAGATCGCTCTTGGTGAACAGCACCACATCGGCGGCGCGGAACATCACCGGGTATTTAGCGGGTTTGTCGTCGCCCTCAGTGACTGAGAGCAGCGTTATGTTGCGATGTTGACCGAGATCGAAGCTGGCGGGGCACACCAGATTGCCGACGTTTTCGATAAACAGAATGTCCAGCCCGGCCAGCGGAAAATGGTGCAGCGCATCGTGCACCATGTGCGCATCCAGATGGCAGGCCGAGCCGGTGGTGATCTGGTGTGCGGGCACGCCCTTGGCGCGGATACGCTCGGCGTCGTTCTCGGTTTCTAAATCGCCCTCAATCACGCCAATGCGAAATTCCTGCTTCAGCGCATCAATGGTGGCTTCCAGCAACGCGGTCTTGCCCGAACCGGGTGAGGACATGAGGTTGATCGCCAGCACGTGATGCTGATCAAAATGCTGGCGATTGTGTACTGCTTGATCGTCGTTTTTGGCCAGCAGATTTTTCAATACCGAAACTGCCGTGGTACCGTTCACTGGTGTATACGCATGCTTCGTGTTGCCGGGGGTAATGTTGCAGCCGCAAGTGTTGCACATAGTTTTACTCCTAACCCGTTATTAGCTCCACACTCATCAGCAGCATTTCATCGCCACTGACAAGTCGCGTGTGATAGTCGCCACACTTGCCGCACAGCAAGCGGTTGGGACTCGCTTCCGTTTCCGCGCCGCAGGTTTCGCATTTCACTTTAAGCGGCGCCATATCAATAAACAAGTTTGATTCCGCCGCCACGCTCCCGGCACAGGCAATCGAGTAAGCGTCTTGCAACAATCGTGGCTCCACACCCGAAAGCGGACCGAGCAGCACGCGCACCGATTTCACGCCCTGCGCTGCATGGCTTGCTGCCACTTGTTCCACTTGAGCGATCAGCGCTTGGCAGACGGAGAGTTCATGCACCGCTCGCCTCCGCCGCGAGCATCTCATCGTATAACTCCCACGCCGAGCGTGCCTCTTGCTCGCTCATTTTCTGGATGGCGTAGCCCACGTGAACCATTACGTAATCACCCACGGCAAGCGGCTCGCCTTGCATTAAAAACAGGCTCACTTCGCGTTCCACGCCTTTGGCGGCGCAGCGCGCATTGAAGCCGTCGATATCGGCAATTTGCATCGGGATGCCTAGACACATGCTGTGATACCCCTGTCATTAACCATTACATTATTAAGGCCTTGTGTGACCAAATTCCACACGTAAAACTTGAGCAAAATTCTTGGTTGAAATTTCCACCATAAGTGCTAATTTGAATCAAACGGGTAAACAATGCAACGAATATGAATATGCCGCCCCCCTAACCCAAGCGTCACAATTCTTAAACCAAAGTGGATGACAGCAAAAAAACTTTAATCCTGGGCATCGGCAACATTCTCTTGCGCGATGAGGGGGCTGGTATTCATGTACTCAACCAGCTACGCACCCTGCTGGCAGATCGCGATGACGTGAATTTGCTGGATGGCGGTACCTTGAGTTTCACTCTGGCCGGCGCTATCGAAGACGCCGCACACCTGATCGTGATCGATGCAGCACAACTTGATGCCGCACCCGGTACTTCGCAAGTATTCGAGTGCGCGCAAATGGACGCCTTTCTCGGCAGTAATCGAAAAATGAGTTTGCATGAGGTGAGCTTGATCGATCTCATGGCGATTGCGCACTTGTGTGACCATCTGCCACAGCAGCGTGCGCTCATCGGCATTCAGCCGGGAGAAATCGACTGGGGCGAAATGCCCTCCCCGGCGGTGGCAGCAGCGCTGCCGCAAGTTTGCAATCAAGCACTAAAACTCATCGAGGCCTGGCACGCATGAGCTTGAAAAACATCGCCATCAAACTCGAAACATCCGACAGCTATTCGATCGGCAACGTTACCGCCTTGCTATCCGAAATTGCAGCACACCTAAAAAAACTCATCGCCTCCGGCGAAGCCAGCTTGATCGATCTAAAAAGTCTGCCCTTCGCACCGGGCGAGTATGAGCAGCTGCGGCAAGCACTGGACCACGGCGAAGTGACCGCGCAGATCGATGCCATCGGTCTTTCCGAAATTATCGAAACCCGCTATCCGGGCGTGTGGTGGCTGACCCATTACAACGTCGAGGGCGATATCGTCGCCGATATAATCGAAATCGCGATTATCCCCAGCATTCTGCAAAGCCAGCCAGAGGATGTGCGTGCTGGTCTGGACATGTTGCAAGCGGTGATCTCGCAACCCATTCAACAAAATGATTGATTAGAAATTGCTAAGGGGTGACACGATGGCAGACCACGATACGCTAGCGCAGCGCCTGATACAGCAAGGCATCAGCCGCCGCGCCTTCCTAAAATTTTGTACCGCGATGGCCTCGCTCATGGCCTTGCCACCGGGTAGCGCACAAGCCATTGCTGCCGCCCTGGCGCAAGCCAAGCGTCCGTCGGTGATCTGGCTTTCGTTTCAGGAATGTACTGGCTGCACCGAGTCGCTCACGCGTTCACACTCACCGACAGTGGAGAGCCTGATTTTTGACATGATCTCGCTCGACTATCACCACACGCTGCAAGCTGCCTCCGGCTTCGCCGCAGAGAAGGCGCGCGATGATGCGATGAAAGAATTTTACGGCAAGTACCTGCTGCTGGTGGACGGTTCGATTCCGACCAAGGACGGTGGCATATACTCCACCATTGCTGGCATGACTAATCTCGACATGCTGAAGGACGCGGCCAAGGGCGCAGCGGCGATTATTTCGGTCGGCACTTGCGCGGCGTTCGGTGGCATTCCCAAGGCCAATCCGAACCCCACCGGCGCGGTAGCAGTGTCCGACATCATCAAGGACAAACCCATCGTCAACATCTCCGGCTGCCCGCCGATCCCGGCTGTGATTACCGGCGTACTGGCGCACTACCTCACTTTCGGCGCGCTGCCAGAGCTGGATAACTTGAACCGGCCCAAAGTCTTTTACGGCGAGACCATCCACGACCGCTGTTACCGCCGCCCGTTCTACGATCAAGGCAAATTCGCCAAGACTTTCGACGACGAAGGCGCGCGCAACGGTTGGTGTTTATTTGAGCTCGGCTGCAAAGGCCCGACCACGCACAATGCCTGCGCCACCACCAAATGGAACGGCGGGGCGGGCTTTCCGATTGAGGCGGGGCATGGCTGCCTCGGTTGTTCCGAGCCGGATTTCTGGGATGCCGGAAGTTTCTACACGGCCCTGTCGATGCCGGCCACACCGCTAACGTTCGCTACCGGTGCAGCGGCAGTAGGTGTGGCGGCTGGGGTCGGCGTGTCGCTCGCCAACAGCGCTAAAAAACGGGCGGCAAAAGCTGCGCATCAGCCTGTTACGCTCAACGATCTGGAGTAATGATATGAGCGAAATGATATTTCTCGCTTGGGTTCGGGGTATGGGCCTGAATATTGCCATCGGCATTTTTCTGCTGGGAACGATTTGGCGCTTGATCGAAATTTATACGCTTGGTCGCAAGCAGGATGTCGCCGCACCGCGCCATCGTTCCGGGGCCAGCGGCTGGCATACAATGTTCCGCCGCTCCTTGCCGATACCAGGGATCATGCAGCGCTCGCCCGTCAGTTATATCGGCGGTTATATTTTTCACATCGGGCTCGCAATCGTGGTGTTTCTGTTCGCGCCGCACATCAAACTGATTCAGAGCCTGGTCGGGCTATCCTGGCCGGGTCTGCCCTCGCAGCTAATTGATGCGGCCACAGTAGTAACGCTAGCCGCGATGCTGGTGATGTTGTTTGATCGCATCAACAAACCGGTGAAGCGCTTTCTTTCCACCTTTGAAGATTACTTCACCTGGGCGCTGACCTTCCTGCCGGTGCTGACCGGCTATATGGCGGTGAAGCACTTGGCGTTGCCTTACGCCACGATGCTCGCGATTCATATTTTGAGCGTGGAATTGCTGCTCATTGTGTTGCCCTTTTCGAAACTATTTCACGCCATCACAGTGTTCGGCTCACGCTGGTACAACGGCGATATCAACGGTCGCAGAGGAGTGCCGGTATGAGCGCCTCTCTGCAAAAAGGCATCAACGCGTTGAAGGAAGTCATCGACGCGCCTGTCGCCAGTTTTTTCGCCAGCTGCGTGCACTGTGGCCTGTGCGCCGAAGCCTGTCTGTTCTTCACCGAAACCGATGATCCGAAATACACGCCGATCCACAAGCTGGAACCCTTGCGCCGCGTCTACTCGCAGGAATACACCCTACTTGGCCGCCTGGGAAAAATGCTTGGCCTATCGAAGCCCGTCACCGACGACGAACTGGAAAACTGGAGCGAATTGGTTTATGACAGTTGCACTATGTGCGGCCGCTGCTCACTGGTCTGTCCGGTCGGCAACGACATCGTGTACATGGTGCGCAAGCTGCGCGAAGGTATGGCGGTGTCGGGCCACGCGCCGGATGGTATCCGCAGTGCAGCCAAACGCACCATCGAAATCGGCAGCCCGATGGGGGTGAAATGGCCAGCGGTGCAACACGTCATCAAAGACCAGGAAACGGCAACCGGGCTGACTATCCCCATCGATCAGCCAGGGGTGGACATTATGGTGTTGCTGTCATCCATGGAAGTCATGAACTATCCGGAATACCTGGGCGCACTGGCTAAAATTTTCCACAAGGCAGGCATCTCCTGGACGTTATCATCGGAAGCCTTCGAGGCGACCAATGCCGGCATCCAGATCGGCGCGTCAGACCTGGCGCGTGAGATTGTCTCGCGCATTGTTGTCGCGGCGGAAAAGCTCGGTGTGAAAAAAGTGCTGTCGCCTGAATGCGGTCATGCCTATATGGCGATCCGCTGGGAAGGACCGAACCTGATGGGCCGGCCATTTAAATTCGAAGTGGTGCACGTGCTCGAACTGCTGGACGAGTTGCGCCGCGCCGGCAAGCTTAAAATGAAAGACAAATTCACCATGCCCGTAACCCTGCACGATCCCTGCCAGATCGTGCGTCGCGGTGGCGTGCTGGACGCGCCCGAGCCATTGTTGCAACAAGTCGTCACGGATTACCGGCCCGTGGCAGACCGCAATATATGGAACTGGTGCTGCGGTGGTGGCGGCGGCGCATCGGCGATTCACGAACCCGATGCAGAAGCGCTGCGCTTCAAAGTGTTCCAGATCAAGAAGCGGCAGATCGAGGACGCGGGCGTCACCACCATGGTCACTTTCTGCGCCAATTGCCGCATCGTAATGGAAGAAGCCATCGATCACTACGGCATGAATACTCAATTGCTGGGTTTGACCGAGCTGCTCGCCGAACATCTCGAAGATTAAGAAATTTTACAAAATCATGGAGGATCTTATTTTATGCCAGGAACCTTTTGCATCGCGATAAACCTCCCCCTTTGAAAAAGAGGGATTGAGGGGGATTTGCGGCTGCGGCCACATTCTTCACATCCCCCCTAGCCCCCCTTTTGCAAAGGGGGGAATTGTTAGTTTGGCTTTTTTAAAACAGCCTCTAAGGAACGAATATGAACGCGCCGCAAACCATTGTCGTCGACCCGATTACCCGCATCGAAGGGCATCTGCGCATTGAAGCCGAGATCGATGCCGAAAATCGCATCACCCGCGCCTCCAGCGCTGGCACCATGGTGCGCGGCATCGAAATCATATTGCGCGGACGCGACCCGCGCGATGCTTGGGCCTTCGCGCAACGCATCTGCGGCGTGTGCACCCTGGTGCATGGCATCGCCTCGGTGCGCGCGGTGGAAGATGCGCTGAAATACGAAGTACCAGCCAATGCGCAACTGATCCGCAATCTGATGATCGCAGCGCAGTATGTGCACGATCATGTAATGCATTTCTACCATCTGCATGCGCTGGATTGGGTAGATGTGGTCTCGGCGCTGAAAGCCGATCCCAAGGCCACTTCCACGCTGGCGCAGATGGTGAGCCCGTCTTATCCCAGATCTTCGCCCGGCTATTTCGCCGATGTGCAGAAGAAAGTAAAAACATTTGTCGAAGGCGGTCAGCTCGGCATTTTCGCCAACGGCTATTGGGGACATCCCGCCTACAAGCTGCCGCCGGAGGCCAATCTGATGGCACTGGCGCATTATCTGGATGCGCTGGCGTGGCAGCGCGATGTGGCAAAGTTGCACACCATTTTTGGCGGCAAGAATCCGCATCCGAATTTTTTGGTAGGCGGCGTACCGTGCGCAATCAGTGTGCATCCGGAGCATGAAGGCCAAGGCAAGGGGCCGCATTATCGCGGCGGCGAGGGTGCGACTTCACTCAACGACGTAGGTCTGCAAAACATCAAGAACATCATCGATCAAATGCGCACCTTCGTGGATCAGGTGTATGTGCCGGATACGCTGGCCATTGCCGGTTTCTATAAAGACTGGGGCGCGCAGGGCGAAGGCGTGGGCAATTTCATGACCTATGGCGACTTCCCCGAAAAAGGCATGAGCGATCCCTCGACCTATCTCATTCCATCGGGTGTGATTCTCAATCGCGACCTGTCCACGATTCATCCGGTGGATTTGCATGCTGAGGATCAGATTGAAGAATACGTTTCACACTCCTGGTACAAATACGGCGTGGGCAAAGATAAAGGCTTGCACCCTTACAAAGGCGAAACCGAACTCGACTACACCGGCCCCAAACCGCCCTATGCCAATCTGGATACAAGCAAAGATTACTCCTGGATTAAATCGCCGCGCTGGAAAGGCAAGCCGATGGAAGTTGGCCCCTTGGCACGCGTGTTGATGCTGTATGCGAAGGGCCACGAGCAGACCAAAGAACTGGTTGGCATGACGCTTAAGAAGCTCGACATCCCCGTCACCGCGCTGTATTCGACCTTAGGCCGCACCGCCGCGCGCACCCTGGAAACCAAGATCATCGCCGACACGATGCAAACCTGGTACGACCACCTGATCGCGAATATTAAAGCGGGCGATGTGAGAACTTTCAATGAAAAATTATGGGATCCTTCCACCTGGCCCAAAGTTTCCAAAGGTGTGGGCTTCATGGAGGCGCCGCGCGGCGCGCTGGCGCATTGGATTGTGATCAAAGATGGCAAGATCGACAACTATCAAGCTGTCGTGCCCTCTACCTGGAACGCTGGCCCACGTGACCTGCAAGGCCAGGATGGCCCGTATGAGGCGGCACTCAAAGGTCACCAGCTGCACGACCCCAAGCAGCCAATCGAAATCCTGCGCACCATTCATAGTTTCGATCCGTGCATTGCTTGTGCGGTACATGTGACCGATCCGAATGGCGAAGAGTTAGTCAAAGTCAAAATCAAATAAATAACGTCGAAAAGGATAGTCCATGAAACACTCTACTTTGCAGCGATTGCTCCTCGGTACCATTTTGCTCTGTGTTTGTGGCGTTGCAGCAGCGCACCCTGGGCATGATGCATCGGGATTAGGTGCGGGATTAATGCATCCATTTTCCGGGCTGGATCATTTGCTCGCCATGCTTGCCGTCGGCTTGTGGGCGGCGCAAATGGGTGGACGCAAGATTTGGCTGTTGCCCGCCACCTTCATGTTGATGCTGGTCGCTGGAGCCGCGCTGGCTATGCACCCGATGAGTATGCCGCTGCTTGAGCCAGGCATTGCAGCTTCGGTGTTGGCGCTGGGTTTGCTCATCGCGCTGTCTTTGCGATTGCCGACACTGCTGAGCATTGCCATCACTGCCTGGTTTGGATTGCTGCACGGCTACGCGCATGGTTTGGAAATACCGGGCGCGGCAGCGCCAATGACCTATGCGCTGGGCTTCCTGAGCGCCACTGCTGCATTACATTTTGGCGGCATCGGAATTGGCATCGCAACCCGTGACCGTTTCGCACAAATTACACAAACCTTGGGGCTGGCGATTGCAGTAAGCGGCGCATGGATGCTTGGCTAGGGATTCACCATGGAAGAGGTTCTGAAGCGGCTGCTGGATACTGAACAAAAGGCCGAAAGCCTGGTTGATGCGGCGCAAGCGGAGCGCGACCAGATTATTGCAAGCGCACAAGCCGAAGCACACGCTGCCGAAATACAACTGGAAGCACGCTTGCCTGAATTGCGTGCCGGGTTCCTCAGCAAAGCCGCCGAGCGTGCCGAGCAATCGATTGCGGAACTCACCCGCCGCGCAACGGAACGTCAACGCGATTTGCGGCACCTCGCCGAAACGCATGAGCAGGAAGCACTTGCCGCTGCCATCGCGCTGTTGGCTGATCCTGGAAAAGGTTAAGCCCTAAAGCATGAGCGTGCGAAACGAAGCTTACTTGCACGCGCGCGTATCCGTCATGATGGGACGGCTGCTAACACCAACTCAGATCGAAGCCATGCTCAGCCGCCCGCTGCCGGAGCAAGAAGAAATGATCGGCTCTGCCCAATTGAGTACGCTATTTCCGCAAACTGCGGCCGCGCCTTTGCTCGCGCTGGAGCAGCGCATCATCGCTTCCGTACTGGATGATTTCCGCGTTCTCATCCGCCCGCTTACTGGGGCGGCGCGCGATTTCCTAATGCATTGGGTGCATCGTCTGGAGCTATCAAATCTTAAAGCAATCCTGCGTGGCAAACTCGCCGGCCGTTCCATTCAAGACATCCGCAGCGACCTGCTCGACGTCGGCTCCTTCACCACCCTGCCGATTGAACAATTGCTGCGCACGGAAGATTTTTCCGAGCTGTTGCGTCAACTTGAAACCACCACCTTTGCTGACATTGCACGCCAGGCGCGGGTGGCATTCGAGACGGAGCATGATTTGTTCGCTGTGGATGCCACCGTCGATCGTCGGTACTTTTCCGGTGTGGTGGCACGTGCTGGTCGATTGGAGACTGATCACGGCCGGCTGTTCCGTGCGCTGGTTGGATCAATACTGGATAGAGTGAATCTGGTGTGGCTTCTACGCTACCGCTTCGTCTATCAATTACCGGCCGCGCAAACCTTCTACCTGCTAGTCTCCTCTTCCTATCGGCTCAACACGCAAAGGCTAGCGGAATTAGTCAAACTCGAAGCATTCGAAGAAGTGCTGGCCGCCCTGCCAGAGCCTTTGCAAACCCTGCTCGCGGGCGCGCACAACCCCTTCGAAGTCACGCAGCGCATGGAGCAATTGACTACCCAGGCCGCGCAGCGCGCCCTGCACTATTCGCCATCGGCACTGACGCGCGCCTTTGCCTATCTCATCTGCCGCGAATTTGATCTGCGCAAAGTGCGCGCGATCGCAAAAGCACAAATCTTGCAGCTCGACGTTGCGCTCGCCACACAAGTACTCGGCCTCGCGGCGCCTGCCGCAACGGTGCATTAGCATGCTCAGGCCAGAAGCGATGCAATTTGCCACCCTCTACCTGCTGCGCGAAGATGCGCCTGCCGCTGCGCACGCCTTAGCGCAATCCGGCGCATTTGTGCCAGAAGACGCAGCAGCCGCTCAGGGTACGCTACCCGACTTGCCTGGCGCGCGCTTCCGCGAGATCTACCACAGTGCCCGCACGCGCTTGGAGAAACTACTTACTTACTGCAATCTCAATTTCGCACAACTCGCACCGCCCATCCTCAAACCCGTTGCCGAAGTGGATCTGGCACGCCTGGATATCTGGTTGGGTCAAGCCTGGACTGAGTGTTCGCAACATCAAGAAGACGTGCGGCGCTGCGAAGAGCAGACACGCCACTACCAGGCACTACTGAAAAGCCTGGATGCCTTTGCGCAACTCGATATTGATCTTGGAATGTTGCGCCACGGCGGACGTTTTTTGGATTTGCGCGTGGGGTTCATCGCCACGCAGGAAACCGCGCGTCTCGCCGCTGCACTCGCCCTCGCCGGCTACGTGCTGGAAGTGTATCGCATGGAAGGTGGCCAAAGCCATTGCATCCTGGCTGGTTCGCGCGGCCACGAGGCGGAAGTGTTGCCGCTGCTCAGCGCTTCCGGCTGGCGCGCGCTGGATATCCCCCCCGAGTTCGTTGGCCGGCCGGAGACCATCCGCGCGCACTTGAGCGAGGGCCTGGCCAGCGCCACATCGCATCACGCCCAGAGTTGCAAGCTGATGGCACATTCGCAGGAAATCCATCGCACGCAATTGATCGAGGCCGCACATACCCTGCACAACGCCGCTCCCCACGCAGAGCTTGCCAATCTGCTGCGCGCGCGCGGCGGCTTGAGTGTCGTCAACGGCTGGGTGCCGAAACGTCAGACTGTGGCATTGCGCAGCACGCTGGCCGAGGCCATTGCTAACCGCTATCTCATCACGCTGCGCGATCCGCTGCCGGGAGAAATGCAGCGCGTGCCATCCTTGAGCCGCCATCCGGGCTGGCTGCAACCATTCGCCGCGCTGGTGAAAAACTACGGCGTGCCGCGCTATGGCGAAATCGATCCCACACCGCTGTTCGCCATCTCATTCATCGCCATGTTTGGCATGATGTTCGGCGATATCGGCCACGGTGCGCTGATCCTGCTCGCCGGGTTGTGGCTGCGCCCGCTCGCCTTCGCACGTCCGATGCTGGTCGCGGCTGGCGTCAGCTCGATGCTGTTCGGCTGGGCCTATGGCAGTCTGTTCGGCTTCGAAGAAATTATCCACCCGTTATGGCTTGCGCCGCTCAGCGATCCCACGCGCATGCTAATGGTCGCGTTGTACTGGGGCATTGGTTTTATTCTGATCGCGACCACGCTCACCATCATCAACCACCTGGCGGATGGCGAAACGACGGAAGCCTGGTTTGGCGCCCGGGGCGTGGCCGGCATGGTGTTTTACCTGGGCTTGATTTATGCGGCCTACCGTATGGCCAATGGCTTCGGCCTGGGTGTAGTCGCAGCGGCGTGGATGCTGGTGCCGTTCGCGTTCATTCTGCGCCACCTGTGGCATGCGCAGCACGGACCACTGGGCGAGCGCATTCTGGTGGTTGCGGTGGAAGCACTCGAAACCGCGCTCAACTACATTGCCAACACGCTCTCCTTCTTGCGCGTCGCAGCCTTTAGCCTGAATCATGTGGCCCTTGCAGTTGCGGTGTTCGCGCTGGCTCATATGATGGGCAACACCGGCCACTGGATCACAGTCGTGCTCGGCAATGTGTTCATTCTGGTGATGGAAGGCGGTATCGTGGCGATTCAAGTACTGCGCCTGGAATACTATGAAGGCTTCTCACGTTTCTTCCAGGGAACAGGCAAGGCTTATCAGCCACTGCAATTCGCTAGCTCAATAACCCAATCTAAAAACGCTTAAGGAGAAATTATGTTTTGGTTAATTGCATTTATGACACTCAATGTACTCGCACTGATCGCGCTCGGCGTGTATTTCGAAATGAAGCCGCTGTCCACAAAACACGCTGCACCCCAATGGCTCAAGGGCAGCGTGGGTGGCAACCTGTTACTGTTTATGCTGGCCGAGGCCGGCTTGCTGCTGCTGGGCTTGCAGGATGTGTTGGCCCAGACCGCAACAGCGGCTGGCAGCCATGAGGTGACGGTAGGTTATGGTTTGGCACTGATCGGTATCGGCATTCCAACCGGCCTTGCCACCATCGGCGCGGGTATTGCGGTTGGTCCCGTGGGCGCGGCATCTTTGGGGGTGATCGCGGAAAAACCCGAGATCTTTGGCCGCACGCTGATCTATCTCGGTCTCGCCGAGGGGATCGCGATTTATGGCTTGGTGGTGACGATACTATTGCTCGGAAAGCTCTAATGGCTAACGCCGCCGCTTCTCAGAAAGATCTAATGGCTAACGCCACTGCCAGCGAAACCCGCATGATCGCCCTGGGCGCTGCACCGCTCATGGAAGGCTTCGCGCTGATCGGCTTCGAAACTTACGCCAACGCCGATGCCGCGCAATTGGAACAGTTGCTAGAAGAATTGGTACGCGTGGATGCCCATGCCTTGGTGTTGGTGGAGCAAGGTTTGGCACGCTCGGGCGGTCCATGGCTCACGCGCGTGCGCAATGAAGGGGGGCGCATCGTCGTCACCGAGCTGCCCGAGCTGCATCAGCCGCACGCCTATCATCCGCTAGTGGAGGATTTAGTCACCTCTATCCTCGGGGCCAGCGCATTGGATCCGACACCATGAGCGACAATCAAGCAGCCGATCTCGAAGCTGCACTGCTGGCGCGCGCTGAAGCGCTCGCCAGTGAACACCTGAACATGGCGCGCCACCGGCGCGAGGAAATTCGGGCTGAATCCAGCGAACATTTGAAAGTGGTAGAGGAACGCGAACTGCTGGCAGCCAAGGCTGCCGCCGACAAACTGCAAAGGCAAATGGTGCAAGCCGCAGAGATCCGCTTGCAGGGCGAGTTCGATCGCCTGCGTTGGACGCTGGTGCAATCCGTATTGACCCAGCTAGATGAAAAAACCAGCAATCTGGCAAGCGATGAAGCAGTCTACTTGCCCATGCTCGCTGCCTTCATCGCCGCCGGTGCGCGCGCCATCGACCATGAAATAGTAATAGTAGCGCTCAACGCGCGCGATCTAAGCCGGGTCGGCAGCAACTGGCAGAGTTTTGCCAGCGACTTGGCAACAGGCAAGCAACTCGAACTCGCGCATGAGCCGATTGTCTGTGCCGGTGGCGTGCTGCTGCACGACCCGGACAATCGCGTGCGGGTCGACCATACCTTTGAAGGACGCAAGCAGCGCCTGGAGGAAGAACTGGCACGCGTGGTTATGGAACAGCTGTTTGCCGGAGCGCAAACCCATGGGTGAGATTCTCGAAGTCAACGGCCCCATTCTGCGCGTACGTCTGCCACAGGTACTCACTGGCGAACAAGTACGCGTTGGTGCGATGAATTTGACCGGCGAGGTCATCGGTCGCGAAGGCGCAGATGCCATCGTGCAGATGTACGAGACTACCGAGGGCTTACGCCCGGGGGAACAAGCAGAGGCGATGGGCCATCCCCTGTCGGTTGAATTGGGCCCGGGATTGCTGGGGCAGATTTTCGATGGTGTGCAACGGCCGCTCTACACACTCTATGGCCTGAGCGGTGATCATATCGCGCGCGGTCTCGCCGTCGATGCGCTCGATCGCGCCAAACCCTGGCCGTTCGTGCCCACCCCCGGACTCAGCAGCGGCAGTGCCATTGCGCCCGGCATGGTGCTGGGCACGGTGCAGGAGACCGCGCATATTTCGCATCGCATTTTGGTGCCACCCGATGTCAGCGGCACGCTGCTCGAACTCGCGCCCGCCGGTGACTACACGCTGGAGGAAACGGTTGCGCATATCCAAGATGCGCATGGCCGCACGCAAAAGCTCAAGCTCTACCACCGCTGGCCGGTGCGCACACCGCGCCCTTACCGCCGCCGCGATCACGGCAGCGTGCCGCTGATCACCGGGCAGCGCATTCTAGATACTTTCTTCCCATTACTTCAAGGCGGCAAGGCAGCCGTACCCGGGCCATTCGGCGCCGGCAAGACGGTGGTGCAGCACCAAATTGCGCGCTGGTCGAATGCGGAGATTGTGATCTTCGTCGGCTGCGGCGAGCGCGGTAATGAGCTAGCGGATATTCTGGAAAGTTTTCCACAACTCACCGACCCGCACACCGGCCGCTCGCTGATGGAGCGCACCGTGCTCGTGGCCAACACCTCCAATATGCCGGTGGTGGCACGCGAAGCGTCAATCTACGTCGGGGTGACGCTGGCGGAGTATTTCCGCGATCAGGGTTATAACGTGGTCATGGTGGCCGATTCC
>JBBRTU010000016.1:0-55711 GCA_038244115.1 Burkholderiales bacterium
CTCATCGCCTGCGGCTGCCAGCTTTCCACGTAATCGCCCTTCACCTGCACATGGCCAATCGGCTCGCAAAAAAAGGTTTCGACTGTATTGCTGTCACCCACCGCCCGCACGGTGAGCTGCGTGATTTCGTAATCGAAATCGATGAAGCCCTCGACGATGACTTTGCCCTGATCCACGCGTCCGCCAGAGGCCGCGTAGTCCCACGCCGTTTTGACATCTGCCGGGCCATCGACTTTGGATTGCCCTTTGCCTGATGAAGACATAACGGGTTTAACGATGCAAGGGTAGCCAATGCCGCCATCAATCGCGGCCTGCAATGCATCCAGGCTCTCGGCATAGGCATAGGGAGACGTCGCCAGACCAAGCGTTTCCGCTGCCAGTCGGCGTATGCCTTCGCGGTTCATGGTGAGTTGCGCGGCACGCGCAGTGGGAATCACTTCGGCCAGACCAGCCCGCTCAATTTCGACCAGCATGTCGGTAGAAAGCGCCTCGATCTCAGGCACGATCAAATGTGGTTTTTCCTGTTCCACCAAGGCACGCAACACTACGCCATCAGTCATGTCGATAACATGCGCACGATGCGCCACCTGATGACCAGGCGCATTCGGATAGCGATCCACCGCAATGACTTCGACGCCCAGTCGTTGCAACGCAATGATCACTTCCTTGCCCAGTTCGCCGCTACCGAGCAGCATCACACGCTTTGCCGTAGAACTAAGAGGGGTGCCGATTTTCATGAGCAAATGACTCCCAGAAAAAGCTGGAATCATAGCATGGCCGCAGCTGGTTAATTGTCCACCTCATACACGCCGCAACACCGACAACGGAGGTTCGTTGATCAGCCTCTGCACACCTATCACCCCCGCTACGCCAAGCAACATTGCACCGAAAAATGGCGCAGCCGGCAACACTTCATAGCTGAAATGCACAGGCAAATGCAGTACCTGATCGCCCACCCCATATTGCACAGCAGCCGCTCACAGCGCGGCAATACTTCCGGCCAGCAGGCCGATGGCGGCGAACTCGGCGAAGGCGCTGAGCAGCACTTGTTTGCGGGTGGCGCCTAGCGTGCGCCACACTGCCGTTTCATACACCCGCTCGTCGCTGCTGACGGCGATAGCGGCGTACAGCACGGTCAAGCCTGCCGCCAGCATGAACAGGAATACGAACTCCATGGCATAGGCTGCTTTATCCAGCAAGCCGCGTATCTGGTCCACTACTGCGGCGACATCGATCACGGTGAGATTGGGGAAGCGGCGCACTAATTCATTTGTTAGTGCACTTTCTCCCGTAGGCAAGTAGAAGCTGGTGATGTAGCTGGCAGGAAAATTTTCCAGCACACTGGGAGAAGCGACCACGAAGAAATTCACCCGGAAAGAATCCCATTCCACCTTGCGCAAGTTTGTCACTTGCGCCGTTACTCTCGCGCCGGCGATGTCGTAGGTCAGTGTGTCTCCAACATGAATATTCAGTGCCTCAGCGATGCCTTGTTCCACTGAAAGCAGTTTTTTTCCTGCTACGGATGCATCCCACCAACGGCCTGCGACAAGCTGATTGCCTTGCTGTGGCAATGTCGCCCACGACAGGTTGAACTCGCGTTCCACCAGATGCTGCGCGCGTTCTTCGGCATAATCGGCAGGTGCGACGGGTTTCTCATTGATCGCCACCAGCCTGCCACGCACCATGGGAAAGAATGTCGGTGCTGCGAAGTTTTTTTCCCTGAAGAAAGTTTGCATCGGCGCAAGTTGATCGCTTTGAATATTGATCACGAAACGGTTGGGCGCCTGCGGGGAAATTTTGGCAAGCCAGCTATCCATCAAATCACCGCGCACTATGGTCAAGGCAAGCAGCGCCATGCCGGCAATGCCAAACGCGGTGATTTGCGCGGCGTTATTGGCCGGTCGTCGTCCGATGTTGGCCACGCCGTAACGCCAGGAGGCACTGGTGGCCGCTTGCAGATGTTTTGTCACGCGCGACAGCACCATGCCGGATGCGGTCGCCAGCAATGCGGCCACCACCAGCAACCCGAGCACCATCAGGCCAAGCATGACACCTGCCTGGTAGACTACTCCCGCCCCCAGCAACCCCATAGGCAGCAGAAAACCCAGCAAACCTTTGCCACCCGGCAGCCCGAGTTCGCGCCGCAGCACGCGCAAGGTCGGCACTTGGCGCAGACGCAGCAAGGGTGGAATGGCAAAACCAAACAATAACGCCAGGCCAGTGGCAACACCGATAACCGCAGGCATCCAGCTTGGGGGCGGCAACGGTGCCGAGACCAGCGTCGCCAGCCACTGTGCAAGCACTGCATGTGAGGCGAAACCCACCGCCACGCCGGCCATGCTGGCGACCAGACCGAGACAAAAGAACTGCCACAGAAAGATCTGCACAATGAAATTCTGACTTGCACCTAGGCAACGCATCACCGCGCAGATATCCAAGTGGCGGGCTGCAAAGCGGCGCACTGCCAGCGCTACGGCCACGCCCGCCAGCACCACGCTCATGAGTGCTGCCAATCCCAGATAGCGTTGCGAGCGCTCCAGCGCGGTGCGTACATCCGGGCGCGCTTCGGCCAAGCCTTCCAGCTTTTCTCCGCGCCCAAGATGGGTTCCAACCCATTTACGGAAAGCAGCAAGCGCCTTTTCATCACCAGCCAACAACAAACGATATGCAACGCGGCTGCCTTCCTGAATCAGCCCGGTGGCCGCGACATCTGCGCGATTGATCAGCAGGCGCGGCGCAATGTGGAAAAAATCTCCGGAGCGGTCGGGTTCTTCCAGCAATACCGCTGTCACTACAAAACTTAACTTGCCTGCCTCGATGCGATCACCGATTTTTAGGCCGAACTGCGCCATTAGGCGCTCATCCGCCCATGCGCTGCCCGGTTGCGGAATTTTTCCTGCGCCCGCCATTGAGGAGCCGATACGCAGGCGGCCGCGCAGAGGATAGGCTGCTCCGACCGCTTTAATCTCCGCCAACTGACTGGCTTCACCGTGACTGACCATGCTGGGGAACGTCAGGATCAATTCAGTCTGCAAACCCATGCGGCGCGCCTGTTCCGCAAACTGGGCATCGGGCGCATGATCCGCGCGCAATACCAGATCGGCGCCAATCAAATGGCTTGCCTGCTGGGCTAACGCCACTTCAATGCGGTCAGTAAAAAATCCGACGCCGCTAACTGCGCCCACGGCAATGACCAGCGCCACAAAAAGAATACGCAACTCGCCGGCGCGCCAGTCGCGGGCCAGCATCAGCAAAGATAGGCGCAATGCTCTCATCATCACGACTGTAAACGCCCGTCGGACAATACTAGCCGTCGTCCGCAGCGCTGCGCCAATGATTCGTCATGGCTCACCAGCAGCAAGGTCGTGCCGCGCTCCCGGTTGAGTTCGAACAGCAAGTCGATCACGTGTGCGCCGGTGGCAGTATCGAGGTTACCAGTCGGTTCATCCGCCATGAGCAGCAGCGGATGCGTGGCAAAGGCGCGGGCAATAGCCACGCGTTGTTGCTCGCCGCCGGATAATTGATTGGGATAATGCTTCAAGCGCGCAGAGAGTCCGACACGGTTCATTACCGCAGAAGCTTCCTGGCGTGGGTTAGCTGTGCCCGCCAATTCCAGCGGCAGCATAACGTTTTCAATGGCGGTCAGATTGGGCAATAACTGGAATGACTGGAACACAAAGCCAATCATGCGGCCACGCAAGGCCGCGCGGCCATCCTCATCCAGTGCAAAAATATCCACGCCGTCGATCGAGACCTTGCCGGCAGTTGGGGTATCCAGCCCTGCCAGCAGCCCCAACAGTGTAGACTTGCCGGAGCCTGACGCACCCAGGATGGCAACGGCTTCGCCCGCCGCGATGGCGAGTTCAACACCATCCAGAATGGTGATGCGCTCGGCCCCGACACTCACTTGCTTGGTCAGACCGGATGCAAGCAAAATTGGATTTTTTGGAACTTCGTTCATGTTGCTTCGCGCCCTGCTGATTATTGGTTTAATGATTCCCGGCCTGCTCTGTGCAGCGCCGGTTATTTTGGTATTCGGTGACAGCCTGTCAGCCGCCTATGGTATCCCGAGAGATGCGGGCTGGGTCAGCCTGCTGGATCAACGCCTGGTTAAAGAAAAATTCGACTACCAGATCGTCAACGCCAGCATCAGCGGAGAAACCACTGCCGGCGGATTAAGTCGCATCAACGCAGCGCTCACTGAACATCGCCCCGCTGTCGTCATCCTTGAACTGGGCGCCAACGACGGCTTGCGCGGTCTGCCCTTGGCCAACATGTCGAACAATCTGGACAAGATCATAACCGCATGCCAACGAAAAAAAGCGCGCGTGCTGCTGATCGGCATGCGTCTGCCGCCTAACTATGGCATGCGCTACACGCAAAAGTTCCAGGACACTTATGCGGCTCTAGCCAAACAGCATAAGCTTCCTTTGGTGCCGTTCCTGCTGGCCGGCGTGGAGGACGAAAAATATTATCAGGCCGACAGACTCCACCCCACCGCCGAGGCACAACCCCTGATCTTGAATACCATCTGGGCTGCTTTACATCCGATGCTAAAACAGAAGAGCACCCAACCGTAATCTGTCATTGCATGTTGGACGTTTTCACCGCGCGCTTAACCCCGATACCCCAGCGTGCGAGAAATTTCCTGCGCACACTGCTTAACCCGATCTGCCCAAGCGAACTTGATACGATCCGCCGGCGCAGAAAGCGACAGGCCAGCAATTATCCTGCCGTTGGAATCGCGGATACCCGCGCCGATACAACATACTCCTCTTTCCGCTTCTTCCTCGTCCAGTGCAAAGCCATCGCGCTCCGCCTGTTCAACTTGCTTCTTAAGCTTCGCCGCTGTGGTGATCGTATTTTCAGTATAGGCACGCAATCCCGCGCGTTTGACGTACGCAGCACATGCCGCGTTGCCATCCTGAGACAGAAAAATCTTGCCGACTGCTGTGATATGCAACGGCGCGCGCGCGCCGACCACCTGCACCACACGCATCATTGCTGTGTCTGCAGCCACCCGCTCCACGTAGACGATCTCGTCGCCCTGGCGCAGGGTCAAATTGACCGTCTCGCCTAATTCATCGCACAGTTTCTGCATGAATGGCAACGCCACTTGGCGCACATTAAGGCGCGCCTTGACCAGATTACCCAATTCCAGCCACTTGATGCCAAGCTGATAATTGCCGTGATCAACGCGCTCCGCCAAGCCCTTTTCCACCATGACACCCAAGATGCGATGCGCACTGGAAGGATGTAGCGCCGCTTGGGTTGCCAAGTGCTTAATACCAATCGGCTCGACATGTGCGGCCAGGATATTGAGCAGACTCATCATGCGATCGATGACCTGAATAGAGGATTTGCTTTCTGCTTCACTCAACGGGGATCACCTTATAAACTGAATGGGAAAATACGGTTTTTCATGATATGAAATATTGATTCAATATGCAAAACATTGGAATACTCAATTTAAACGGAGATAGCGCATGAATATGAAAATCGGTTTCATCGGTCCCGGCATCATGGGCCGCCCCATGGCGCTGAATCTGCTCAAGCATGGATATCCGTTGCGGGCCTATGCACGGCATCTAGAGGCACTGCAACCGCTTGTCGAGGCGGGTGCCACAGCCTGCCGCACGCCTGCGGAAGTAGCATCTCAAGCTGACGTAGTCATCATCATGGTGTCCGATACCCCCGACGTGGAACAAGTACTCTTCGGCGAAAACGGCGCCGTTCATGGTGCCCGGCCGGGCTGCATCGTGGTGGACATGAGCACCATCTCGCCCAACGCCACACGCGAATTTGCACAAGGGCTGGCAGAGAAAGGCATAGAGATGCTGGATGCACCCGTATCCGGCGGTGAGATCGGTGCCATCAACGGCACTCTATCGATCATGGCAGGCGGCAAGCCAGAAGTATTTGAACGAGTGCGCCCGGTGTTCGAATGCCTCGGTCAGAACATCGTACTAATCGGCCGTCATGGCGCAGGACAGGTGGCCAAGGCATGCAACCAGATTGTTGCGGCAGTCACCATTGAAGCCGTGGCGGAGGCGCTTACCTTTGCCCAACGCAATGACGTAGACGCCGGTAAAGTACGCGAAGCATTACTGGGTGGTTTTGCCGGTAGCAAGATTATGGAAGTACACGGCAAACGCATGCTGGACAAGGATTTCAAACCTGGCTTCAAAGTTGCACTACACCAGAAGGACATGCGCATCGTCATGGAAACGGCGCAGCAGATTGGCCTCCCACTACCCGCCGCCACGCTGGTGACAGAGCACCTCAATGCCCTGGTGAAGCAGGGTGACTCAGAACTAGATTCTTCGGCGATCTTTAACGTCATACAACAAGGAGCTTGATTGTTGGAAAGCTAGAATTGACTGAGTAGGCTTCTCCAGCCAATTGCCGCAAGGTGCCATAGGACGGTGAGAAAGTAAGGTGCCACAAACGTGACGGTACCCATCAGCAATGGAAGATTGGGATTCTGCCGAACATTCCAGAGAGCGAGTTGCACGAGAACGAGCTATCCTTGAAGCCTTGCGTTCAAAACTCTAGGCATGTAGTGTGGAACACTACACACAAATTGGCTGAATATGACCGCTTTGCAAAGAACCAATTTCAATTACATTGTTTTGGTCTCAAGCATATTCACCATGCTATTGGGCGGCGTAGTGTTGTGCGGCTGGGTCTTCAACATTCCCTCATTGACGCGCATTAATCCCGGCTGGAATACCATGGTGCCCAGCACGGCACTCTGTTTCATGTTGAGCGGCCTGGCGTTGCTCACCAGCAAAAAACCCCCGGACGGATCAGTTGCAATTGCGCACAGAATTATTGTCTGGCTGATCCTGTTGCTGGCGGGTGCAAGGGGTATCGAGCTTGTGTCCGGCCACAAGTACGGTATCGAGTTTCTGCTGAGCAATCTTCTTGAGCAATTCCATAACGTCGGACACATGTCGCCCCAGACCATGATCGGGTTCCTGATATTCGGTATCGGGATGCTGGCTATTCAGCGCGCCGACAGCCGCAAGTTTCAGATAATTGCCAGCATCATGGCCAGCGCGCTGCTCTTGATAGGATTGGGCGGCGTCATTGGATATTGGCTCGGCTTACAGTATATTTTTGAATCCCTGTATCTCAAGACGGGTCTGATATGGATGGCCTTTCATACCGCCATAGGCTTGTCCATTCTGGGACTCGGACTATTGTGCCTTGCGCTGCACCGCAGCCAATCTGTCGCGACCACAGTACAACATCAAGCCGCGCTGATCTATCGCACAACCCTGTTGGTATTAACCGTGACCGCCGTCACCACCGGTCTGACCGGGATCTCGTTCTCGAGAAGACCTCCTTCAAACAGTCCAGTATGGACATTGCTTACTCGCTGGGTGCGATCCGCGCACACATCAACACCTTGATCGACGATCGCACTCAGCGCGCGCTGGTGGCCAGCCTGAATCCGGAACTCAAAACCGTTGCCTCCCGCATACTCCGGAACCCTGAAAAAAATCCTCCAGGGCACAGCAACCCCGGCTTGCTGCGGCCCTGATCGCACTCGGATTTTCCGGGATCGCCGTGGAGACAGGCAAGCAGCGCAGTTTGATCGCGGGTCGCCTGATTCCCGATTCAATTCGCTACACCCAGCTTGACGGTAAAATCAATGCCGCTCTTGCCTGGGATAATGGTTATTACCTGCGGGTGTGGATTCCGCTGAACGGCTCAGGTGGTGGCTTTTTGGTGTTAGAACAGACGCTGCCTTATATGAACAAGGTGTTCGAAGACACTAATAATTTGGGGGCGACAGGCGCGCTGTCGATGTGCATGCGCATGGAACAAAATAAGCTGCAGTGTTTCCCGAATCGCGAGCAAGCCGGTGTGTTTGTGATACCGGACAACTACCAGGGTAAGCCGCTTCCGATGGCTTATGCGCTGGCAAAAAAAAGCGGCATCGATTCGGTGACAGATTATCGCGGCCATCATGTTCTGGCCGCTTTTGGCCCGGTGGCCGACACCGGCCTGGGTCTGGTCCTGCGTAAGGACCTTGCCGAGATCTATGCGCCGGTCGCGGACCAGGTAATGATCGCCATCCCGCTCATCATGATATTGGTCGCCCTGAGTCTATGGCTGATCCGTGCACGTGTGCGACCGCTGATCACCAACATCACCAACGCGCACGCTGCAGAAAGCACCGAAAAGGCCCGTTTTTACGCCGCGATGCAAAGCAGTCCGGACGGATTTGTGATCTATGAAAGCATCAAAAACCAGGACGGGGATATCGTCGATTTCCGCTGCGTTTATTTGAATCAGCATGCTGAAGTGATGGGAAAACTGTCCATCGGGAAGTCGGCGGGAAATCTGGTGGGACATTCATACCTCCAGACATTTCCTGAGCGCAGGGATATTTTCGCCAAATACAGAGCAGTCGCACTGACAAGAGAACTGCAAGCCGAAGAGTTATCTTTTCCAGGCGACAAAGATGCCACACTATGGTATCTGCGCCAGGCGGTGCCCATGCCTCATGGCATTGCCGTCACTTACCGGGATATCACGAGAGAAAAACTTCTCGTGCAAAAACTGGAATCTTCAAACCGGTTGCGCACTGCAATCGTGGAAAGCGCCGCGTACTCGATTATCTCCACTGACGTCAACGGCATCATTCTGACTTTCAACAAAGCTGCCGAGCGCATGCTCTGGTATTGCGCGGACGAACTGGTAGGCAAGGCCACGCTCACGGTGTTCCACGACGCTGAGGAAATCAGGAATCGGGCAGAGGGCTTGAGCCATGAACTTGGATTTACGGTGGAACCCGGCTTTGAAGTATTCGTGGCCAAGGCCAGGGGAAATTTTGTGGAAGAGCACGAGTGGACCTACGTGCGCAAAGATGGTTCGCGTTTCCCTGTGCTTCTGTCTGTGACCGCACTGTACGACGAAAACAAGAATATTCACGGATTTCTTGGCATCGCTTATGACATCTCGGAGCAAAAGCGGGCCGACGAATACATCCGCCACATCGCCCTGCACGATGTGCTGACGGGTTTGCCCAACCGCGCCTTGCTCGATGACAGGGTGATGTTGACGATCGAACAGCAGCACAGAAACAACACGGTGTTTGCGCTGGCCATGATGGACATCGATCATTTCAAGCATATCAACGATTCGATGGGCCATCACATTGGCGACAGTTTGCTCAAGGGATTCGTGGAACGTGTCAAATCCTGCCTGCGGCCTACCGATACGCTGGCCCGGATGGGAGGTGATGAATTCGTCTTGCTGCTGCCGGGAAGCGACGCGGCCGAGGCAGAAAGCGTGGTGCGACGCGCACTCCATGAGTTGACGCTGCCAATCAACGTAGGTGTGCAGGAGGTGCACATTACCTCTAGTGTTGGGATCAGCATTTTTCCCCACGATGGCCATAACATGAACGAGCTGCTGCGCTGTGCCGATGTGGCCATGTATTGGGTTAAGGAAAATGGCCGCAACGGATACAAGGTGTTTTCACGCGAAATGGAAAGCGGCGGGGCCGATCGTCTGAGACTTGAACGGGATTTGCACTTTGCCCTGGACAATGGTGGCTTCTCGCTGTTGTATCAACCCCAGGTGGATCTGAAGTCGAACACCGTATTCGGGGTCGAAGCCCTACTGCGTATGCGTATGGCCGATGGCCAGTTTACATCGCCCGCCGATTTCATTCCGTTGACTGAAGAAACAGGCCTGATCATTCCAATAGGGAAATGGGTTCTGGAGACAGCCTGTCGCGATGCGATCAGAATGCAACAGTCGCTGAACATACCACTGACGGTCGCAGTCAATATTTCGCCGCGACAATTCATGAGTGGTGAACTCGTCGGTATTGTCCAGGGTGTGCTGCAGCACACAGGTCTAGATCCCAGCCAGTTGGAACTGGAAATCACCGAAGGCGTGCTGATGGACGAACAGAGAGGCGTCGCCACAGCCCTAGCCGAGTTGCACGAACTTGGCGTGAAGATCGCCATCGATGACTTTGGCACCGGCTATTCAAGCCTGGGTTACTTGAAGCGCTACCCAATATGTACGCTCAAGATCGACCAGTCTTTCGTCCGCGACGTGACCAATGATGAAGGGGACGCGGCCTTGGTCGTTGCGATTATTGCCATGGGGCATAGCCTGAAAATTCATGTCGTCGCGGAAGGTATTGAAACCGATGAACAACTTGCCTTCGTTGTCGCGAACAACTGTGATCGGGGGCAAGGTTTCCATATCGGAAGACCGATGCCTTTCGATGAGCTTCTGCAATGGATTTCTAGCGATAATTGCTGGAAACCAGGAATGCCCTCAGCGACTACCTGAGAGCTCAGTGGGAAGCATGGGAAAAACCCTCACCCAAAAACGACAAGGGCTTTGTATTACGGAACGTGGGGCATATAGTCAACGGACGAGAACTTACTGGTACGGTGATTACCATTAGCCTGCTATTGCTTTTCCCTGGCCTTTTGTTCTTTTGGCGATCATGGTGCAACTTCAGAAGCGCGTGGAAATTTCCCAAAGTCAATTGGACCGGTCAGTTGGAAAGACCGCATTAGTCAGTATTTCTGCAGTAAAGGCTTTGAGCGGTTGCGGTAGGGACGACGGTTACCCGCCGCCCCCCGCACAGATCCGTACGTGCAGCATTACCGCATACGGCTCCTGCCTTAGGTCTTGACGTAAAACCGCTCCGACGGGAGTGGATGGACTGCTCGACATGGCGGTAGATATTTCCTAGTCAAACGATTGAACCGAGACCATTGCAATCGATGCCGCTGGCTTCGTCGTATCAGTGCGTGGCGCCACGCGCGACACACCTCACTCAGAAACCCCGCCAATCGGTGCATGTTTCCCGGTACTGCGTGGTAATTGAAATACCCCCTTACCATGCGTCCCAGCCAGCGCCCGACAACCGGCACCGGCTCATGACGCCGACGCATCAACGCCTCACGAATAACTGCCAGCGTCGCACGCATCCGTTTCTTGATAGTCAACCTGACTATTTTGAAACCGTGACGATGCTGACCACAGCAGTGCGTGAAGCCGAGGAAGTCGAATGTTTCCGGCTTTCGCACTCCACGCTCCCGGCATTGTTGCGCAGCGTATCGTCCAAATCGGATCAGCCGCGTTTTATCCGGGTGGAGTTCCAGTTTGAATTTGGCAAGACGTTCTCCCATTGCTGCCAGAAATCGTCTCGCTTCTCCTTCATATTGAAACCCCATCACGCTGTCGTCTGCATAGCGCACAAGGATGACATCGCCAGCGGCATATTGTTTGCGCCATTGATGCGCCCACAGGTCGAGAGCATAGTGCAGATAAATATTCGCCAGCAGCGGCGATATCACTGCACCTTGAGGTGTTCCGCGCACAGATGCAATGCGGTGACCATCCTCAATAACACCGGCTGTCAGCCATTTTCGGATCAATCGAATCAGCCGTTTGTCAGCAATCCGGTGTTCCAGGAATCGGAGCATCCACTCGTGATCAATTTCATCAAAGAACGAGCGAATGTCCGCATCCAGAATCCAGTTTACCTTGCGGCCTTCGATCCCTTCCGATAAGGCATCCAGCGCATCATGTTGCCCCCGACCTTGCCGAAAGCCATATGAGAACCCGAGGAAGTCCTGCTCGTAGATCGCGTTCAGTACCGTTGCAACGGCCTGCTGCACAATCTTGTCTTCCAACGCTGCAATCCCCAGCGGACGCAATTTGCCATCCGCCTTCGGAATGTAGACTCGCCGTGACGGTTGTGCATGATAAGCTCCCGCGTGAATTTCACGGTGCAATTCATGTACTCGCCCATAGAGCAACTTCTCATACTCTTGCCACGTCACACCGTCCACGCCTGCCGCTGCCTGCTTGCGAAGTGCGTAAAAGCTCTCCACCAGCAATGACGGTGTGACATGGTGCAATAGTGCCGTGAACTGAAGCTTCCGATTCCGTCTTGCTATTTCACGTATGCCTTCCAACCCCGTCGACGCGTCATGTTTCCGGCGCTGAGTCCGGGACGCGGGGGATTCGTCGGCATTTCCTTTGGCTACACCCCTTCCCTCCACCATCTCCGCCGGGGTAATCCCTTTGTTCGATGGCTTCTTCGGTACTATGGGCGTATCCGACTTCTCTTCGGCGTAAATAGCTGGATTGCGGTCTTTGACCTTGCCAGCTCTGTCCGGCCATCTTGCGCCGGACGCCGAAGAGATCTCGCTGCTTCCGTGTAAAAGACTTCCCGACATGCACAGGGTCTCCGACCGCGTGGGATCAGTACACGACTTGCGATTATCGTCGTACACCATATTGCCTTCCGCTTCGCTTAACAGCGTCGGCATCCCAGAGTATTGATTTCGCGGCTCAATGGCTGGCCTGTCAGTTTCCCCTGTCAACGCTTCGTCACACACCTCACGATGTATGCCGCATGACTCGGGGTCAGAGTGATTCGCCATTTCTTCTCCGTATCGAACTTTCATCGACTATCTTTCACCGGCTTTGCAGCCGCACTAAGCGTCCAGCCGCCACACCTGTAATTTTTGTCTCAGCGCGCGCACTCTTATTTTCTTTTCGGAGGAACACCAGATTGCGAAACGGCTGCTTTAGCGAAAGTTTCAGCTAGCCTTGAAAACTATCCAAGCGGCGACTTTTGTTAATATTCTGTTGAAAAACCATTCCAGTATTGCCCCTATTTTCTGTATGATATACGCATATTATTGATGTGAAGGCATCACCATGATGGGTCATCAAGCAAACAGTCAGGATCGGCTGATTTAGCCCTTCAACCTGGAAGACCACGTACCGGCCAATCATCTGCTGCGCGGTATTGATCGGTTTCTATATCTGAGTGACCTGCGTCAATGCCTGGCTGAGTTCTATAGCCACACCTTCGTATGCTCATCGGCTACAGCGTTGGTACCTCAAGCGCAACCTGAGACTGGATCGATTGCATTTACGCGGTCTCAGTGATGCACAGGATGAGTTTTTATTGGTGGTCTCCGCACAGAATTTACGACGAATGGCGAAATGGTTGGTTCCGGTAGCGTAGCAAATAGCTCTGAACCTGCATAAAAACAGATAAGGCGAGTTAATCTGACGTTTCAGTTCGCAGCAAACTGTGTAAATTCTTCAAAATCCCTAATGTGAATATCTTGCGCGACACCGCGCAAAATAAACACTGAGTTTTTCAACAGAATTTACTGAAAAACAGTCGTTCACCTGGTTACTCGCTGCGCCGAATTTTCACTGTTTCACGGAGGAATACGTGCGAAAACGAAGACACTGATTTGCATCCAAGTTATTTTGTTCTACGCTGTAGGAAAGTGTCGCGTTGTTAATCAGCGTGCATATGCTGACCCGGTCTCTGTGATCAGCGCCCAAATTTTCACTTCACCTTGAAAGTTAGTGCGCGAATTGCTGACCCCGGAATAATCTCAAGAGGATCTCAGAGGAGTTACCATGATCAACCAATTAGTCGAAACGAATCAGGCAGTAGAGGTTCAGGATACAACCTTCGCGATCGATGTCCTGGGTCGCTATGTTTGCAGCACTTGGGATGAAGCGACTGCGAATGGCGGCGCCGCCTTTGATGTTGTAGTCATCGGTGCTGGAATGTTTGGTGCTTACTGCGCCGAGAAAATTTACCGCCTCGGCCCAAACCTCCGAGTGCTTGTACTTGACGCCGGCAGTCTCCTCGTCACAGAACACGTGCAGAATCTTGTCCGCATTGGCTTGAATGCCGCATCGCCCGTGGCGGTGGCACAGAATGCCGACGATCCTGGTGCACGGCAGCGTGTCTGGGGTATTCCCTGGCGCAGCCATGTGGCATTCCCTGGCCTGGCCTATTGCCCTGGCGGTCGCTCGCTTTACTGGGGTGGATGGTCGCCTCGCCTCACCGATGCAGACTTGAAAAATTGGCCGCAGCTTGTCGCGACTTATCTCCAAAGCCCGACGCATTCCGGCGATGCCTATGAGCGGGTTGAGAAAGAAATCGGGGTCTTCGACAAAACTGACTACATCTCCGGCCCATTGTTTGATGCGTTGAAGAAGAAATTCATGAGCGTCGCCGGAGGCGTGGCGACCGTGGATGCCATAGAAGACGCGCCGCTCGCCGTGCAGGCTGCCCCGCCAGCATCCGGGCTGTTCAGCTTCGACAAGTGGAGCAGCATGCCGATCCTCACAGATGCCGTGCGCGAAGCCGCGAATCGTCCCGATTGGCAACGTCGTCTTTTCATCGTGCCAAAAGCGCACGTCACCAAGTTGCAAACAACCAACGGCGTGGTAACCAGTATTGAGGTACGCGTGAACGGGCAGCAGAAATCCCTCACTATTCCGCCGACGTGCGCAGTCGTGCTGGCCTCAAGCACCATTGAGGCGACACGGCTCGCGCTCGAATCCTTTCCCACACCACTCATGGGGCGCAACCTCATGGCGCACCTGCGCTCGAATACCGTCGTGCGCATCCATCGTTCTGCCCTCGACCCGGCACTGCCGAAGCAGCTTGAAGCTGCCGCGCTGCTGGTTCGGGGGTCGACGCCGAAGGGCCGTTATCACTTGCAAGTTACCGCCGCAGCTGTGGCAGGCGGTTCCGAGGATGCAATGTTCCGCATGATTCCTGACCTCGACTTGCTTGACCAGACGCTAGCATCTCAGCAGGAAGACTGGATCGTCATTACCTTGCGCGGTATCGGCGAGATGAACGGCGACCACAATCCCAATGCAAACAAGCAAACCGGCCAGTCCCCGAGCTGGGTGGACTTGAGTGATCAGACCGATGAGTTCGGCATGCGCCGGGCGTGGGTAAACTTGGTTCCAAATCAGGACGACAACACGCTCTGGAACACGATGGACAAGGCCGCTCTGGACTTGGCCAACGCGCTTGCCAACAACGATCCGATCAAGATCAAAGTCATTGCTCAAACACGCGACGGACTCGGGACGACTCATCACGAAGCTGGAACGCTCTGGATGGGCACTAGCGCAAATGATTCGGTGACGAATCTCGACGGTCGCTTTCATCACATCGCCAATGCTTATGTTGCGGGTCCGGCGCTGTTTACAACTCTCGGCTCGGCGAATCCATCACTCACCGCGATTGCCCTCGCGCGCCGGAGTGCTGAAGCGGTCGTGTCCAACGCCCTTGGCGCAGAGCCAGGTTTCGTGCCGCTGGGTACCGGCGGCATCGATGGCTGGAAAATGGCCGGTTCAGGCAGCTTCATTGAATTGGGCGGTAACATCATCGAATCGTCCGGCGGCATCGGTCTGCTGTGGTTCACACGTCAGCAGTTCCAAAATTTCATTCTTCGCGTTGATTGGCATGCCTCCGCCGTGGACGACAACTCTGGTATTTTTATTCGCTTTCCCGACCCAGGAAACGACTGGATGATTCCTGTAATGCAAGGCTATGAGATTCAGATCGACAACACTGGAAAAAATCCTGACACGAACCCGCCAACCTTTGGTGATGCGTTACACAACACAGGAGCCATCTACACGCTTGCTAGCTCTACGGCTGCACCCATCGTCGGTCAGTGGCACACCTATGAAATTGAGGCCAACGGTTCAACGATTACAGTTCGCCTGGACGGCCAGCAAGCCAGCCAACTCCAAAACGCCAACCGTTCGCCGAAAGGCTTCATCGGCCTACAAAATCACCACACCGGTTCTCGCGTGCAGTTCACGCGACTGCGAATCAAAGAGCTGCCGTAATCCGGAAAATATAAAAGGAGAAACCGTGGCCTGGATCATCACGAAATATTTTTTGACGGCCGCTATTGTCGTGCTCGTGCCAAATTGAGACACTCAAGTGCATGAAATCAATGACCGTTGTACGTAGTGCTGAAGGAACCTACGTATATGACAAATGTATGGCCTGATAACTAGTATCAGGGTGGATCAATAGCTAGCCTTTGGCACCAAATCGTTGGTAGTTGCATATTCTAATCAAATCTCGCCACCCGTTATAACTGAATCTGGCCACCGGTTATAACGCAAAGTAGCCACCTCTTATAATAGAAACCGAGCCACACGTTTTGAACATGGTTGCAATATTGAACCCTCAAACAAAAACGGCGACACATCGGTCGCCGTTTTTGCTTGAGGGATTGTATTTTCGGGCAGGGGGACACCCCCTGCAGCCCCAGAATTACCGAAGCGCCAACCGCCGCCGCGCTACGCCCACTAAGCCCAACAGACCTGACCCAAACAGCCACGCCGCAGCAGGTACCGGGACGGCGGCGACTTGTCCGGGGCGAACAGCCAACGCGTAAAAACTATAGGTCTTATTGCCGATGAGGTCCTGGTTGCCACTGTTGAAGCTGAAGTTATACGCAAGGGTAGTATTGGGCGCGTACTCCGTACCGGACCAGTAGATGCTGGACTGGAGATTGCTGAACAGACTGTAGTTGGCGTTATGTGTGGCGGTAATGCTGCTACCCGCTACGCCCCCCAGTTCGTTGTAGAACAAGTGGCCCATATCGCTGCCGGTGCAGTTGAGACCCCAAGATTGCGTGCCATAAGGCCCAACAGGATTGTATTGGATTCCACAGCTCGCATCCGGTTGCAAGGTGGCAGGCAGGCGCCAGTCATGGTAGCCCAGATGGCCTACACCGCCATTTTCAGCGTTCAGGGAGGTAATCCAGCTTTGGGCTTGAGTCCAAGTCATCAGACCGTTGGCAGCGTAACCGGAAGTATTGGCATAGTTGGCATCGGCCAGCCAGGTGACATTCAGGTCGGAGTCGTTGATGGCTTGGCCGCCCAAGACGCCGACCAGCGCCGCATTGGCGCCAGTGGCGGATAACAGGCCGATGCTCAGGGACATGGCCGCAAGAATAGTGCGTGATTGCAATTGCATGGTCTTCTCCAAGTAGGTTAGTTTCTTGTTAATTCTTTAAGCATGGCAATACCCCACCCACGCCCATCAAGGTTCTTGGTGCTTGATACTGCGTGATATATGCGGATGCCCAGCATCCCCCAACCGGGGGATATGCAGACAACACTTCTTGAAGCCGTGTTTTGAGCGCTGAGAACAATGCACCTGGTAGGCATGGTGACAAAATTAAGCAGGAACTATGCCAGATTGGTATAAAACTACCAGAAGTCTAGGGTGCATCAAGACTTTCAGGCAGCCAAGAGCGTGCAAGATAGGTAATGGTTGTAAAGTTTTCCGACAGAATATTGTCTGCATCTTTACTTGAATCATATGTCGCGCATGGTTTTTTCCTCGCAATACCAATAATCACGGGACATCCGGGCCAGTAAACTTTCCCGACAATCGACTTTGCGAGGCTGGTGTTCGTTATCCCGAATCCGTCATGAGCGAGACGGTAAAGAAGTAAGGGATTGAAAGCCAGTGACACCTAGAACCACTGGCCCACCTTCCAGCAGGACGGCCGGTCAGCTTCTATCAGAATGAGGGGTCTACTTTCAAAGAGAATCGGTGGCTATTTTTCATAGAATACGCAGTAGTTGTTAATTATTGTTCACCCTGCTGTAACAAATTCATCATGAGCCACATTTAATATGGCGACCAATTGTCGATGTTAAGTGAGTCAAATCCATGAAGAATCTTCCGCGTGCGTTTCGCCACCACAATTTCCGATTGTTCTTTGCTGGTCAGGGCCTATCGCTCATAGGGACTTGGATTCAGCAAACTGCATTGAGTTGGCTCGTCTACCGGCTAACCGGCTCTACCCTGTTGCTCGGCATCACCGCTTTTGCTGGTCAAATACCAATTCTACTGTTGGCGCCACTTGCAGGTAGCTTAACGGACCGATTCCCCAAAGAAAGGTTGTTGCTATGGAGCCAGATCTTCGCAATGCTGCAAGCCTTTGGTGTTACATGGCTAGCTTTCAGTCATGCAGTACAACCATGGCAACTGGTGACGATGGCAGTTTTTCTCGGGATATGTACAGCCTTCGAGATACCTGCACGTCAGGCTCTTATGTCGAGGCTGGTGGACGATAAGCAGGATCTTCCCAGCGCAATTGCCATGAATTCGTTTGCAGTCAATTCAGCTAGGCTGATCGGCCCAGCCTTGGCCGGCATTCTCATTCTCCTGTTAGGAGAAACGCTTTGCTTCCTTTTAAATGGATTTTCCTACCTGGCAGTAATCGTTGCGTTGCTTGCGATGCGGCTGCCCCCTGAAGAAAACAAGGAAAAAGCCAAGCGTGGTGGCATTGCTGATGGCCTCGCTTACGTATCGCGTGAGCCGGCGATTCGCGTCTTGCTTGTTTTGTTAGCCACAACAAGTTTCCTTGCAACACCGTATGTCACATTATTGCCAACGTACGCCCGTGATGTTTTTCATGGGGACGCTCAGATGTTGGGTATGCTAATGGGATGCTCAGGGCTAGGCGCAATTTTAGGTAACATCTTCTTAGCTTCCCGCGCGCCTGGACAGAAACTCAGCCACATTGCAGTCTCCGCCAGTATGATTGCTGGTGTAGCTCTGATGGGGTTTGCGTTCTCAACCTCACTTTGGGTATCGATGCTATTACTGACCGCTATTGGTTTCGGTATTGTCGTAACAGCGGTGTCTACTAATATCACCCTGCAAACAAATGTTGACGGCAAATTTCGTGGACGAGTTATGTCCCTCTATACCGCAGCTTACTTGGGCATTTCACCTTTAGGAAGCTTGGTAGAAGGATGGATCGCAAACGGTATTGGTGTTCACATGACCCTGTTTTTCGCAGGACTTACCTGTGTGGTTGGCGCATTCATGCTGGCAACTCAACTAAGTCTAATTAAATTTCAGTCAAGGGATATGCATGCTACGAATGCGCTAACCGCAATCCCCTGATGTGAACGTCCACGGCCTTCAATCCCGAATGACTTTTATCGGGCGGTTTACGGTCATTACATAGCAGGTGATGACTGTCACATATGTGTCGAAATTCTTCTGATGCCAATGTCGTAGTCATGTCACGAACCACATAACAACCCAATAAATTTCCAGTTTCAATATCGCTTCGCCATAATCTGATTGTCCCGCTCGCATCAAATTCTTCACCCTCCAGCCTTAACTTTTTTCCCTTCCAAAAATTTAGTTGCGCATACCCGAGTGTTTTGCTAGGATTCCAATTTAATGAAATCGTATTTCACATTATGAAATACGAAGAGAATTTACAATCGCTTGTCAGCCAGGAGATCACCATGAGCACGCAACCACAATTGGCCGAAACCACCCAGATTCCCGCCTTCTGTGACGGGATTCAATATTTCGCAGACAGCATGCCGGCGTTCGACCGCTACGGCGACAGCGCCTGCCTGTCTGTAAAGGTACCTGCCATCACCGACGCCAACGAGACGAAGGCGGCCTATCAGACGCTGTTGGCAGCCGATGCGCTGCGTTACCTGACACTGCAAATAACCGGCGCAAAATCCTCCGGCCATCCGGGAGGCTTCGCCAGCGGCGCGGAAGCCTACGCGGCGATGGTGATGCTGGGCCACACCAATATCGTGACGGAAGTCGGCCACCATGCGCCGGGCTTCTATAGCGCCATGTTTCTGGATACTTCGCTGGAGGAAATGGGCATCACCACGGTGCAGGAAATGCGCGACCGTTTCCGCGAGAAGCACGGCCTGCTTGGTCACCTGTCTGGCGCTATTCCCGGCCTGCTGGCCCCGGCTGGTCCACTCGGCCAGGGACAGCATTTCGCCATGGCTGGTGCGCTGCTGCATCCGGGAAAGTTGTTCCCGGTTACCATCGGTGACGGTGGTCTGGGCGAACCATATATCATGAGCGCCTTCCAGCACTTCAATACGGCCTATCCGAGCACCACCAACTTCCTGCCCATCCTGATCTGGAATGGTTATTCGCAGGAGCATCACTCCATGGTTTCGACCTGGAGCAACGAGCGCATGCGCGACTACTGGCACGGTCATGGCTTCAAGAACATCCACTTGGTTAACGCCAAAGATTTCGACGACCAGAACCAGTCTGGCGAGTATGTTGACAGCTCGTTGTTCGGTTGGGAGAATCGCATCACCTTCGCCGCTGCCGTGCTGAAAGCCAGCCACACTGCTGCACAGCAGGCACTAAATGGCGAGATGTCGGTGCTGATCATCAAGCAATTAAAAGGCACCGGCGTGCATGCCACCGGCTCCAAGTCGCACAACCTGTACGCCCATCACACGCTAGACAGCGACGACGTGATAATGGGCCTGCAGCGCCGCGCTCTGTCGCCCGAAGCCTGGGAACTGGTACGCGAAAACTTCCGCCATGCGGGCGGCGGTCCGGCTGTGAAAACTGTGGTCACAGAATTTGAATACAAGCTGGCCGATCTGGGCAGCCTGCCATTAATCGAATTCGCAGTTGGCGGTGACAATCAGATTCCCACCACGGCATTCGGTGCGGTGGTTGGGGCTGTGGGTCAACGCGATCCAAAATTTATCGTCACCAATGCCGACGGTAATGAAGCTTCTGCCATGGCCAACATCAACAAGGCGCTCACTATCCGTCACCCAACCGCTGACGGCCTGTATTTCCAGGGTCCATCGGGACAAGTGTACGAGCCGCTCAATGAAGATGCCTGCGCCGGTCTCGCCGTTGGCGTGTCGTTGTTCGGCGGGCGCAGCCTGTGGTGCTCGTATGAGTCCTTCGCCATCAACGGCCTGCCGATCTGGCAAACGGTGACGCAGGCCATGGCTGAACTGCGCCGCAAGACACCGAGCACGGTGTGCCTGTTTACCGCTGGCGCGCTGGAACAAGGGCGCAACGGATGGACTCACCAACGTCCGGAAGTCGAGGCTTATTTCGCCGCGATGATGCGCAACGGTAACGTCTATCCAATTTTTCCAGTTGACGCCAACATGATCCAGGTCACTTACGACTGGGCACTGCAAACGCACAATAAGGGCATTGTCATCACCGCCTCGAAGAGTCCGCTGCCGGTGCGCACTACCCTGGCACAAGGCCGTGCCGCAATTGAGGATGGCGCCATTACGCTGCTGGAAACAGAAGGCAAGCAGAAAGTGGTGTTTGCTGTAATTGGTGACTTGGTGCTGCTACCAGTAATGGAAGCGGTGGAGAAACTGCAAGCGCAAGGTATCGGCGCCCGCGTGGTGGCAGTGGTCAACCCGCGCCGCCTGTACCGCGCCAGCGACGTGCTGTGGGACAGCGTGTCCGAGCCGGATGGCAAGTTCATGGATAACACCAGCTTTGATAAGTTATTCGGCGGCGATGCCCTGATCGGCGTAACCGGCGGCCCCAGCGCCATGCTGGAACCAGTGATGCTACGTGCCAAGTGCGAGCGTGACACCTTCTGCTGGAAGCGCGGCGAGACGACGGCCAATCCGAACCAGTTGTTTGATTTTAATGGCATGAACGCGGACGCAATGGCAAGCCGCGCGGCGAGTTTGCTCGGCTAAGAGTTTAACCACGGGGATCACGGGGGAAAACAAGAAATCCCCGTGTCCCCCGTGCTCGCCGTGGTGAACAGCTTTTAAGGCTTTACACATGCAACCAAAAATCATCGTTCTCGACGACGACCCCACCGGATCGCAGACAGTACACAGCTGTCTGCTGCTCACACGCTGGGACGTAGCTACGCTGAAGCAGGGGCTGGACGACGCCTCCCCGCTTATGTTCGTGCTGACCAATACGCGCGGCATGGGTGCGCAGGAAGCAGCCAAGGTAACGCGCGAGGTATGCCACAATTTGAAGCTGGCGATGTCTAACTTTGCTCGCCCTGCGCTGTTCGTCAGCCGTTCCGATTCAACCTTGCGCGGCCACTATCCAGTGGAAACCGATGTCATGGAAGAAGAGCTCGGCCCATTCAACGCACACTTCCTCACCCCGGCGTTTTTCGAAGGCGGCCGTACCACCGTGGGCAGCGTGCATTATCTGAAAGTCGGCGACAACAACGTACCGGTGCATGAAACCGAATTCGCCAAGGATTCGGTATTTGGCTACCGGCATAGTTATCTGCCCGATTACGTCGAGGAAAAAACCAAGGGCCGCATCAAAGCGGGTGACGTGGTGCGCTTTACGCTGCCTGATGTACGGGCCGGTTCACTGCAACGTTTGCTGGCTTTGTCGAGTAACGCCTGCTGCGTGGTGGATGCAGAAAATCAGGCTGACCTCAACTGCTTTGCCGACGATCTGCAACAGGCAGCTAGTCAAGGCAAACGCTTCCTGTTCCGCAGCGCTGCCAGCCTGCTGACTGCGCTAGCCAAACTGCCGCCACAGCCAGTGCCCGCAGAGAAAATGCATAAGTACGTGAAGGACGCCCGCCCCGGCGTGATCGTGGTCGGCTCGCATGTAACGAAAACCACTGAGCAGCTGGAAGTATTGTTCCAGCAGGAAGGCATTGTGCCAGTCGAAGTCGATGTAAATCGGCTCCCAGAACAGACGAGTGAACTGCTGGTGGAAGTATCGGACAAGGTCGCCCAGGTGCATGCGTCCGGCAAGACTGCGGTGATCTACACCAGCCGGGTGGAGCGCCAGTTCCCTGACCAACAACGCCGTCTGCGCTTTGGCGAGGATGTATCCGGCTTACTCATGAGTGTGGTGCACAATCTGCCAAAGACTATCGGCTTTGTCATCAGCAAGGGTGGCATCACCTCTAACGACATGCTGTCGACGGGTTTGGCACTACCCGTTTCGCGCATCGTCGGCCAGATCCTGGCGGGTTGCAGTGTAGTACTGACGCCAGCCAAGCACCGTCTGCCGAATATTCCGGTGGTGATTTTCCCGGGTAACGTGGGCGACCAGAATGGGCTGGCGACCGTGTACAATCGGCTGCGAGGAAAAAATTAGCACTGTAAACGCGTTGACCACGGGGAGCACGGGGTACACGGGGGAAAAGAACCTTGATCTTCCCCCGTGCTCCCCGTGGTGAATAGATTTTCAAAACATGCAAAAACACGACCTAGTCCAAAAACTGCGCGCCTTCTTACCCGCTGACAGCGTCCTGTTCGAGGAGGAAGACCTCAAGCCCTACGAAAGCGACGGGCTGTCAGCCTATCGGCAAACGCCGATGATCGTAGTGATTCCGCAAACGGAAGCGCAGGTCAAACAGGTTCTCGCCTTGTGTTATGCCAAATCAATACCAGTGGTGGCACGTGGGGCCGGCACTGGTCTTTCCGGTGGCGCCCTACCCTTGGGCGATGGCGTGTTGCTGTCCATGGCACGCTTCAAGCAGATCCTGCACGTCGACCCGCTCGGCCGCACCGCGTGCGTCCAGCCCGGTGTGCGTAACCTGGCCATTTCCGAAGCAGCTGCGCCACACGGCCTCTACTATGCGCCTGATCCTTCCAGCCAGATCGCCTGCACCATCGGTGGCAACGTGGCGGAAAACTCGGGCGGCGTACATTGCCTCAAATATGGTCTCACCGTACACAACGTGTTGCGCGTGCGCGCCCTGACCATCAGCGGTGAAGTATTGGAGATTGGCTCCACCGCGCTGGATACGGCAGGCTACGATTTCCTCGCCCTGCTGCACGGTTCGGAAGGCATGCTGGCTGTCATCACTGAAGTGACTGTCAAATTATTACCCAAGCCATCACGCGCACAAGTGGTGATGGCGGCCTTCGACGACGTGGAAAAAGCCGCTGCCGCAGTCGGTGCCATTATCTCCGCCGGCATCATTCCCGCCGGTCTTGAGATGATGGATAAACTCGCCATCCAGGCCGCCGAAGACTTCGTGCATGCAGGTTATCCGCTGGATGCGGAAGCCATTTTGCTGTGCGAACTGGATGGCACCAACGAAGAAGTATCGGAACAGATTTTTCAGGTGCACGAAATATTGAATCAAAGTGGTGCCACCTCGCTGCGCACTGCGCAGGACGACACAGAGCGACTAAAACTCTGGGCCGGGCGCAAGGCTGCATTTCCCGCCGTTGGACGCCTGTCGCCGGATTACTACTGTATGGACGGTACCATTCCACGCAAGCAATTGCCGCATGTGCTACGACGCATAAAGGAATTGTCGAATGAATACGGCCTACGCGTAGCCAACGTGTTTCATGCCGGTGATGGCAATCTGCATCCGCTGATTTTGTTCGATGCCAACCAGCCGGGAGAATTAAATCGCGCCGAGGAATTCGGCGGCAAGATTCTGGAGCTGTGCGTCGCGGTAGGCGGCACCATCACCGGCGAACATGGTGTTGGCATAGAGAAAATAAACCAGATGTGCGTGCAGTTTGGATCACCGGAACTGACTCTGTTCCATGCCATCAAGCAGGCATGGGATGAACATGGCTTGCTCAACCCGGGTAAGGCCGTGCCGACCCTGCACCGCTGCGCCGAGTTTGGCGCCATGCACGTACACCACGGTCAATTGAAACACCCGGATATTCCCCGCTTTTAGGCCAATATATGAATAAGTACATTCACCACGGGGCGCACGGGGAACACGGGGTAAAAGCATTCTGCTTAATATCTTTCCCCGTGAACCCCGTGTTCCCCGTGGTTAAACTAAGATTTTTCTAATGATCAATCAATTCACCGACACTATCCGTCAAGCTGCCGAGCGCCACGAACCGCTGCAAATTCGCGCTTCCGGCAGCAAGGATTTTTACGGCGGCGCGCGGCGCGGCACAGTGCTGGATGTCTCCGGCTATCACGGTGTAGTGGATTACGACCCGAGTGAACTGGTGCTCACCGCACGCGCCGGTACGCCGCTTGTTGAGATCGAGCAACTACTCAGTGATAACGGCCAGATGCTGCCCTTCGAGCCGCCGCACTTCGGCCCACACGCCACCTTGGGCGGCTGCGTTGCGGCTGGCCTGTCAGGCCCACGCCGTCCCTATGCCGGATCAGTGCGTGATTTTGTGCTGGGGGTACGTCTGCTGGATGGCCAAGGGCAAGACTTACGCTTCGGTGGGCAGGTAATGAAAAACGTAGCCGGCTACGATGTATCGCGTCTATTGGCGGGTTCGCTTGGCACGTTGGGGGTGATGCTGGAAATCTCGTTGAAAGTGCTGCCACGCCCAGCAGAAAGCGCAACCTTGCGCTTTGCCATGGACGAAACCAAGGCCGTTGAAACCATGAACCGCTGGGCCGGACAACCGCTACCACTGACCGCTTCCAGCTGGCATGATGGCACCCTGATCATTCGCCTGGAAGGCGCGGCCACTGCCGTCAAAGCCGCTTGCTATTCACTGGGTGGCGGAGCTGTCGCCGATGCGGATAGCTACTGGAAAGCGCTGCGCGAGCACAACACCGCATTCTTCCAAACCGACAAACCGCTGTGGCGCTTTTCCCTGCCATCCACCGCAGCACCCTTGTCACTGAGCGATGCATCGCTGATCGAGTGGGGTGGTGCATTGCGCTGGGTTGCTACCGATGACGATGTTGGCATAACCCGTAAAACTGCTGAAGCTGTCGGTGGACAGGCTACTTTATTCCGTGGCGGCAACAAGCAGATCGGCGTGTTTCACCCCCTGCCAGAACCTATGCTCACCCTGCATCAACGTGTAAAACATAGCTTTGACCCACAGGGGGTTTTTAACCCCGGACGACTGCATCAGAGTTTTTAATCATGCAAACCAATCTCGCTGATTTTATCAAAGACACGCCCGAAGGCCGCGAGGCAGAAAGCATCGTGCGCAGCTGCGTGCATTGCGGCTTCTGCCTGGCCACCTGCCCTACCTACCAGCTGCTCGGCGATGAACTGGATAGCCCGCGCGGACGCATTTATCTGATCAAGCAAATGCTCGAAGGCGCACCCGTCAGCGAAAAAACTCAACTGCATCTGGATCGCTGCCTCACCTGCCGTGCATGCGAAACCACCTGCCCGTCCGGAGTGAGATACAGCCACTTGATTGATATCGGTCGCCACGTAGTGGAACAGCGCATCGGGCGTAAGCCGCTGGAAGCCTTGCAGCGTCACGCCATGCGCAAGCTTCTACCAAACTATATATTGTTCAAGTCACTGCTAAAAATGGGACAGACCGCACGTCCATTCCTACCAGCCGCATTGCAGAAGACCATTCCGACCGCGCAGCTTGCCAAACCCTGGCCGACAACGCAACATGCTAGAGTCATGCTGGTATTGGATGGCTGTGTGCAGCCGGGGCTGGCGCCCAACATCAACGCTGCGACAGCACGCGTCCTGGACAAGCTGGGCATCACCCTGCTGCGCGCACAAAAAGCTGGCTGCTGCGGTGCACTGAGCCACCATCTGAACGCCCAGAAAGACGGCCTCGATTATATGCGGCGCAACATCGACGCCTGGTGGCCGTATGTTGGAAAAGGTGTTGAAGCAGTGGTGATGACTGCCAGCGGCTGCGGGGCAACCGTGAAGGAATACGGCTATCTGCTGCGCCACGACAGCGCCTATGCTGAGAAAGCGGCACACATCTCGGAACTGACGCGTGACATCAGCGAAATCCTTGCCGCTGAACAGGCTGCATTGGAGAAACTGCTCTCACCCAAACCACGCGGCAAGCTGGCTTTCCATTCGCCCTGCACCTTGCAGCATGGGCAAAAAATCGTGAACGTGGTGGAAACTCTGCTGTTGCAAGCCGGATTCGAATTGACGCCGATTGCCGACAAGCATCTGTGCTGCGGCTCGGCGGGTACCTACTCGATCTTGCAACCGGAAATAGCGCAGCAACTGCTATGCAACAAGGTGAGCGCCTTAGAAGGCGGCGCGCCTGAACAGATCGCCACCGCCAATATCGGCTGCCTGACACACCTGCAAAGCGGCACTTCGTTACGCGTCAGGCACTGGATTGAGTTGATCGACGAAGTATTGGCTTAACGCCTATTTCAAGCACTCTCAGTAGCCGACTTATTTTGGTGGCACTTAGAAGCTGTCTGAAAACCGAACGTAACGAAGTGAATTAAGTGACGCTTGTAGCAACCAATCACTGCAGCAGCGTTGCTTCTTCGATGAGCACCTTATAGGAATAGCCTGAACCGAAATTCTTGTCGGTTCGGACGATGCCCTTCACTGTCACGATATCCCCGATTTTTGTCTGGCTCGTGGTCGTCACAAGAATGTCGTTCGTATCATTCGCGCTGGAACCCGATCCATCGCGCAAATGAACCCAGTTTTTTCCCATAATCTCCGGAGAGTATTTCACGACCTTGCCGCGAACCAGAACAATCTTGTCCTTCAGTTCAGTACTCTTTGTGATAATTTCCGCAATGGTTCGCGCGTTCACGCCACTGGCCTTTGGCACATGGATATCTCCGGCATCCATTGCTTTGGCAGCACTGGGGTGCATCATAGCCAAGTTACTACCGGCGCCCAGGGTACCAAAAATGATAGTTGGGAAAGTTTTCTTCAACGACTTGCTCTCGAAGTTGTTCATGACCATCACGTTTTCAATCGTGACTTTGTCGCCTTTCACGACTGGTGCTTTGCCAACCGCAGCCCAAGTCTCGCCGTCTTCAGTCTTGATGCGGAGGTAGGTATAAGTCTCGACATCCTGGACCTCTAGAACCTGGCCTTTGATGACCGCACCTGCAAGCGGGGGAGAGGCAGGATTTTCAGCTGCAAAAATGAATGTGGACGTAACAATCATGCAGATTGCCAATAGGGTTTTCATGGTCTGGAACTCCTTCTGGGTGGTACTTCGAGCGTAACAGAAGCGCTCTTTAGCGGCAACGTCATATACTTGGTCGATGGAATCTCCTCAGGAATCGCTGCTTTCCCTGTTCCTGAATTCGGTCTATAGTGAACATTAGTATTTACTAATACTCATGGAGAACTAAATGAGCCCACAGGAAAAACAGGTACTCGCTGAAGCCGCGTACCAGAAAGCGCTGGAATATGAACTGGCCTATGGCTGTTGCCCGCAATGCGTCCTGGCAACCATTCAAGAAACCGTCGGCATAATAGATGATGGCACAATCAAGGCCAGCCACGGCCTTTCCGGCGGGGGTGGCCTGATGGGCTATGGTGCCTGCGGCGCGCTAACTGGCGGCTTGATGGCACTTAGTGCGCGCTTCGGCCGCGACCGGGACAAACTGGATAAAGGGCGCTGCATCAACAATTTCAAGAAGAGCAAAGAATTGGTGGAGCGCTTCCGCAATACTTTCGGCGGTATCACCTGCGCCGAACTACAGCAGCAATTTACCGGCCGCACCTACGACATGTGGAACGCCGATGAATACAAGGCATTTGATCAGGACCGAGGCCAGCAATGCGCGCACGCGACAGGGACTGTGACAAAATGGGTAATCGAAATGCTCTAATTCTGCTTTGAGCCTGCCGGAGATCCATGAGAGCAACGACGAAGCAATTTGAAGCGATACTTAGCTCAGACCATCTCTAAACTCTGCGTTTCATACGGCCACTCGCGCATGCCACCTTCCAATGTCTGCACGTCGTAGCCGGCCTGGGACAAGCGCAGAGCAGCTACCGAGCTGCGGCTGCCGGACTGGCAGTAGATGATGTAGCGCTGTTGGTTATCCAGCTCGTGCATGCGGTGACGCAGCTCGAACAGGGGAATCAGGGTGGCACCCGGAATATGGCCGCATTCAAATTCCTCCGCGTAGCGCACGTCGATAAATTTATAGCCGGTTTCCATCATGGTATTGGCCACCTTGGCATTCACCGCCTTGATCATCTGTTTGCTGATCAGCCAGTCGAAATCGTCCTTGCCCAGGGTCAACAGTGTGCCGTCTTCCAGCATTTTCACCGTTTCACTGCGCGTTTTTCCGGAGATCAGCGCTTCGCAGCCGAAAGCATCGCCTTCACCGATTTCGGCGATCATTTGCGGGGTGTCGTCGACCATTCCGCTCTGCCAGACTTCGGCACGACCTGAGGTGATAATGTAAAAGGCATCGCCCTTCTCGCCCTGCTGAACCACGATTTCGCCTGCTTTCACCACGACCGGACTCATACGTTCGAAGGCCGCTTCCACGCTTTCCCAAGGCAGCCGCCTAAATACCAGGGAGTTGCGCACCCGCTCCATGCGATCACGCACTTGATCGCCGGTTTCCGCATGGTCGTGCACGACCGCATCCCAGGAAATCAGGTCGTCCAGCATCTGCCGGTCGGCGTGGCAAATAATGCATGGTTCGCGCGCAAGCAACGTGGTGGAGTTCGGCGCGGCGGCCAGCATGGCTGGACGCTTATGCGGATCGTCGGAACTCATCATAGTGCGAATCACGCCATTCTTGATAACCTCCAGGCGTCCTTCGATCACGAACAGATAATCGCTGTCCTTGCCACCGGGGATCTGAAACAGTTCGCCCGGACGCATCTCGATCAGTCTGACGACATTGAGCACTTCAGTAAGGCGCTCATTCGACAACTGGTTGAATGGCGGAAAATCGTTTGCCAGACTATTCAGAATACGGTCGATTTTTTTGCATTTGGCAGTAGGAAACTGCAAGTGGTCAGGCATATTGCTCTCTTTTGAAATGCTTAAATAATGTGGCGGATATTTCTGTGTCGCGAAAAAATTTATCCCGCATGTGTGACAATATACCGCTTCACCGCTTCTGCATCCACCGGCATGACTTCAAAGCGCTGCGGCAGTTTTTCCAAGTTTTCCAGCCCCGCAGGACGTTCAGAATGGCGGCCTAGCGCTTGGTAAATCGTTTCGTCGAACTTGGCGGGCAGCGCGGTTTCCAGGCATACCATTGGAATGCCCGCATCGCGGTGTTCCAGGCCAACTTTCACGCCGTCGGCGGTGTGGGTGTCGATCATGATGCGGTATTGCTGGTAAACCTTGCGGATGGTTTCCAGGCGGTTCTGGTGACTGCTGGAGCCGGAGGTGAAGCCGAACGCCTGCACCTTGGCGAAATAGGGTGTCTTGCTCAAATCGAAGCTGCCGCCGGATTCCACTTGCTGCCAGAGTTCCTTCAACACTTGCGGGTTTCGTCCAACTAAATCGTAGACGAAGCGCTCGAAGTTGGAGGCTTTCGAAATATCCATTGAGGGACTACTGGTGTGCCGTGTTTCCGGGCGTGGACGATACACCCCAGTGCGGAAAAACTCATCCAGCACATCATTTTCGTTAGTGGCGACAATCAGCTTGTGGATAGGCAGGCCCATCTGCCTCGCGATATGCCCGGCACATACATTGCCGAAGTTGCCGGACGGCACCGAGAACGAAACCTTTTCGTCGTTGCTCTTGGTCAGTGCGAAGTAGGCCTTGAAGTAGTACACCACCTGGGCCGTGACGCGCGCCCAGTTAATCGAGTTGACCGCGCCGATTTTATGCTTAGCCTTGAAATCCAGGTCGTTGGACACCGCTTTGACGATGTCCTGGCAATCGTCGAACACGCCTTCCACGGCGATGTTGTATATATTTTCATCCTGCAGAGAAAACATCTGCGCGGTCTGGAATGGACTCATCTTGCCCTTGGGTGAGAGCATGAACACGCGCACGCCCTGCTTGCCGCGCATGGCGTATTCCGCAGCGGAACCCGTGTCACCTGAAGTGGCGCCGAGAATGTTCAGTTCGGCATTTTCCTTCGCCAGCACATACTCGAACAGGTTGCCGAGTAGCTGCATCGCCACGTCCTTGAATGCCAGCGTAGGGCCGTAAGATAGGCCGAGCAGGTGCACGCCCGGCTCCAGTGTCTTGACCGGCGTAATATCATCCGAGCCGAACACTGCAGCAGTGTAAGTCTTATCGATAATCGACTTGAGATCGTCAGCCGGGATGTCATCAGCAAAACGGCGAATCACTTCGAAGGCCAGTTCGCGGTAGTTCATGCCGCGCATCGCGGCCAGCTCATCCTTACTCAATGTCGGATAAGCTTCGGGCATGGTCAAACCGCCGTCGGTGGCCAAACCACCGAGCAGAATTTCAGTAAAGGTTTTGGGCGGCATACCGCCACGGGTACTGAGATATTTCATGATTTCATCCTACATGCTCCACCCCATCCCCACCCCATCCCTCCCCTTGAAGGGGAGGGAGCCAACAACACCTTCCCCCTCAGGGGGAAGGTTAGGATGGGGGTGGGGGATGGAAGGAAATTGAATTAAATTTATGCGTTCAACGCTTCCATTCTGATACGCGTCACCTTGCCGGAAATCGACGGCAGCGCCTCGATCTTGGCAATAGCCTGATTGATGGATTTCTCCACGGTGAGATGGGTAAGCAGGATCACGTCTGCCGTCTCTTCGCCCTCCGCAGGTTCCTTCTGGATCATCGCGTCAATGGAGATGCCCAGATCAGCCAGAATGCGCGTCACGTCAGCCAGCACGCCAGGTTTGTCGAACGCCTTGAGACGCAGGTAATAGGAAGTCCTAACCTCGTCAATCGGCAGGATTGGCGCATCGGACAAGGCATCCGGCTGGAATGCCAGATGCGGCACGCGATGTTCCGGGTCGGCGGTGTGCATGCGCGTCACATCCACCAGGTCGGCCACTACCGCGCTGGCTGTTGGCTCGGCACCGGCGCCGCGACCGTAGTACATGGTCGCGCCCACGGCATCGCCTTTCACCAGCACCGCGTTCATCACGCCTTCCACATTCGCAATCAGGCGTTTTTCAGGAATCAGCGTCGGGTGCACGCGAAGCTCGATGCCTTTGTCGGTGTGCTTGGTGATGCCAAGCAATTTAATTCTGTAGCCAAGTTCCTCGGCGTAAGCGATATCTTCCTTGGTCAGCTTGGAAATGCCCTCGGTATACGCCTTGTCGAACTGCATCGGAATGCCGAAAGCGATGGCCGCCATGATGGTGAGCTTGTGCGCCGCGTCGATACCTTCGATATCGAAAGTTGGATCGGCTTCGGCGTAACCCAGGCGCTGCGCTTCTGCCAGCACGTCGTTGAAGGCCAGGCCCTTGTCGCGCATCTCGGTCAGAATAAAGTTGGTGGTGCCGTTGATGATGCCTGCAATCCATTCGATGCGGTTGGCAGTTAATCCTTCGCGCAGCGCCTTGATAATCGGGATGCCGCCCGCAACCGCTGCCTCAAACGCCACCATCACGCCCTTGGCCTGCGCCGCTTTAAAAATCTCGTTGCCATGCACGGCCATCAGCGCCTTGTTGGCGGTGACCACATGCTTGCCGTTGGCAATGGCTTGCAGCACCAGCTCCTTGGCAGGCGAGTAGCCGCCAATCAACTCGACCACAATATCAATATCCGGGTTGTTCACCACGGCCAGCGGGTCAGTGGTAATTTCCAGGTCGGCGCCAGCAATCTGGCGCGCTTTTTCTACATTGCGTACCGCCGCCATGGTAACGCGAATCTCGCGTCCGGCACGGCGGGTAATTTCTTCAGCATTGCGCCGCAGCACGGTGAGCGTACCACCGCCTACAGTGCCTAGGCCTAACAAACCTACGTTGATGGGTTTCATGTCAATTCCGTTTCGAGTTACTAGTTACGAGTTTCGTGTTGGGCCTCGTGTTTTTAACTCGAAACACGAAACCCGAAACGCGAAACCTTAGATTATGTTCCGTGCCGTTTGCGATAGCTCTCCAGGAAGCGCGCAATGCGGCTGATGGCTTCACTCAGGTCATCGATGTTGGGCAGGAATACTACGCGGAAGTGGTCGGTCGCCGGCCAGTTGAAACCGCTGCCCTGCACCAGCAGCACTCTTTCCTCGACTAGCAGCGCCTGGATGAATTCCAGGTCATCGGCAATCGGGTATATTTTCGGGTCGAGGCGCGGAAACAGGTACATTGCTCCTTTCGGTTTCACGCAAGAAACACCGGGAATGCGCGTCAGCAAATCCCACGCCAGATCACGCTGGCGACAGAGCCGCCCGCCTGGCGCCACCAGATCGTTGATGCTCTGGTAGCCACCCAATGCGGTCTGAATTGCAAACTGTGCCGGGACATTGGAACACAGCCGCATCGAAGCCAGCATAGTGAGGCCCTCGATATAATCTTGAGCGTGCTTTTTCTCGCCCGACACGACCAGCCAGCCCGCGCGGTAACCGGCAGCGCGATAATTCTTCGACAGGCCGTTGAAGGTCACGAACAGCACATCATCAGCCAGGGAGGCGATGGAAGTATGCGTGGCTCCGTCGTACAACACCTTGTCGTAGATCTCGTCCGAATAGATAATCAACTGGTGCTGACGGGCAATCTCGATAATGCCTTGCAGGATTTCTACCGGATAAACGGCGCCCGTTGGATTATTTGGGTTGATGACGACAATGGCGCGGGTATTGGGTGAAATCTTGCCACGAATATCGTCCAGATCAGGCAGCCAGCCTGCCTTTTCGTCGCAGATGTAGTGGCGCGGCGTGCCGCCCGCCAGCGTGACCGCTGCCGTCCATAGCGGGTAATCCGGCGCTGGGATCAGCACCTCGTCGCCGTTATTGAGCAGCCCCTGCATAGTCATTACAATCAACTCTGACACGCCATTACCGATGTAGATGTCTTCCATCTGCACATCGCGGATCTGTTTCTCCTGCGTGTAGTGCATGATGGCTTTGCGCGCGGCGAACAATCCCTTCGATTCGGAATAGCCTGAAGCGTTAGGTAAATTGTGGATGACGTCCTGAAGAATTTCTTCAGGCACCTCGAAGCCGAATGACGCGGGATTGCCGATATTCAGCTTGATAATGCGATGCCCGTCCTCTTCCATCTGCCGGGCACGCGCCAGCGCCGGGCCACGGATGTCGTAGCAGACATTATTCAGCTTGGCTGATTTCAGTACAGGTTGCACGGCTTGTTCCTCGCGGGCACGTTTTGTTCGGGCCAAAGTTGTTCCAGGTTGAATGTCGCCGATTAAAAATGCGACAATAATAAAGCTGTTATCTTACCTGAGCGCCTGCCTTCTAACAACGGAGCACCCTTTGAAACTGCACCTTGCCAATGCTGCTGGAATTAACCTGTTTACGGGTTACGGCGAAGACTACGTGGAAATCAATCGACAGCGCTTCAGCCGCAGCTTGATAGTGCTGCCCGAAAAGATTGTGGAAGACTGGGAAGTATTGGGTTTCGAGCAATTTGCCGCCGCCCATTTCGAATTTCTGGCAAGTCTAGCGCCGGAGATCGTGCTACTAGGAACGGGAACCAGGCTGCGCTTCCCTGTACCTGCCCTGACCCGTGCACTGGTGACAGCGCAAATCGGTCTGGAAGTCATGGACACTGCAGCAGCCTGCCGCACCTATAACATCCTTGCCAGCGAAGGTCGCAAGGTTGCAGCAGCGTTGCTGCTTTAAAGCGCTATATCAGCGAAACTGCTGATCGCTGCAAATTCGCCCGTATCTTTTTCCGGCTGTTTAGTATCTGGACGTCGCACCGCCAGCAGGTGCTTGATGCCGAAATCCCGCGCCGAACGCAGCACCGGCAGGCTGTCATCCACCAGCAATGTTTTCTCTGGAAAATAAATTTCCACGTCCTGCAGTTTTCCCCAAAACTCCGGGTGTTCCTTGGGGATGCCAATGTCGTGCGCGCAGATCATGGCGTCGAAATGGTGGTTAAGGCGCGTGTGCCGCATCTTGAGTGCAAGGCTTTTATGATGCGCATTGGTCACCAGCACGCTGCGCTTTCCTTCTAGCCGCAAGCTGCCGAGAAATTTTTCCACATGCGGATGGACGGCAATCAGATGTTCCACCTCTTCCTTGAGGCGGGCGATATCCAGCTCCAATTCGTGTGTCCAGTAGTCCACGCAATACCACTGCATGGTGCCAGCCACCCGCTGATAGCGCGCCTTAAGCTCCGCATGCGCATCCGCAAGTGGCAGGCCATGACGCTCGGCGTAACGCTGCGGCACATGCTCCAGCCAGAAATGATTGTCGTAGTGCAGATCAAGCAGAGTTCCATCCATGTCCAGCAGAACGGTATCGATGTCGTTCCAGTCAAGCATGTTCATACTCTCAAGCCTTTGGCGGCAATTTAATTGCGCCGCCAAACCGTACCTTGCGGGCCATCCTCCAGCACAACACCGGCATCAAGCAATTCCTGACGGATGCGGTCTGACTCGGCAAAATTCTTGACCTTGCGCGCTGCAATGCGGGCTGCAATCAGCGCGTCAATCTGTTCCGCCGAAATGCCCGATTCTGCCACGCTGCCTTGCAGAAACTCACTGGCGTCGCGCTCCAACAGGCCAAGCACGCCCGCCAGCGCTTTGAGCAAAGCTGATCGCTGTGGGTCATTGGTTTTGTTGGCCTCATTAGCCAGATCGAACAGAACCGCCATCGCTTCCGGGGTATTGAAATCGTCGTCCATCGCTGTCTTGAACCTGGCTGCGAAAGGGTCGCTCCAATCAATATTGCAACTTGCCGGGACGACATTCTTGAGCGCTGTATATAGCCGACTCAACGCACCCTTGGCATCATCCAGATGCTGGTCGGAATAATTCAGCGGACTACGGTAGTGCGCACGCAGAATGAAAAAGCGCACCACTTCAGGATCATATTTGGCCAGCACTTCGCGGATAGTGAAGAAGTTGCCTAGCGACTTGGACATCTTTTCATTGTCGATACGCACAAAGCCGTTGTGAATCCAGTAATTCACGTGCTGATGACCATGGGTTCCTTCGGATTGGGCAATTTCGTTCTCGTGGTGCGGAAACTGCAAATCCTGGCCGCCGCCGTGAATGTCGAAATGCTCACCCAACAGCGCGTCGCTCATGACCGAACACTCGATATGCCATCCGGGTCGCCCATTACCCCAGGGCGAATCCCATTGCGGCTCGCCCGGTTTGGTCATTTTCCACAGCACAAAATCGAGCGGGTCCTGTTTGCCGGCATCCACGCCGACCCGCTCACCGGCCCGCAGGTCATCGAGCGACTTGCCGGAAAGTTTGCCGTAACCGGGAAACTTGTGCACCGAGTAACACACGTCGCCGCTTTTCGCGACATACGCCAGCCCTCTGTCCATGAGCACCTGAATCATCTGGACCATGCCCGGCACGAACTGCGTGGCACGCGGTTCATGATCCGGTTTCTCCACCCCGAGGGCGGCGGCATCCTCATCCATGGCAGTAATGAAACGACCCGTCAGCACATCAATAGACTCACCATTTTCCGCAGCGCGCTTGATGATCTTGTCGTCGATGTCGGTGATGTTGCGCACATAGGTTACGTTGAAACCTGACGTCTTGAGCCAGCGGTTGATCATGTCGAACACCACCAGCACGCGGGCGTGACCGAGATGGCAGTAGTCGTATACGGTCATGCCGCATACGTACATGCGCACCTTGCCCGGTTCGATGGGAATGAAGTCCTGTTTCTCGCGATGCAGCGTGTTATAGATTTTCAACATGATTTCAAAATTCAAATAGGCATGGGCTTGCCGTCATTAAGATTGAGCCAGCCCTTGACGATGCGGTAGATAAGCCAGACAAGGTTGGCGGACAGGATGAACCAGCCGATTACCAGGATAAAGGTGATCGCACCCAGCGTACCCCACAGCAAACCAAACCAGAAAGTGCGAATCTGCCAGCGAAAATGGCTTTCCAGCCAGGTTCCGGCGACGTCTTCGAGCTTGATATAGTTGACGACCACGGCAACGATCGCGGAAATGCCAAACAGCCAGGTCAGCGCATACAAGGCATAAACCACCGTGGTCAGTGTTTTCAGCGAATGCATTTTCTCTTCGCTAGGCTTCTCTTCACTGGGCAGCACTTCGCTCATGATGTTTCCTTTTTTAGCCCTGTTCTTTTGACCAGGAGTCTTTCAGGGTCACTGTGCGGTTGAATACCAGTTTTTCACCTGGCCGATGATCATGCCTATCCGTGCAAAAATAACCCAGGCGCTCAAACTGATAACGGGTTTCCGGGGCGGCATCCTTCACGCACGCTTCCACCCATCCCTGCACCACCGTTAATGATGCTGGGTTGATGAATTCGCGGAAGTCACGGACCTTGTCAGCATCCGGCCGAGGCACGCTAAACAACCGGTCATACAGTCGAATCTCCGCTGGCAGGGCATGTTGCACCGAGACCCAGTGAATCACGCCTTTCACCTTGCGGCCCACTGGATTCTTGCCCAGCGTTTCCGGGTCAATCGAACAGTGCAGTTCCATCACGTTTCCTGCAGCGTCCTTGATTACTTCGTCGCAGCGCATCACGTATCCATAGCGCAGACGCACCTCGCCACCCGGCTGCAGGCGGTGAAAGCCTTGCGGCGGATTCTCCATGAAATCGTCGGCCTCGATCCAGATTTCCTGTGCAAACGGCACCAGGCGCTTGCCGAGTTCGGGATGCTGCGAGTGGAATTCGCCTTCGCGCGAGCCGGTCTGGCCTTCGACAAAATTCGTGATGACCACCTTGAGCGGCTTCACCACTGCCATCACGCGCGGCGCACGAGTTTCCATATCCTCGCGGATGCAGCCTTCCAGCACGCTCATATCGACAATGTTCTCGCTTTTGGAAATGCCAATGCGGCGCGCGAATTCGCGAATGCCTTCGGCTGTGTAGCCGCGCCGCCGCATGCCGGTGATGGTCGGCATGCGCGGATCGTCCCAACCGGCGACTAACTTATCGGTCACCAGCTGCAACAACTTGCGTTTGCTGGTGATGGTGTACTGCAATTCCAGCCTGGAAAATTCGATCTGCTGCGGATGGCACGGCACCGGCAATTGATCCAGCACCCAGTCGTAGAGCGGACGATGGTCTTCAAACTCCAGCGTGCACAGCGAATGCGTGATGTTTTCCAGCGCATCGGAAATACAGTGGGTGTAGTCATACATCGGGTAAATGCACCACTGGTCACCGGTGCGGATATGGTGTGCACGGCGAATGCGGTAAATCGCCGGATCGCGCAGGTTGATGTTGGGTGAGGCCATGTCAATCTTGGCGCGCAGCAACTTGGCGCCATCCGGAAATTCGCCGTTTTTCATACGGGTGAACAGATCGAGATTTTCTTCCACGGAGCGGTCGCGGTAAGGGCTGTTCTTGCCTGGTTCCGTCAAGGTTCCGCGATAGGCCCTCATCTCGTCAGCAGGCAAGTCATCCACATAGGCGCTGCCTTGCTTGATCAGTTCGACAGCATAATCGTACAGCTGCGCGAAATAATCCGATGCCCAGTGCACTTGGCCGTCCCACTGAAAACCCAGCCATTGCACGTCATCCTGGATAGAACGGGCGTATTCATCGCTTTCCTTTTCCGGATTGGTATCGTCGAAACGCAAATTGCATTTTCCGGCATAGTCCTGTGCCAATCCAAAATTCAGGCAAATGGATTTTGCATGCCCGACATGAAGATAGCCATTGGGCTCGGGCGGGAAACGGGTGGCGATGGCCTTGTGCTTGCCATTGCGCAAGTCGCCCTCAATGATAGTGCGGATAAAATGGGGGACAGGTTCGCGTTCTGTGTTACTCATGGCTCGGTTTATGCCCTGCTGCTAATCAATCGGTGATTTTACCTGAAATCGATATCCAGCGTGGACGCGGCATGAGACCACTACTCGGCACAAAGATTGTGGCGCGCCTGCCTTCTTGATAGAATTTGCACCATTCTGTGACCAGCCTGTGAAGACACCCCAATGAGCCGATATCGTATTTTCTCCGCACTACTTACTGCTGGCGCAATTTTTTTCGCCTCACCTGCGGTTGCAGATGAACTTCAGGAAATCAACAAGCTAGTCAAACAGGGCCAAAATACTGCTGCACTTGAGCGTCTGAATGGCTATCTAAACAGCCATCCGAAAGATGCACAAGCGCGCTTTCTGAAAGGACTCATCCTGACCGAACAGAATAAGCCATCGGATGCTATTGCCGTATTCACAGCGCTGACGCAAGATTACCCCGAACTGCCAGAGCCCTATAATAACCTGGCGGTGTTGTACGCTTCCCAGCAGCAATATGAAAAGGCACGTATTGCACTGGAAATGGCCATACGTACCCATCCAAGCTATGCCACCGCGCATGAGAATCTGGGTGATATTTACGCCAAGATGGCCTCGCTGTCCTATGACAAGGCACTTCAGATTGACAAGGGTAATACTTCGGCGCAAACCAAGCTGTCGATGATCCGTGATCTATTCTCTCCTGCTGCTGGTGCCAAAGCACCGCCCACCAAAACAGAGCCGGCAAAACAGGCAAGCGCGCCAGCACCGGTGGCACTCCCCGCCCCACCCAAGCCGGTTGCGCCAACTGTATCCGCGCCACTACCCCAGCCTGTAGCCAAAGTAGCCGCTGCCGAACCGCTACCAGTTAAAGAGCACAAGGAAAGCAAACCTATTCAGGGTGACCAAAACGCGGTGCTGGAATCCGTGAACTCCTGGGCGCAAGCCTGGTCGAAGAAAGATGTGAAAGCGTACATTGCAAGCTACACAAGAGATTTCAAGGCGCCGGGTGGAAATCGTGCAGACTGGGAAAAATCTAGAAAGGAACGCATCTCCCACCAGAAATCGATTCAAGTGGCAATAGTAGCGCCGAAAGTGACTATTGATGGTGAGCGAGCCGTTGTGAATTTCAAACAAATCTATCGCTCGGATTCGCTGAAAACCAGCACACACAAAACGCTGGTAATGGTGAAGACAAGCAATAAATGGCTTATTCAGGAGGAACAGGTTGGTCATTAGATGAAATTAGCATTCCCTATAAAGCTCAGTAGGCAGACCACAGTCTGGTTGTGGTTCGCCAGCGTAGCGGTGCTGGCGCTTCTGGCGGCCGCGCTGGCTCACGGAATGGGCACCCGTCCCGTGCCTCGATTGCCAGTCCAGCTGACGCCATCCGGCCCTCAGCTCTCCTCCGAATCGCTGCTGGTGAAAAGTCTTATCGAAATCAGGCATAACCACCTGGATGTTGCGCTGAACGATATCGACAACCTGCTGCACCTTAATCCGAATTTCCGTCTGGCGCACCTGATCAAGGGTGATCTGCTCATGGCACGGGCGCGCAGCATCCATACGCTAGGCGATGTACCCGACCCGACTTCGCCGCATGTTGAAGGTCTGCGTGAAGAGGCCAGAAAACGTTTGCAACACTATGTAGAGCAACCACGGGCTGAGCAGATTCCAAAATATCTGGTTCAGTTCGAGCCCAATCAAAAATATGCTGTGGTGGTGGATACATCGCGCTCCAGGCTCTATCTCTTCGAAAACAAACAAGGGGAACCGCATTACGTGGCAGACTATTACGTCACCAGCGGCAAGAAAGGCTCCGACAAGATAAAGGAAGGCGATGAACGCACACCCTTGGGCGTGTACTTCATTACCTCTCACCTGCCCAAAAACAAGCTCGCCGATTTCTATGGCGACGGCGCTTTCCCGATCAGCTATCCCAATGAGTGGGACAAACGCCTGGGGCGTAACGGGCATGGCATCTGGCTGCATGGCGTGCCAAGCGATACTTACAGCCGCTCTCCTCGGGCCAGCAGTGGTTGTGTCGTGCTGACCAACCCGGACCTGGATGAACTAGGCAGATACCTCCAGATCGGCGTCACTCCAGTGATCATCAGCGACAGCATTGAATGGATGAATGCAGCTGATTGGCGCGCGCAACATGAAGAACTAAGCAAATATGTGGAAAAATGGCGTACCGACTGGGAAAGTAGAAATGCGCAAAGCTACCTTGATCATTACTCCAAAAACTTCAGCAGCGGCAACCTGCGCTATGACGACTGGTCAAGCCAGAAGCGGCAGGTCAATGCCGGTAAAACATGGATCAAAGTTAATTTGTCCCGCGTCAGTGTCTTCCGTTATCCTGGGCAAGACAATATGGCCGTCGTCACTTTCCTACAGGATTATCACAGCAACAACTTGAGCAACCAAATGCGTAAACGGCAATACTGGTTGCAAGAAAACGGTCTTTGGAAAATTGTCTACGAGGGTTCTGTCTAGAACCTGGCCACTATTCGGAGCGAGAAAATGAATTTACGCGTCGCCTTGTCTGTCGTCGCCATGCTGGCGAGTCTCAACGTATTTGGAGCCAGTCTTCAAGTTGAAATGAAGACCAATATAGGTAATGTCGTGTTCGAACTTTACCCGGATAAGGCCCCAAAAACCGTGGAAAATTTTCTAAGCTATGTGAATAGCGGTTTTTACAAAGGCACTGTGTTCCATCGGGTAATCAATCGTTTTGTGGTGCAGGGAGGTGGACTTACCCCGGAACTTCAGCCCAAGCCTACGCGCGACCCTATCCCCAACGAAGCCACTAATGGTCTGAAGAATGAACGCGGCACGTTGGCCATGGCACGCGCCCACGACCCCGATTCCGCTACCGCGCAATTTTTCATTAACCTGGATAGCAATAAATTTCTGAATCATTACAAGCCTGAGCCGGATTACTATGGCTATTGCGTTTTCGGCAAGGTGGTCAAAGGCATGGACGTGATGGATAAGATTGCCATGCGTCCGACCGGGGCAGTCGGCCCCTTCCCTGCCGACGTGCCGCTTGAGCCTATTGTCATAGAAGACGTTAGCCTGATTAGCCAGGTTGCGGAAGCGCCCACATCATCCAAGAAATCCAAAAAGCAAAGGAAAACTCATGGTTAAACTGCACACCAATCTCGGTACGATCACACTGGAACTTTACGCGGACAAGGCGCCTGCTACCGTTGAAAACTTTCTCAACTACGTGAACAGCGGCTTCTATGCCAATACGCTGTTCCACCGAGTCATCAGCAGCTTCATGGTCCAGGGCGGCGGACTGGATCTGGACATGGCCAACAAGGCGACTGAAGCAAACGTCAAGAACGAAGCCGATAATGGTTTGAAAAATGATGCTTACACTGTTGCGATGGCGCGCACGCCGGATCCGCATTCTGCCAGCAGCCAGTTCTTTATCAATGTTGCAGACAACAACTTTCTGAACTACTCAGCACCGACATCGCAAGGTTGGGGTTACTGTGTGTTCGGCAAAGTGACAGAAGGCAAAGACGTGGTGGACTTGATCAAGAAAGTAAAAACCGGCAGTAAAAACGGCTACCAAGACGTACCAGTGGAAAATGTAGTCATCGAATCAGCCGAAGTATGTTGATTCGGAGTTGAGGGCGATAGACGAGGGGCTAGCAAAAGCCCCTCTTAGTCCCCGATCCCAGCCCCTACCATGCATCATAGCCTGTTCATTTCCGATCTACACCTCTGCCCTACCCGTCCGCGCGTCACGCATCTGTTCTTAGATTTTCTGGAAAATGTCGCCGTGGGGGCGGATGCACTCTATGTGCTAGGTGACCTGTTCGAGTACTGGGCGGGCGACGACAATCTGGATGACGCATTCAACCTCGACATCGCCAACGCGTTTGCACGCCTGGCCAACCATGATACAGCCATCTATTTTATGCACGGCAACAGGGATTTTCTTGTCGGGAATACATTCGCCCAGGCTTGCCATTTCAGCTTTCTGAACGATCCAACAATGGTCATGTTATACGGGACGCCAACACTGCTCATGCACGGCGACACGCTGTGCACAGATGACACCGATTACCAGGCCTTTCGAGCCAAGGTAAGAGATCCTGCATGGCAGGCTGCATTTCTTGCCCAACCCCTTGTGCAACGCAAAGCAACGATCGAAGCACTGCGCCGCAAAAGCGAAACAGAAAAACAGCTCAAGCCGAGTGCCATCATGGATGTAAATTCGGGCGCGGTGAACGCACTTCTGGAAAAATATGGCTATCCGCCACGCATCATTCACGGCCACACCCATCGTCCCGCGCTACACACACTGCAATTGAATGACAAGACTTGCGAGCGCTGGGTATTACCTGCATGGGAAGAAAATGGCGGTTATCTGCGTTGCGATACCACGGGTTGCAAAGCATTCACAACTGATTCCATTGCCAAATTAAAACGATAACCGCGTTGGCTTCGTCTTCGGCTCCTTGCCGTACTATTTGTACTGTCTTCGTCGCCTCATCCTTGCCGCCTTGTTCTCCTTTTAATTTGGCAATGGAGTGAAACGTGAACAAAAAAAATGGGCGCCTCCCGTAGCGCCCAAAATGACCTGTTCATTCAATCCTCTATATTCGAGGAACCGTTAGTTATTGGTTACCTTCCGGCACTTATTAACATGCAATTCCAGTGCCAGCCTCCTAATAAAACACAACAATATGTTTAATATACGTTTTCATGCAAACACCAAGCAGAATTCAAGACGTTTCGCGTTGGAAAATGAGCATGACCGTCACCATTTCGACAATGCGCATGCACAAATAAAAACTCCCGCCAAACTGGTAGCGCAGGCGCCCTCGCCTGCGCTACCTAAGCGTCGGACGCTTTGCCGCACCTGCCAAATAGTCCGCCAGAAATTTCGGCCACGCGGTCTTCTTCGCAAAATCCAGCGTCGCGTATAGCTTGCATACCTGTTTTTTCGGAAAATAGATTGATGTCCCGTTAGAGTTATCGACCTTGCTGCCCTTCGCACCCTGCTGGATCACGGCCTTGGCAACAGCGGCCTTTACCGCACCACACGCTGCACTGATGTCCGGTTTCGCCGCGTAGTGCGCAATAAGTGAACATACATCGACCAGGTCAACATAGTCATCGTAGGGTGAACTGTATTCTTGCGCCTGCGACCGTGCAGTCATGATTGCACTCCGAACAGACGCATCATTTATGGATTGTCGGAGGGACTTGGCTAGCATATCGATTGCGCTCGTCAAAGAATCTATCGCACTGAGATCCGTGGCCGCAAAAGTGACATTGGCTGTCGATTTATAGGATGCCAAATATTTGCTGGCAATCGTGCGGGAAAGCTCCGCAGGAGACATGCCAGGCTTGGCAGCGAGCGCCTTAAGGATACCGTCATAAGGCCATCCCTCGTTCGGCTCCTCTTCTTCCGAACCTACGGCAAAATCCACCGCGCCTTTAACCTGATAAGACACCTCAACCATGCTCATCAGACAGGCGTCGAATCCAAGGATGTCGATTTTATGGCCGATGCGTTTTTTTACGTCGGTCAGCACCTGCTTCATTTCAATGTTGTCGAGAAAATCCTTTGCCTCGTCGTCAAATGCAATCGCACGCGTTGTGATCATGTTTGCAACCGTCGTCCTGAAAAGTGCCCGCCGTGCCCGATGCATTCCCGCCCGAGCAACGCCGAAATCAAGCGGCTTTGCCGTTTTGGATTTCTGTGTGCCTTTGGCGATGATGGTGCGCTTGCGCGCGATGGGGGGCGTTGCACCGCTTAAGTAATCGCCTGCATAAAGATTGGAGTCATCCCAACCGGCACCGTGATTCCATAGCACAAGCAGGTAATGTTCCGCCGGATAATTTTTCACGCCCCAGGCCACAAAATCACTCAACACTTTTGGGTCACCGGTATTGGTCTCGCCAAGCGACTGGACAATATCTTTCGCCGCCGTGGTTCCCTTGCGAAGGTAGTATCTGTTCGTGCTGCTATTTTTTCCCGCACGATCGAACTGCACTACCACGTTGATATCTGCCGTAGAGCCAACCTGTTTCATCTCCATCATATCGGCCATGCCTGCCGCATCCAGATTGTTATCGCCAGCCAGATAAACCATTAATGTCCACTTTTTTTTTGTTACGCTCTTAGCCATTTTTCACCTCCAGTTTTGTCGTAGTAAATCAGCCTCATCCATGCCTTCGAATTTCCCTAATTTATTTCTGCTCTTTCCAGGGTATCGCATGCTTGAGTATTTTCGACGGCCCGACAATGCATGGCGTCTGGTTGTATTTCAGCAGTTTCAGTCGATCAGCCGTGAGACTGGCTAGTTTCTCGAAAGAGATATTTTTTCCTGCTTGCCGTTCTGACCGGAGAATTTGGGCAAGACTGAAAGTGAATGCGCCATAAGATGTCACGCCGTGCCGGTATTCATAAGAAAATTGATCTTCCCGGCAAGCTTCGAGAAGCACCGGCAAATAAGGCCCCTTATGTCCCAAATTTTCGCGCAGCTTGTCATATTTTTTCTTGGGGTATGAACGCAGACGCAAGGCACGGCCCAGACGATGCACTGCTCGGTTGGCACCCGCATACGCTTCTTGACCCACTAGTGCAGCATTCGTCGGGTCGAGGGTGCGATCTTCCCACATTTGCAATTTGGCATTCCAGCGTAGCGAGCGATGCCGGATATCGTCCGGCGGGGTCAATCCTCGAACACGTCGCGAACCTTCGCGCGTCATCCCCCCGGAGTGGCAACAATCAAAAATACCAATGAAACTCGCTTCATAAGGCAGCTGGCTGTATAGATTATTAAACTGATCATCGGTAATCGCATGCTCGGTGGTCCAATCAAAGTCATAGGGCACCAGGCATTCATCCAGATGATCCACCTCGCTCCTGGCGTTATAGGCTGGCATCTGCGCACCATGGCCGGAATAGAACAGCACTCGCTCGTCGCCTGGACGAACATCATCAAGCAACCAATGCAAACGATCCATGATACTAGCAGTCGTCGCACGATCATTCAGCACGACCCGGATATCATCGGGACAAATACCGCTCTCCTGCAGCACGGAACTAATCAGGAAAACATCATTCACGCAGCCTTCAAGCCGATTTGCTGGGTCAGGATAATCATTGATTCCGATTAACAGTGCGCGGCGATTCGGTTTGATCGCCAGTTTATTAAAAGCCTTTGAAGTATCGGTAATGGCGCGTGAAACACGAACCCCGGATACCTCCCGCCAAACCAGCGCTTTAGTATTTTGGTGACTGAGATAATAGACCGCGTCGTGATTGAGAATATCATTTGGCTTATCGAATTCTGTGCTGACCTGAACGAAGTTATCAGCGCAGATACGGATGGATGCTGTCAGCACATGATCTTCCGGATTGTAGAGGTGATACCATTTCGTGGCCGCCTCAAGGTTCTCAATTCGGCCCGCAAACACATCTCGCACACATGGGTTTCCAATTTGCGAACCAAAGGTAATAAAGCTTTTCCCCTGAATAGCCTCCGGTTTGTGAATAAATGTGTCATAGGCAATGAGTGACCCCAGGCTGTGTGCAAGGACGATGTCGTATTGCCCCTGTTTCAGTTGGCTGAGTAGCGCATCACGAGTCTGCTGACGCAGCTTGTCGTCAGACCCCCATTGCGCAACCATACCCGCTGTCCAGCGTACCTTCTCAGGAATATCTACCAAGCCGCGCTGGCGGGTAAACAGATCGCCGATAGCATGTACCAAGCCGCTTGCAAGCAGTTTGGCCATGGCCTCAGCATAGACTTCGCCGCCATACGGCGCAGCTTGAAACAGCGTGTCGAAGTCGAGAAAATCAACCTTTACTGTGAGGTTCTTGTTCCAGCTTTTCAACGCGTCGGTAATAACTCCGATCCAGGCTGATTTAAAATCAGGATCAGCCTCTTCATGGCCAACTCCGTGAACACACAGAACAGATAATGCATTCGGCATACCCCCTCCTTTCCGTTAGTAACACATCATCATGATATATGCCTATTAAATTAGGATAGACCATAGATTGGCTGTGGCAAAGCGGTTCTTACGGTGCAGTAATATTTTTCAGCACAACTTGACGCGCGCAACTCGTGCCGGATCACAATGAAACACGTCACAGCGCTACAATCCTCAGCGCCTAACCTGTTAACATTGATTCCATACAAGGAAGGCAAGACCTATGAGTGAATGGCTATTCATCATCGTTTCGATTCCAGCCATCTGGTTCTGGGTCGAAAGCATGCACGTGCGTGAGATTGCCACGGCGGCAGTAAAGCAATTTTGCACCTACCAAGGACTGCAACTGCTTGACGATGCCGTCGCCTTCACCTCTATCAGGATCGAGCGCAATCATCGTGGGAAATTGTCGTTGCACAGAACTTACCGCTTTGAATTCAGTGATTCCGGCGCTAACCGCCTGACCGGAAGTGTAGTCATGATCGGCAAGCAGCCCGGGCCGATGCATGTGGAAGCTTTCAATGCCGAATGATACTAATGGAAACAACTTCAGAAATAAAAAAGGCCCAGGAACTTTCCTGGGCCTTTTTTATTGTTGGCGGAGTGGACGGGACTCGAACCCGCGACCCCCGGCGTGACAGGCCGGTATTCTAACCAACTGAACTACCACTCCAAGTAAAACGCTTAACTCCGCATTCCAGACATAATCTAGACACGGAGCAAAACAAAAGGGCTTGGATTACTCCAAACCCTTTATCTGTCTGGCGTCCCCAACCGGATTCGAACCGGTGTTACCGCCGTGAAAGGGCGATGTCCTAGGCCTCTAGACGATGGGGACCTAAAATCTTGGTGGAGGTAAGCGGGATCGAACCGCTGACCTCTTGCATGCCATGCAAGCGCTCTCCCAGCTGAGCTATACCCCCGAAAAGCAGCGCATTATACCGGCCATCGCTATCGATGTAAAGCTTGCCCGGTGCAGCTAGAGCCGCATTTTAGGAGGGGTAGTTCTCCAGGTGATGTTTCATCCTGCGCTGGGTCTCTTCTCGACCGATCAACTCCAGCACAGCATCAACAGAGGGCGTTTGAGTTTCGCCAGTGACCATTATACGCAAAGGCATGGCCAGCTTGGGCAATTTCAGTCCATTTGCCGCCAGAATTTCCTTCAGCAGACCGTTGATCGTCTCGCGCTTCCATTCGATGGTATCGAATTTCGCCAATAGCGCTTCGAGCACCGGCTTGATCTCGGGCGTGAGATGCTGACGCTTTAAATCTTCATGCGCTTCCAGTGGGCGATAAAAATACACGGCTGCATCGGCCAGTTCTTCCAGCGTGTTCACCCGCTCTTTCAGCAACGCCACGACGCGCAACGGCTCCGGGCCGTGCGCAGGATCGCAGCAATCTGACGCCATGAAAGGCCGGGCCAATTCCACCAGCCGCGCATCATCACAGGCCTTGAGGTATTGCTGGTTCATCCAGGTGAGTTTCTCCGGGTTGAATTTGGCAGGTGATTTGCTGATTTCCGTGAGGTCGAACCATTCGACAAATTGTTGCAGGCTAAACACCTCTTCGTCGCCATGCGACCAACCCAGCCGCGCCAGATAATTCAACAACGCCTCCGGCAAGTAACCGTCTTCGTAATACTGCATGACGCTTACCGCACCATGCCGTTTGGATAAGCGCTCTCCATCGTGCCCCAGGATCATCGGCACATGCGCATATTGTGGAATTGGCGCGCCGAGCGCCTTGAGAATATTGATCTGGCGCGGCGTATTATTGAGGTGATCGTCGCCACGAATGACGTGCGAAATCGCCATATCCCAGTCATCCACCACCACGCAAAAATTATAGGTCGGCGTACCGTCGCTGCGCGCGATGATCAGGTCATCAAGCTCGCTGTTGCTAACCATCACGGCGCCCTTTACCAGGTCATCAATAATCACTGCACCATTCAGTGGTGTCTTGAAGCGTACCACCGGTTTCACCCCTGTCGGCGGCGTTTCCTTGGAATCGCGCCAGCGGCCATCGTAGCGCGGCTTCAAACCAGCGGCGCGTTGCGCCTCGCGCATGGCATCCAGCTCCTCCGGCGTGGTGTAGCAGTAGTAAGCCTTGCCCTCATCCAGCAACTGACGAATCACCTGATTGTAGCGGTCCATGCGCTGCATCTGGAAGAAAGGCCCCTCATCGTAATCCAGCCCCAGCCATGCCATGCCATCCAGAATGGCTTTGACCGACTCAGGGGTGGAGCGCTCCAGATCGGTATCTTCGACGCGCAAAATAAACGTGCCACCGTGCTTGCGGGCAAATGCCCAGGAGAATAACGCGGTGCGTGCGCCACCGATATGCAAATAACCTGTGGGGCTGGGAGCGAAACGAGTGCGAACCATGATTTTCCGTGCAGTCAAAAGAGGGGTATTTTACGCTAACTCGCGGCGCCCAGTCCCGACATTGCGCAGGCCAGATTGACCTGAAGCAGTCGATCATGATTAAATTGCGCCCTCAATCGGGCGGTTAGCTCAGTGGTAGAGCACTGCCTTCACACGGCAGGGGTCGGCAGTTCGAAACTGCCACCGCCCACCAAATATTACAGTGGCTTAGGTTAACCCCTTCCCGTCGGACGCAACGAGTTTCAAGCTCACGATTTTTTCGTAAGCTTGATCTGAACCCGCTTCCTGAGCCAGTTTCCGTTTCAGGTCTGACCAGTAACGATTCGGATTATTGCTCTCCGAAAGAACGCCCACCACATCGATCACGGAAAACCACCACTCGCTTTCGTACCAACTGCGGTGGATAGCCTGTTCCTGAAAAATGACGATGCAGTCGGCTTGCGTATCCGGCCCCACGATCTTTTTGCTCATCCCCGCCTTTGCGCCTTGACAGTCAAGCGACCGCAGGAAGCGAATCGAACTGGTGACGTGATTGAAATCGACACCATGATCATCGTCAAAATAGCATTCTTATTTCTCGATGCCCTTGCGTTTCGACGGCGGCAGATAACTCTCGCCGCTCACCACCTTCTTGCCCGTTTTTGCCTCCAACTCCAGCCTCGCCTTCTTGGCGATACCGCCGCCAGTCTTGGCGGCGGCTTCATTCTCCACCATGCCCGTTGCTTCGGCACTCTCGGCGATCTGACGCGTAGACAGTTCTGCCAGCGCGGTAAAAATCAACTCAGCCTCACTCATATGGTCGCGCAAATTATGGGTTTGCAAACCCTTCATCTCCTTGTGCGCCTTCACGCTCACCTCTGCCCACTCCTGATGAATGATGTTGGTGAGAATGGCGTATTCCTCGCCTTTCTTGATATCGTGTTGCGCCCAATAATCCGTCAGCTTGTTGCGCGTTTCCTGCCCGGTCATGCGCTGCTGTATCCACTTTTCGCTGCGCCCGTGCTTTTGCCAAGTCTCGCGGGCGCGTTCCAGCGACAGCGCCGGATCAGCCATCTCCTGCATCCGCTCATAACCCACCTTCGCCAACCACAGCTTGATCGGCTCCGCTTTCGGGCTGGGGACGGACTGCACCAGTCGCAGCAGTGTTTCGGCGGTGGCGACATCGGTCAGGTAATTTTTGCCGTCGGCGGCAGGCAATTTCAGTCGGTTACATTTTGTAACCGACTCACTGCCTTCCTTACTCAGCCGGTTTTTCAGCACCTTCCAATAGTTTCGGGCGGCCTGATAATCCGGCTGTTGGGTCAGCACCTGAATAATGTCCACCACAGAAAACCACCAGGCTTCCGTCGCCTCGTCATACACGCGGCGAATTAGATGTTCTTCAAAAATTGCAGGCTGGTTTGTCATCGTTAATCTCGGGTCGTTTTGATAATATGAACCATATCCAGGCACCCCTCACATCCGAAAGCAACTTGAGCCTTGCACCTTTTCTCCGTTTACCCTTTTAGCCTTATCTCTAGCTAGCTTTGCGTGTCAAGGCATCCTGGTTAGATCAAGCTGCCCCATATCGCCAATCACATCATGGACTGCGCGCTGAAATACGGTGAAGGCACAGTCGGGTAGCGCCACCAGATAATCAAACTGCGCCTCGGGCCGCAGAAAAATGGCGCTCTGCTGGGAGAAGTCCTCCTTACTCAGCGCCCGAGTCTTGCCACCATGACTGGGCAGATTGGGCTCGATCTTTTCCTTGACCATGAGATAGCGACTGTAGGCGTGGCGCAAAAATACCAGCCCCATGACAGGTAGGAAGTATTCGTTACTGGCGTAGTTAGAGTTGGCGCGCAGATTATCGGCGGCATTCCAGAGACGTTTTTCTATTGCTTCTATATTTTCGAGTTGAGCCATAGAACCTATTTCAGGAAGTAACAGCCGGTGCTAAGAACGTTAGTATTGATTGATCTCTCCCGGCGCAGACATTGTTTTTGCTTGTTATAGTTTCAAAATTTCTACCAGTTGCCGAACAGTCACAACCTGCGTTTTTCCATGCCTGCCAATTGCCAGCACATCATTTTTATCGCCAGTCACCAGATAATCCGCTTGGCTAGCTTGCGCCATTGCAAACAAAAAACTGTCTGCCGGATCAGGTGAAACGTCCACCTTCTCATTCACCTCAATGTACACAGCCAGTTCGCGAAGCTCATTGAGCATGGTTCCAGCTTCTGCAGGCCTGACATATTGCTGAATTTTTGGATATCGCGTTACCTTTCTAAACTCGTCGAGTTGAGCATCGCAGGTCACTAGCTCGATGCGCCCCGATCTTGCGCCCTCATAAAGATGGCGTGCTACCGACTTGGGGCGAATTAGCGCGCTAATCAGAATATTTGTATCAAGTACAACACGCATGCTCGGTTACTTGCTGCGTCGTCGTTTAGCAGGTGCCTCGATTTGCCGATCTATCCTCACGGCGGCAAGTGCCTCGTCGATTGCTGCCTCGATCTCTTCATCTGGAACGTTAGCATTGCGCTCCCGAACTTCCGAGACGGTTTTGTCGAGTACGCGCCAGCGTACCGCTTCCTCGACAAATTTCGATAGATCGCCCTTCTTCATGCCGTGCTGGGCAAGGAAAGAGCGCAGCGAAATATCCGTACCCTTGGAAACCTTGATCGTCCAACGAATTGAGTCTTCCATAACGCCTCCAAATTCCCGCAATAAGCGGATAAACGTTTATCCGCCAATAATACTGCCATCTGATCAAAATTTCTATGTGCGGTGGCGCTTCTCGGCCAGCACACGAAGTGGCAAGCAATACCGCATGCGTCCAGCAGCGGCATTGCGCGCAGCGCGCCAACGAGCGTAGCGGCGGGATGTGAGCCCCAAGGCGAGCAAGGATGGGTAATTGAACCCGAAGAAATTATGCAGTTGTGTTGGGAAGCGCTGAATAAATTACTGCGCTTCCCAGGGACGGTTGGAACGGAATAAGGGGTGGCGAGCCAAACCCCCGGCACTTGCAATAAATAGCTGTGGCTGCTTCCTTCCGGACCTGACCAGGTTCACTACCTTGCAATGCGGGGAGGCCCGCCATAGAACTTGAATTATCGCGTATCTGCGGCGTTGTGGCTAGGTATTTGCGATCCGGTCAAAATATCGCGCCCGGAACAACAAGCGTTGCTTGCTCACGCTATCAGTAAAACCGGAACGGTCATGCAGCACGTTATTGCAGATCAGCCCCATGCCCGGCTCTAGCCGGCCACGGAAAATATAGGGTGAATCGCTTTCCAGCAAATTTGCCAATGCTGCGACTGCTTCCAGCGTTTTTGGCGTTTGCTTCCAGCGTATGCTGCGCGTGCGGGCCGTATAGCGCATGTGCAACGCTCCGCTTGGCAGGATGGAAAAGACCGGGCCATCCACTTCGTGGCGCCCCACGCCGTCCTCGTCCATGCGCGGCGGGATGGCCATCACACCGGGCTCCATGAATGCACGAATGAAATCGGGATTCAGATCGCGCAGCAGCATGTAGGCTATGTCGTGATCAAGCAGTGCATTGTCGCCGCCCTCGGCTGCGCCCTGTACACAATGCAGCAGCATGCCGCAGATCTGGCGATCAGAGGTGTTGTAGTAGCCATCTGTGTGCCACTTGATCGGCTTATTGGTGTAGGGGATGTAATCGCGCTTATCGCCACCTTCTGCCACGGTCAGCGAACTAATTGCATCTTCGTCGGCCAGCAGGTTGCTGTCCAGATGCATCAGTCCAAGCTGCTGCCCGAGCTTGCGCGGAATATCCTTGTCCGGCTCGGTACATTTGCTGGCATAGATCGCCATATTGGCCTTGCGGCAACGCACCAGAATCGCTTCGTGTTCGGATGGTGTCAGTGCACGCGGGTCGCCGACTTCGACGATCAACGCTTCCAGCTGTGACGGATAACCTGCCAGTTTCTGCTCGCGCCATACTCGATAGACAGCCTGGTTATCAGGATGGAACGGGTTGTCAGAAAACTTGGTGTCAGCCATGACGATTGATTTCCTCGCCCTCATCATCCGTGACGAGCATCCCGTTCACCGTCTTACGTACCAGCTTGAGCAAATCAGGTATCTCGATTTCAATCATCTGATCGATGATCCAAAGCTGATCCTGCTTTTCCATCACTTCCATCAGCTTCAACGCAAAATAGCGTAAGCAGGCATATTCAGGTTTGTCACCGTCATATTCAAAAGTGGCGTAGTTAGCCAGGCGGTCGTTCATGCGTTTGATGAAGCTCTCCCTGACTTCTTTGTCGCCTTCCGGCCCGGCAACTTCGGCTTCCATGTAATCCGTCAAGCGTAGCGCCATTTCCTGTATGACACCGGCGCGCATTGCGTCGTCCACCATGCCATAGGCGATACGGTCGATGTAATGCACAAGAAAAGCGATATATTCGGCAAGCATGAAAAAGGCATGCTCGCGCGACTGGATGGCGTATTCTTTCTTGAACAGGTTATTGAGCGAATCATAGGAAGCGCGCCAAACCGTCACTGCCAGCGCGCTACCCAATTGTTTCGGATCACGCTGGCCGCCCTCATGCCATTTAGTCTTTACGCGGATAACCATTAATCTTCTCCAGTCACAACGGGGCGCTTCGGATCGGTGATCCATTCGCTCCAGGAACCAACATAAAGTTTTGTGCCAGACATGCCGGCACGTTCCATGGCCAGAACGTTATGGCAAGCCGTAACGCCAGAGCCACACATGTGAACAACCTGGTCTGCCGATACGCCATGGATCGTATCCAAATAGAAAGCACGCAGCTCATCCGCCGACAGGAAGGTTCCGCCCAAGTCCAGGTTATCCTCGAACGGCAAATTAACCGCACCGGGAATGTGACCTGCCACCTTGTCGAGCGGCTCGATTTCTCCATTGAAGCGTTCTTCGGAGCGCGCATCGATCAGCAAAGTATTTCCTTGCCTCAACGCCTGATCCACTTCCAGGCTGCTCACCCACATTTCCCGCCTGGGCTTGGCAATAAAACGGGTTGCCTGCACCACTGGAAAATCCGCCGTCACTGGCCGTTTTTCGCGTTTCTGCCAACGCTGAATCCCGCCGTCGAGCAACGCTACTGCATCGTGCCCCAGCCAGCGCAGCAGCCACCACAGCCGGCTAGCCATGGCGCCAAAACTGTCGTCATACACTACCACCTGCTTGCTACCGTCCACTCCCCACTTACCTAGCTTGTCCGCAAGCGCTTCTGCATCCGGCAAGGGATGGCGTCCCGTCAGCGGGGTAATTGAAGATGACAAATCATTATCCAGGTGTGCATAGCGCGCACCCGGGATATGTGCGATAGCATAACTTTGCAGGCCTGCATTCGGATTGGTCAGCGTATAACGGCAATCGATGACAATCCAGTCTGGATCATCCAAATGTTGCGCGAGTTGCTCGGTGGAAACGAGGGTGGAGTATTTCATGAAGTTACTTCGAGTTGCGGGTTTCGGGTTTCGGGTTCAACACACGAAGCCCGCAACCCGAAACCCGAAACTAATACTTAGTAACCGCCTTTACCGAAAGGCCTCGGCAAGCCAGCAACTTTCGCCGACTGACGGTTAGGCTGCATGGGGAAAAGTTCGTACAGACGCTTTTTCCAGTCGGTACCGGGGTGATCAGCATCGAAGTCCTTGCACATAGCGCGGAAGTTCGGGGTTTGCCCTTCTTCCTTGTACTTGTCGCGCATGTAGTTGATCACCGTCCAGTGCTCATCAGTCAGCTTGAGTCCTTCCGCTTCAGCGATCACTTTCACTACTTCCTCGCCATAATGCGGCTCAAGCACAAAACCGTCATCATCAACTTCCAGTTCTACTCCATCAACCACGTAACCCATAAGTAGGCTCCTTTTAACAATGAACAAAAAAAAACAATCATTCGCCAGGCCACAAACGCCCGGCGGGTCAAATCAATCTATAGTCGGCAGTGGCGAAAGCGATTTGTGGGGAATAAAAATACCACAACCGATTTTCCGGTTAGCGCCTATACCATCCTGTTGCACTCGAATAGCATGCTGCGCTGGCAAGCCATGCAACAACAAACTGTAACCAAAAATATCGCCCTCCGGCGTGCGGATCGTTTGGCGCCTGCCGCAAATAAATCGTGCATCAATGTGCATATCGTCCAACATACGCATTACATCTGCCGCAAATCCTGCCTCTTCGTTACTTCCCGTCGTCACGCAATGAGCGAACAAGGGCACATGTCTGGATAAGGGTTTAGTCTTGGCGGCACCTATTAACAAGTCGTGACCGCCCAATTCAATTTTTTGGCCTGTTAATGCCAGCAACTCCAGCACACGATGAGCAGGCGCACGCACCACCAGCTTGATGCGCTTGTTCAACACCAATTCGCCTTGACCGGTATTGGCACCCTGAATATGGTGAATACCGAACTGTTCTTCTGATTCCACCCATGGCAACAACCGGCAAATCTCCCGGAACAACAGGTAGCCATGCTCTATGGGTATAACGGTCGCCTGCAGGTCAAACTGGACATCGACTACCGCCGCAATATCCACCTCAGATTCCTGCACATCGTATAGCCAGCCTATTTTGCTTCTCCCTGTTTAAGTTGCTGCGCTTCCGCCCAGCCAACCAGGGCTTTACCCCATTGCATCGCCGTTTGTTCGTCGATGTCAAAAATTGTAAAGCGTTTAATTTCACGAATCCTGATGCGTAGCGTGGAAAAACCCGCAGGATGCTCTACATGCTGCAACTCAACCTCCTGGCGATATGGCAAGCAGGTGAATTTGTTCAGTTGACTGGCTTGTTCCACGTTGCTATATCCATAAAATATTTAAATCTTGAGCTTTTCATTATACTAATAATCCGTTTAAAATACAGAATTGCCCAGTACGGGGAGATCGTATACTCCTTATGGGTAGGTTGGACTACATATTCCGAATAATGGAAGCAGGTGGCCAAACCGATGTAGCATTGCAATCTAAAGTTTGCGCTGGCTTGTCCAATTTCAAGTAACACTAAAAATTGGCGCTGCGGCCAAGCACATCGGCGGGCATTTTCTAACCCCCGGCCAGATTCACCGGATGACATGCCCCACAAGCGGGGTGATGGTTGATTAATTTTTGATGATGGAGTGTAACTATGGCTAAAAAAATGATCGATACGCCGCTGCTCGACCAACTGGAAAGTGGTCCATGGCCGAGCTTTGTGACCGGCCTCAAGCGTCTTGCTAAAGATAACGACATGACCGTTGACCTGATGGGTCAGCTGGAAACCTCCTAC
>JBBRTU010000017.1:0-54502 GCA_038244115.1 Burkholderiales bacterium
CATTCAAAATCAACTAACGGGAGGTGCAATACCGAGGCAGTCTGGTACACTTATCAACAGCATCTGATTAATTTAGATGCAAATGCGCCTAATGAAAATTCAGCGCACACCGCTCTTCAATATTCATCGCGCGCCAACAGTTTTCCGAGGGCGGGGAAAATATTGGACTCAAGACGGCGTTTAACATCATCCGCGTGGTGTTGTACCCAAATATGCAGTTGTTTGTTGTACCACTCCAGTGCCACAGCCTCGAAAGAGTTTTCGGCGGAGAGCTTCTTGCGCAGGTTTTTGGCCTTGCGCTCGGCGGAAGGGTCAAGATCGGCTTCCAGTTGCTTGCGTAGCTCTTCGCATTTTTTCCGCGCATCGCTCAGGCTGACTTTGGGATAGACGCCAACTGAGAGGGATTTTTCCTTACCAGCCTGCCAGTAACGCATCCGCCAATACTTCCGGCCATCGAGATAAACCCACAGATAAAGGCCATCGCCGTCATGGAGCTTGCGGATACCCGCCCCATTGCTGGTGGCGTTCTTACATTCGGCAGCAGACAACAAATTGGTAGCCATCGTGGTAACTCCTGACCGTGGTAACTTGATTACCACGATTTTTACCACGGTTTACGTCCGGATGCAATAGGATGTTACCACGCTGCCTTGGACTATCTTTTCCGCCAAAAGCCCTGTATTTGCTGGTGTTTCAGGTGTTTTCTGGATGGCTTTGGATGTTAAATTGGCGGAGAGGGCGGGATTCGAACCCGCGTTGGGATATTATCCCAAACACGCTTTCCAGGCGTGCGACTTAAACCGCTCATCCACCTCTCCGTGAATTTCGCCCAGAATTCGGGGGAAACTGAAGGGGGGGAAGGATAAACGAGAACCCCCTGTAAATCAATCTTTTTATGCTTTCCGGCCTCGTAGTATATTGTGCCTTCAAATGCTCAAAAAAGGCCGTTTCCACGTCATGGCGCATGCAGATATCTCCCTGCTCAGGCAACTCAGTGCAAATAGCGGCACCTACCGCGATCCGCTCACCCAGCTCGACTGGACCGCGCTCAGCTTAAACGACTACTGGCTGCCGGTCTCAGCCATTTCATTGTATGGCATACCCGAATTTGAACAATCGCCAGAAGACAAGCGCAAGCGATTGTCGCAGTTTGAGTTCCTTGCCTTTACGCAGTCTGGACTTTGGCTTGAAGGGATTTTTCTGGAGCGGCTGGTCAAGCAACTACATAATCTCGACGACCCCTCCATGCAGGCTTATTTCCTGCATGAAATTCGCGAAGAAGCCGGGCATGGCCTGATGTTTTTGCGCTTGATGGAGCAAAGCGGACTGTTTATTCCACAAAGCCTGCGCCAGCCACCCCGCTTCGCTCACTTGATAGGCCGTCTTGCTCCAATGGGTGGCGCTTTGTTCTGGCTGGCCGTGGTCATCGGCGAGGAAGTCCCGGATAAGCTCAACCGCTATGTACGCGCTACCGAAAACAATGCAATCAATCCGCTTATTCGCCAGTTGTGCAGCCTGCATTTGATGGACGAAGCGAGACATATTGCCCATGCCCGCTCAACTTTGGTCAACAGCCTGCATAACTACGGACGCCTAAGAAAAGCGGCACTCTCACGCATTGCATCCATTCTCCTGAAGCAATTTGCACGCAGTTTTTATCTACCTCAAGAGGAAATTTACGAACTTGCAGGATTGTCGCCGGGTAAGAAATGGCGCGAAATGGCGCGGCAAAACCCTGAACGGCGGGAGTTCATACGATGCTGCATCGAACCGACACTAAATCTGTTGCGCAACCAAGGCATTGAGCTTGATATGCCGGATTTGTAGGCCTGCCCCGCTATTCATACTATGATGGCGACTATCGCCAAGTTGGAAATTCTGGAATAGCACAATGAAGCACGCTCCCTTCACTCCCCCCAAAGCACTGGAAGCAGAAGTCCTTTGCCATCGCTGCAATCCAGACCAGTTCGACTTCGGCAACACGACAGAGCTTGCCGACCTGACAGAAATTATCGGCCAGGGACGCGCGCTGGAGGCAATACAATTCGGCACCGATATCCGCAGGCAAGGCTACAACCTGTTTGTGCTTGGTTCACCGGGCATGGGCCGCCATACAGTCGTTCAGCAATTTCTGGAGAAAAAGGCCGCCGCAGAGGAAACCCCACCCGACTGGTGCTACGTCAACAATTTTTCCCAAGCGCATAAGCCACGCGCATTGAAACTACCCACCGGAAAAGGGGTAATACTCAAGCGCGACATGGAACTGTTGGTCGAGGAGCTTAAAGTCAGTATTCCAGCGGCCTTCGATAGCGACGAATACCGGGCCAAGGCCGAGAAAATCCAGAAAGAATATAACGACCGTCAGGAAAATGCCTTCAAGACGCTTGGTGACAAAGCGGAGAAACAGGGAATTGCACTGCTACGCACACCCAGCGGCTTTGCTTTTGCCCCGATGAAAAATGGCGAGGTCATCAACCCGGAGGAATACGAGAAGCTTGCAGACGACGAAAAGCAACGGGTAGAGCAAGTCATCTCTGACTCGCAGGAAAACCTGCAAAAAATTATCCGGCGGTTTCCCCTGTGGCGCAAAGAGCAGCGAGAAAAAATCAAGCTGCTGACACGCACCTTCACCCTCTCAGCGGTTTCCCACCTGATCGACGAACTGGCTGAAAAATACGCAGACCTGCCTGGTGTAATCAACTACCTGGAGGCGGTCAAACAAGATGTCCTAGACAATGAAAATGACTTCCGTAAAAAAGAAGATATGACCGGGAATGCAATTGGCATGCAGGTAGTTGAGCGCCCTTCCTTGCGCCGCTACGAGGTAAATGTAGTGATTGATCACGGTGAAAGCCACGGTGCTCCCATCGTGTTGGACGACTATCCCATGGTTAATAATTTGATTGGCCGCGTTGAGCATATCGCCCAGATGGGTGCGTTGGTCACTGATTTCATGCTGATTAAACCAGGCTCGCTGCATCGCGCCAACGGCGGCTACTTATTGCTGGACGTGTACAAACTACTTGAACAGCCCTATGCATGGGATGCCTTGAAGCGCGCGCTGTATGCCCGACAAGTCAAGATCGAATCGCTCGGCCAGATGCTAAGTCTGGTCAGCACCGTATCGCTTGAACCTGAGCCCATCCCACTGGATGTAAAAATTATTCTGTTCGGGGAACGCTCGTACTACTACCTGTTGCAGGAAGACGATCCCGAATTTGATGCGCTGTTCAAGGTAGCCGCCGACTTCGAGGAAGAGCTCGATCGCGATGAAACCAACAGCATATTATTTGCACGGTTGATCGCCACACTGGCACGCCGTGAAGCGCTCCAGCCGCTTGACCGTTCTGCCGTCGCCAAGGTAATAGAACATAGTGCCCGCCTGGTGGAAGATGCGGAGAAACTGACCACTCACATCGAAAGCGTAGCCGACCTGCTGCGCGAGGCCGACTATTGGGCAGGCAAGGCCAGCCGCCAGATTACCAGTGCTGCTGACATTCAGCAGGCAATCGATGCGCAAACGAGACGTGCTGACCGCGTCAAGCATCGCATTCACGAAGATATCCTGCGCGGCACCGTACTGATTGACACCCAGGGTGCGGTTGTCGGCCAGGCAAACGGTTTATCCGTCATCGAGTTGGGTAATTTTGCTTTTGCCGAGCCAGTACGCATCACCGCCACCACCCGCTTGGGCGAAGGTGAGATGATCAATATCGAGCGCGAAGTAGAGTTATCCGGTGCCATCCATTCCAAGGGCGTGTTGATTCTGACTTCGTTCCTTGCCGCACGCTTTTCGCGCAACCGGCCTTTGTCACTCTCCGCAAGCCTGACCTTCGAACAATCCTACGGCACGATCGATGGCGACAGCGCTTCGCTCGCAGAGCTGTGCGCACTGCTGTCCAATCTGGCCGACACGCCGATTAAACAAGCACTCGCCGTGACTGGATCGGTCAATCAATTTGGCCAAGTGCAGGCCATTGGTTCAGTCAACGAAAAAATTGAGGGATTCTTTGACATCTGCCGGGCACGCGGCTTAACCGGCGAACAGGGCGTGCTGATTCCCGCATCCAACGTAAAGCATCTGATGTTGCACCATGATGTAGTACAAGCGGCAGCGGAGGGTAAATTCCACATCTACCCAATTGAAACAGTAGACCAGGCGATAGCGCTTCTAACCGGGGGATCCGCCGGCGAACCCGATGCACAAGGTAACCTGCCGGCAGGTTGCATCAACAATTTAGTGGCAACCCGCTTGTTCGAATTATCTGTCATCCGACAGGCGCTATCCGGCGGCGAAAAATCCAAGCACGTGCGCAAGACGACCAAGCGGCGGTTGTAATTCCACCCTTGTATCAGCAAAGCTTACAGGAGAATTTCTCTCGATATGCCGTAGCGATTGAGAATACGCCGCAAGCTTTGTAGTGCCTCCATCTGGATCTGACGCACACGCTCGCGCGTCAGCTTGAGCGATTCTGCCAATTGCTCCAGAGTGTGGACATCCTGGCCGTTAAGGCCGAACCGCCGCTCGATCACCCAGCATTGCTTATCTGAGAGTTGATTCAGCCATTCGTGAACGTATGCTTCAATCTCAGCGTCTTGCAGTAAATCTTCCGGCAGGCGGCACTGATCGTCAGGAACCGCTTCGCCGATGGATAAATTCGGGTCAATATCAAGCGGTGCATCAAGCGATGCCATGCGTTCATTCAAGCTGAGAATCCGGCGCACTTCCTCTACCGGACGATCAAGCAAATGTGCCACATCTTCTGCTCCAGGGTCTTTATGACCGTGAGATTCCAGGTGACGAATGGCTCGCAGATAAACATTGAGTTCTTTGATAACGTGTACCGGAAGGCGAATGGTGCGCGATTGATTCATGATGCCGCGTTCTATATTCTGGCGAATCCACCAGGTGGCATAGGTAGAAAAACGATAGCCGCGCTCAGGATCGAATTTTTCCAGCGCGTGTATTAAACCAAGGTTGCCTTCTTCAATCAGGTCGAGCAGCAACAGACCACGATTAGCATAATGCTTTGCAATGTTCACCACCAGACGCAAATTGTGCTCGATCATCTTCTGGCGGGCTGAGAAATCACCTTTTTTCACCAGGCAGGCCAAACGAAATTCCTCGTCCGGCGTAAGCAAGTGGTTTTGTCCGATCTCATTGAGATAGATCTGGGTTACGTCCGCCTGGAAATCCGCAAGAAATTCGATTTCCGGAGCGTCCTCGACTGGGGGAGCCTGCTCCTCATCCAGCGATTCCTGATCTTCTTTGTGGTGGTTCTCGTCCGTCATAAGGCCTATTCATTATAGTTTGACAGGTACTTTGCCCGACTTTGCCTAGTTACCAGATCTCAAATATAGTAGCCTAATCTGATCCACATCGCTGTAACCATTGTCTATAATCTTATACTGCCTTGGCACATTCTGCGCACCCCTGGCCAGAACATCTAGAAAATCTATAGCCGTAGCCTAATCGAATTTTGCAACCCATGCATCATGCCCAGGCCAGGTCTAACTTATTCGCTAACAGAAGGCAGGTATTTCAGCGGGTCAACCGGCTGGCCCAGCCGCCGGATCTCGAAATGGAGCTTAGCCTCATCCGTATCGCTATCCCCCATTTCGGCGATCTTGTACCCTTTTACTACACTCTGTCCTTCCTTAACCAGAATCTGGTTATTGTGGGCGTAGGCACTCAAAAAAGTTTTGTTGTGTTTGATGATAATCAATTTCCCATAGCCGCGTAATCCGCTCCCGCTATAAACCACTTTTCCTGATGCTACGGCGTATACAGGCTGTCCAATCTTACCAGAAATATCTATGCCTTTTGCATTCTGATTATCACTGAACCCAGCCAGTACTTTACCTTTCGTGGGCCAACTCCAGTCGACTTGTTCGTCATCATCGGCAAGCACGGTGTTCTTAGTAGACTCTGGAGCTGGCGCTTGCACAGGCTTATCGCGCTTATCTGCGGTCGGCTTTTCAGCCTGCAACGCTACCTGTTCGCCATAGGGTTGCTTGATCGGTTTGGGTTGAGTTTTGAGCATACCCTCAGCAGCGCCAGATGCGAGATTTTCTGTCACAGTTTTAAGTGATGCGGTCTGCGTCTGTTGCAATGGCTTAATTCTAAGCCGACGATCTATCATAATGACATTCGGGTCAGAAATATTATTCCGATCAGCCAGCTCGCGATAGTCCAGGCCATGTTCCAAGGCAATGCTGTAAAGCGTATCGCCTTTTTTCACCACGTAGATATCGGGACGCCAGTCCGCTTCTTTCGCTTTGGGCTGCTTGGCCAGGCTTACCGTCTTAACACTATCAGGCGCCCGCTCCATGATTGGCGCATAATGAGGCGACGCACAACCCGGCAATAAAACTAGCGTAATGGCGTTGCTTATCCAGAAGACAAGCGGGAATATATAACTGCGAAAGCGTGTTGTTTTGAAGCCAAGGATGCGCTCGTTGCTACTGGCTGCGTCCATAGAATGCTAACTAGTGCCATGCACAATAGGAACAAATTTCACCGGTTCCAGCATGGTTTCGGTGAACCCCTGTGGCGTGTGTTCAATAAGGCATAAACGCTGCTCGCTGCTGCCAAGCGGCAAAACCATTCTGCCTCCAGGTGCCAGTTGCTGTAATAACTCTTGCTGCACATGCGTTGCTGCAGCAGCCATGATAATTGCATCAAACGGTGCAACCTCCTTGAGACCGATGCTGCCATCTGCGTGTTTCAAACGCACATTGGATAAGCGCAACTCCCGCAACTTCTGGCGTGCCTTGGCAATCAGCGGCGCAATGCGCTCGACTGAGTAAACCTCTCGTGCCAGCTTGGACAATACTGCAGCCTGATAACCACAGCCAGTACCGATTTCCAATACTCGCCCTAAATCAGCGCCGTTTCTTAGTATCTCGCACATGCGAGCCACGGTGTGCGGATTGGAGATGGTCTGCCCGAAACCGATGGGCAGGGAAATATCCTCATAAGCGCGGCTCGACAGTGCCTCGTCTACGAAAATATGGCGCGGCACTGCACCCATTGCCGCCAGCACGACTTCATCCGTGATCCCCTGGGAACGCAGACGCTCAACCATGCGTATACGCGTGCGCTGCGAGGTCATGCCAATGCCGCTGTGCCGGATATTCATGGGTTAAGCCAGGCAGCCAATGGGTTGATCTGGGAAAAATGTGTCAGGTCGATTTGCAGCGGCGTCACCGAGATAAATTTGTTCGCCACTGCATGGAAATCCGTGCCCTCTCCCGCATCCTGCGCAGCACCGGCAGCCCCTACCCAATAAACCGTCTGACCACGCGGATTGACCGATTTCACCACAGGTTCCGCCTTGTGGCGTTTACCCAAGCGCGTAATCTGCATGCCGCGCAATTCATCGTAAGGGACATCTGGCACATTCACATTGAGTAACACCGGTTGAGGAAATGCATTGTCCTGAAAACGGCGCACAAGATCGGCAGCCACTCTGGCGGCTGTCTCGAAATGGGTGGGCGAATGGCTAGCCAAGGACATGGCAATCGCTGGGACACCGAGCAAGAAACCTTCAGTGGCGGCAGCAACGGTGCCCGAATAAACCGTGTCGTCACCCATGTTGGCACCGTGATTAATGCCGGAAATTACCATGTCCGGCAGATACTCCAGCATGCCGGTAACAGCCAGATGCACGCAATCGGTCGGCGTGCCATTAACATAGTGGAAACCATTATTGGATTGCCGCAAGCTAAGCGGTCGGTCAAGCGTGAGGGAGTTGCTTGCGCCACTGCGATCACGCTCGGGAGCAACAACGGTAATGTCAGCCAATGACGACAGTGCACCGGCCAAAGCATTCAAGCCCGGTGCAAAATAACCATCATCGTTGGAAAGAAGGATTCGCATAGATTTCCGTTTTTCGAGTTCTGCCTTGCGAATTCCAAGTTTAACTCAAAACCCGAAAACGAAGTGATAGCGAAGTTTCAGTGTAGGCTAACCTCCGGGTTACGCCGGAACTAAACCAGAAACCAGAAACACGGAAGTTAAGAATTTGGTCGGGGCGAGAGGATTTGAACCTCCGACCACTTGCACCCCATGCAAGTACGCTACCAGGCTGCGCTACGCCCCGAACGGCACGAATTATATCAAAAGCAGAGGAGATAATGGGAATTAGATACTCAGCAATTCAAGTATGCCAGCGATCTCTTTGCGCAGCATGCCGGCATCGAATCCTGCTGCATCGTTAACATTCGAGGCAGACGGCGCAATGTTACGCGCTGGTTTCAGCGCGGCATCTTCCAACCGGTTGCGTGCGCCATTGATGGTGAAACCTTGCTCATAGAGCAATTCACGGATGCGGCGGATCAACAACACCTCGTGATGCTGGTAGTAACGGCGATTACCGCGGCGCTTAACCGGTTTAAGCTGGGTGAATTCCTGTTCCCAATAACGCAAGACGTGCGGTTTGACACCGCACAGATCACTTACTTCACCGATGGTGAAATAACGTTTCGCCGGTATCGGCGGTAAATCAACTTTCGGCAGTATTTCCGGCATAGTGGCTTTCTACCAGTGCCTTCAGTTTTTGGCTGGCGTGGAAGGTGACAACGCGACGTGCTGTAATCGGGATTTCCTCGCCTGTTTTTGGATTGCGTCCCGGGCGTTGAGGCTTTTCTCGCAACTGAAAATTACCGAACCCGGACAATTTGACTGAATCCCCGCTTTCCAGTGCGGTACGCACTTCTTCGAAAAACGACTCCACCATATCCTTGGCTTCCCGCTTGTTGAGTCCCACGCGCTCGAACAGCATGTCAGCCAATTCCGCCTTAGTTAATGTCATTACCACTCCCAAATCCCATCTTTAATTTCTTAGTTTTGCACCGAAGCGGTCAGCCAGCAAACTGGTCAATAAAGCCACCGTACCATCCACTTCTTCGTCCGTTAAAGTTTTTCGAGTATCTTGCATAAGCACCCGAAATGCAAGACTTTTTTTACCAGAATCGATGCCCTTGCCTCGATAAACATCGAACAATTCAATGGCCGTCACAATCGCCGGCGGACACGCATTCAGGCCATCCAACAACGCCTGCACATTCACGTCGTCACCCACCAATACTGCAATATCCCGACGCACTGGCGGGAACTTGGAAACCTCGGCATAAGCAGGAATGCCACGCGCCAGCAATGCATCCAGTTCAAGTTCGAACAGGGCCGGTGCCGAAGACAGTTCGTAGTTCTGCTGCAAGAGGGGATGCAGCATCCCCACCCAACCAACCATTCGCTCGCCCAACCACACCTGGGCGGATTGTCCTGGATGAAACGCTGGATGCTGCGCAGCCACGAAGCATCCAGTCAATGGATACATCAGCGCTTCCAGATCAGCCTTTGCATCGAAAAAATCCACGCTGCGCGCTGTTTCACCCCACTGCTCCGGTCGCGCTGCACCAAAACACAGACCCGCTACCCTAAGTGGCTGACGCAACGCATCATCACCCTTTTCGAAACAACGCCCCACCTCAAACAATCGCACACGATCCTGCCTGCGATTCAAATTGTAGCGTAGCGTCTCAACTAGCCCACCGAATAACGTCGAACGCATCACGCTCATATGACTGGCGATAGGATTCTGCAAAACAAGCGCGCTCTCTGTGCCGGAAAAATCCAGCTCCCAGGCGGCATCGACAAAGCTATAAGTAATGATTTCCTGGTAGTCGCGTGCAACCAGAATAGCTTTCAAAGCTGACACAGTGCGGTTCGTTTCCGAGCGTGGCAATAATGCCAACCCGGCTTTGGGTAATGCTGCAGGAATATTATCGTAACCATACAGGCGCGCCACTTCCTCAATCAGGTCGGCTTCAATTGAAAGATCGAAGCGGTAAGAGGGTGGCGTAACAAAATAATGGCCGTTTTCGCTCACGTACGAAAGTTGCAGACGACTCAACAATGATTCGATGGATTCATCACTGATATTGATACCCAGCAAGCGTCGTGCGCGCGCCTTGCGTAACTGGATTGGCTGGCGTTTTGGCAGCTCGCCTGTCACATCCGTCACCGGGCCTGGGGCCCCGCCGCAAATTTCAATAATCAATGCAGTAGCACGTTCCAGACACTCACGCGTGGCGGCGAAATCCACGCCGCGCTCAAAGCGATGCGATGAATCGGTCGACAAACCCAGACTGCGCGCACGGCCTGCAATAGCCTCAGGTGAAAAAAATGCGCTTTCCAAAAATATATCGACGGTAGCGTCCGAAACTGCGCTTTCCGCGCCACCCATCACACCCGCCAGCGCAAGCACCTTGTTGCCGTCGGCAATGACCAGCATGCCGCTGTCCAGGGTGGCGGTCTGTTCATTTAGCAATTTCAACTGCTCGCCAGCTCTGGCAAAGCGCACCTCAATGCCGCCCGACAATTTCGCCAGATCAAATGCATGCAATGGTTGCCCGAGCTCCAGCAAAATGTAGTTGGTCACATCGACGACGGCACCGATACTGCGCAGCCCACTTCTTTCCAGGCGGCGAACCATCCATTCCGGGGTTTGTGCTTTGGGATTGATACTGCGCACGACGCGCCCACAATAGCGTGGGCATGCGCCAGCTTCGGTTACCTTCACCGGGAATTGATCGGCAATAGTCGTGTCAACTGGCTTCACATCCGGCAACAGCAGACTCGTTGCCGTGACTGCTGCCACTTCGCGTGCAACACCGGTTACGCTCAGGCAATCGCTGCGATTGGGCGTGAGCTTCAGCGTGAATAATTTATCGTCGAGATCGAGATATGTGCGAATATCCTTGCCGACAGGTGCATCCGAAGACAGCAGCATGAGCCCGTCGGCTTCTTCAGCCAGACCCAGTTCCTTTGCAGAACACAACATGCCGAAGGATTCCACGCCACGCACTTTGGCCTGCTTGATGGTGATGCTAGGCAATTGTGCACCAACCAACGCACACGGTACGCGCGCGCCCTGGTGTACATTCTTCGCGCCGCACACGATTTGCAGCGGTTCCGCAGCCCCGGTATTCACCCGGCAGATGTTCAATCGGTCAGCATCAGGATGCTTTTCTACAGACAGAACCTCAGCCACCACGACTTTTTCGAAAGCAGGCGCAACATTCTCCAGCGCCTCAACTTCCAGGCCTGCCATAGTCAGCGTATGCGCCAGAACCTCGCTGGAGAGCGAAGGGTTAACGTAAGTGCGTAGCCAATTTTCGGAGAATTTCATTTCTTTATTTTTACCACGGGGGGCACGGAGGGGAACACGGGGAAGCCACAATCATTAGAAATCCCCGTGTCCCCGTACTCCCCGCGGTCTCAATTAAATTGTTTTAAAAAACGTAAGTCGTTCTCGAAGAACAACCTCAGATCATTCACACCGTAGCGCAGCATAGCCAAGCGCTCCACACCAAGGCCGAACGCAAAGCCAGCATATTTTTCGCTGTCCACGCCCACATGCGCGAACACGTTGGGGTGCACCATGCCGCAGCCGCCGATTTCTAGCCAGCCACCGTTCCAGCTCATATCCATTTCAGCCGAAGGCTCGGTAAACGGGAAGAACGATGGGCGGAAACGCACCTGCAGATCATCACGTTCGAAGAAACGCCGTAGGAAATCCTGCACCACCCCTTTCAGATCGGCGAAGCTCACCTGCTCGTCCACCCACAGTCCTTCAGCTTGATGAAACATGGGCGAATGAGTAGCATCTGAATCCACACGATAAACACGGCCCGGCGCAATGATCTTCAGTGGCGGTTGATGATTCTGCATGTAGTGCACCTGCACCGGGGAAGTATGCGTACGCAGCAGATGTCCATCCTTCAAATAAAAGGTATCGTGCATGGCACGGGCAGGATGATTTTCCGGAATATTAAGTGCGGTAAAGTTATAGAAATCGGTTTCGATTTCAGGCCCTTCGGCAGTCGCAAAACCGATGGAATGGAAAAGCTCTTCGATACGCGCAAGCGTTCTGGTCACCGGATGCAAACCGCCTGTACCCATACCGCGACCGGGCAGTGTCACATCTAACGCCTCATGTGCAAGCTGGGCTTCCAATGCACGCCCCTGAATCGCATCGCGGCGATCCTTTAACGCTTCTTCCAGCTTCTGCTTGATCTCATTGATACGCGCGCCCGCAGCAGGGCGTTCCTCAGCGCTCAGTTTGCCTAGCTGCTTGAGTTGCTCGGTGAGCGCTCCACTCTTGCCCAGGTAACGTGCCTTGACCTGTTCCAGTTCAGGCAAGCTATCTATAGCCGAAAACTGGGAGAGTGCTTCTTTCAGGATATCGTCGAGATTTGGCATCAATCAGGTTTTCACAACTTGTTTGCCACAGCGCGTGCTGTAGTCTCGTGGTATTGAAACGAAAAAGGAGGCTTCAAAGCCTCCCTTTTCTTTGGGTACTACGTCTTAGGCGCTGAGGCTTGCTTTTGCCAGTTCTGCAATCTTGGCAAAGGCTGCTTTATCGAACACAGCCAGATCTGCCAACACCTTGCGGTCGATGTCGATAGCCGCTTTTTTCAGGCCATTCATGAACTGGTTGTAAGGCATACCCAGTTCACGTGAAGCTGCGTTGATACGCGTAATCCACAGTGCGCGGAATTGACGCTTGCGCTGACGACGATCGCGGTAGGCATATTGCCCTGCTTTCATCACAGCTTGTTTGGCAATACGGAAAACGTTTCCGCGGCGACCGCGGAAACCTTTAGCTTGTTCGAGCACTTTCTTATGGCGGGCTCGGGCCGTAACTCCTCGTTTAACGCGTGGCATCTCTCACCTCCTTATGCGTAAGGCATCATGGCACGCACCTGGCGCTTGTCGCTAGCGGCCAGCATAGTGGTACCGCGCAACTGACGTTTACGCTTGGTGGTTTTCTTGGTGAGAATGTGGCGCAGGAAAGCGTGCGTACGCTTAATACCACCGCCACCCAGAGCCTTGAAGCGCTTGGCAGCGCCGCTCTTGGTTTTCATCTTAGGCATGTTGCTACTCCATTTTTATATGACGTTCAGGCGGTTCCCAACGGGAACACTTCTTAGCCAGACATCACTTGTTTGAGCTGTCAGTCGTCAGTTTTCAGTCTTCAGAAAACCCGCTTACAACTACTAATAAAAACTGACAGCTGAGAACTCATAGCTGACAGCTATTTACTATTTTTTCTTGGGCGACAACACCATCACCATCTGCCGCCCTTCCATCTTAGGGAATTGCTCGACTGTACCGTACTCCAGCAAATCTGCTTCGACACGTCTCAGCATGACCAAACCCAGCTCCTGGTGCGCCATCTCGCGACCGCGGAAGCGCAACGTGATTTTCGCCTTGTCACCCTCGCTGAGAAAGCGAATCAGATTGCGTAGCTTGATTGCATAATCGCCATCATCCGTCGCTGGCCGAAACTTAACTTCCTTGACCTGAATTTGCTTTTGCTTCAGTTTGGCTTCGTGCTGCTTCTTGCTTTCCTGGTATTTGAACTTGCCGTAGTCCATCAAGCGGCATACCGGCGGCTGAGCTGTGGGGGCGATCTCGACCAAATCGATTTCGGCCTCCTCCGCCATTCTCATGGCGTCAGCCAGACTTACAATTCCAAGCGGTTCACTTTTCACACCGACCAAACGAACCTCGGGCGCGGTAATCTCGCCGTTGATCCGCGATTCTTTTTCCTGAGCGATAGCTAAATCTCCAAATCAATCAAAAAACTAAGCCGTGCCGCCCTTGCTGGTGACTTCCTCGCCAAAACGCTCTAGCAATGCATCAAGCGTTATCTGGCCAAGGTCTTCACCGGTGCGGGTGCGCACGGCAACCATGCGTGCTGCCATTTCCTTATCGCCGATAATCAGCTGGTAAGGCAGCCTTTGCAAACTATGTTCCCGAATTTTATAGGTTATTTTCTCATTTCTCAAGTCCAATTGCACCCGGAAGCCGTTTTCCCTGAGTAAATCCACTACTTCTCGTGCATAAGCGGCTTGGTTGTCGGTAATATTCATCAGCACCGCCTGCACCGGCGCCAGCCACATCGGCAAGGCGCCTGCATGGTGTTCAATCAAAATCCCGATAAAGCGCTCGAACGAGCCCAGAATGGCACGGTGCAGCATCACCGGTACCTGGCGGCTGCTTTGCTCATCGATGTACTCAGCGCCCAATCTTTGCGGCAACGCGAAATCCAGTTGGATAGTGCCACATTGCCACACGCGGCCCAGGCAGTCTTTTAAAGCGAATTCAATTTTCGGGCCGTAAAATGCGCCCTCGCCGGGCTGCAAGTCCCAAGCCAGGCCTTTGTAGTTAAGCGACGCTTCCAGTGCGGCTTCTGCCTTGTCCCACAAGTCATCGGCACCTACCCGTTTTTCCGGGCGCGTGGAAAGCTTGATTAAAACCTCGTTGAAGCCGAAGTCCGCGTAGACTTCCTGCAGCATATCGATAAAAGCACTCACCTCATCCTGAATCTGCGCTTCGGTACAGAAAATATGCGCATCATCCTGGGTGAAGCCACGCACGCGCATGATGCCGTGCAGCGCGCCGGACGGCTCGTTGCGGTGGCAAGAGCCGAACTCCGCCAGGCGCAACGGCAGGTCGCGATAGCTCTTCAAACCCTGATTAAAAATCTGGATATGCCCTGGACAGTTCATCGGCTTCACCGCGTAATCGCGATTTTCCGATGAGGTGGTAAACATATTCTCGCGGTAGTTTTCCCAGTGGCCGGATTTCTCCCACATGACGCGATCCATCACCTGCGGCGTGCGCACTTCCTGGTAGCCGTGGTCAGTGAGCTTTACGCGCATATACTGCTCGATCTGCTGCCACATGGTCCAGCCCTTGGGGTGCCAGAACACCATGCCGGGCGCCTCGTCCTGCAAATGAAATAAATCCTGCGTCTTGCCGATCTTGCGATGGTCGCGCTTCTCGGCTTCTTCCAGGCGATGCAGGTAAGCCTCGAGGTCTTCCTTCTTCGCCCAGGCAGTGCCATACACGCGCTGCAACATCTCGTTCTTCGAATCGCCGCGCCAGTACGCGCCAGCCAGCTTCATCAGCTTGAACACCTTGAGTTTGCCGGTAGACGGCACATGCGGCCCGCGGCACAGGTCAGTGAAATCGCCCTGGGTGTAGAGAGATAAATCCTGATCAGCGGAAATGGATTCGATAATCTGTGCTTTGTAATGCTCGCCGATGCCCTTGAAATAATTGATCGCGTCGGAGCGCTCCATTACTGTGCGCGTGACAGGCAAATCGCGCTTGACGATTTCTGCCATCTTTTTTTCAATGGCCGCCAAGTCTTCCGGTGTAAAAGCACGCTTGAAAGAAAAGTCGTAGTAGAAACCATCGTCAATCACCGGACCGATGGTCACTTGTGCTTCAGGAAACAATTCTTTCACAGCCTGCGCCAGCAAGTGCGCAGTCGAGTGGCGGATGACATCCAAACCCTCGGCATCCTTGTCGGTGATGATAGCGAGATCAACATCCTGCTCGATACGATAAGACGTATCCACCAGATTACCGTTCACCCTCCCCGCCAGCGCCGCGCGAGCGAGTCCCGCGCCTATGTTGGCGGCGACTTCAGCCACTGTGACGGGCTGCTCGAAGCTCCGTTGAGAGCCGTCCGGTAAACGAATAGTTGGCATAATTTCAAGAATAAAGCGTGCAAATAAAAAAGCACCCTGCAAGGTGCTAATTGTGGCCCCGCTACCTAAACGGCGCTGCTGCGACGTTCAAAAAATTGGTAGGCGCGATTGGACTCGAACCAACGACCCCCACCATGTCAAGGTGGTGCTCTAACCAGCTGAGCTACGCGCCTAATGCGAAGCGCAGTTTACCCGAATCTCGGCGGGGTTTCAAACCAGCCTGCGCTCACGGATAAAATGGTCACGGTTTAAATTCACTCATTGCGCTCGCGCTTGTGTCGGTAAACGAGGGAATGTTTGCGCGAACATCAATGCAGTTACGTTTCAAGTTTGTCCCCCTTGGCCATATTAAAAATATCTTTACAACACAAAGAATTACGATTGACGGTATAGATCATGCCGCGTAGAGTTCGGTGTAATATTTCAATAGTAAATTGAATATGTATTAGCCCTATTCAATATGCAGGGAGCACCACTGTGTCAGTAGAAGAGAATATCCAGCAACGGCTAACATATCTGATTGAGCAAAGCAGATCGCTTTCCGTAGGAAATCAGTACGGACAATGCGTTGAGGACACGCAGCGCGCAGAGTGCTCCGCTTGGATAACAGCAGCGCAGAATGCGGTTCACTTGGTGTTTGCCTCATCGATGCAAATGCTGGGCTACTGGCATCGGTCGCCAATCAAGCTCGAGCCGAAACGTTCGATGATTTCCTTGACCACGCTGATGCCTACCTCAAGGATAAGCGCAAGAACGAAGCGGGCGTCATAGCCGGTGTTGTGCTCGAAGGTACGCTGCGTCAGATATGCCGCAATGAAGGAATCGCCGAGATAGGCCTGAAGATTGATGGGTTAATTTCCGAGCTAACGAATCGTGGTGAGCTTTCGAGCGTGAAGACCGAACGAGCACGAGTTGCTGCGCACGTTCGAACGAAGGCAAGTCACGCACAGCGGGACGAGTATGAAATCGAAGACGTTAAGGCAACGATTGAGCTCACGCGCGAACTCATTTCCGCCAAACTCGGCAAATAATCTGAGAACTTCGAGCGAAAATTTTGGAGTCAGAAAATTTTAGTTCTTACGGTAGTGTCAGGAATTTTGTGTGTCCGAAGTCACGTTTAAATTTCACAGCACTTTTAAACTGAAGTTGTGAATCGTTCGCCGAACAGGATGGCGAATTGGGTTTTGGCAGCGCGCCATGTATTGCACTAACGCATACCGAAAAGCCAGGATGTCGGGGGTAGCCCGACAACAAACTCTCAAAGGCCAGATAGTGATGAAAACTTTTATTACGTAAACTAAATCGCCGCCTCTCCAGTCTCCCCCGTCCGAATCCGCACCACCTGCTCCACCGGCATGACAAAAATCTTCCCATCCCCAATCTTGCCGGTGCGTGCGGCCTTCACAATAGCTTCGATGGCCGCATCAACCAGCTCGCTCGCAACCACCAGTTCGATTTTAATCTTTGGCAGAAAATCCACCACGTACTCGGCGCCACGATAAAGTTCTGTATGACCTTTCTGTCGCCCGAAACCTTTTACCTCGGTAACAGTCAGCCCGCTGGCGCCGATTTCCGACAGCGCCTCGCGTACCTCATCCAGTTTGAACGGTTTAATAATAGCTTCGATCTTTTTCATTTCTATCCTCCTAAAACTGCGGCTTATACTTTGAAGTAATCGGGTAACGCCGGTCCTTGCCGAACCCGCGCTGGGTAATACGGACACCGACTGGCGACTGACGTCGCTTGTATTCGTTCAGGTCAATCAAACGTACCACCTTGCGCACATCCGCTTCAGGGAAACCCTGCGCAATAATCTCGTTTGGACACAAATCGTGCTCCACGTAACGCTCCATGATGGCATCCAGAATATCGTAAGGTGGCAGCGCATCCTGATCGGTCTGGTCTGGCCGCAACTCGGCTGAAGGCGCACGGGTAATCACGCGCTCCGGTATCACCGCACTGATTGTATTGCGATACTTGGCCAAGCGATAGACCAGCGTCTTGGGTACATCCTTCAACACGGCGAAACCGCCCGCCATATCACCGTACAGTGTGGCGTAACCCACACCCATTTCGCTCTTGTTGCCCGTCGTAATCACGATAGTACCGTATTTGTTGGACATGGCCATCAGCATGGTACCGCGAATACGCGCCTGAATATTTTCCTCGGTAAGATCGAAGGGTAAATTGTCGAATTCGTCCGCCAGGCTGTTGAGGAATGCATCAAACATGGGTTTGATGGGAATCTCGCTGTAGCGTACCCCCAGTGTTTCCACCATGCTTTGCGAATCTTCCAGGCTTATGTCGGCGGTAAACTGGGAGGGCATCATCACGGCGTGCACATGCGCTGCACCCAATGCATCGACCGCAATCGCCAGTGTCAATGCCGAGTCGATGCCGCCGGACAGACCGAGCTCCACGCCGGGAAAACCATTCTTTCCCACGTAATCGCGCACGCCCAGGCAGAGCGCTTGGTATACGCTTGCCTCCAGCGACAACGATGGCGCTATCTTGCCCGGCTGTGGCACCGCATTTTCTAACGACACAAATCCAAGCGTTTCCTCGAATGCCGGCAGCTCGCGCACCAGCTTCCCCGAGGCATCCATGACAAAGGAATTGCCATCAAATACCAGTTCGTCCTGCCCACCCACCAGGTTGGCATAAACCACGGCCATGCCATTTTCGCGGGCAAGCGATACAACCAATTGATGACGGCCATCCTGTTTTTCCATGTGGTAGGGCGAGGCATTCAATACCAGCAGCACCTGCGCGCCTGCCGCACGCGCTTTTTCTGCCGGACCATGATTCCCGCATACACCCTCATCCCAGATATCGGCACAGATGTTCAAGCCAAATTTGATGCCATCCAGCTCGAACACGCATGGCTCGCTGCCGGTTGAGAAATAACGCACCTCGTCGAACACGGTGTGATTGGGCAGGCAATGCTTGAGATAAGTGGCGACAATCTTGCCATCCTGCAACACCGACGCCGCATTGTAGCGCTTGCCCGCCACACGGTGCGGATGGCCAACAACCAGCGTAATGCCCGAGGTCTGTGCAGCCAGATTAACCAGTGCTTCCTCGCAGGCTTGTAAAAAACCCTCGCGCAGCAACAGGTCTTCCGGCGGATAGCCAGTCAGCGCAAGTTCCGGTGTGAGTAGCAGGCTGGCGCCCTCTTTGCTGGCACGCTCTGCGTAATCAAGAATCTTGGCGGCATTACCGTCAAGATCGCCGACCAGGCAGTTGATTTGGGCTATCGCGATTTTCATAATAAATGGCTTCGCGTGGTATCAGCGCGAAACTTTGATGGCCGTCATCATGGCCTCACCAATTTCCGCTGGCGATTTAGCCACGGTCACGCCGGCCGCTTCCAGCGCTGCAATCTTGTCTTCGGCACGACCTGAACCGCCCGCAATAATGGCGCCAGCATGCCCCATGCGTTTACCCTTTGGGGCAGTCTGACCCGCGATGTAAGCGGCAACCGGTTTGGTCACATGCGACTTGATGTAATCGGCAGCCTCTTCCTCGCGCGTGCCGCCGATCTCGCCCACCATGATGATGGCTTCGGTTTCATTGTCCTCCTGGAACATTTCCAGGCAATCGATGAAATCGAGTCCCTTGATGGGATCGCCGCCGATGCCTACGCAAGTGGTCTGCCCAAGCCCCAGTTGCGTGGTCTGGTAGACCGCTTCGTAGGTTAGCGTACCGGAACGGGACACGATGCCGACCTTGCCGCGCTGGTGAATAAAGCCGGGCATGATGCCGATCTTGCACTCATCCGGCGTGATCACGCCAGGACAATTGGGGCCGATCAGCCTCGCTCCATTTGCAAGTAGCGCCGCTTTAACATTCAGCATATCCAGTACCGGAATCCCCTCAGTGATACACACGATGACCTGAATGCCCGCATCCGCCGCTTCCATGATGGAGTCCGCGGCAAAGCCCGCCGGTACGTAAATTACGCTGGCATTGGCACCGGTGCCGCGAACTGCATCGCGCACGGTGTTGAACACAGGCAGGTTGAGATGGGTCTGTCCGCCCTTGCCAGGCGTGACGCCGCCCACCATTTGCGTGCCGTAGGCAATGGCCTGTTCGGAGTGGAAAGTGCCTTGCTTGCCGGTGAAACCCTGGCAAATGACTTTGGTATTTTTGTTGATGAGAATACTCATTACAATTCCTTCAAGCCACAGCGGCAACGGCGCGCTTGGCGGCATCCGTCAACCCGTCTGCGGAAATTATTTTCAGTCCGCTCTCCGCCAGCATCTTGCGACCGAGGTCAACGTTGGTGCCTTCCAGGCGTACGACGACCGGCACTTTCACATCCACTTCTTTCACTGCTTGGATGATGCCTTCAGCGATAATGTCGCAGCGCATGATGCCGCCGAAAATGTTGACCAGAATCGCCTTGACGTTGCTATCCGATAAAATTATTTTGAATGCTTTGGAGACGGTTTCCGCCGTAGCCGCACCGCCCACGTCCAGAAAATTGGCCGGCATGCCGCCGTGCAGTTTAATCAAATCCATAGTGGCCATGGCAAGCCCCGCGCCATTCACCATGCAGCCGATGTTGCCGGACAAGGCGATATAGTTAAGGCCGAATTCATGCGCTGCCGCTTCCTTGGCGTCGATCTGGCTAATATCACTTTTTTCTGCCAGACCTTTCTGCCGGTATAGCGCATTGTCATCCACACTCACTTTGCAATCCAGCGCCACCAGGTTGCCAGCCTCTGTCACGACCAGCGGGTTAATTTCCAGCAGGGATAAGTCCGAGGCTTTGAAAAACTTGTACAATCCCAGCAGCATCTTGGTGAGTTCGCCGACCTGTTTGTCTACAAGCCCCAAACCAAATGCGATGTTGCGGCACTGAAACGCCTGCAAACCCAATAGTGGGTCGCAGATTTCACGCAGGATTTTTTCTGGTGCAGTGCGCGCGACCTCTTCGATATCCATACCACCACTGGCGGAGGCCACCACTGCGATACGTTCGCTCTCGCGATCCACCAGCAGAGAAAGATAAAGTTCACGTGCGATCGGCAGGGTTTCTTCCACCAGCACACGCAACACCATCTGGCCATCCGGCGCGTTTTGATATGTCACCAGCGCTTTGCCTAGCAGCGCTTTGGCCGCAGCTTCCAGCTCGCCGATGGACTTCACCAGTTTCACGCCGCCTGCCTTGCCACGTCCACCAGCGTGAATCTGCGCTTTCACCACCCATGCCTCGCCGCCTATTTCGCTGGCCGCTGCACCCGACTGGTCAGCGTTTTCAACTGTCACACCGCGTGGCGTAGGAATACCATAGGCATGTAGCAATTCTTTGGCCTGGTACTCATGTAAATTCATAATGCCCTACTCTTTGCGAAATTTCGCCGTTTAAAGCCACGTATTGTGGATGAAAACCTCTAAATACGCCAGTCTGCCGCCCTTCCTTTAGATCGTCCGCCACGCTTGAAGATTCGTAAATTTATACCGGCAAACGGTATATTTTTTTTCGGTTTCTCAAGGCATAATCATCAACAGGGCAATGCACCCAGGGAGAAACATGAGTAACCGCACTTACCGGCTGGTCTTTGGCGCTTTATTGCTAATAGCGCTGTACTTCGAGTTTAGTTACTTAATGTATGCCCTGATCGCCATCCTGACATTCGAAGGAATCACCAACTGGCGAATTCCACTGCTGATTCAAAAAATGCGCAGCAATCCGGCAGCCATCGCCAAATCAGACCATACACCGGCGCCGGTCAACCAAAAATACCTTTTCAATTTCGAGGCTGAACGCGCCTGGCGTCTGGTCGTTGCCTTGATGCTATTCACCACCTATGTGCTGTTCTACGACAAACTGTGGTTCTTGCCATGGTTCATGGGCTTTGCCATTTTCGGTGCTGGGGTAAGCAGTGTTTGTCCGGTACTGATAGCCATTAAATGGGCCGGCTGCCGGTGAGCGACGCAACACCGCCGACATCTCCCGACATCATCGCCGGTGGCCTGCCGGTCAAAATTACCGGCATTGTATTCTGGGGCATGATGTTGTTAGGGCTGCTGGTAGCTTTCATCGTGCTGCAAGGCAGAGAGCAGGAATTTATCAAGCGCAATATCACCGACGCAGGCGTTCTGGAGCATGAACTGGTTGAACACCTCACGGAACAAAAAGTTGCGGTTCATGACCTAAAGAATATCAATGGCGCTTTGCATGATGTTTTCATAACGCTGAAACCAACCCTGCATTTCGAAGCGATTAAATTAACAACCGGGAGCAGCACACTGCTGTTCGGCACTCAACAGCCGGGGCAAGATACCATTACCCGGCCTCTGTTGATTCCCTCGTTGCAGGACTCTGCAGAGTCCTACCACATCCAGATGACGGTATATTTTCCTAGCCTTAAAAATACTGTCGCTGATTACCGCAAGAAAGTCCTGATCTCGATCGGCCTGATAGTAATGGTGTTCGGCCTGATTTTGCAGAAGATTCTTTATCGCCTTTTGTCCCGGCCTTTTCTCAGCATGGTCACAGCAGCAAAGCGTTTTACGGCAGGGGATATCACGTCGCGCTTTGATGAGACACACAGCGACGAGTTTGGCTTCCTGGCCAGATTCATCAACCAGGCGCTCAATTCCATAGTCCTGCAGCAGCAGGCATTACGCGAGGCTTTAGCGCGCACGACCCAATCCGAAGCAGACCTGTTCCGGGAAAAAGCGCGTGCCGAGGTCACGTTGCAATCGATCACTGAAGCGGTCATCACCACCAATGCCGCTGCCGAAGTGCAATATTTGAACCCAGCCGCAGAACGGCTGACCGGCTGGCACAACGAGGAAGCACACGGCCTGGCTCTTGAAAATGTCATCAACATCGTGCACGAAAATACCGGCGAACCGGCGCGCAACGCTGTGCACGAATGCCTAAAAAGCAACAATGTTGAAACGTTTCCCGCCCATTCCGCCCTGTTGCGTCGTGGAGGCGAAAATAAAGTTGCAGTGGAAGGCTCTGCCGCGCCGCTGCATAACGACTTGAACGTGGTTATCGGCGTAGTCATGGTCTGCCAGGACGTCAGCCAGGCGCGCAAGCTCGCCCACCAGCTTTCCTACCAGGCCAGCCATGATGCACTTACCGGCCTGTACAACCGGCTCAAATTCGAAGAGCATCTGAATCAGCTGCTAACCAACGTAGAACCCCGTGATCAGCACGCGCTGTTTTACCTCGATCTGGATCAATTTAAAATCGTTAACGACACTTGCGGCCACATGGCAGGCGATGAACTGCTGCGCCAGTTGGCTACAGTACTACTAGACTGCATCAGACGAGGCGACATCCTGGCGCGCCTGGGCGGAGATGAGTTCGGCGTTCTGCTGGGAAATTGCAATCTCATTCAGGCAGAGGAAATCGCCGAGAAAATGCGCCATCAAGTCAAGGAATTCCGTTTCGCATGGCACGACAAGATTTTCGAAATTGGCGCCAGCATCGGTGTGGTGGGGATCACAACAGACAACTTAAACGCGGCCAACATTCTGAGCAATGCCGATTTGGCCTGCTATGCCGCCAAGGACATGGGACGCAACCGTGTGCACGTCTTCCATCCGACTGATGATGCGCTGACACAGCGCCACGGCGAGATGCGCTGGACGACCCTCATCACACAGGCGCTGGAACAAAATCGTTTCGTCCTCTACTGCCAACCCATCAGTACACTATCTGACAGTGCTCAGCATATCAATCACTGGGAAATTCTGATACGGATGAATGACGAGGATGGCAATATCATCCCGCCCGACAGCTTCATTCCCGCTGCAGAACGTTACAACAAGATGCACAGCATTGACCGCTGGGTAATTCACAATGTCTTTTCTGCCATCACCGATGGTTGCTTCAACTCGACGGTAAGCGACAAGCGCGTCATCGCCATCAATTTGTCTGGCGCATCGCTGGGTGATGAAGGCATGCTCAGTTACATTCGCACCACAAGCGAACAGTTCGGTATTTCGCTCCACCAGATTTGCTTTGAGATCACTGAAACCGTGGCCATTAGCAATCTCACCAAAGCGACGCAATTCATCAACGAACTCAAAAAACTTGGGTGCCGCTTTTCGCTTGATGACTTCGGCAGCGGCTTAAGTTCGTTTGGCTATCTGAAAAATTTGCCCGTCGATTACATCAAGATAGACGGTGGATTCGTCAAAGACATGGCGACTGACCCGATCGACCATGCCATGGTGGAGGCCATCAACCAGATTGGTCATGTCATGAAAATACAAAGCATTGCCGAATGGGTAGAAAACGAAGAAACCCTATCGCTACTCAAACAAATCGGCGTGGATTTTGCACAAGGCTATCACATCGGGAAACCAGTGCCTTTGCGCGCATTGCCCTAAAGGAACATTCATCCTGAACGAAACTGCCTCCAACACCATGGTTCGTGTCTCTTCAAGCATTTCCGAGCTACCCGAAGATGCCTGGAACCAGCTCGCTGGCCCACAGCCGTTTCTGCGCCACGCGTTCCTGCTTGCGCTGGAGGAAACCGATTGCGTCTGTGCCAACGAAGGTTGGATCCCGCAACACATCAGCCTATGGGAAGAGGGAAATCTTGTCGGCGCCATGCCGCTGTATATCAAACACCATTCCTGGGGCGAATTCGTATTTGACTGGGCCTGGGCAGATGCTTATGCGCAACATGGGCTGCAATATTACCCCAAGCTGGTCAACTCCATTCCATTCACCCCCGTGCCCGGACAGCGCCTGCTTGCAGGCAGCAGCGAGATTCGCGCTCAACTGATTGCGGAGGCGCTGCGGTTCGCTCAGGAGATGAGTGTATCTTCGCTGCATTGCCTGTTCCCGCCAGAAATGGAGGCGAGGGAAATGGAAGCCAAAAGCATGATGCTGCGCCATGGCGTGCAATTCCACTGGCATAACCCGGGCTTCGCCGATTTTGACGCCTATCTTGCCGCCATGAGCCACAGCAAGCGGAAAAAAATCAAACAGGAACGGCGCAAGGTAAAAGATGCCGGAATCATTTTCGAAAAGCTCACCGGTGAGGCCATCACACCAGCACACTGGGCGTTCTTTTACACCTGTTACGCCAATACCTACCGCGAACATAATTCGCCACCACACCTGAACCTGGAATTTTTCCAGCGCATCGGCTCGGTCATGGCTGACAACATCCTGCTCATCATCGCTTACCGTTCAGGCAAGCCCATCGCCAGCACCCTCAATTTTTACGATGAATCACGTCTGTATGGACGTCACTGGGGCAGTATCGAGTACCACCCTGCCCTGCACTTCGAAGCTTGTTACTACCAGGCCATCGAATTCTGTATCGAGCGCGGATTAAAAGTGTTTGAGGGTGGCGCTCAGGGCGAGCACAAACTGGCGCGCGGCTTCCTGCCGACACAGACCTGGTCGGCGCACTGGCTGGCGCATCCCGAATTTTCCCGCGCGGTGGAACAATACCTCGCGCGCGAGGCACAGGGCATGGCGCAATACATTGACGAATTGAACGACAGAATACCGTTCAAATAGCGGATATAGGTTAAAAAATATTGGACGCAGATCAAATCCGATTACCGCTGATGATTCAATTTATTGAAGAGATGTGCCCCCTCACCCATATAGTGAGTGCATGTATAACAACAAAACCGTGCTTCATCTGCGCTTATCTGCGTTTCTCTGCGTCCAACTACTTTTGCTAGGTCAATTCAACTGTATCCGCTGTCCCCACGGCACCGGCGTTTTTCCTTTGACCAACCAAATCACTGGGTAGTGAGGTTCGTGGGGTGGGAACTCACCCTCTGCATCGGTAAAGTACAACAGTAGATCTGGCCGTAAGCCATCATGCTCCACCCACTCGAATACAGGACGGAAATCGGTACCACCACCGCCGCTGACTTTTTCTGGGGGATTCACCTGCTCCCACGATTCGTATAGCCACGGCCCATCTGGCGCTAACCGCTCGTCACAGGCATGCAGCGTTACACGGGCGCGTATCTGGCCTTTGAGGGCATCCACTTCGCTGACGAATTCACGAATCTCATCATCGCCAATTGACCCGCTGGTATCCAGCGCTACCACGATGTTTGCCTGGCCACTGTACAGGCTGGGCAGCATGGCATCGCCTTCGCGTCTGGATTGGCGCTGGAAGCTGTAGTCGTCGTGCGCCACGCTCATCATGTAACGCGCCAGCAGCATGCGCCAGGGTTGCTTGGGTTGGATCAGGTCATCTACCAGGCGCATCCAGGAATCGGCCAGCTTGCCGGCCTGACGCGCCTGCTGCGCGGCAGAAGCCAAACGCTGACGCCACTGGGTGCTGAGTTCTTCCTTTTCGCTGATGGAAGGCTCGCGCGGCTTCTCAAAGCCTTCTGTGGCTTCGCGTTCTTCCGCGCCACCCATGCCACCCTGATTTTCCTGTTCTTGGACTGGCGTGCCTGACTTGCCTCCGGCCTGTTCGTCGCTGCTTTGCTTGCCCTTGCCCTGGTCTTCTTTGCCGCGATTGGCACCAGTCTGGCTCCAGTCGTTGTCGCCCGCGCCTACGCCTTGGTCGTCACCACTTTCGCCGTCGAACAAATGGTCATCAATCGTTTCTTCCGTGGGTTCCGCCTGAATGAAGGGATAAATTTCTTCTGCAGTGAGATGCTTGTAAAGCGGGTTCATCAATGCACCAGGCGGCGCTTTCAGACCCTCTTCGGACAACATCAAATTGACCGCGTGGTCGCAGGCCACGTCCCAGCGCCGCTTGGTGCGGTGGCTGCGCCGCGAAAAATGGCTAAGAGCGCAGTGCAGTGCTTCATGCGCCAGCATGAACTGGGTCTGGCTCAGATTCAGGTGATTGATGAACTGGGGGTTGTAGTAAAAGGCACGCGCATCCGTGGCTGTCGTGGCGCACCATTCCACCGCTTTGAGCGGCAGATGCATGACCAGCGTACCGAGAAATGGCTTCTCTAAAATGAGCCTGGTGCGCGCTGCGGACAGCTTGGTTTCGATTTCTTTTTGATCGACGCTCATGTTAGAACAGTATGGAACCGTCGATGAACGCAGATGAACACCGATATTTGGCGCGATATCGCTTAAGTTGCGGTTCGGTGCCCTCATGGGTATTCCACTCGACTGATAATCGGTTAGGCATATGTTTAAAGGCAGTCACCATTGGCACACGCAACAAAAAGATGAACGTATAGCAAAGCAATGGCGATTATTGGAAGATAAATAATGTTCGCAGCAATGCGCACCCACAAGCGGTTTATGGGCAACAAATTAACGGCTGCAATTCCACTTACAGCACACGTACCAAACACAAAATACCATTGCCATATGGGGAAGATAGCGTATGGCAATTGGCCTTGTGACAGAGCATAACGATAGGACCAGAGAACATAGATGCCGAAAAGGACAGGGGCACCTACAAAAGCCCAGATTCGAAATACCCATATTTTGAAATGTGCTTTCATAGATCCAATCGCACGATCGGCGTTAATCTGCGTTCATCGGCGGTTAACAATCCCTTCAAGCCTGTGCAGGCCCCGACCACTTCATGTCGTACAGCACAAGATCCGAAATCGTATTTGCCCACTCGGCAAATTCCGGCACGGCAAACAGCGGCTTGCCAATGGCGCGGTGCAGGTCGGTGACCAGCATCACGCCCATTTCGCGCTGTGGAAACAAAGCCGCGTAACGCAGGATATTGCCGCAAATTTTGCTTCCCGCGCCGGTATCTTTCCCCTTTACGGCACGGCGCACCAATGCTGAGGCCACGCCATATTGCAGATCGATACTGCGCGGCACTTGCATATCGGAGCCATCCAGAATCGCGTCGATATCCGGCAACTGGGTCATGTTATCCACGAATGCTTTCAGTTCAACCCCTGCCGACTGGCCGATACAGGCTTGCAGCGTATCCAGCATCAGGTTCGGCAATACTTCAAATTTTTGCAGCGCGCGATGCGCAAATTCCCAGGAACGCGGCGAGGGAAATGCCACTGGGTTATGCGCCGGGTCGAAGTTGAATATCAGGTCGGGACGGAAGCGCAGAAATGCAATCACGCGTTCGTCAATATCGCGTCCATGTGCCCACATCACCCAGTCATCCAGGTTGGCTTCCACTTCGTAGTGGGTAAAGCGATTGGCCAGCGGTGCTGGCATGGCATAGGTCACGCCGCGGTCGCCTTGGCGGTTGCCGGCAGCGAAGATGGCCCAGCCTTCCGGCACGGTATATTCACCCAGGCGGCGGTCGAGAATCAGTTGATACGCTGCGGCAGACACCGTGGGCGGTGCAGAAGTAATTTCGTCCAGAAACAGAATACCGCGTTCTCCATGACGCTTGGCGTCAGGCAACACCGCCGGCACCGACCATTCCACAAACTCTCCCTTGCGGAAAGGGATGCCGCGCAAATCGGTGGGCTCCATCTGCGACAAACGGATATCGATAATCGGCACCTGATGCTGTGCTGCAATCTGGGCAATTATTTGGGACTTGCCCACGCCTGGCGGCCCCCACAACATCACCGGAGTGTGCTGCTTGTTGACGGTACTCAAAAACTCGCGGTCGAGAATGGAAAGGATATGGGATGGACGCATGGATTCAGTAAGTTGGTAAATTAGAGTGGTTTGTACAGTCCGACAGTGTACAAAATTTTCCCGACTAGGTCAGTAGACTATTCAGCCAGGCGGAATTTTGTTAAGTTTGAGCCTATCGCCAAAATCTTCGCATCCTGAAAAAAATGAACTATTGCAGCCACTGCGGCGCCTCATTGTCGCTTCGCATCCCACCCGGAGACTCCCTCCCCCGCTTCATCTGCGACCAATGCGGCACGATTCACTATCAGAATCCGCGCATGGTGATAGGCTGCATCCCGGAATGGGAAGGTAAGATCCTGCTATGCCGCCGCGCGATTGAGCCGCGCTATGGCTTTTGGACATTGCCCGCTGGATTTATGGAAAATGGCGAAACCACCACTGAGGCAGCGGCGCGGGAAACCTTGGAAGAAGCCTGCGCAAGGGTAGAAATAGGTGCGCCGTTCAGCATGTTCAGCGTGCCTCACATCAATCAGGTTCACCTATTGTTTCGCGCCAAACTGCTAGACTTGGACTATGCAGCTGGGTCGGAAAGTTTGGAAGTCGCATTGTTTCTCGAAACGGAAATTCCTTGGCATGAACTGGCTTTCTCGTCTGTCCGCGACACTTTGCGTCACTTCTATGCAGACCAGCTAACAGGCAATTATAGTTTCCATGTGGGCACTATTTACCCACCCAAAGTTAACGCTTAAATTTGGCGACGGCCAAGAATATCAAACTTCGCCATAGTCCACTCGGTGTTCTGCTCTACCACGCTGCTTAATCTAACCCGGTAAATGACGCTGCTGTCGTACAAATCCAGCAATCGTCCGGCGGAGAACAAATGACTCGGAAAAATGAGACTGCTGGCCATACCATGTTCATCTACACGCGGCAGAAACAATGCTTCCGCGGACGGCGCTGCATTCGCTTCCAGACCAGGCTCAATCAGCGGATTCTCAACCGATTTTAGCTCCACTAAACGCGGCGAGAAGCTGAGCTTTTCAACTCCGGCAGCCATTCTGCCATCATCGGTAGCAGTCAACCATCGCACAACGCCGATTTCCCAGCGGTCATTGCCACCCAGGTCTCGAATACCCACCAAATTGCCAACGGATGGGCTCTCTGAGGTGGGCGAATCGATTTTCAATCCCACTCCGCGCTCACTTTCGTTCACCAGCGCCCAATATTCCGGATTGCCGCTTATCTCATCAATCATTTCAGCACCCGGCATCAGCTTCAGTTTGAGTGCCTCAAAACCACTCGCCACTTCAACCGGACGCCTATACTTATCACGGGGCAAAATGCGCAAGGCTGTACCGCGACTCCATAAAATAGTAACTTGCTCCAGCAGATCCACGCACTTGAGCAAGCGGCAATCAAAGGGCAAATCATGTTTTTCGGGAAGCTCGCCAGCACGAAGGCCATCGACAACCTTATTCAGACTTTCCAGGACACCCTTGATGCTGAAGTAGCGCACTTTATCGCCGCCTTCACCAGTGCCGATAAGCCTGCTGGCGCCGGCACCTGCGGAGAAATCAATCCGATGCGTATGGTATGCAGCGTCTGCTACACGATCTAATGCAATCTGCGCCGACCATTTGTTTAGCATATGATCGAGCACTTCAATTTCCACAGACTTCAGGCTGGTTGGGGTCAACAAATCGAGCAGCAAGATTTGCAGGTACTCGTCACCGCATGTAGTCATACTGCCATCCGCTAGCGCAATCCGCTCCCCCGCAAAATTTACCGATTCAGCAATAAGGTAAATTTTGTGCAAGCGCCGCCACATATTGGGCTCCATCTCTTCCTGATGGAAATAACGCCACTTCACTTCAGTACCGAAATAGTGCATGGCGCGCGTGGCAATCAGCGGCAAATCATTGCTAAACTCGCTTTCGCCACGGTGAGTAACCAGTTGGCGCAAGAATGCCTGATAAGCATGTGCCAGGTGCCAATTGAGCGCAAAGATCTCCTTCCACAAGACTTTTTCAGCATGCTTGAGTGACCTGGTATTTTTCAGATACTGACGGCTCAGGCCATCCTGCAGCCCCTGGCAACTTTCATCCAAGCGGAACAGTATCTGCAAGCGTTCCCGGTTTAGCGGCTCGGTACTGCTGTTAAACAGGTTGAGCACTTTGACGATCATATGATGCGCTTCGTACTCATCTTGCAAAGGCAATGCGCCAATCAAGCGCTTGGTAGCGACGAGATTGGTGGCTGGGTCCATTTCCCGCTTGCGTAATATTGTGTGCAACAAACCGAGCATCTGCCATTCCATCTAGATAACGATCAAGCTCAAAATGTGGCTTGATAAATTTAAAAGTCTGATCAAGTCGAACCGGGTTGTGTTGCAACTTAATCAGAGGCTTCATCATCTAGTAGCACTATCCGTGCCAAGAAATTGGCGATCAACAGCCTTGTGAGCAAGACATCAGCACCATACTAGGAAATTAAATGCGTCCCTTGAGACGAAAGTCAAACGCACGTGTCGGGAAAATGACGGTCTGGATATAAAAACAGAAAGGGCGCCACAAGCAAACGTGGCGCCCTTTCTGGTAGATCAGCCAACTTGTCAAGACTAGTGAATCATGGCCAGCATCAGTCCGTTAAGACGCTGCACAAAACCGGCCGGATCCTCAAGTTGCCCACCTTCCGCCAGCAATGCCTGATCGAACAAAATGTAGCTCCAATCGGAGAAACGTTCGCCCCCTGCTTCGGCATTGAGCTTGGCGACAATTGGATGATGCGGATTGATTTCAAGTATCGGCTTGGTATCCGGCCCTTTCTGACCGGCCGCCTTGAGCAGCCGTCCCAGGTTCATGCCGACATCATTCTCATCCGCCACCAGGCAGGCAGGCGAGTTGGTCAGGCGATGAGTAACGCGCACGTCCTTCACCTTTTCGCCCAACGCTTCCTTGACCTTGCCAATCAATTCTTTAAATTCGTCGGCATCTTTCTCCTGGGCCTTTTTCTCTTCCTCGTCTTCCAGCCTGCCCAGATCCAGACCGCCTTTAGCCACCGACTGCAAAGATTTGCCGTCAAACTCGGTCAGGTACGAAATCATCCACTCGTCCACCCGCTCTGCTAGAAGCAGAACTTCTATGCCTTTTTTCCGGAAAATCTCCAGGTGCGGACTGTTCTTGGCTGCAGTAAAACTATCTGCGGTGACGTAGTAAATTTTCTCCTGTCCTTCTTTCATCCGTCCCACGTAATCCGCCAGCGAAACAGTTTGTTCGACCGTGTCGTTATGCGTGGAAGAAAAGCGTAGCAGCTTGGCAATGCGTTCCTTGTTGGCGGTATCTTCGCCGATACCTTCCTTCAGCACCCGCCCGAATTCCTGCCAGAATTTCGCGTATTTTTCCTTGTCGTTTTCAGCCAGGTCTTCCAGCACACCCAGCACTTTTTTCACCGAGCCGGCACGGATTGCATCAATTTCCTTTGAAGCCTGCAATATTTCACGCGACACATTCAGCGGCAGGTCGTTGGAGTCGATCACCCCGCGCACAAAGCGCATATAGCGCGGCATCAACTGTTCTGCATCGTCCATGATAAATACGCGCCGCACATAGAGTTTTATGCCATGACGTTTGTCATATTCCATCAAATCGAATGGCGCGCGTCCGGGAATGTAAAGCAGCTGGGTATATTCCTGCTTACCTTCAACCTTGGCGTGAACATAGGCCAGTGGCGGCTCGAAGTCGTGCGCCACATGCTTGTAAAATTCCGTGTACTGTTCCTGGGTGATATCGCTTTTTGGCCTGGCCCACAGGGCGGAAGCCTGATTGACCGTTTCGTCTTCTTCGGTCACTACGTTCTCGCCTTTGTCCTTATCCCACTCTTCCTTTTTCATCACGATAGGCAGCGTAATGTGGTCGGAATACTTGCGGATAATGGAATGCAACGTCCAACTAGATAACAGCTCGTCTTCACCCTCACGCAAGTGCAGAATCACATCCGTGCCGCGCGTTGGCTTTTCCACGGTTTCCAGCGTGTATTCGCCGGCACCCTCGGACTCCCAGCGCACGCCGTGTTCGGCGCCGACGCCAGCGCGACGTGTGACCAGCGTCACCCTGTCCGCGACGATAAACGCCGAGTAAAAACCCACGCCGAACTGGCCAATCAGGTGCGCATCCTTGGCCTGGTCACCACTAAGCGATTCAAAAAATTGCCGCGTGCCGGATTTGGCGATGGTGCCAACATTGTCGATCACTTCCTGACGCGACATACCAATGCCGTTGTCGGTAATAGTTACCGTACGCGCCGTCTTATCGAGGGAAATGCGGATTTTCAGGTCCGCGTCGCCATCGAACAGCGCATCATCCGTCAGCGCTTCAAAACGCAGTTTGTCTGCTGCGTCAGACGCATTCGAAATCAACTCGCGCAGGAATATCTCCTTGTTGCTGTACAAGGAGTGAATCATCAGGTTAAGCAGTTGTTTGACTTCCGCCTGGAAGCCCAGCGTTTCTTTGTGTGTAGCAACAGTCATATTGTCGTTCTCCCAATAGGTTTAGCGAACAAAAATGGGGGTAGAAACGGGTGAATTCAAGGGGTACGGATAAATCCCTCCGCAAGAATTTTTTCCACCCAGTACAGCCCTATCAATGTTTTAGCGTCACAGATTTCCCCGCTGCCCACCATATCCAGCGCCTTGCCCAGCGGTAGCCGGAATATTTCCAGAAACTCGTCATCGTCTGGCTGGTGTCCGCTGTAGTCGAGCCCGGCCGCGAGGTAATACACCAGGCGTTCGTCCGAATAGCCGATACACGGGTAGGCCGTCGTCAGGTATTGCCACTCGCTGGCGGTATAGCCTGTTTCCTCCAACAGTTCGCGCTGGCCGCACACAAGATCGTCCTCACCTGGATCGATCTTGCCCGCAGGAAGCTCGATAAAATCCCGCCGCAATGGGTAGCGATACTGGCGTTCAAGCAATATGTCGCCGTTCTCAAACAACGGCACAATCACTACCGCCCCCGGATGCTCGATGTATTCGCGCATGGATTCCTGACCGCCAGGCAAGCGAACCATATCTTCCTTTACGTGTAACAATCGACCTTTGAATACGGTTCGGCTGGTGATTTGTGTTTCACTCAGGTCGGTCTTGCTGCCTTTCATCTTGAAAACCTCCTTGAACTTTTGTAATCCAGACCAATCTTATAGCTGACTAAGTTAGTCTGTTATTGTTCGGCTTTAATTCGGCCCAATCATTCAGTATCTGTTTATTTTCTTATAGGAGGACACCATGAGCAACCTAATCAGTGGATTCCCTTCCGATGGGATCGTCACCGTTAATCGCGTCATTCTCAAGCCCGAGTATAGCGTTGAAGAACTGGAAGAGCGCGTTGCCACGCTATGCGAGAACGTCAAGACCTACCATTCCGATACTGGCTTTGTCGGTGGCTTTGTGTGCCTGAATAGCGGCATGATTTCCAATGAAGGTTCGACAGTCGGTCAAGCCGTGGAAAGCGCACTGAAGGGGAAAGAGGCCCTCATCGTCACTTTCTGGAATACCTTTGCAGACCACGAACGGTCGCACCACAGCGAGACGTTCCAGCCCCTGTTCAAGCATGTGCTGGAATTGTGTGAAAACGGCAACGAAGAAATCGCCTACGACATGCTGTGGTCTGGCAAAGCATACAGCGCTAAAGACGCTGTTGCCGCCAGGGAAGCCAAAGCCAGATACACCAACACAGCATAAAACTTGGCCAGCGTTCTATGTCGGTCCAAAATTCGGCTATGATTACTATTGCAATTTGAGATATGATTAGACTTTATCTAACCTTTATACTTAGGAGAAAACCATGGCAGTTCTCGTCGGCAAAGCCGCTCCCGATTTCACCGCGACCGCCGTCCTCGGCAACAACGAAATCAAAGACATTACCTTTTCCAAGCACACCAAGGGTAAGTATGCCGTGGTGTTCTTCTATCCACTTGATTTTACCTTCGTATGCCCTTCCGAACTGATCGCATTCGACCATCGTCTGGACGAATTCACCAAGCGCGGCGTTGAAGTCATTGGCGTCTCAATCGACTCCCAGTTCACCCACCTCGCCTGGAAAAATACCCCTGTCAACAATGGCGGCATCGGCCAGGTCAAGTACGCATTGGTTGCCGACGTCAAGCACGAAATTTGCAAAGCCTATGACGTGGAAGCCGATGCTGGCGTGGCATACCGCGGTTCTTTCCTGATCGACAAGAACGGCCTGGTACGTCACCAGGTAGTCAACGACCTGCCGCTGGGCCGCAATATCGACGAAATGATCCGCATGGTCGACGCGCTGCAATTCACCGAAGAACACGGCGAAGTTTGCCCGGCTGGCTGGAACAAAGGCAAGGCCGGTATGAAAGCTGACACGAAAGGCGTGGCAGACTATCTGGCCAAGCACGCGACTGAATTGTAAAAAATTCTCGCTAAGTAAAAAAGCGCGTTGTCTCCAACGCGCTTTTTTTACGCCTGCGATATCAGACGCCTTTTTACTCTCCGGCCACCGTCATATTCTCAATCAAAATCGATCCACACTGCTTCGAGCCGCGGATTTCAACATCCGTCCCTACTGCCGCAATATGCATGAACATATCCTTGAGGTTACCTGCAATAGTGATTTCCTCAACCGGGTACTGAATCACGCCGTTCTCTACCCAGAATCCGGCCGCACCGCGCGAGTAATCGCCGGTCACTGGGTTAATACCATGCCCTAATAGCTCGGTCACCAGCAGCCCCTTATTCATCATCTTCAGCAGACCTGCAAGATCATGCTCGCCGCTTTGCACTATCAAATTGTGATTGCCGCCAGCGTTGCCTGTGGTCTGCATGCCCAGCTTGCGCGCGGAATAGCAGCTCAGGAAATACCCGTTCAACACACCATCCGTGATGATGTCCCGTTCATGGGTTGCCACGCCTTCACTATCAAAGGGGCTGCTGGCAAGCCCTTTGGGAAGATGCGGCAGCTCTTTCAATTGAATGAAGGGCGCAAATATTTGCTTGCCCAGACTATCCAGCAGGAAGGAAGATTTTCGATACAGGCTGCCGCCGCTCACTGCCGAAACAAAATGACCAATCAGGCCAGCGGCAATCGATGCTTCGAACAGCACGGGCACCTGGCAAGTTTTGACCTTGCGTGCGTCCAAGCGCCGCACCGTGCGCTCTCCGGCACGCTGCCCCACTTGCGCGGCGCCTTCCAGTTGCTGTGCATCACGCATGGTGGCATACCAGTAGTCGCGCTGCATGCCTTGCCCGCCTTCCGCAATGACGGCACAACTAATACCGTGACGTGACGTCGGGTAGCCCCCGATAAAGCCCTGGCTATTACCGTAAATAAACTGCGATTCCTGCGTGGTAACGCTGGCACCTTCGGAGTTGGTGATGCGCCTGTCTACTTGAAATGCGGCAGCTTCACATTGCTTGGCAAGCTCTATGGCCTGCTCGATCGAGACATTCCACGGAAAATAAAGATCCAGCTCGGGGATTTCTTTTGCCAGCAATGCCTGGTCAGCCAACCCCGCACAGTCGTCGCTGGCAGTATATTTGGCGATAGTTAGCGCCGCCTGCACCGTATCGTGTACAGCTTTGGCAGAAAAATCCGAAGTACTGGCATGCCCGCGCTGTTTGCCGATGTAGACCGTGACACCCAAGCCTTTGTCGCGGTTGTACTCGATGGTCTCTACCTCGTCACGACGGACTGTCACGCTCTGGCCGAAGCCTTCCGAAACTTCCGCCTCACAGGCAGTCGCACCAAGCTTCTTGGCTTGATCCAGAATGTCCTGGGCTAGATTTTTTAGGGTTGTTACAGAATGTGAAAACTGGGGATCAGACACGCGCATCTCGAACAGCCATACGAAAAGCGGCTATCATAGCAAGTTATGAACGATGAAACCATGTACGACGACGAGAATTACGTCAGCAAAACCAAACGCAAGCAGGCCATGACCGAGTTGCAGGACATGGGCGAAGAACTGGTCAAGCAAGGTAATTCCCGTCTGGCAGAACTCAATCTGCCGGAAGAACTGCTAACGGCTGTGCAGGAAGCCAAGCGCATCACCGCCAACGGCGCCACCCGCCGCCAGATGCAATACATCGGCCGCTTGATGCGTAACATCGACGTCGCACCAATCAAGGCCAAACTGGATGCCTGGTCTGGCAACTCGAAAGCTGAGGCAGCAAAATTTCACCGCCTGGAGCGCTGGCGCGATCGTTTGTTATCCGATGAAGCTGCACTGTCTGAATTCATCGCAGAATTTCCTGCTACCGATGCACAGCAGATTCGCACCCTGATCCGCAACGCGCGCAAGGAAGCGGAAGCCGGCAAGCCGCCGAAGAGTAGCCGTGCACTATTCAAGCTGTTAAGAGAAATGGCGGAATCGAACCCAGAGAATTCATGAGTGAAATAAAATCTTCCACGGAAGAGGCCGTAATCGGCCTGATTTCAATCAGTGACCGCGCCGCGCAAGGCATATACGAGGATAAGGGACTGCCCGCCCTGCAAGAATGGTTAACCGCCGTGTTGAGCACGCCTTGGCGCGTCGTTACCCGGCTCATTCCGGATGAGCGTCCTCAGATCGAAGCCACACTGGTCGAGTTGGCTGACCAGGAAGGCTGTTGCCTGGTGCTGACTACGGGCGGCACTGGCCCGGCCCCGCGCGACGTGACACCGGATGCAACGTTGGCAGTGGCGGAACGGGAGTTGCCGGGTTTCGGTGAATTAATGCGTGCGGTAAGTCTGAAATATGTGCCGACTGCCATTTTATCGCGCCAAGTAGGGGCTATACGTGGCAGTTGCCTGATACTCAATCTACCCGGTCAACCCAAAGCCATCAAAGAGACATTAGACGGGGTATTTGCCGCCGTTCCCTATTGTATTGATCTAATTGGCGGCCCCTATCTGGAAACCAACGATGCGCTGATCAAGGCATTCAGACCCAAATCAGCCCTGCGGACAAAGTAATGCGGGAATCTACTGCGCCCCTGAGTCAGAAAGCAGGCTAAAACTGCAACGCAGCCAATCGTCACCTCTTTCGATCACATCCTTCAGTAGAACAACCCGTGACTTGGCGTTGGCATTCAGTTCCATCACCCTCCCCATCGAATATTCCGAACTATCAATGACCAGACTACTTTGGTTGCCACCGGCTTCCTCACTGTGGACGTAAAGCCCCGCAATCGGTAACACCATATCGACCGCATCAACACCATTAACAAGATAACCGCTATTGGTATTTGCCTGACGGGGTTTCATCATAACCATCAGCGGCGAGTCGGTTAAAATTTCAATGCCCACATAGTGCTGATTGGACGCCAGCTTGTTCATGCGGCGCACAACACCGATTCGCCAGTGGCTACCGCGTTCCGGCTTTAGCCCAATCAATTTTCCAAGCCGAATCCAGTCGTTGGCCACTTCGTTCAGGGTAGCGCCGTATCCTTTTTCCCCCTCGCTTTCGTTCTCCATCACCCAGCGCTCATGCACAGGCGCTTGTAGGGCCGGTTTGCTTCCCTTCGAGGCTTCCAGTTTGCTCTGGGTACGCCTGGTAACGAACCCATATAGCCTGACGTCGAGCATCTCTTCGTAAGTTAATTCGACCTCATCACCCTTGATCTTTTCCTGCACTACAGACACGTTATCCTGCTTCACCTCCGCGCATATTTCATTCAGGCCATGCACTACCTCGATCATCTTCATGACATGCGCACGCTCATGCTTGCGCTGCACACGCTGCACCTTCGGCGCCCACGTACAGGCAATATCGTCCAGGAATTCCAGACAGCCCGGCAAGCGGCAATCCTCGCTCAGGCCCAGTCTGGCAGGCATCTCACCATTCAATAGTCTGGCACGCAATTCCTCTATATGGGAAATCAGATCGCTAGTGCTCCAGTAGCGACAATTTTCATCACTGCTAGCGTTACGTACACGCCGGGCACCCTGCCCCTCCTGCAGATTGACCAAATAAACATGCCGTTCCATATCGCATTCTTTCTCCAGCCGCAACAAGCGCGACCATTTCACCAGCCAGTAATCCAGCAATTCAATCTGCTTCGGATAATACGCACCCGTGTTAACCGTATCCAGCATCAATGCGTGGACATATTCGCTTGCGCAGCTTGTTGGCGACTCGGCCCCGGTATAAGGCATCAGAAGCTCTTGATCAAATCTCTCGAACTCGGCAAAGCGATATAAATTGTGCAGCCGCTTCCACAGCCGATCTTCCACCTTCTCATAACGGAAAGATCGCCACTTGAAAATGCGGGCGAAATCATGGATAGCTCGGGTCGTGATCAGCGGCACATGCTGCCTGATATTGCTGCGCGTTGGATTAGCCACGTAGTCCATGATGAAAGCATGGTAGCCCCGCGTCATCTCCCAATAATAGGCATGCACTGCATTCCACAAGCGGCTTTCGATGACTTTTGACATGCGCGGATTACGCAGATATTGCTGACTAAGCGCGTGTTGCATCTCGCGCGCATGCTCGTCGAGATGCATCAGGACATCCAGGCGATCTTTGGTGAAAGATTCGTGTTTCTCGTTGAACTCAACCAGCGCAGCAACAACTTTCTCATGGGCGGCGTATACGTCACCCAGCGGCAGCTCGTTCATCCAGGCAGTCACCGACTTGAGCGTAGCCAGGGGATCGCTTGGCGCTTTGTGGCCGAACGAGAAAAAATCAAACATTGGGTAACTCCACTTTCACTATTTGTTAGCCTGCCTGTGATAGAAAATGCCTTGCGATTATATACAACGCCACCCACAGCCGGAAGCTATGCGGCAGCAAGCACCGCCGCTGGCCTATCGCTTGTGCGCCCTTCTCTCGACAAGCGCAAAACCAGTCCGCTCGAAATCCTCGCCTTGCTCAAACACCGTGGTCAACCGTACCCGCGATTTCTCTCCGCGCATGATCAACTCATATTCCCGATTAGACTCGTAGTTCCCAGGTTCAAGCAAGAGACAACTTTCTTCCAGACAATAAACTGACTGCGGCAGTAGCACTGCCGTCAAAAATGCTTGCGCCTGGATTTCCGCTACATTTTCCCAGACAGAATGCTTCGTCCCTATTGGGCGCAACCGCACCGAAACTGGCTCATGGGCAAGAACCTGAATACCGACATACACCTTCAATTGGGGGGTACGCGAAAGACGCCGTACCACGCCAACACGCCACTCCGCGCCATTCTCAGGCCGTAGCGCCAGCAAGCTGCCAACCTTGACCCAGTCCTGCGCCAGCTCAGGGATAATCGCGCCGAAACCAGACTCGCTGATATTTTCCATGACCCAGCTCTCGGTAGTATCCTCTTCCGGTTTCACTTCTACAGCACGCGTGGCGGCATCCACCATCATCTGCCGTGTTTTTTCGGTAACAAAGCCGTAGAGCCGCAAATCCAGGCGTTCCTGATATAACATGTCTGTGTTATCGATCCGGCTATTGGGGACAATTCTTTCGGTACCCGCCACACGCCGCCTGATCTCTGAAAATCCATTGACTACATTCAGCCTCGATACTACTGCCTTGCGCGCATATTTACGCTGTGGCGGTGTAGCAGACCAGCTTTGCAGCAACTGGCTTAACAAATCCAGCAACTCATCTTTCCTGCCTGGGTCATCCACATCCAGCTCTTGCGGGACAATGCTCAATTTTACCTGGCGCAGGGTTTCTTCCAGTTTCGGAAGCGCACTTCCTGCCCCAAAAAACCGCATGACAGAATGCATACGCGTGCCAGGTTGCAGCCGCGCCGGTGCCTTGCGCGCAGAAAGGTCGAAGTAATACGTGCAATCTTGAGGCTCCTCTGCCATCACAAAAGAACTGGCGAACTGCCCTACCAACCTGTCTGCCAATTCAATCTGGGCAGGCGCCAACCTATCTGGCGCTGCTGCCTCAAGCATCAGAATTTTCAATATTTCCTGCTGCACACTGGTTGGGGTCTGGTAGAACGGGGCAGCCGTGACCAGCTCTCGTACAAACAATTTACCCTCGGCCAGCATATAAAGTTTAGTGACATCACTCCAGGTACGCTCATCAACCGGCCGATAACGCAGGTGCAGCAACTTGATCTGCGACGCCAGCGCCCTCAATGCCCGTATCGTCAGATCAGGCAATTTCCCCGTCAGTTGCTCAGTCCCCCTTGCACCCCTGTCGATACTCTCGATACAAACAAAGTACACTGCCGCCAAGCGACGCCAGTACTCGAACGATACCCCCCACAAGCGGTTCTCCTGTGCTTTGTTCATGCGGGTAGCGGCAAGATAGTCCCGGCTTAAAGCACGCTGAAAGGGCTGCGCAGTCTCGTCCAGCAACTTGGCCACAGCAATGCGATCAGCAAATTTGGCGCTCTCCAGGTCATACAGAGATTGCAGCCAGAATGAAATTTCTTCCAAGGATTTGAATGGATCGTCCACCGGCAACCCGGCGAGCGCCTTTCTCGCCTCGCGCACATCCGCCATCGGGTGATCAGGTTTTTTTTGTAAGAATCGTCTTAAATTAATCATTATGTTTATGCGCTCTGTAACGACGAATCAGCGACAAATAATGTTGAAAACTTGACATCAAATGTAACTCGTTGAGTTACCCCATATCTAGAGGCAACAAGCGTTCTAATTAATACATATCGGCATGCAGAGCCAACTCTTGACTACACAGCAGGCAAGAGGACTTCAAACATAATTTGATTAAGCAAGGAATGTGCCCTACCTGAATGGCAAGGCACATTTAGATGAAAACTGCCGGAGAAGACCTATTCCGGCCAGTGTTTGATGTACTTTTTCAGCAACTCGTTTTCGAAGGTGACTTCCTTGTAGGACGCCTTGGCCACATCATGAAAGGTGATCAGCCCAAGCAGTTTCTCACCATCTACAACCGGCAAATGACGGATATGGTTTTCTGTCATCACGCCACGCACGTAGTTCACCGTGTCTTCCGGCCCAGCCACAATCAGATTAGTCGTCATCAGATCGCTGACCTTCAGCTTTGTCAAGTCGCAGGAATATTTATGAATGGCACGCAAAATATCACGTTCAGTAATAATGCCCACCATTGTTCCGGCAGGGTTGAGCACCACCAGAGAGCCGATATTGTGCTGCACCATCATTTCGATGGCAGCGGGTACGGGATTATCAGGCGAAGTGCTGAAAATTCCGCCACCTTCTTTTTTTACCGCCAGGATTTCATGTGCGAACATACCAACTCCTTTATGTGGCTTGCAATTCACAGAGGGATGGAAGAAGAATTTCTGGTGCTGATGAGACGAATCGAACGTCCGACCTACTGATTACGAATCAGTTGCTCTACCAACTGAGCTACATCAGCCCACCAGAGGCGAATTATAGAGTCTTGCGGTGAGTACGGCAAATTAGGCCGACCGCACGGTATTCTGGGGGCGGATGCGGACGATGATATCGATGCCATCGGTCACCATACCTTCGGGTAGCTTGGGCAAGCCTGTTACGGCCAGCTCATCCGCATGAATATCAGTCAATTTGCCGCTTACCACATCATAGTAATGGTGGTGTTCGCACGTATTGGGATCGTAGAAAACCTTGCTGGGATCAACAATTACCTCACGGATCAGCTTCTTCTCCAGGAACAGATTCAGTGTGTTGTACACCGTCGCCTTGGAAGTTTCACTGTGTTTAGTGTTGACGATGCCCATGACCTGATCGGCAGACATATGCTCCTGCCTGGAAAAGAGTGCATAAGCGATCTCGAGCCGCTGATGTGTCGGATTGATATTGTGCCGGCGCAGCAGTTCGGCCATATTGTCGCGAGAATATTGTTGGCGCATAGCGTTTATTCCGGAGTTGCAAGTCTTGAATGCAAGCATAATAAAAAAAATGGAACTTGTCTAATAATTATATCGGATTGGTAATGTACTCAGCGCCAAGCATAAGGAGCAACGTCGATCGGCTGCGCCTTTCCGGCAATCATATTCGCCAACAAAATCGCACTGGCCGGCGCCATCGTCACCCCGTAGCGAAAATGCCCGGCATTCAGATACAGATTTTCGATTTCAGGATGCCGCCCGATGACAGGAACATTATCCGGTGAACCGGGGCGAAGCCCTGCCCAGTGCTGTATTAGGCTTGCCTGACCTAACGGCGGAAACATCGCCACGGCTTTGGATAGCAGAGAGGTCTGCGCATCCTCAGTTATGCTCTTGTCAAACCCCACATCCTCAAGCGTGCTACCTACCAGAATCTGCCCATCCAGCCGCGGGATCAGGTAGATACCGTCCTGCAACAGAATATGCGGCAGCAATCCTGCTTCGGCCTTGAACAGCAACATCTGCCCGCGCACCGGCCAGATAGGTGTTTTAGGAGCCAGATCACCGAGCAACATGCCGCTCCACGCACCGGCAGCCACAATATAATTATTTGCCGCGTAATCACCACGGTTTGTTTCCACCCCTGCAACCCTGCCCCGGTCAAACCTGAAGCCCGACACCTCAACATGCTCGATAATACTGACACCCATCAATTCCAAGGAGCGGTGCAATGCCTTTATCAAACGCGGGTTACGCACTTGCGCCACATCCGGCAGCCACAAAGCTTCACCCTCATTTTCCGCCCGCATTCCATGTGCCGCACACCATGCCAATGCTTGAGCCGAATCAAAAGGCGATAAAACCCGCATGCCAGAGACAAGATATTCTGGATCGATACCGGTTTGCAGACGCAGGCTATCAATCCATCCTGGATAGCACTGGCGGCTGAGTTCGGTCAATGCTGTAATAGGCTCGTTATAATCCCATGGCAAAAGGGGAAACAGAATACCACCACCCGCCCAGGAAGATTCGGCACCGACACACCCCCGCTCCAGCACTGTCACCTTAGCGCCAAGCCGTGCAAGTTCCCAGGCACTCGAAAGGCCGATGACACCCGCACCGATTACCAAAAAAGACTTATTAAAAACCACTGAAACACCATTAAAAACATAATGAAAGAGCGACAGGACATGCGATCAACATTCTCCACACAATCCCATTTTACCGCTCATCCAGACAATCCAACCATTTATCAGCTTCCACTATGTTTTCTGCAAATGCCGTCGTAGGATTCAACCATGTAAAAGATGAGGTGGTAAATGCGCCTATTGCGACAAGACGGTTTTACTCTGATAGAGCTAATGGTCACCATTAGCGTGATGGCCATTTTGTTGGCCATTGCAGTACCCAGCTTTAGCCAATTTATTATAAACAACCGTTTAACTAGCCAGATCAACCAACTTGTCAGCGATATTTCTTTAGCGCGGAGCGAATCCGCGACCAGAGGCGCACGCATTACCATCTGCACCAGCACGGATGGTGCAACTTGCGCTGGTGCTGGGAGTTGGGAGCAAGGCCGGATTGTGTTTGTCGATACTAATAACGACGGAGTCCATCAAAGCGCTGAACTCTTGCTCAAAGTAACTGAACAGCTTAGTGGCAGCAACACGCTGGCCCTTTCATCAGGTGCGTTTTTTATCCAGTTTCGGCCTTATGGGGGGCTAAGCCCCGCAGCTGGTGCCAGTTTCCATCTGTGCTCCCCCTCTTCCGCGACAGGGAAACAAGTTGCAGTTGCAGCGACGGGTAGACCTTTAGTGACGACGGTTGCTTGTCCATGATGCGGAGATCAAATATGTCAGCTCAGACAAAACCGCTTGGTCGGCAAAATGGCGTCACACTGCTGGAGGTACTCATCGCCATCGTTGTCCTATCCATCGGCATGCTAGGCATGCTGGGCATCATGATGAACAGCATGAAATTGACAACTTCTTCTAATTACAGAAGCACTGCTGCCCAGCAGGCTTATAGCATGGCGGATACATTAAAAGCCAACATTGCCAATTGGGCCACTTACACCACCTCAAGCGCCACTGCAGTCGGAGGCTGTTTGACGGCAACGGGGTGCCTGTCTGCTTCTAACAACAATCCAAGTCTGATTGGCACTGAAATCAATATGTGGAATGAACGACTGGCAACCATATTGCCTTCTGGAGCAGGCACAGTTTGTCGAGATTCCTCACCCACAGACGGGGTTCCTGGCGGTTGGCAATGCTCTGGCGGTGCCGGCGATCCCTATGTCATCAAAGTCTGTTGGGATGAAGCACGCATCGGCGCCACGGCAACTACCACGGCTGTAGGCCTGCAAGCTTATGAATGCATCCGAGTCAACCTCTAAGCGCGAGACAAGTATGTTAAGCCTAACAAACCGGCAAATAGGTGTGACCCTGATAGAGATGATGGTAGCGATCACCATCGGCCTTGTGGTGACTTTGGCTGTCAGCCAGGCCTACCTGACTGGCTTAAGCACACAGCGATCGCAAAATGACATGACGCGCTTGCAGGAGTCGAGCCGGTTTGCTTTTTATCTGCTTGGCAACGAAATCAGAAGAGCCGGTTTCCGCGACACTTTTGCGGTTGGCTCAACCGCACAGGATTTTTGCAACGGATGTTCTATCGGCCTCGCCCTAACAGGAAATAACGACCCAGCCACCCTTGCGGTTGTCGGCGGCGGCACAGCTAACATACTTTCTAAAAGCGACACTATCACACTCAGTTTTTATGGTGAGGACAATGCGGCAGGCACTGCTGCGGACGGCGCAATTCTTGATTGCCAAGGCACCGCAGTACGCAGAAATGTACTGGTGAGTGACACCTTGTATATCGCCCGCGACCCAGGCAACACCGCTTCGGATCCGCTAGGCGAACCTACCCTGTTTTGCAGCAGCACTAATACTGCCCTCCCCATCGCCTTGATACCGGGCGTCGAAAGCATGCAATTCTTATATGGCGAAGACTTGAATGGGGACGGGGTGGTCGACCATTACGTTCCCATAAACCAGGTTACAACAGCTCCAGACAGAGTCTTCAGCGTGATGGCATCGCTGGTTGTCCGCACGCCCAACAAAGTGAGCGTAGATAACACCGCAAAAAAATACAGCCACTTCGGGGTAAATTATTCGCCGCTCACTGGCGGTGTGCCTATTGCGCCAGCTACCGATCTAGGCAGCGTCTTCGCACCAACGCCTGATGGCCGGATTCGACTCCAGTTTTCCACCACAATCGCATTGCGCAATTTATGATAGCAAGGTCAAAAATGGCAATGAACAAACAATTAAAAGCTTGTGGAATAGTTAACCAGAGAGGTGTAGCGCTGATCATGGCGCTCATATTCCTCGTTGTGCTAACAATTCTTGGTGTTAGCGTCTTTGGGACGACCACTGCAGAACAAAAGATGGCGCGTAATTTTTCCGATAACAATATTGCGTTTGCGGCTGCAGATGCAGCATTACGGGCTGCCGAAATACGCATCACAGGCTATTACACCAACCCGGCAACCCCCGTCAGTCCATTCGATTTCGATGGTACATGCACCAATGGCTTATGCGACTCGACCGTTGCGCAACCCGTGTATCAAACCTACCCCATGGCTGCAGCGCCGAGCGTCGCGATAGGTACTAATGAAACAGGTTGCACCGCCACTGGGAGCAGCGCCACGTGCACCCCAACCATTGCCACTAGCGTGGCTCAACAACCCGATTATCTTATTGAGCAGATTTCCTGGGCACCGCCTGGAGAATCGACAACAGGACCCACTAGCAAGCCAGCATATCGCATTACGGGAAGTGGATTCGGACGTAGTGCGACGAGCCAAGTATTGCTGCAAGAAATTTTCGTGCCTTAACAGACTGTGAGGTGAATGATGTTTACACGCGCAAAATTAGTATTATTCATGGTTGCAACTTTAACCTGGCCCGGCTTCGCAGGGGCTGCCACGTTATCTGATACACCCTTGGTGCTCAAGGGCAGTGTACCGCCTAACGTCCTGTTCGCCCTTTCGGTCGAATTCCCTACCGCGCTGGTAGCCGCCTACCAGGGTACCAATGATTACACTGTGGGTTCCGAGTATCTGGGCTACTTTGATCCAAAAAAATGCTATGCCTATGACGCCACCAATGCTTGGTTCGCACCCCTGGGCGCAGCCACCGGCACCACCCAGCATGTCTGTTCGGGGCAATGGAGCGGCAACTTCCTCAACTGGGCCAGCATGGCCGGCCTGGACGAATTCCGCTATGCCATGACAGGCGGCAACCGATACGTGGATACCGGTACCTCGACGGTGCTTGAGCGCACCTACCAAAACGGTCAAGGGAATTATTTCCCTACCAAAACCTTTCAAGGTGCAGGTGCCACGCCTTATGGCAGCGGGACCAGCCTGACTTTGACCAACTACAACAAAGGCGTAACCATGCTCGTTGCCCTGGGCGGCAGCGATACAGCCACTTGCACCAACCCGAGCCAATCCGGCAGCACCTTCACTTGTTCCCTGGCACTCCAGTCGAATAATGATACTGGATCTTGCTCCACCTGGACTGGCACCGGCAGCAGCTCCTTGCCTTACAATTGCTCGACTTTTGGCGCCTGGTCTGGCGGCGAAACCTTTGTCAGCACAGCCCCCGGGATAACATCCAGCGTATCAACCAGCGCCACCTCAACAGTCACTTGCGCCAGCCCCACCTACACCAATGGCTCGTTCAGTTGCAACTTGGCTATGGGTGGAACATCAGGAACCTGTACGTCATGGATAGGCAACGGCAGCAGTGGTTCGCCGTTCGAGTGCAGCACTTTCGGATTGTTCGGCAGCAATACCTTTTCTGTCAGCACAAAAGCGGCAGCATCGAGCTTTTCTGCAACAGTCACAACCTCCACACCAATGACCAACAACAACTTGACCTGCTCAGTCACCAACGGGTCAACAATGACCGTGACATGCCCACTATCAACCGGGCACAATGCCACTTGCTCATTTGCAAGGCCCACAAACGCGGGCGGCCCATACTCCTGCACTGGCAGCTGGAGTTCCAATGGCGGAGAAACCAATATATCCGGTAATCATGCCGCCAACAGTCCGACCGTCAGTTATACAAATTCTTCTAAAACTCGCTCTTACTACACCAATTACGATCTCGCTTATGACAACCCTTCAACCGGTACGGCCACCCTTTGGTATATTCCTTCTTACACTGGCAGCGGCACGGTCAGTTATTATTATTACTCTACCTACACCCTTGGCGTCAGCGGTTCCACTACCTACAACGTGCGTGTCAAGGTATGCGACAAGGTCATCGGACTGGAAAGCAACTGTAAACAATACGGCACCAGCTACAAGCCCACCGGCGTGGTTCAGGACAACGGCGACACCATGCGCTTTGGTGCATTATCCTATTTCAATGCAAACGATATTGATAATGCGGTGATGCGTTCGAAACTCAAGTTTGTTGCCCCGCTGATGATCTCGCCTTCAAATGGTGCTTCAATCGCAAACCCCAATAAGGAATTTTCGTCCACGGACGGTACCTTGTATGCCAACCCTGACCCGACGGATGCCAGTAGCTCCTATAATGGCGCGGTCAGCAATTCCGGCGTGATCAACTATCTCAACAAATTCGGCAGTGTTTCCCATACCTACAAAGGGTACGACGATATGGGCAAACTCTACTACGAAGCGCTCAAGTACCTGCGCGGATTGCAACCAACTACGGATTTTTACAATGGCGTGACCTCCAGCAACAACGACGGATTTCCGGTGATCACTACATGGGATGATCCTATCCAGTATTCCTGCCAGAAAAACTACATCATTACCATGGGAGATAAAAATACCTGGTGTGACAAGCGACTTCCGAGTGGCGCACTCGCCAACGGCACCAGCCAATGCAATGCCTACACAGATGCCAATGGTCATGCACACGTCGCAGACGCGGGCAGCCTGGGCGGGGACACGGGCGTAAACGTAGCCACTTCGACCAATGCGCTTGGAACGCTGGAAGGCGTAGCCAACTTGGCAACCACTGCAACTGGAGCCGGTAATTCTGCCAGCTATTTCATGTCCGGCTTGGCCTACTGGGCACACACTCAGGATATTCGGCCTGATGACGCTACCAAGCCAGCGACAACCGGTAAACAAACGGTCAAAACCTTCGTGATCGACGTGGAGGAAAGCAAGGCTTTGGGGATCAATTCGCAGTATTGGTATGCCGCCAAATACGGCGGTGCAGATTCGTTTGATGCCACAACTGGCCAACCTCAATCATGGAGCACAACCGTTAGCATCGGTGCCCCCTATGCGACTTACAATGGCGCCTGGCCAAAAACCCTGCTGCGGGCCGGTGACCCCGCCTCTATGATCTCGGCTGTACGTAGCGCTGTGGCAAGCATTCAGACCGAGATTGGTGATGAAGCCGCCTTGGCTCAGTCATCCGGGGACTTGCGTACTGCTAGTAGCGCCTACATCTTCCACGCCATTTACAATTCCGGTGGCTGGACAGGAGATGTTCAGGCCTATCCCATCTATTCGACGGGGAATATTGCCGGAACGCCTGATTGGCAGGCTTCGACCCAAATGCCCTCAGCCAGTACCCGCTTAGTGCTGAGCTTCAACGACGGTCTACAACCGAGTGGCGCGACGGAAACATCAACCAATGCACGCACAGGGGTGCTGTTCAACTCCGCCAACATTTCGACCCTTTCTACGAGGCAACAGGATCTCTTGAACAGAGATGACGTCGGCTCAACAGACAACCACGGTACCGATCGCATTGATTATCTGCGCGGGACTCAAACCCAGGAAGCACCGAATGGTTTCAAATGGCGCGCGCGCACGTCTCTATTGGGAGACGTCATCAATTCCAACCCGGTCTATGTGGGACAGCCACTTCCCAACCTGTCTGGGACTGGCTACAACACCTTTGCGAAATCGGTACTCACGCGTAAACCAATGGTATATGTAGGCGGAAATGATGGCATGCTGCACGGCTTTGACGCCAGCGCTACAGGAACAACTGGCGCCAACCCTGGTCAGGAATTAATCGCCTACGTGCCAAGCAGCGTATATAGCAATTTAAGCAAGTTAATGTCCCCCAGCTATAGCCACAAGTTTTTTGTCGATGGCTCGCCTGTAGTGAGTGAAGCTTGTTCCGGCACCTGCACCGCATCAACTGACTGGAAAACCATGCTGGTGGGCAGTTTAAATGCCGGTGGGCAAGGAGTATATGCGCTCGACATCACCAACCCAGCCAATTTTACTGCTGCCAATGCAGGGAGCCTGGTACTGTGGGAATTTACCGACAAGGATGATACTGACCTGGGATACACTTTTAGCAAACCGCTGATCCGCAAACTGAACAGTGGAAAATGGGCTGTTATTTTTGGTAGTGGATATAACAACACCACTGCTGACGGCAGCGCCAGCACAACTGGCAGAGCATACCTCTACATTCTTTTAGCTGACGGTCCCGGTGCAGGAAATGCCTGGGTACAAAATACCAATTATTGGAAAATCGAACTCAAATCGCCCAGCGAATTATCCACTGCGACCTTGCCACTGAGCCCACCCAATGGTCTTTCGAGTATTGTTGGACTCGATAATGATAGCAACGGAACGACTGATTACGTCTATGCTGGCGACCTGCAAGGAAATCTCTGGAAAATTGATCTCACGAGTAGTAGCACGACAAACTGGAAGACAGCATTGGGTACGGTAGCTGCACCAACGCCATTGTTTATTGCCCAGGATAGTTCTGGCAATACCCAACCTATCACTTCCGGTATTGAGATTAGCCGTCACCCTAACGGTGGGTACTTGTTGATGTTTGGCACGGGGTCATACGTATTCACGACGGACACTTTGCCTGACCTGACATCGACAACCTTCAAGACACAAACAACATACGGCATTTGGGACAATCTCGATGGTACTCAAGTGGCCCGAAGTAAATTACAGCCTCAGCAACAATTGGACACGTTTGTGGATGCAGGGGGCGTTACCTACACCATTCAATCCAATTGTCAGCCGAATTACACCACCACACCCACGAACACGGGGGACGGCCAAACTTTTGGTTGCCCTACGAGCATAATGGTACCTGCAACAAGCCAGACCAGCAGCACACTGCCTCAGCGGGGTTGGGTATGGGATCTGCCTAGCAATGGTGAACGCATAGTGATGGATCACCCGTTGCTAAGCGGCGGCGTCCTGACATTCGATACCCTGACTCCAAGCATTGATCCTTGCACCGGCAATACGATAGGCATGGAATACAATCTGGACTATCGAACCGGGGGCAGAGCACCAGCCCCAGTTTACGATCTTAGTGGCGTCGGCAATCAAAGCCTGAACTATATTGTCGGTGTAACCACTGGTGGGGTAACGCTTACCGCTGCTCAAAATATCGCTCCCTCAGGAAAGCGCCTCAGTGGAGGAGCAAGCGATACGCCTGTGCGCTTCTCATTACCTCCAGTGCAAACGGGGACTAACACCAATGCAGCTTGCGCTAACTTCATTCCAGGGGTGGGCTGCCCTTCACAGCAAGTCCCTGGGGCTTGCAAAAATCTGAAGCTTGATTGCGTGGCGAGCCAAATCATAACGCCCGGTTCCCCTCCCATGACATGTACCAGAAAATGCTTGGGGGGAGTTTCGGGGAGGGTTTCGTGGCGGCAACTCATGCAATAAGCGTTTTGCTTGGGTCTAAATGAAACAGGGTTGCCGCCACCCCCGTGGTGGCAACCTTAAGAATAGGGAAAATGATATGCGGAAATTACATGGCTTCACATTGATTGAGCTGATGATAGTTGTCGCAATCGTAGGCATTCTCGCTGCGATTGCCTACCCATCCTATCAACAATATACCCGGCGCGCCGCCCGCGCTCAGGCGCAGGCAACGATGATGAACATCATGCAGAATGAGGAACGCTATTTCACGTCGAATAACGCCTATATAGCGAGTGCCAATGCAGGTAACACCTTTCAGACTTATTCGGGCGACCAAGCTAGCCCAAAATACGGTATTGCTTATGCCGCAATAGGTGCACTCACTACTGATTTGATGATTACGGCAACGCCCAACAATGCCGATCCCGATTGCGGTGTTTTAACCTTGAATAATTTGGGAGTAAAAACTGCTACGCTCCCTGGTACAGTGGCAAGCTGTTGGAAATAAATCCTACTATTTTAAGAGCACCGCTTGGAACGAGCCCGTTAAGAATTGAGTTCGCGCGGAATGGGGAAAGACACCTTTTCCTCTGTTCCGGTTAATGCTTCCACGGCATTGGCGCCTAATTGACGAAGTTTCTTTATCACTTCCTCCACCAGCACCTCAGGCGCTGATGCACCTGCGGTGACACCGACTTTCTGCTTACTAATCAGCCACGCAGGATCCAGCTGGCTGGCATTATCAATCATGTAGGCTTCCACGCCCATGTTCTGCGCCACTTCGCGCAAACGGTTTGAGTTTGAGCTGTTGGGCGATCCCACCACAATAACCAAGTCGCACTGGGCGGCAAGTTTTTTCACTGCATCCTGACGATTTTGCGTGGCGTAACAAATATCACCCTTTTTCGGTTCAGCGATATTTGGAAAGCGCGCTCTGAGCGCCGCGATGATTTTTGCAGCATCGTCCACGGATAAAGTAGTCTGCGTCACATAGGCCAGATTGGCGGCGTCTTTGACCGCGAGCTTGGCGACATCCTCCGGCGTTTCCACCAGATATATGCCCCCCTGCGCCTGCCCCAGGGTGCCTTCCACTTCGGGGTGCCCCTTGTGGCCGATCATGATAATTTCCTTGCCCTGTGCACGCATTTTTCCGACTTCAACATGCACCTTGGTCACCAACGGGCAAGTGGCGTCGAACACTTTCAAGCCACGCGCTTCGGCCTCTTCACGCACTGCTTTGGAAACGCCGTGGGCACTGAAAATCAAAGTACTGCCTGCCGGTGCTTCGGCTAGATCTTCGATGAATACAGCGCCTTTCTGACGCAGATTTTCCACGACAAATTTATTGTGGACGACTTCGTGGCGGACGTAGATGGGCGCACCGTACAAAGCAAGCGCGCGTTCGACGATTTCGATAGCGCGGTCTACGCCGGCACAGAAGCCTCTTGGGTTTGCGAGAAGGACTTGCATTACATCCTGGATGACTTAAAAAATACGGGATGAAAAAAATGAATAATACGCGGCTCAAAGCAAAAACAATAGCTAGCAAGAAGGGGCACTCGCGTTACGCTGACGACCCCGATGGTTTCTTGAAGCTGTCCAAAATCAAGAGCACCACGCCGAGGGTAATAGCGCTATCCGCCACATTAAAGGCTGGCCAGTGATAATCCGCATAGTGGAAATCCAGAAAATCGATCACATGGCCAAGCACGGCGCGATCCCACAAATTTCCTAGTGCACCGCCCAATACCAGACTTAGCGCCAGACAAAATAAAACCTGCCCGGCATGTTTGCGCAACAGGTAAATAATCACTACCGATGCCACCATGCCGACTGTCATGAAGAACACCCGTTGCCAACCTGATGCAGTGGCGAACAGGCTGAACGCCGCACCTTTGTTGTATGCCAGAACCAGATTAAAGAAGGCTGTCAGTTCGCGGCTTTCACCGAAAACCAAGGCATTGGTGATAGCGCGTTTGGTCAGTTGATCGAGGACAATCACCACCAGGCTAATAATCAACCAGCCATACCATTTACGCATAATGACGCGGCTCGCCTGCACCGAACAGATTGGATACGCAGCGGCCACATAGTGCGGGATGCCCGGCATCGGCGCCCACATCGGCACGGTAGTGCCAGCAGCGCTCGCATTTCTGCTGCGTACTCGGCGTGACCAGAATTTTTTCTTCTGCTTCCGTTGCCACTTCGCTTACCTTGGCCTGCGAGGTAATCAGCACAAAACGCAGATCATCGCTAAGGTCGGACAGCAGCTTGAACCTATCGCCATGTGCGTGCACTTCCACTTCTGCTTGTAGCGAGGAACCGATAGCGCCGGACACGCGCACGGCTTCGAGCTCCTTGGTGACGCGACCGCGGAATTCGCGCAACTGTGTCCACTTTGCCAGCAATGCTGCTGACTGCGCCACCACCGGCATTACGTGCCAGGTGTGGAACAACACGCTGTCGTCATTTTTGCCGGTCAAGGCACTCCACGCTTCCTCCGCAGTGAAGCTGAGAATCGGCGCCATCAGCCGCAATAGACTGTGCGTCAAATGGTACAAGGCATTCTGTGCGGCACGGCGTGCAGTAGAATCCTTGCCAGCGGTGTACAGCCGGTCTTTCAGGATATCCAGATAAAAACCGCCCAGGTCTTCCGAACAATAGGTGGTCAATTTCTGCACCATCAGATGCAGTTCGTAGCGCTCGTAATCCGCAACAATTTCTTTCTGGAAAGTATCCGCAAGCGCCACGGCGTAACGGTCGATCTCCAGCCATTTTTCCACCGGCATGCTGTCCCTGGCAGGATCGAAATCCGCCAGATTGGCCAGCAGGAAACGCAGCGTGTTGCGGATGCGGCGATAGCCTTCCGATACGCGCTTGAGAATTTCGTCGGAGATGGTGAGCTCGCCGGAATAATCAGTCGAAGCTACCCACAGGCGCAGGATGTCAGCCCCTAACGAGTCCACTATTTTCTGCGGTGCGATCACGTTGCCTTTGGATTTGCTCATCTTGTGGCCGTTGCCATCGACCACAAAACCATGCGTCAGCAATGCCTTGTATGGCGCATGTCCGCTGGTGGCGCAGCCAGTCAGCAGGGACGACTGGAACCAGCCGCGATGCTGGTCGGAGCCTTCCAGATACAAATCGGCGGGATAACTCAAATAGTCGCGCCGCTTCAACACACAGGCGTGCGTGGAGCCGGAATCGAACCATACGTCCAGGGTGTCGCTTACCTTTTTGTACACACTGGCTTCGTCGCCCAGCAGCTCTTTGGCATCCAGGCTGAACCAGGCTTCGATGCCCTGCTGCTCCACGCGTTGCGTGACTTGCTCCAGCAATTCCTGCGTGCGCGGATGCAGCTCGCCGGTTTCCTTGTGCACGAAAAATGGCATCGGCACACCCCAGTTGCGCTGGCGCGACACGCACCAGTCGGGGCGGTTTTTGATCATCGCTTCCAAGCGCTGACGGCCCCAGCTCGGGAAGAACTGGGTTGCCTCCACCGACTTGATCGCCGCAGTACGCAGCGCGCCGTGCGTGCCGGCGGCGCCCATGCCGATGAACCACTGGTGGGTAGCGCGGAAAATGATTGGCGTTTTATGACGCCAGCAATGCGGGTAGCTGTGTTGCAGTTTGACTTCTTTTAGCAGCGCGCCGCTCTGCTCTAGCTGCGCGGCCAGAAACTTGTTGGCTTGCCAGATCGACTGCCCGCCGACCAGCGGCACGCGCTCGTAAAACTTGCCGTCGTCGCCCACCGGACAATCCACCGGCAAGTTGTATTTTGAGCCGACCACGTAGTCATCCAGGCCATGTGCCGGTGCGGTGTGCACCAGCCCCGTGCCTGCTTCCAGCGTGACGTGATCGCCGCAGATAATCGGCACCACGCGCTCATAAAATGGGTGTTGCAGTTGCACGTGTTCCAATGCTGCGCCCTGCACTGCCGCTCCCA
>JBBRTU010000018.1:0-53733 GCA_038244115.1 Burkholderiales bacterium
CACGTCGGATCAACGGTGTTGACCGTAGCTTCTTCGGATACCGGGCGCGCGGCGTGCCCTACGGGCCCGACGATGGTACGCTCGCCCCGTGGGCCATCATCGCCTCGTTGCCGGTCGCGCCGGAGATCGCCCTCCGGGCGATTCGGCATTGTCAGGACGTGTATCCACAGACCCGGACCTCCTACGGCTTCGTCGGCAGCTTCAATCCGACCTACCCTTCGCAGTCCGGAGACGCATCGGGCTGGGTATGCCGCGTGCATTACGCCCTCAATCAGGGACCCAACATCTCGATGATCGAGAACTACCGTTCGGGCTTGGTCTGGCGGCTGATGCGGCGTTGCCCTTATATCGTCGCGGGACTGCGGCGGTCGGGGTTCAGGAACGGCTGGTTATGACCGTCCATCTCCAGCCGGTTCCTGATCGCCGAAGGAGAGAGCGGTGAAACGACACTACGTATGGCTCATCTGGGATACCGTACGCGTCGCGGGTATAGAACTCGGGAATCACTTCGCGTTCGAGCAAACCGCCTGGGTGGCGCGGACGCGGGAGAGCATGGCACTGTTGACGCCGCGTTTTTCCAGCAATCGTGCAGTGCGCGAATACACCGAGCGACACTACCTCCCTGCAGCCTCTGCCTACCTTGAGCGTGCTGCCAACAAAGGCGCAATCGAGGTGGAGTTGGTTAATTTGCGCCACGCGTTGGAACAAAAATGGAGCGCCATACGCTTCGGTGAAGTGAAGGTTGAAGGAGACGGCGAGCGTCACGTATTAGAGATTCAAATGTATCTCGATGACCTTGACCCGCAGGCAGTGCGGGTCAAGGACTATGCCGACGGAATCAGTGACGGCGATCCCATGCGCCAGGAGATGAAGCGCCTGCAGCAGATGGAAGAGGCGGCTCATGGTTACGTTTACTGTGCGCAAGTGCCTGCGACGGACTATACGGCACGAGTAATACCTTACTTCTCCGTTGTAGCGGTTCCGCTGGAAGCCCCTCAAATCCTTTGGCAGAGGTGATTATGAAGACGCCTGAACGTCCGCCGGCTGATTACATCGGGGACAGCCGCGGCTATCTATGGTGATCAGGCCATCGATGATATTGTCTACAATCGTTTGGGTGTGTTGGGTGCTTTCCTCCAACGCTTGCTGGGCGTGCTGCAGCTCGGTGATGTTTTCTTGCAATTTGCGGAAGATGAGGAAATACAGCGCCGGAGCAACAATGAGGGTGAGCAGGGTAGTGTCGACATAGTCCCACGCACTTTCCGAGAAAACTGCAGGGATGAAAGTATCGTGGGCTACCAACATGATCAGTAGCTCGACCACTGCGATGAGTGCACCTAATACAGCCACTAACCGCATAGGGGTGCTAAACAATGAGCGAAATAATCATTTATGAACCGGCCGATGACGGGCACGTTACGGTTCGGCTTGAAGGCGAGAGTCTTTGGTTGACCCAGGAACATATTGCTGACTTATTCAAGAGGGAGCGGTCGGTGATTACCATGCATTTGCGCAACATCTTCAAGGATGGCGAACTGGTTGAGGAAAGCGATGTGCAAAATTTGCACATCTCCGGTTCGGACAAACCAGTCAAATTCTACAACCTTGATGCCGCGCAATACAAGCAAATCACCGCCAATGCCGACAGCCACGCAGGCAATGGCGATCCCGCATCCGCAGCAGTGACAACCAGATAGGCGAGGGAAGCGTCGTTATGAACATCGAAGATCGTCGGCGGGGTCTTGCACAGCGCGACCATTCAAGCTGTCGGCAACGCGCTGCGAGGACGAAACCCGGACGGGCAATGGCGTTGGGCCGCTGGGTTGCTGCTTGCGTCACGCTGCTGATGCTGAGCGCTTGCGCCGGCAGCACTCACCTGAGCTTCCTCGATCCGCAGGGCCCTGTGGCCGATGCCCAGCGCTGGCACTTCTACTGGGTGCTGGGGATCATGGCGGTACTGGTGGCCGGCCCCATCTTCCTGCTGCTGCCGTTCTTCGCCTGGCGTTACCGCTATGGCAACAAAGCGCCCCGATACACGCCCAGGTGGGAGTACTCCAGGCTGCTGGAGATCATGTCGTGGGGCGGCCCGATCGTCATCGTCATCGTGCTAGCGTTCTTCGTGTGGCGCGACACGCACAGGCTTGATCCCTACAAGCCGCTGGCGTCCGACCAGGCGCCGCTGCAGGTTGAGGTGATCGGCTACGACTGGAAGTGGCTGTTCATCTACCCCGATCAGGGCATTGCCAGTATCGGCACGCTGGCGCTGCCGACCCGTCGCCCCGTATCGCTGCACATGACTTCGGCCACGGTGATGCAGTCGTTTTTCATTCCAGCGCTGGGCAGCCAGATCTACGCCATGGGTGGCATGGTGTCGCAATTGAATCTGCAGGCCAGCAAGCCCGGAAAGTCGTTGGGTGAGAACACCATGTACAACGGCGACGGCTTCCACCAGCAGAAGTTCACAGCACTGGCCATGAGCCCGGCCGATTTCAAGGCATGGGTGGGCAAGGTGCGCGCGACTGGCATACCACTCGACGCGCAGAGCCTGGAGATCATCGCGCAGCGCAACACTCGCAGCGACTTGATTGCCGCCTTGCCCCGAGCCCGGTCCATGGACGGCGATGTGTATTTCACCGGGGTGAGCAAGGCGCTGTTTCCTGCCGTGGTCATGGCCACCATGGATGGCAAGCCGACGCTTCCGGACGCTGCGTTTGATCACACTGGCACTGCCGTGCGGGACACCGAGCATGCCGGCCATGCCACGACCGGGCAAGCACGATGAACATCGCCGCCATTTTCGACCATCCACTGGGGCGGCTTGAGTGGTCCTCGCTGCCGTTCTGGCAGATGTTTCAGCACCCCACCGAAGGCAACATCATCAATGGCTGCATCGCCACGGGTGCGGCGTCCCTGGTGGTGATCGGTGCTATCGTGCTGGCCGTGCTGCTGACCAAGTATCGCTTGTGGCGCCCGCTGTGGTCAGACTGGATGACCAGCACCGACCACAAGAAGATCGGCATCATGTATATCGTGATCGCGCTGGTGATGCTGGCGCGCGCGCTGATCGAAGCCGTGCTGATGCGGGGGCAGCAGGCGTTCGGGCTGGGCGGCGGGTTCCTCTCGCCGGAACACTTCGCGCAGCTGTTCAGCACGCACGGCACCATCATGATCTTTTTCATGGCCATGCCGTTCCTAACCGGCGTTATCAACTACGTGATGCCGATGCAGATCGGCGCCCGCGATGTCTCCTTTCCCGTACTCAATTCCATCAGCCTCGGCCTGACCGCGGCCGGCGCCACACTGGTGATGGTTTCACTGGTGCTCGGCAGGTTCTCCACCGGCGGCTGGTTCGGCTATCCGCCTTACACGGAGCTCAACTTCAGCCCCGGCGTCGGGCCGGACTACTGGATCTGGGCGCTCAGCCTGGCAGGATTGGGATCCACGCTGACCGGCATCAACGTCGCCGTGACGATTTACAAGGAGCGGGCGCCGGGCATGAAGCTGATGCGCATGCCGCTGTTCACCTGGACCGCGTTGTGCACGGCCATCATCATGATCTTTGCGATGCCGCCGCTGACCGTCGCTACCGCGCAATTGGCGCTGGACCGTTACCTGGATTTTCACTTTTTCACCAACGAACTTGGCGGGAACATGATGAATTTCACCAACCTGTTCTGGCTGTTCGGCCACCCCGAGGTCTACATCCTGATCCTGCCGGCATTCGGCGTGTATTCGGAGACCATCGCCACGTTTTCCGGCAAGGCGCTGTTCGGCTACCGATCGCTGGTGATAGCCACCATGGCGATCGCGATCTTGTCATTCACGGTATGGCTGCACCACTTTTTCACCATGGGCCAGAGCGCCAATATCAACGCCGCGTTCGGCATCGCCTCAATGCTGATTGGCATCCCCACCGGCGTGAAAATCTATGACTGGATGTGGACGATGTTCCGCGGCCGCGTGCGTTTCACGGTCCCCATGGTGTATGCCCTCGGATTCATCTTGCTGTTCGTGCTCGGTGGCATGAGCGGGATCCTGCTGGCCAATCCCAGCATCGACTACCAGGTGCACAACACTGTGTTCCTGGTCGCGCATTTCCACAACGTGGCCGTGCCCGGCGTGCTGTTTGGCATGCTCTCCGCCTACCACTTTTGGTTTCCCAAGGCGTTCGGTTTTCGTCTCAACGAGCGCTGGGGCATGATCTCGGCGCTGTGCTGGATCTTCGGGTTCATGGGTGCGTTCTTCCCGCTGTACGCGCTGGGCATCATGGGCCTGCCACGGCGCACCGTGGCCTATACGGAGGCGCGCTACGTCCCACTGGAATGGGTAGCCTTCCTCGGCGCCCTGCTGCTGTTTGCCGCTCTGCTGGCCTTGCTGTGGCAGTTGTGGATATCAATCCGCGATCGTGATGCCAACCGCATGTTTGTTGGCGATCCATGGGCCGGCCGCACTCTGGAATGGGCGAATTCCGCACCGCCGCCGGAGTACAACTTCGCCGTGATCCCCGTGATCGAGGGTCGCGATGCGTTCACCGCGGCGAAGGAGAACGGCCGTGCATACCTGCAACCCGATACCTATGTCGATATCGAGCTGCCAAAGAACAGCGTGATGGGCCCCGCCATCGCGGCCATCGGCTTCGTCCTTGCCTTCGGCCTGGTATGGCATATCTGGTGGCTGGTGGTCCTGGCATTCCTGGCGGCGATCGCAAGCATGATCATCCACGGCTTCGCACGCGACACGACCCGCATCGTTTCGGCGCAGGAGGTGCGGCGGGAACACCATCGCTGGGTCGATGCCGTCGCCAGGGCCGCGGCCATATCCCGCGCCGACGAATGCAAGTCGGTCAACGTCGGGCTGGCCCTGCAGGCAACTGACGGAGTGGTGCCATGAGCCCGCAATCCTTCAAACATCCCGGTTTGAATCTTGGTGCCGCGCATGGCGAGGATGACGACGCCGCGGAAACCGTGATGTTCGGATTCTGGGTGTTCCTGATGAGCGACACCATCCTGTTCGGCATGGTGTTCGCCACCTACGTCACCTCCTTGCACGGTACCGCCGGCGGACCCGGTCCGCGCGACCTGTACGACATCAAGAGTGTCTTCTTCGAGACCTTGCTGCTGCTGGCCAGCAGCTTCACTTTCGGCATGGCCTCGCTGGCGTTGAAGTACAAACACAGCAAGCCGCGGTTGATCGGCTGGATGATGGTGACGCTTGTACTGGGCGTCGCCTTCCTCGCTTTCGAACTGCACGATTTCGGCGCCATGTTTGCCAAGGGCGGCGTGCCCAGTCGCAGCGGCTTCCTGTCCGCGTTCTTCGACCTGGTGCCGCTACATGGTCTGCATGTGACTGCGGGTTGTATCTGGCTGGTGTCCCTGCTCGGCCAGATTGCCCGCTACGGCCTCGACACGAAAACCAAGCTCGGCATCATGCGGCTGGCGCTGTTCTGGCATTTCCTGGACATCATCTGGATTGCGATCTTCTCGGTGGTCTATCTGGCGGGACTGGCATGAACGAGCAAACGCACAACATCGAAACGCAGTCCGGACGCTGCCGCGAGGAACGGAAGGAATTCCGCTCTTACATGTGGGGCATCGGGCTGGCCCTGCTGCTCACCCTGGTACCGTTTGCTCTGGTGCACTGGGCGGCCATGCCGCGAATCTCGCTGCTGATCGTGATCGGTGCCCTTGCGCTGATACAGATGCTGGTGCACTTTCGTTTCTTCCTCCACATCGGCCTCAGACAGAAGCGCGAGGATCTGCAATTGATCGTGTTCTCGGCGCTGCTGCTGACCATCATGGTGGCGGGCACGATCTGGATCATGGCCAGCCTGGCCACACGCATGGCGATGCCCTGGCAGCCTTGAGCAAGGACTCCCGCGCAAGTGGTTCTGTCGCAATAAGGAATTGCGATCGAATCAAAGTGTTCGTTAATCGGCATGTTAATACACCAAACTATATTACTGGCTGGCTGCGGACGTGACTTGTCCGTCGGCGCTTTTCATCTGCCCTTTGCGCAACATGTGAGCCAGCTCAATGCCGGCCAGTAGCTTCGTTGCGGTGGCAAAGCTTTTGAATCCGAGCATTGGTCGCGTTCGTCGCTTGATCGCCCGGTGGTCTTGCTCGACGAGGTTGTTGAGGTATTTGGATTGGCGAAGTTTGATGTTTAAGGCGGAATGTTCGTTGACACTATGAATGGCGGCAGTGTTCGCACCACTCTTGTCGATGGTGATCGAGTCAGGAATATCATGTTGGTTGATCGCTTGCTCCAGGAAGCGCCGCGCGGCGGCGACATCGCGCTGGGCGGTCAGCAAGAAAATCGTGTGGCCGTACTGATCCGCCGCCCGATAAAGGTATTTCCACTGGCCCTTGATCCGAATGCAAGCCGCTGGTGCTAGAAATAGCCCGGCGGTTTTTTATTGTGCGCTTGAGTTGCATTGAATAAATGCGGTTACATACTGGTTACATTTCGAATTGCAGAAATAGAAAAGGGGCTAGCATTTCTGCTAACCCCTTATTTTTTCTGGTAGGCCGTGCGGGATTCGAACCTGCGACCAACGGATTAAAAGTCCGCTGCTCTACCAGCTGAGCTAACGACCCGAAAGACGCGCATTTTACTGATAAGCAGCCCGCCCGTCAACCCTGAATTGGGCTGGAAAGCCCATATATCAAGCCTCCCGCATCATCATAATGTACTGAATTTTCATGGTGATAGCAGCACCGGCAACGATCGAGACGAAAGCCAGAAATGAACCTAACGATAAGGTGGAGATACCCGTGATTCCTTGACCAACCGTACATCCCATGGCGGTGACACCGCCAAAGCCCATCAGAACCGCGCCGATAATGTGGCGGAACATATCCTGCGGCGAAGTGAAGCCTTCCCAGCGAAAAGAACGGGCGAAAAGTGAATACACAAACGAGCCAATACCAACACCGAATACGGAGGCAATGCCAAAGGTTACCACGGTACTGGCATCCGTCCAGTAAGCCCATAGGTCCATAGTGTATGAGGTGGGCGCAACGAAGGACATGGATTCTGCCAAATGCGAGTTTGTGCCAAAGAAGGTCATTTCCAGCGTCTCAGGATTTTCCATGTAGCCAATCTTGCCTGTCACGTACCAACCACCGACGATGACAAGCCCCACCACAATCCCGGACAAAATATTGTCGTGGCTCTTGCGGAAATCGCTATTCATGAAACAGAAAATCAGGATGGCGCCGGCCAGTACAGCAGTGATCAGCAAGTGCAGCACTTTATGATCGAGCCCGCCCAGGCCTTCAAGCAAGTAGGGTAATGCCTGACTGCCGCTGAATTGATGAGTTACTGGCGCTGCCTGCAATACGCCAACACGGAAAGCACCGAAAATACCTTTCAGCGTGACTAGTGCAGAATATCCCAGGAACAGAAATACCACGACAGACTTCACATTACCGCCACCCACACGTACCAGGCATTTATTGGCACAACCCGAGGCCAACGTCATACCTATTCCGAAACACAGTCCACCTACTATGTACGCTAACCAGATGAAAGCTGGCGTGGTATACATAGTTTTGGAGACATCTAGATATCCCATCACCACCAAAGCATTGGTGCCTATCATCGCCACGGCAATAGCCAGCAGCCAGGCACGCATGCGACCCCAGTCGCCTATGTTGACGACATCCGAGACTGCACCCATGGTACAAAAATTGGTTTTATTGGCGACAAAGCCAAATATGAATGCCAGCCCGAAACCCAGCCAAGCGACCGTTGTGCCCAAATGTGATGCTTCCATTTATCCCCCGTTATCGGTTTAGTTGTGAGGTGAATTCTAGCCGATTCGCCCCCAGACTCTCAACAGGAAAATTGAAATTTATCAATATAATTCGATAGTTAGTACATTAGTACCAGATCTTCTGGGCAGATAAATCAATTACGGTAGCGAGTTGGATCGGATACACCGGCGGCGGTAAAACCTTCACGCCGCAGGCGGCAGGAATCACAGCGGCCACAGGCATACCCATCTTGATCGGCCTGATAGCAGGATACCGTTTTCGCATAATCCACGCCCAACGACATACCCTGTTGGATGATCTCAGCTTTGGTTAGATGAATCAGCGGCGTATGTATATGCATGCGCTGCCCTTCAACCGCGGCCTTGGTAGCGAGGTTCGCCATATGCTCGAATGCTTCGATAAATTCTGCTCGGCAATCCGGGTAGCCTGAATAGTCCACCGCATTCACGCCGATAAAAATATCCTGGCTGCCTAACACCTCGGCCCATGCAAGCGACAATGAAAGCATGATGGTGTTGCGTGCCGGTACGTAGGTCAGGGGTATACCATCGGAAGGAGAAGTCGGTACGTCGATACTGGAGTCGGTCAAGGCCGAACCACCGAATGACGTAAGGTCGAGTTGAATGGTGCGGTGATCTGCGGCGCCCAGCGACTTGACTACGCTGACAGCCGCTTGTAGTTCAGCGCTGTGGCGCTGGCCGTAGGCAAGGCTCAGGCAGTAACAATGAAATCCTTCGCTACGTGCGATGGCAAGCGCTGTCGCGGAATCCAGCCCACCGGACAAGAGCACTACTGCTTTTTTCATCAGCGGCCCCTTTCCTGGCCCCACAAGTATTTATGCAATTGGATTTGCAGACGCACAGGTAAATTGTCGCGCAATATCCAGGTCGCCAACAGCCCTGCTTCAAGCTTGCCTTGCACGGGAGAAAACAATACGGGACAGTGTTCGGTAAGCTTGTATGCCCATAACTGTTGCTTTGCCCACGCGTAGTCGGCCTCGTCGCTGATCACCAATTTAAGCTCGTCGTGCTGGGTCAGGCAATCAAGATTCTTCCAGCGATTTTTGACTTCCTCACCCGAGCCGGGCGTCTTGATATCCATGATGCGCGAGACCCGCGGATCGACCTTGCAGATGTCTAGCGCCCCGCTGGTTTCCAGTGAGACATCGTAACCGGCGTCACATAAAGCTTTTAGCAAAGGGAGACAATTTTTTTGCGCCAGCGGCTCGCCGCCGGTCACCGTCACATAATGTGCAGCGTACTGTGCAACATTTTCTAGAATAGCGGGCAGGGCCATCGTTTCGCCGCCCTGAAAAGCATAGCTGGTATCGCAATAACCGCAGCGCAGCGGACAACCGGTGAGACGAATAAATACAGTTGGCAAACCAGCACGACTGGTTTCCCCTTGCAGGGAAAAGAAGATTTCCGTGATGCGCAGTGTCGGTTGCCGCAAAATTTACTGCTATTTTTTAGCGTTGCCGAGGCGCTTCTGCGCAAGCTCAGCCGCACCGCTGAGTGGGTACTTTGCCACCAGATCTTCCAGCGTTTTGCGCGCAGATGCAGTATCGTTCAGCTCTGTCTGGCAGCTTGCCATATTGAGCATTGCGTCCGGCACTTTCTGGCTGTTTGGATAGATGGCGAGCAGCTTGCGCTGAGCTTCCAGCGCTGACTTGTAATCGCGTTGGGCAAAATGCGCGTTGCCGATCCAGTATTGTGCGCTTGGTGCTAATCCACTGGTGGGATAGCTCTTGAGAAAGTTCTGGAAACCTGCGATTGCTCCTTGAAAATTACCCACCTTGAACAAACTGAGCGCTGCATCATAAGTTTTGGATTCCACCACTTCGGTGCCAGTGGCTGACTGAGGTGCAGCCACCTTTGCGCCTGTTTCGACTGCTTTGTCAGCCGATGTAGCTGGCGGCGTAGCGGCTTGCTTCGCTGCGGGTATAGGTGCGGCAGGCACGACATTTGCCGAGCCTGGTCTTTCCAGGTTGCGCAAACGCGCATCCAGATCGGCATAGAGATCTTTCTGCCGCTTCTGGGTGGTTTCCAGTTCGTGTGTCTGCACTTCCAGTTGACCGCGCAGTTTGTTCAACTCAGTCTTAAGTACTTCCAGCTGGTTTAGCAGGTCAACCAGCCCCTGGCCGGAAAGCTGCGACTCCATCTTGGCCATCCGCGTTTCCATGGCCTGCATCTGTGCGACAGTCTGTTTTTGTAGATCGTCAATTTTCTTGTGCGCTTCATCGTCGCTAAACAGGCCGGCGTGCGCCACGCCGGCCATGCTCAAGGACAACGCAGCAACCAGGACGGCGCTACGCAACATGCTTACTCACCCTGATAAACAACGTCTGCACGACGGTTTTCCTGCCAACAGGATTCCTCATGGCAATCCTTGCGTGGCTTCTCTTCGCCGAGACTGACCGTTTCGATCTGTTTGTCAGCCACGCCTAGAACATTCATCGCCTTTTTCACCGCATCGGCACGACGCTGGCCCAACGCAATATTGTATTCACGGCTGCCACGCTCGTCGGTATTGCCTTGCAAGGTAACTTTGACATCACCATGCGCTTGCAAATATTTGGCATGCGCCTCGACCAGCGGCTTGAATTCTTCTTTTACCACATCCTTATCGTAATCGAAATACACACTGCGTTTGGACAGAATGTTATTAGGATCCTTCAACGGATTGCCGGTTGTTGCGGATTGAACAGCAGGTTGGGTTGCCGCTGCCGGTGCTGCTGCGGCGGCAGTTCTGTCTTCCACCGCGGCTTTCGGTTGTTCCTTCACATCATGGCTGGCACAAGCTGCCAGAAAACTCACCATTAACACGCTCAGCAATAAATTCTTCTTCATGCTCATTTCCTTTCATCAGTTATGTAACAAGGGACCCCAGGCAGGCTCGCGCACATCACCTGCTTGCACCGACAACCGCTGTTTCGTCCTGCCGTCGCTCGAAACAGCGGCCAAAATGCCACGACCATTTACTTCAGTGGCATAGAGTACCATCTTACCGTTAGGAGCGAAACTCGGTGACTCATCCTGATGTGTATCAGTCAGCACCTGCACCTGCCCGTTCTCCAGGTCTTGCACAGCGACATGGAACTGGCTGCCGCTGCGCTGGATAAACACAAAACTCTTGCCGTCCGGGCTGAAACGCGGCGAAACATTGTAGCTTCCATCGAACGTCACGCGCTGTGCATCGCCGCCAGCGGATGACATGCGGTAAATCTGCGGGCCGCCTCCACGGTCGGAAGTAAACAGCATCCACTTCCCATCCGGAGAAAAGTTGGCTTCGGTATCGATCGCAGAGCTAAACGTCCAGCGTGCCACACCACTGCCATCGGGATTAATCAGATATATCTGCGAACTCCCATCTTTGGTCAACGTCACTGCCAAACGCCTTCCATCCGGCATCCAGGCCGGCGAGCTATTGCTGCCCTTGAAATTAGCCAGGACATGGCGCGCGCCGGTAGCCAGCGATTGCACAAACACCACCGGCTTCTTGCGCTCAAATGATACATAAGCCAGCTGATTGCCGTCTGCCGACCAGCGTGGAGAAAGTAACGGCTCGTATGAGGTCACCACCGTCTGCGCCGCATAGCCATCCGCGTCCGATACCTGCAATTCGTATTTCTTCCCCTGCTTCACGATATACGCAATCTTGGTATTGAATATGCCCACGTCGCCGGTCAATTTTTCATAAATAATATCGGCAATTTTATGCGCGGTAACACGGAACTGACTGGCGGATACGGTATAGCTGAAACCCGCAAGCTGCGTCTGTTTAAGCACATCCAGCAAGCGAAAGCGGATTTCGTAATTGCCACTAGCCGCAGGAACAACACTCCCTATCACCAGCGCATCGGCACCGCGTCCCCGCCACTCAGGATAACGCACCTGGGCAGGTTCAAACGGCAGCGGACTAATGCCAGCCGGATCAACCAGCTTGAATTGTCCGCTGCGTTGTAAATCCGCACTGACAATAGAAGTAATGCTTTGCTGCAATGCCCCTTCCTGAGCAAATGGCGCGATGGCTACCGGGATCTGCATCGCTGCACCACCAATAATTTCAATGGTCAGAGCGGACCAGGCATTATTAACCGTCAAACAACACAGGGTAAGAAGCATCGAGAACAATGCTGCAAATTTGCTGGTTTGAAATACTGGTTTCATTTCATTGCGTTTCATTAAGCCACTTCTGAATGTGTGCCAATCGGACAGGATACTACTTCAATGTTTCAACAACACTATTGTCAGCCGCCAAAACCTTTGGCGCATGGTCAAGATAGTACAACACAACGATCAAGGCGATGGTTGCCAGCAACATGAAATGCGGGCCGAATAGCCAGAACACGAGTGGTACCGTAAAATAATATGCCCGCATTCCAATGTTATAAAACTTCCCGGCCCGGTTTAAATGAATAGAAACATGTTTGGGCGAAAGTGCATGGTGGTTCATGTCCAACGGAACATTGATCATATACCCGACATGATTGAACACCCTGATCGCCATGGAGAAACTGAAGAACGCCACAAACAGATCCAGTAACAGAAGGATCAATTTGACTATCCATAATTCGGGGTGTTTCGCACCAAAAATATTGAGCACGTGCCAGCTGCTTTCCAGCTTGTCTCCCTCCCCGCTCAGGGTCAGAACGCCGATAATCAGCAGGACAGCGGTCGACGCCAGAAAAGTGGCCGCCATCGTCGAATTACGCAGCGTCTGCACCGCCAGCACTTCTTTCCCTTCGCCCTTCATAATGCTTTCCACCCATGCGGTGCGAGCAATGATATTCACCGCACGCACCGTGTATGCCGGATTCTTTTTCTCCTTGCGCCTTAGCTGGATGTGATACACCACAAGCAATATAACGCAAAGCAATAAACTGATCAGGTCGTTACTTAAAGCGCCACTCAACGTCATAATTATTTACCTTGGACATGTATCTACCCCTGAACCGCTTGTTTAAGCGGGTTCCAAACAATGCGTATCATAAACCGAATGAGGGAATGCTGTGTCAAGGAAGCGTGAACATGCACTGAGAGCACAACCTTGGCAATTACCCTACGCCATTAATTTTCGTCATTCGGCCTGAACTCGAGATGCAATTCCCGGAACTGGCTGAACAACGCTGTATCCGGCGGCAGCGGCAAAGGTTCGGCACGACGAATGGCGCGCTCGATAGCCTGATCACATTGTGCTGCTCCGCTACTTTTCGCAAGCCTGGGTTCCATCAAAAGCTGTCCGGTTGGCATCAAGGTCACATCGTACGCCACCTTCGGATTGCTCAGCGTCAGACACGCCTGGTTGTTGATGTTGCGCTTGATTTTAGCGTTGATACGCGCTGTGTAATCATTCACCTGCCTAGCCTGCGCAGCGGCTTCGCGTGCCTGCATATTGCGCATTAGCGCCTGCTGCTCCTCCTGGCGGTGCGACTCGGCTAACCGCTCCTGCTTGTCCTTCAGCGCCTGCTGTTTGAGCTTTACCTGCTCTGCTTTGCGCTTGTCTTCATCCTGCTTGTGTTTTTCTTCGCGCTGCTTCTCCAGTTTTTTTTCTTTTATCGCAATATCGGGTTTGGCCAGCTCAATTTTGGGTTTCGGTGGCGCAGCTTTCTCCGGTACCGGCTCGGGTTTCGGCTCGGGGCGCTGCTGCGGCTGTACCCGTGGTTGCGGCAACGGCGGCAGGCTGCTCCACAACTCTACCGCTATGGGTTGCGGCGCATGGCTTTGCCAGCTCACCGTAAACACCAGCAAGGTAAAAAATGCCGCATGCACCAGGAGCGCTAAGGTGCCTGCAGCAAATCTGCCCGGTTCCGCGTATGCCATTATTTCCCTGTTGCAGATTTCGCCAGCAAGCCGATTTTTTTTACCTGGTTTTGCTGCAACACGTCCATGACCTTGATCACTTCTTCGTAACGCACGTTCTTGTCGGCGGCAATCACTACGGGCTGTTCGGGATTACGTGCCTGCTTGCCACGGATTGCAGCAACCAGTTCTTCGCGCGTAACGGATTGCTCTTCCACACTCTTGTCACGATCACGCAGGGTCAGCGCTCCGTTTTTCTTGATGGTCACTTCCAGCGGCGCCATCGGCGGCGCCAATGACTTGCCGACTTGCGGCAATTCAATCTGCCCCGGATTAATCAACGGTGCGGTAATCATGAAAATGATCAGCAATACTAGCATCACGTCGATGTAAGGCACGACGTTGATCTGGTTCATCAGACGGCGCGGACGGCGTGCCATCATTTACCCGGCACCTGCCGTTGCAGGATATTGGAATACTCTTCCATGAAACTATCGAAGCGGATCGCCAGCCGATCGAGATCGCGTGCATAGCGATTATAGGCAACCACTGCGGGAATCGCGGCAAAAAGGCCCATGGCTGTGGCAATCAGCGCTTCCGCAATGCCGGGCGCAACATGCGCCAAGGTGGCTTGCCCTACGTTGGCCAGGCCGCGAAAGGCGTTCATGATCCCCCACACCGTGCCGAACAAACCGACATATGGACTTACCGAACCGACCGTCGCCAGGAAAGCCAGATGTGATTCCAGCATATCCACCTCGCGCTGGTAGGTGGCGCGCATGGCACGGCGGACACCTTCCATCACCGCAGCCACATCCACGCCGGCCTGCCTTTTTATTTTCGAAAATTCGCGAAAGCCGGCCTCGAAAATCCGCTCCATACTGCCGCCCTTGCCGTAACCATCAGCCGCGCGCTGCGCCATGCTAGCCAGGTCATTGCCGCTCCAGAATTCGCGTTCGAATGCATCCGACTGAGCGGTTGCCTGCCGGATGGCGAACATCTTGAGAAAAATATACCACCAGGAAAATAGCGACACTGCGAGAAGAAGCAACATCACCATCTGCACAATTACACTGGCATTGGCAACGAGGCCGATGAACGAAAGATCTGTAGAGACGCCGAGATTCACGATTTCCTTCCAATTTTTTCTTTAATAATAGCGGGGATGCGGACGGGCTTAAATGAGTCGCAGTCGACACACACGACCTTGACCGTTGCACGTGTAAATAGTTCGCCGTTTTCCACGGTCTGCTTCAGCACAATCTGGCTGCGTCCAATCTCGGCAAGATTTACCGTGACATCAAGCATGTCGTTGAAGCGTGCTGGACGCAGGTATTCTATGCCAACTTCACGCACTACGAAGATGACATGATGTTCATGAAGAAGTTCAGTTTGCTCGAAACCCATTTCCCGCAGCCATTCGGTGCGGGCACGTTCCATGAACTTAAGATAGTTGGCGTAGTACACCACGCCACCGCTGTCGGTATCCTCGTAGTACACGCGCACCGGCCAGGTGAAAGTTTCGAGTTGCGAGTTTTGGGTTTCGGGTTGAATCAAACCAGGCTCCCACATTCGACTCGAAACTCGAAACCCGAAACTCGAAACTGATTCATTGCTCCCAAAGCTCCCGGATCACGCCAGCAGTCGGTGCAACGATACCGAAATGCTGATAAGCCAGCAGCGTTGCTACACGCCCGCGCGGCGTGCGCATCAGGTAGCCTTGCTGGATCAGGAAAGGTTCCAGCACGTCTTCGATGGTGTCGCGCTCTTCACCGATAGCCGCAGCAAGATTGTCCACACCGACCGGGCCGCCAGCAAATTTTTCCATGACGGCGGACAGCAGCTTTCTATCCATCACGTCCAGTCCAACGGCATCCACATCCAGCATCAGCAATGCTGCATCAGCCACTTCACGCGAAACATTGCCATCCGCTTTCACTTCAGCGTAGTCGCGCACCCGGCGCAGCAGGCGATTGGCAATGCGCGGTGTGCCGCGCGAACGGCGTGCAACTTCGAGCGCGCCATCCTCAGAAATTTCCATGTTCAACAAACCCGCCGAACGCAGCACAATTTGTCTGAGTTCATTTGAATCATAAAATTCCAGACGCGCCACGATGCCGAAACGGTCGCGCAGCGGGTTGGTCAGCATGCCCGCACGGGTGGTCGCGCCCACCAGCGTAAAGGGCGGCAGGTCGAGCTTCACCGAGCGCGCGGACGGACCTTCGCCGATCATAATATCGAGCTGAAAATCTTCCAGCGCTGGATAGAGAATTTCCTCCACCACCGGCGACAGCCGATGAATTTCATCAATGAACAGTACGTCGTTAGGTTCCAGGTTGGTCAGCAGCGCAGCCAGATCGCCGGGGCGTTCCAACACTGGCCCCGAGGTCTGGCGCAAGTTGACGCCCATTTCACGCGAGATGATGTGTGCCAGCGTGGTCTTGCCCAGCCCCGGCGGGCCGAACAACAAAACGTGGTCGAGCGACTCGGCACGATTACGCGCCGCCTCGATAAAAATTTCCAGTTGGCCGCGCGCTTTTTTCTGGCCGATATATTCGTCCAGCATTTTCGGACGCAACGCGCGCTCGATCACCTCTTCCTGTTTGGAAACAGGCGTGGCGGCAATCAGGCGGTCAGTTTCGATCATGCTTTGGAAAGCGATTTAAGCGCCTGCCGGATAGACTCGGAAACGCTCAAGCCGGCGGGTACGTGTTTAATGGCGGAGTGTGCTTCGCGTTCATTATAACCCAGCGCCAGCAATGCATTCAGCACATCGTCGCCGGCGCCCGTAGCGGCCTCGCCGGAGGTCACCACACCGCTCGCCACCACCTTGTCGCGCAATTCCAGCAACAGGCGCTCGGCGGTCTTCTTGCCGATACCAGGAATCTTGGTGAGCCGCCCGATTTCCTGACTGGCAATGGCATGCGCCAGGTCTGCCACACTCATGCCGGACAGCACGCCCAGTGCAATTTTCGCGCCGATGCCACTGACCTTGACCAACTGACGAAAGGCAGCGCGTTCTTCCTGGCTACCAAAGCCGTACAACAGATGCGCATCCTCGCGCACCACCAGATGGGTTACCAGCGTCACCGTCTGACCGATAGCGGGTAAGTTATAGAAAGTGCTCATCGGCACATCGACTTCGTAACCAATGCCGCCGACATCCACCAACACCTGGGGCGGGTGCTTTTCCAACAATGTTCCTGTCACTCTACCGATCATGTGTTATCCCAAAAAAGCGATGGCAATGGCCAATATTAACCCATGCACAGAGGCCGTAGCGATGGTCATTTTAATTGCCGGCGCCAATTGTTGCGGCTGGCTGGCATAACGCAGCAATTGGCGCGCCGCCTGCCATGTCAACGGTATGGTCAGCAGGGTAAGCAATGCCCCTTGCGGCAACCATTTAACCACCACCGCAAACGCCACCCAGCCATACGCAAACAAGCCGATCAACACATAGCCCCAACGCGCGCTTTGCGGCCCCAGCCGCACTACCCAGTGATGCTTACCTGCCGCCTCATCCGCACGCCGGTCGGGAAATTGGTTGATATACAAAATATTGGTCACCAGCAACGCGTAAGAAACGGCTGCGGCAAACGGCAGCCAGGCAAATGCGCCACGCTGCACGTAATCCGCGCCCACCGCGATCAGCCCGAACCCCAATGCCACACACGGTTCCCCTAGCCCGCGGCTGTTAAGCTTGAATGGCGGCGCAGAATAAGCCCAGCCGATAAACAGCCCTGCCGCTCCGATCAGCAGCAACCCTTTGCCAGAATGCAGCGTGAGCCAGAATCCCGCCAGCGTCACCAACAGGAACAAAGCCGCGCCGAAAGCGGCTGTTTCGGCAAGCGTCAATACACCGTTCTGGATGAAGCGGCTGCCGCCGGTAAAGGGGTAAACACGGTCAGTGTTCATACCGTCGGTACCGTTCAGTGCATCGTAGTAGTCGTTCAGTACATTCACGCCGGCATGCGCGACCAGTGCAAACACCAAAGTCAGCGTTGCGGAAAGCGTGTGTACAACAACACCGCCAGCATGAGCGGTAGCCAGCCCGATCAGGCAGGCAAACAGGGTGACCGTGAGAAATGGCGGACGGGTGGCGAGAAAATAACGGGCAAATGGATTAGACAGCGCAGCAAGTGTCGGTTCTGCAAGTGGCATTAAACATCCATTTCGTTAAAAAATTTTACTGCCGCTAGCCTATACCAAACGCCCGTTTTTGACCCGGAAACCAGCGGTAGCCAGCTTGCCCAGACCGAGTCCACCGTGCGCGTGGGTAATGGCGCAGGCCAGGGCATCCGCCGCATCGGCCTGCGGTGCAGCAGGTAAATTCAGCAAGCGGCATACCATGTCCTGCACCTGTTCTTTTTTGGCGTGGCCGTTGCCCACCACCGCTTGTTTGACCTGCAAAGCAGTGTATTCCGCCACCGGCAGATTTTTTTGCACTACTGCGCAAATTGCCGCGCCGCGTGCCTGACCGAGCAGCAGGGTGGATTGCGGGTTGACGTTGACGAAGACTTTTTCCACCGCCACCTGATCCGGGTGATAGCTTTCGATCACCTCGGCCAGCCCATCCAGAATGGTTTTCAGACGGCCTGGCAATTCGCCGTCCTGGGTGCGGATACACCCGCTACCGACATAGCTCAGTTTCTGGCCAACCTTGGCAATTACGCCGAAGCCGGTCACGCGCAAGCCGGGATCAATGCCAAGAATTAGTAGGATGGAAATTCCCCGTTATTCTTCGATAGCCGCAGTAGTAAACACATCCTGCACATCGTCCAGCGCTTCCAGCGCGTCGAGCAGTTTCTGCATTTTCACGCCGTCATCACCCTTGAGCACCGTTTCCGCTGAAGGCTTCATGGTCACCTCGCCGAATTCCGCCTTGAACCCGACTTTCTCCAGTGCCTGCTTCACTGCCGCAAAATCATACGGGCCGGTAATCACCTCGATACTGCCATCGTCGTTAGTGACGATGTCCTCGGCACCGGCTTCCAGTGCCGCTTCCATGAGCTTGTCCTCATCTGTGCCCGGGGCGAAAATCATCTGGCCGCAATGCTTGAACTGGAACGCCACCGAGCCGTCCGTCCCCAGGTTGCCGCCATTTTTGCTAAAGGCATGACGCACATCGGCCACGGTGCGCGTCTTGTTGTCGGTCAGGCAATCCACCATCACCGCCGCACCGTCGATGCCGTAGCCTTCGTAGCGCAATTCTTCGTAGTTCACGCCTTCCAGTTCGCCGCAACCGCGCTTGATGGCGCGGTCTATATTGTCCTTGGGCATATTGGCATCCAACGCCTTATCCACCGCCAGGCGCAGGCGCGGGTTGGTGCCAACATCGCCCCCGCCCATTCTTGCTGCCACGGTAATCTCCTTGATCAGCCGCGTGAATATTTTGCCGCGCTTGGCGTCTGTCGCGGCTTTCTTGTGCTTGATGTTCGCCCATTTACTGTGACCGGCCATAACTTCCTCGGTGTTCTATTTTAAAAGATAGCTAATGTTACCATTCCCTCAATTGCTTGATAAAGCTGATCTTAGAAGCTGTTTTAAAAATGTCATTTGGTACTGTACCCCACTGCCCCCATCATGAATCGCGTCACGCCATAAGCCAGCCAGCATTTGAATCGTAGGAAGAAAGGCTGTTGCTTCCACTGCGCGGGGTGAACCTGCTGCGCTCCGCTTGACATGGCTTCTTCAAGGCTGGCACGAAGCTCCGCGGCAAATTCGGCATTGTCCACAACCACATTGGCTTCGCGCGACAAAGCCAGGCTGAAGGGATCAATATTGGACGAACCCACAGTGGCCCAGCGGCTGTCGATTACCGCCACCTTGGCATGCAGAAAACTCTTGTGATAATCGTAAATTTCCACTCCGCCATCAAGCAAAGTGCCATACAAGGCGCGCGTTGCGTAATGCAGCAATACATACTCCACGCGTCCCTGCAACAGCAATACCACCTTGACCCCGCGCCCGACAGCCTCAATCAATGCACGACGGAAATTAGTCCCCGGCAAAAAATAGGCGCAGGCGATAATAATTTCTGACTCAGCCGCATTGATTGCGCTCAAATAGACCTGCTCGATATCGCGCCGATGCCGAATATTGTCTCGCACGACCAGCGCGGCGCGCATGTCACCACATTTTTCCGGCACAGGTGAAATCAGCAACTGCCTATGCCAATATGACTTGAGCTGCGTCCAATTTACCAGCGCCCACAAGCGGCGCGCAGACCGGTGAATCACGGCTAACAGCGGGCCTTCAACCGATACAGCGTAATCATAACGGGGCGGCGTTTGGCTAGGCGTATTGACGTCGTCGATGATATTGATACCGCCGACAAATGCGATCCTGCCATCCACCACGGCCAGCTTTCGGTGCAAGCGGCGCAAGCGATGACGTCGGAGTTTCCACAGCGGCATTTCCGGGCGGAAGTACAACACCTGCACCCCGGCGCCGCGCAAATCCTCGATCAAACCAGGCGTTAGCTCTTTGGAACCGAATCCATCCAGCAGCACATGCGCCACCACACCGCGCTGCGCGGCACGCTTCAACGCCACAGCGATACGCTGCCCGGTGTCATCGTCGGCAAAAATATAGGTTTCCAGAAAAATTTCGCGCTGCGCACTGTCGATAGCCGCTTCCAGCGCAGGAAAATACTCAACGCCGCTTTTGAGCAGGGTGACCTTGTTACCCGATATAAAATGCGGTCGCCTTTGCAGCAGTTTCAATCAATCCCTCCGGTACGATGCAACTCAGGCAAGACGCATGGAAGCTGACAAAGCAGCGTGGTCTGAAATTTTCGACCAGGGATTTCCGTGCAGCACACGCGCCGTTTCAACTTTGAGTCCGCGTGCATATATCCTATCTAAATGAAACAGCGGTAATGCCGCGGGAAAACTCTTGGCTGTTTTGCCGCGCATCGCCTCAAAAACTTCGTATACGCCTAATTTTTCTATCATCAGCTTGCATGCCTGCAACCGCCAGTCGTTGAAATCGCCAGCGATGATAAGTGGTGCATCGGCAGGTACCAAGCGCTCGATACGCTCGTGCAGTGCCGCCAGTTGCTTGCGGCGACCGCGTGCAAACAAGCCCAGGTGCACGCATACGCAGTGCAATGGAACATCCCAACCTGGCACTTCAATTTCGCAATGCAGCATGCCGCGGCTTTCAAAGCGGTGCGCGGATACATCCACATTTTCCCAACTGAGAATTGGAAACCTGCTCAATATGGCATTGCCGTGGTGCCCTTCGTCGTAAACAGCATTTTTGCCATAGGCGAAATCCGTCCACACCGACCCTGCCAAAAATTCGTACTGCGGCTTCTGCGGCCAGTTTGCAAGCCGCGAGGCATGGCGATCATGACTACCCTGCACCTCTTGCAGGAACACCACATCTGCCCCTAAAGACTGTAACCTGTCGCGCAATTCATGCACCATCAGGCGTCGATTGAAATGGGAAAAACCCTTGTGGATGTTGTAGGTGGCGACGTGCAGGACTTGGGTCATATGGTTACTATAGCTGATCAAGCTTCAGAATGGCTTGCGCGTTGCTGGGTGAAAATGCCTTGGCCGCAGCTTCCCGCCATGGCAGCCAGCAATAACCCAAGTGTTCTTTCGGCGCCACCTTGACCGCCACCGTTTGTGGCAGCATCAGATTGAACACGTGCTCACGATTTTCCGTCACACCAGGCGCATAACGGTGGCGCCATTCGGGATATATCTCGTAGGTGTAATTCAGGTTCCAGTCCTGCAACTGGAATTGACTGGCATCGATGCCAGTTTCCTCGGCCACCTCGCGGATTGCCGTTTGTTCGGTCGTCTCGCCCGGTTCAAGACTGCCAGTGACCGACTGCCAATAACCGGGGTGATCAGCCCGCTCCAGCAACAGGACTTGTTTGTCCGGCGTGTGGATCACTATCAGGACGGAAATGGGGCGCTTGTGGGCTTTGTCCATTCAGGTTTTAAACCACGGGGGGCACGGGGATCACGGGGAAAAGAAAAATTCCAGAACGCCCCGTGATCCCCGTGTCCCCCGTGGTCAAATATTTAGCTCTTGGCCACTTCCACCTGCCGCAAACGAATATGCAGTTCGCGCAATTGTTTTTCATCTACTTCATTCGGAGCCTGTGTCATCAGGTCGTTGGCACGCTGAGTTTTGGGGAAAGCGATCACGTCACGGATCGACTCTGAACACGTCATCAAGGCTACCAACCGATCCAGACCAAAGGCCAGGCCACCATGCGGCGGCGCGCCGAATTGCAGTGCATCCAACAGGAAGCCGAATTTTTCACGCGCTTCCTCGGCACTGATATTCAGTGCGCGGAAAACTTTCTCCTGCGCTTCTTCCTGGTGGATACGCACCGAACCGCCGCCGACTTCCCAGCCGTTCAGCACCATGTCGTAGGCACGCGACAGACATGCGCCCGGATCGCTGGCCAGTAAATTTTCATGGCCGATTTTCGGCGCGGTAAAGGGATGATGCAAGGCGGTCCAACGATTGGCTTCCTCGTCATATTCGAACATGGGGAAGTCCACCACCCACAGAGGCGCCCACGCGCGGCCATCAACAAAGCCTTTCTCATGGCCGATTTTCAGGCGCAACGCGCCCAGTGCGTCGTTCACCACTTTTTCTTTGTCTGCGCCGAAGAAAATCAGGTCGCCGTTTTGCGCACCGGTACGTTCCATGACCAGTTTGAGTGCTGCTTCATTGAGATTCTTGACAATAGGTGATTGCAGGCCGGTTTCGTTCAACTGGGTGACGTCGTTGACCTTGATATAAGCCAGGCCTCTGGCACCGTAGATTTTGACGAACTCGGTATAGCCGTCGATCTCGCCACGGCTCAGGTTGCCGCCGCCGGGAATCCGAAGTGCAGCGACACGACCGCCAGGCGTGGTGGCCGGGCCGGAAAACACCTTGAACGCCACATCCTTGACCGCATCAGTAACTTCGGTGATTTCCAGCGTCACGCGCATGTCCGGCTTGTCCGAACCATAACGCGCCATCGCCTCACTGAAGGGCATGCGCGGGAATGGGTTGGGCAGATCGACGTTCATGGCTTTTTTGAACGTCTCACGGATCATGGCTTCTACCATGCCCATGATGTCGTCTTCGTCCATGAACGAAGTCTCGATATCCACCTGGGTGAATTCAGGCTGACGGTCGGCGCGCAAATCTTCGTCGCGGAAACACTTGGTAATCTGAAAATAGCGGTCGAAGCCTGCCACCATCAACAGTTGTTTGAACAGCTGCGGCGATTGCGGCAGCGCGTAGAACATGCCGGCATGCACGCGGGACGGCACCAGGTAATCGCGCGCGCCTTCCGGTGTGGAGCGGGTCAGCATGGGCGTTTCGATTTCCATGAAGCCATTGGTATCGAGAAAATCACGCATGATCTTGGAGACGCGATAACGCAGCTTGAGCTTCTCCTGCATCACCGGGCGACGCAGATCCAGATAACGGTGCGTCAAACGCACATTCTCAGAAAGATTTTCATCATCCAGCTGAAACGGCGGTGTCAGGGAAGCGTTGAGGATTTCTATTTTCTTCGCCAGCACTTCAATTTCACCGGTGGGCAGGTTGGGATTGACCGTGCCTTCCGGACGGTTGCGCACGAGGCCGGTCACTTTCAGCACAAACTCGTTGCGGATATTTTCGGCGGTTTTGAAAATTTCGCCCAGGTCCGGATCGCACACGATCTGCACTAGCCCTTCACGGTCGCGCAAGTCGATAAAAATCACGCCACCATGGTCGCGGCGACGGTGCGCCCAACCGCATAAAGTAATGGTTTGGTCGAGGTGCTTACGGTTTACTTCACCGCAGTAGAGGGTTCGCATCATGATTATTTTGCTTTATTCAATTCAAGGAAAGGGGGTCAATCCCCAGCGTAGTTGTTCGCGGGAATATTTTTCTCAGGCGGTGCTGCCACCCCCATCGAGACAATGTATTTGAGTGCATCATCGACGCTCATATCAAGCTCGATGGTGTCGCTTTTTTTCACAAAAAAGTAAAAACCGTTTACCGGGCTGGGCGCCGTGGGGATGAACACGGCAACGTATTCACCATCCATCTTGGCCGCCACTTCCTTGCCGGCGATTGCAGTCTGAAAAGCCAGCGACCATGCCTGTGGATGGGGATAACGCACCAACAGCACTTTGCGGAAAGCTTCGCCGCTGCCGGAAAACAGCGTGTCGCTCACCTGCTTGACGCTGTAGTAAATCGACTTCACGACAGGAATCCGGCTCAACAGGCTTTCCCAAAAACCGACCAGACGCTGACCGATGATATTGGCCGCCAACAGACCGGTAACAAGAATCACCAGCAAGGTCAGCAGCGTGCCCAGACCGGGGATATGCATCCCCAGCCAGGCATCCGGTCGGAGATCGTATGGCAGCAACAGCAGGCTGTTATCCATGGTACCGACAAGCGAATGCAGTACCCAGATGGTGATACCCAACGGTACCCAGATCAGCAAGCCGGTAATAAAATATTTCTTCATACCATGTTCACAAAGCGCCCGTGCCTGCTTTGCGAAAGCTCCTCTTGAAAATACAAAACCCAACAACCTCGCTCATGCAAGATATGTTGGGGTGCAGGAAAATCAATGTGAATGCGTGCAGGCGCCAGCAGCGCCGCAGCCGCCGGCAACCGGTTTCGCCTCTTCTTTTTTCGTCTCTTCCTTCGGCTTGGCACCACCCTTGAAATCGGTCTGATACCAGCCGCTACCCTTCAGCTGAAAACCCGCAGCAGACAATAGCTTGCTAAAAGTCTCCTTGCCGCACTCCGGGCAAGTGGTCAGCATGGCATCGCTCATTTTCTGGATAAATTCCTTCTGGAACCCACAGGAATCACAACGGTATTCGTAAATTGGCACGGCAATCTCCAACAATCATACAGGCGCAAAAACGCGAATTATACCCTAAACCCATCCCCGCAGGGGATAGGCAAGCTTCTGAAAAGGTGGGGATATTTGCAGAAAAAACAAGAGCTGGTCAGGCAAGTTCTCACCCGCCGTAGATTCTTACCATAACCCGCAGGTGGGTTACCCGATCCATTCAGAGCCCCTGGCAGAAAGCTTGCGCGCTTCAGAGGCAGCAGCCTTACCCCCCAACCCATCTACCAAGTTGCAGCAACAGCAGAATCGCCAGCCATAGCACCAGAGTGCGCCAAATCAGGCTGACCGCGCTTTCCACATAGTCCGGGTCGGCTTCGTCGCCCACGCCCAGTTCGGGGCGGAATTCCAGGCTGCCTTCCAGGTGTAGCGCCTCACCCAGCTTGACGCCCAGCGCGCCGGCACCACTGGCTAGCAGGATGCCCTGGGTCGGGTTCATCCAACTTTGCGCCTGTGCGCGCCAACAATACACGGCATCCTCGAAATCGCCCACGACGGCGAAACAAAGCGCAGTCAGGCGGACCGGCAACCAGTCGTACAACTCGAAAAAGCGTGCGGCGAAACGGCCAAACTCACCGAATTCCATGTCTTCGCGTTCGCCCCACTTGTGCTGCATGACTGAGGCGAGACGATACAAAACGGCACCGGCGGGGCCCAGCAGGATAAACCAGAAAATCACTGCAAACATCTGACGGTGAGAAGAAAGCAGGGCATGCTCGATCGTCAGCCGCGCGACATCGCCCGGCTCCTGTACGTTCACTGCCTGCCCGCGCCACTTGGCAAACAGGCTACGTGCTTGCTCAAGTTCGCCACGCTTAAGCGCAAGCGCGATTTCCGACACGGTTTCACTAAAATATTTGAAACCCATCGTTGCATATAGAACAGTTGCGCCCCATAACCAGGCCAGGAGCGGGTTGATGGAATAGAACATCCATTGCACTACCCCTACCAGCACAACCGGCGGCAGCACTGCCAGCCCCCATGCAATCGCCCCATGCTGCTTTTTGCCGGCATTGAAATACTGCTCCAGAAAATCGGCATAGCGACCGAAATACTGGTAAACCCACATGCGGTTCTTGAGCGGGTGCAGGTGCTCAAGCAGCAGGGCGGCAAGTAGTGAAAACAGGCTCATGTTGGTCTGAAAAAATGCATATTCGAAGAAGATACCATAGGGATGTGTCAATTGTCCCGTTGCTTAATCATCTCCCCGGCTTTTCCTATTCTTGTGTCCTTCCTTGTCCTTGTGATCCCCATCGTCTCCTCGTTCATTGCCGCGCCTTGCATCCCTGAATTTGGCCTTCGCCCTGCGGATATCCTCGTTGATCACAACGAAATCCTTTCCGCCCGAACGCATCCGCACCACGGCATCAGGTGCATATTTGTAATACCCCGAGATGAAACGCAGATTAACCAGATTCACCACCTCGTCGTCGTCCAGCTCGATGTTTTTCCACTGATGTTTAGGTGTGTGTTTGTAGTGACCGTAAGCATTGCCGTATGGCGGGCCAGAGACTTCCCGCAGCGGAACATAGTAGATCTCGGGGCCGAGCCCGAACTGCAAGGAAATCTCCATCCAGGATTTCTCCCTGAGCCGCAGATCAATAATGACGCCAGGATCGACATGCGACTTCTGCGCGATATACAGCACCACGGGTACTTCTTGGTGCGGAATATGTCTTGCCCGGATAACCACCACTTCCCGCTCCGGCACCCGGTAATATTCGCCGATAGCGAGGTAAAAATTCCTGATGCTGCCATCCACGACAGCGGCACCCACATCCACGCGGGAATTGTCGGCATGGACAGCAGCAATTGTGGCCAACATCAATACGAACAGAAAACTCGGCAAGCGCATGATTTCCTCCCGTTGTTAACAACTTGACCACACCATTATTATGGCCGATTAACAGGAAGGGGCAAATGAACAGGAATTAACCCGGCCGTTTCACCCTAAACCATACGGCATACAGTGCCGGCACGAACAGCAATGTCAGCAGCGTCGCAACAAACAGGCCGCCCATGATGGCGGCTGCCATTGGCCCCCAGAAGGTGCTGAAAGTGAGCGGGATCATGGCCAGGATTGCCGCCGCTGCAGTCAGCATGATGGGCCGGAAACGGCGTACTGCCGATTCTATAATTGCCTCCCAAGGGGTTCGTCCAGCCTGGATATCCTGCTCGATCTGGTCAACCAGAATCACGGAATTGCGCATGATCATGCCGCCCAACGCAATGAATCCCAGGTTGGCGACAAAACCAAATGGGAGCTGAAAAACCAGCAAAGACAACACCACACCGATCAGTCCCAATGGCGCCGTCAACAATACCAATAGCGTACGCCGGAAGCTTTGCAGCTGGATCATCAACAGCGTCATCACCACTATCAGCATCATGGGCACAACGGCTTTGATTGATGCCTCTGCCTTCGCGCTCTCTTCCACGGTGCCGCCGGTTTCCAGCGAATAGCCCGGCGGCAGCTTTGTGCGAATCGACTCCAACTGTGGTTCGATTTCCTTGGTGACCGTGGGTGCCTGGTGATTACCCACCACATCGGCGCGAACCGACAACACGGGAACACGATTACGCCGCCACACGATGCCTTCTTCGAATTCATAATGGATGCGTGCAATCTGTGCCAGCGGAACGTGCCGTCCGTCGTGCGTGTAGATATTGATATCCTTGAGCGTGGCCGGATTCAGGCGTTCTTCCGACTCTGCTCTGGCCATCACTTCTATCAACTGATCGCGTTCGCGATAAGAGGTAATAGCGAAACCCGATAGCAGCGAATTCAGGATAGTGGACAGTTCCTGCGAGCTGATTCCCAAGGCGCGCGCCTTGTCCTGATCGACGTCCAGCTTCACCACCTTGCTCATCTCGCCCCAGTCCGGATGCACGTCCCTAATGTGCGGATTGGCGCGCATCACCTCCGCCACTTCCGCACCAATTTTGCGCAGCGTCATGGTGTCCGGGCCGAGCACCCGGAACTGCACGGGGAAGCCCACTGGCGGGCCGTTCTCCAGGCGACTCACCCGACCGCGCAGCAGTTGAAAATCCGTCTGGAATAATTTGAGCAATCTTGCCCGCACCACTTCACGAACTTCCTTGTCCTTGGTCATCACCACGAACTGAGCAAAATTGTTATGCGCCAGCTGCTGGTCCAGCGGCAGATAAAAACGTGGTGAGCCGTTACCGACATAGCTGACAAAGTTGACGATATTTTTGTCACCTGCAAGCTGCTTCTCCAATTTTTCCACTTCATGCTCGGTTGCCTTGAGCGAAGACCCCTCCGGCAGCCACAGATCAACAATTAACTCAGGTCTGTTGGACGATGGAAAAAACTGCTGCTCAATAAAACGAAAGCCAAAAATGGACAAGACAAACACCACCAAGGTAATCAAAATAACGGTCTTGCAATAAGTTACGCACCACGTCACCAGTTTGCGGAAAGCCACATAAAAACGCTTCTGATAGACCTCTTGCCCATGTTCAGGGTGCGCCTTGAAATCAGGCAATAATTTGAAGCCGAGATAAGGCGTAAACACCACCGCCACGATCCATGACACCATCAAGGCAAGGCCCACGACGGCAAAAATAGAAAAGGTATATTCACCCGCGGTAGATTTCGCAAAACCTACCGGCAGAAATCCAGCAGCGGTAATCAACGTACCCGTCAACATCGGGAAAGCCGTCGACGTATAGGTGAACGACGCTGCTTTCATCCGATCCCATCCCTGCTCCATCTTCACCGCCATCATCTCCACGGAAATGATGGCGTCATCCACCAGCAAGCCAAGTGAAATGATCAACGCGCCCAGAGAAATGCGTTGCAGATCGATACCGAATAGCCACATCAACAAGAACGTCACCGCCAGCGTCAGCGGGATGGAAAGCGCCACCACCAGGCCGGTACGCAAACCCAGGCTGATAAAGCTCACGGCCAGCACGATTACAACTGCAATCAGCAGTGACTCCATAAACTCATTGATGGAGCGCTTCACCACACCCGGTTGGTCGGATACGCGATGTACTTCGATCCCAACCGGCAGCTGCTGTTGAATCTTGCGCATGGTTTCATTCAGGCCGTCACCCAGCGCCAGCACGTTTCCGCCCTTGGCCATGGATATTGCCAAAGCGATAGTCTCCTGTCCCATGAAGCGCACCTTGGGTGCCGGCGGATCGGCGTAACCGCGGTATACGCGGGCAATATCTCCCAGCCGGAACGAACGCCCGTTAGCACGCAACCCGATATCGCGAATACTCTCCACCGATTGAAAATCGCCTGATACGCGCAAGTGGATCAGGTCGCTACCGGTTTCGATACTGCCCGCAGGACTCATGGTGTTTTGCTTTTCCAGCGTGGATGCAAGCAGCATCGGATCGATGCCGAGGCTGGCAAGCTTCTTGTGGGAAATCTCGACGTAAATTTTCTCCGGCTGCACACCGAGAAGTTCTACCTTACCCACTCCCTCCACACGCAGCACTTCCTGCCTGGCTTTTTCCACGTAATCGCGCAGCTCGGCATGGGAAAATCCATCGGTGGTAAAAGCATAGATGTTGCCGAAAGTATCGCCGAATTCATCGTTGAAATATGGCCCGCGCACACCCTGCGGCAAAGTATCGCGGATGTCGCTAACTTTCTTGCGCACCTGATACCAGATGCCGGGCGTTTCGAGCTTCGGCGTATAGTCGCGCAAGTGAACAAAGATCAGCGCTTCACCCGGCTTGGAATAACTGTGCAGATAATCCAGCCAGGGTGTTTCCTGCAACTTCTTTTCCAGCCGATCGGTTACCTGCTGTTCCACTTCGTGCGCTGTAGCGCCCGGCCAGTAAGCCCGCAGCACCATAATCTTAAAGGTAAAATCCGGGTCTTCCGCACGCCCCAGACGGGTATAGGCATAGAAACCCGAAATCATCAAAGCGATGATCAGATACAGTACCAGCGACGGATGCTTAAGCGACCACTCCGACAAGTTGAAACGCTTCATTGCGCATTCTCGGTCACGATGCGCACCCGCTGGTTCGGCACCAGCTTATGCACACCGGCGCTCACCACCAGGTCGCCGTTATTCAGGCCGGCCAATACAGTAAAAGTCGTCTCGCGATATTCACCCACCTGGATCGGTGCCAGCCGCACTTTGCCGCTGGCCGCATCCACCAGCCACACCGCCTGCTTGCCGTTCTGCTGGTACAGCGCAGTCAGGGGCAACTCCACCGCCCGCTGCGACAACTCGCCATCCAGCAGCACATTCGCGGTCATGCCGAGTTGCATGGCTTCTGCATTGCCGGTAACTGTAACCTTGACCGTATAGGTTCGCGTCACGGGATCAGCGGAGGGTGAAATTTCACGCACCTTGCCGTGGTAAAACTTGCCCGGCTCAGCCCACAAACTAATTTGAATTTCTCCTGCCGTCTTCAGGTCTGCCAAGCGATTTTCCGGCACACTCACCACCACGTCCTTTTCTTGCAGCTGCGCTAAATGCATCACCGGCTGAGCTGCCGCCACCACCTGCCCCACTTCTGCCTCCACAGCAGTAATTACACCAGCGTGATCGGCACGTAACTGACCGTAATCCGCCTGATTGGAACTCGCCTTGGATAGCATTCTGACTTGGTTAAGACGGGCGTGTGCGGTGTCATACTGGTTTTTGTGGCGTTCGTATTCTGTCGGGCTAATGAATTTTTTTGCCAGCATGTCTTCATAGCGCGCAAGGTTCCGCTTTGCCAGCCAATAATCCGCCTCCGCCGCCGCGACTTCAGAACGGTTAGCGGACTCAGCCAGCCGCAAGTCGGCAGTATCCAGTTCTGCCAGCACCTGCCCCTGCTTAACCACGCTCCCCACATCAACCAGCCGTTTGGCAATCTTACCGCCGACGCGGAAGGCCAATGCCGTCTCATAGCGCGCGCGCACCTCGCCAGAATAATTAGCCTTGGAAACGAAAGTGCCGAGCTTCACCTTCACCACCCGTGCTGGCCGGACAGGTTCCTGTTCCTGTTCCTGCACCTTCGTTTTGCACCCTGCAAGCACCATCGCCAAAATGCAAGCGATCCAAAATTTTCTCATAACCCAACTCCTTGCGAACAGCGCATAAGCATAGCCGGAATGGGGGTTATAGGCCAGTTGCATTGAGGCAGCGCCTTGACCCTTAAAATGGTTTTGGACGCAGATAAAATCCGATTACCGCTGATGAGTCGATTCGTTGAAGAGATGCACCCACCCCTTCACCCATACGGTGCGTGCAGATATGCCGACTATTTCTTGTTCAATCTGCGCTTATCTGCGTCGCCTAGAGGCGCCTACTTTTGGTCCTCTGCGTCCAAAATATTTTTCCAGGTTGACGTGAGCCTACAACGGGCAACACAATAGACGCTTCAATCAGCACACATCCGTAGCCACTCCATGAAATACTTTTCCATACTCCTGTTACTCATTCTGCTTGGCGGCTGCGCCGCCGTACCCAAGCCGGAAGTGCCTGCGGTTGCTCCGCCTCCTGTCGTGGTGCCTCCGCCAGTTGTAGTGCTGCCGCCTGCTGTCCCCACGCTCACGCCGACAACCTGGGAAGCCGTCGCCGGTTGGTATGACGAACCGACTACTGCGGCGTGGCCGGCATTTCTGGAAAGCTGCGCCGGACTGAAAAACCAGGCTGCGTGGCAAGCTGTCTGCCTGATCGCACAAACTTTACCCGCACAAGATGGCGAAGCGCAGCGCGCTTTTTTCGAAAGCAATTTCGTGCCCCACCAGCTTGCCAACCCGGATAGCAGCACCGATGGCATGATCACCGGCTACTACGAACCCCTGCTGCACGGCAGCCGACAACAATCAAAAAAATATCGCTATCCGGTTTACGGTGTGCCGGGTGACCTGCTCACCATCGATCTAGCCAGCATTTACCCCGAACTCAAGAACATGCGACTCAGAGGAAAGTTGCAAGGCAACCGTGTCGTGCCCTATTACAACCGCGCTGAAATTGACAACAGCTCTACACCGCTGAAAGGCAAGGAACTCGCCTGGGTGGACAATGCCGTCGAACTTTTCTTTCTGCAAATCCAGGGCTCGGGCCGCATTAAGCTGGACAATGGTGAAACGCTGCGCGTCGGCTACGCCGACCAGAACGGCTACCCTTATCAATCCATCGGAAAATTGCTGGTGGAACGCGGCGAACTGCCGCTAGAAAAAGCCTCCATGCACGGCATCAAGGAATGGGGCAAACAGAATCCCACCAAGCTGCCGGAGCTGCTGGCCAGCAACCCCAGCTATGTCTTCTTCCGCGAACTCCCGAACAATGGCAACGGCCCGCTAGGCGCACTGGGCGTGCCGCTCACCGCCGAGCGCAGCATCGCCATCGACCCGCGCGCCATCCCCCTGGGCGCACCCGTATTCCTCGCCACCACCTGGCCGAATAGCAGCAAACCCCTCAATCGTTTGATGCTGGCGCAGGATACCGGCGGCGCCATCAAGGGCGGCGTGCGCGCGGATTTTTTCTGGGGTTTTGGTGATGAAGCGGGCGCCATGGCAGGCAGCATGAAACAGAAAGGCAGGATGTGGGTGTTGTTGCCGAAGAGCCTGATCAAATAAATCCCGGGCCTGGGAATTATTGGGTATCCGTAATCCGTGGCTGATTATCCGATTTAATTTTACAGCGTAATAATGCGAAGGCTGTTGTTGTGCATGTGAAATAGTGAATGGCTCAGTCCGACACGTTTGAGACGGTCAGTGACTGCCAGCGAGTTTCCGCTCATGCAACCTATCCGGACGGTCGCCGTCTGATGTCACGATGGAAATTTGTGTGAATTTTCCTACTGAACACTGATGTCCGCTTCTTGCACCGCCTCTCTTTCACCTTGATAAAATTCACCTCAGAGTTTGGTCTGGATTACATTCCACCAATACCCCAGCCAACCGGCTTGCTCCACCGGCGTTAGGGCTACCAGGGGAACCTCGGCAACCTCACGGTCTCCGTCACTCAGAATCAGTCGACCAACCGATTGCCCGCGTTTTAATGGAAACGACATTTTCTCGGGTATATCTAGGCTTGGCTTAAGCGATGCATAGCGTCCAAGAGGCACGGTTGTCCAGACATCTGCGGCGGTACCAACCGAGATATGGGAGGGACTTGCTCGCATATTTTGCACCATGGTAATCACTTGTCCGGCGCTGTATGCACGATGCGATTCGAAAAAGTGATAGCCGTAATTCAGAAGAGCCTCGGCAGCCTGGGCGCTAGCATTACGCGTAGTAGCGCCAAGTACCACCGCGATTAATGGACGCCCATTACGCACCGCAGTAGCATCCAGGCAATAACCTGCTTCATCAGTATGGCCGGTCTTCATTCCAGTCACTGATGAATCGCTGAACACAAGGGGATTCCAGTTCCTCTGAGTGACATGGTTATATGTAAAAGTATGCTCGCTGAAATAATGCAGATATTGAGGATACTGCTGCATGATGTCCGCAGTAAGCACACCAATGTCCCGTGCGCTCACCAGATGGGTCGAAGTGGGCAACCCGTTGACGTTGTCAAAGTGGCTTTCGGTCATACCAAGCTGACGCGCCGTAGCGTTCATCATTTGTACAAAGCTGCCGGTGTTGCCTGCAATGGCTTCAGCCAGCGCTATTGCCGCATCGTTGCCAGACACTACTACCATCCCCTGGATTAGCTGCTCCACTGTGGCCGGCATATCGGGTTGGAGAAACATGGTTGAACCACCCGCCTTCCAGGCCGCCACGCTAATGGGCACCTGCTGGTCAAGCTTCAGGCTCCCATGGGCCAAAGCCTGAAAAGCAAGATAGGTGGTCATCAGTTTGGTGAGACTCGCTGGTGGTGCATGCTCATCGGCCCCTCGTGCAGCTAGAATTTGCCGGGAAGCTGGATCTATCAATACATAGTGGCGGGCGTTTACGTTAGGCGCATCGGGTATGACGGGAAGAGGTTGGGCTTGGGTATTTGCCGCAGATAGCGCAGCTAGCAACAGCGCGCCGAGAGCACGTGGCAGAAAAAGTAACGACATGAAAAACTCCTTATTATTAATAATTGGGTCGAGAATGGACACTTGGTGTCCAGCGATGGCCTCGTAATGAGAGACATCTCATCACAAGAAGTTCCCCGGATCAGATTAAGCACATAATTTGTTTAATGGAACTATGAACTTCCTCCGACATTTCGTCTTCCAAGGGTGATATAAATTCCGACCCCATTGGAAAGGAAGAGGATGAAAATGCCGAAGAAAAAATACACGACTGAGTTCAAATAACTGGCGCTTAAGCGTGTCAAGGCCGCCGAAGTAGACAAACTCACGAATGAAGCTGAATTAAGCCCCTTATTCGGATAAAACCAGGAGATAGCATTGATGCAACCGAGAATAATTAAATCCGGTATGTCGCAACATATTCTTCCAAATTCATCCATGATGATTGGGGTATGTATGACCGTCATCAGTATTGTCAAACTGGTGGGGATACAGAAAGGTCAGCATCGGATTGCTGAATTGTTGTCATTTGATTCGTTGATATTCATGGTTAGCGCATCGTTATCGTATTTTTCTATACGCAACGAATCAATGGAACTGACGTTTGCGGTCATGGAAAAATTTGCAGATATTGCTTTTATGCTTGGCCTCGCAATCATGACCGTTGCCGGGTTTTTGATCACTTATGAAATCATTTGATGTCTTCTTTTTTCTTGACCCATTCCGGCAGAATTCAAATGTTTCTATTCTCGATCCATAGCGAAACAGCAGCGCCTTCAACGCTTGTGCGGATTTTCATATGGGCGGTCGCTCTTACCGTTGTGATGGCGTTGGGGTTTCTACGCGTCGAAACCGATGCCGAGTACGCATTCGCATCCGCCGTCATTGGGCCTATCGTGCTCGTCACCTGGCTCATGGGTCGGTCAGGCGGACTGATTCTTACCGCAATCGCCATGGTTGTCTGGATAATCGCAGACTGGAACACTGATCGCCAATTCGGGGCTTGGTGGATACCCATAGCGAACGGCATCATGCGATTTGTAACTTACTCCTTCGTTGCTGTCGTGGTCTCTCGACTTCATGAACTGCTTATCCATGAGCGGGAACAATCTACCTGCGATCCCTTGACTGGACTTCTGAATCGGCGCGCATTTCTCGGAATGGGGGACTTCGAAGTGGAGCGCGCACGGCGCTATGGTCACCCGCTCGCGGTAGTGTTTCTCGATCTGGACAATTTCAAGCAAATCAACGACACCCGTGGTCACGCTATCGGAGACTCGCTGCTCCAGACCGTCGCTGCCGCGCTACGCAATTCGTTGCGGACGACGGATAGTGTAGCAAGGATTGGCGGAGATGAGTTCGCTATTATGCTTCCGGAAATCGGGCATGCGGAAGCAACAGAGACCGGTCAGAAGATCGCCGAAAACATACGTGCAATGATCGCCGAGTTTCCGCCGGTTTCTGCCAGCATCGGCGTTGCATGGTTTGCCGTTGCCGATCGTGGTTTTCAAGACATGGTGAAGTCCGCTGACGGTCTGATGTACGAGATCAAGAAAAGTGGCAAGAACAACGTTCGGATTCATCAGATGGGTCCGGCGTCAGCATGCGGCGTAGGATAATGTCCTGCCTTGCTGCTATATGCCAACAAACCAATCGCCAGATATCTTTGGAGTGTGCCGTTAGGTTCCGTGTACCAAACCGTTCATTCGACAATTGGTAGAACCGACACAAGCAGTTTGTCGAAATTTTCCCCATAACTGGTTGTTCAACAATGCGCGTCCGACCCTACGCGCGTGGCTTGGCGGCACTCTGCCATACCCCCCTCCTCGACTTGCGATCTAGCCGACCGCATCAGGAACGCGCCATTTGATCATCGCGACCTTCACGGTGTCGTTCACGACGAGACACGCGACCATCGCGTAACCGAATATTGTCAGCGTCTGCCACCAGGGCAATGACGTAAGTCCCGGGAGTCCCACGAACGTCAGGGCGGTGCCCGCAAGCACATCCGCCGTTAGGGCCGCCACGAGCGTTTTGCTGGGCATCGTTGTCCAGAACCAGTGTCGCTCTCTCGCTGACACGATGGAGAATGCGGCGAAGTAAAGCAAAGTCAGGAAGCTGAAGGTGTATAGCGCATTGTCGTTCGTCGCCAGTCCGAAACGCGACCAGCCGATGTACAAGAAAAAGAGAGACTCTACGACCATCGCCACGCCCAGCACCACGGACACCGCAATGAAGCCACCGATGTTCCACGTCTCCGGCTTCCGGGAGGGCTGAACGTGGTCGGTGGCGAGGGATATCTTCGCGAAGTCCGTCATAAAAACTAGCAGCAGCATGGCAAAGGCGGAAACGACGAACTTGCCGGTTACCACAAACGCGATGGCCACAAAGGCCGCCTTCAGGATCGTGCGGCTGATCTTATTGATGATCCACGTCAGAATGCGCTGGTAGATCGTGCGCCCCTGCTCGACCAACGCCACGATGTTGGTCAGCCCCGCTTCGGTCAGGACGACGCTGGCCGCGCCCTTGGCAACATCGGTCGCACTGCTGACGGCAATGCCGACTTCGGCCTGGCGCAAGGCGGGGGCATCGTTGACACCATCGCCTGTCATACCGGTCACATGCCCTGCGGCCTGTAGGTGCTGAACCACGATATATTTGTCCTCTGGGTATACCTCCGCGAAACCGTCCACTCCCGCCAAAAGATCAACCGCCTCGTTACCGGCCCGATCACTCGCTGCTTTAAGATCCGCCACGCGCCGGATATTGGGCAACCCGACCCCCTGCGCAATTTCACTCGCAACCGCCAGCGCATCGCCAGTGAGCATCTTCACGGAAATACCGAGGTCACAGAGTTCGGCGATGAGCTGCTTGGCGTCTGGGCGAGGCGGATCGTATAAGGTCACCAGTCCGAGGAGTTCGGGCGTGCTATTCTCCGGGCCGCGCGCTACCGCAAGCGTTCGATATCCCTTCAGTGCGGATTCGGCGACACGCGCCTCCAACACCTCAATGGCCGGGGGCTGGAGTCCGCAGGCCGTAGCGACGGTTCGCACGGCACCTTTCATCACACGCAGCCGCTGCCCGTTCTGTTCGATCACGGCTTCCGTGCGCCGGTTTTTTGCGTCGAATGGTGCGAAGGAAACCGGCGTAATTGCAGGCACGCCATCGAAGATATGCCGCTCTTTTGCTGCAGCGAGGAACGCCAGGTCTATCGGATCCTGGTTGGCCTCCTGCGATGCGAGGGCTGCTGCGAACAATACATCGGCTTCGCTTGCGTGCTCCAGCGGAATCACGCCGGTGACGGCCAACTGGTTCATCGTGATCGTGCCCGTTTTGTCCACGCACAGCACATCCATCGTCGCAGCGTCCTCTGCGGCGCTGAGGCGCGTGACCAGCACGCCGCGCTTCGCCAGCTCCTTGGCCCCGACGGCCATGCTGACCGTGAACATGACGGGAAGGGCGACCGGCACCGCGCTCATCAACAGGACGAGCATGAGCGGAACCATCTCAAGCAGCGGCGTTCCGCGAATCAGCGACAACACGATGACCACGCCGAGCAGCGTGCCGACGATGACGAAGAGCCAGCGCACCACCTTGGTCACCACTGCTTCGATGTGAAGCTTCGGACGCGCCTGCTGCACCAGTTCTGTCGTACGGCCAAAGTAGGTCTGCACCCCCGTCAGCATGACCACGCCGTTGCCTTCTCCCCGGCGCACGACGGACCCCGACGAGAGCACATCGCCGGGTGCCTTGTCGGCATCCTTCGACTCGCCGGTAAGAGCAGATTGGTCAACACTCAATTCGCCGGTCAGTAGCTTGACGTCCGCTGGAATAATGTCGCCAGAGCGCATTCGGACGATGTCGCCAGGAACCAGTTCGCGAGAGGGAATGACTTGCCAATTTGCCTCGCGCAGGATGCGCGCAGCGACCTGCAAGCGTTTCCGCAGCGTCTCGACGACGCCAGCGGCGCGACGCTCCTGCATAAAGCCCAACACGGCGTTGACTACCAGCAACGCGCTCACCACGGCGAGATCAGAGTACTTCCCGAGCACGGCAGACAACACCATGATCAGTTCGAGCATCCACGCCGAAACACCCCAGAATTTTCCGAGGAATTTGAGGATCGAGTGCGCCTTCTGCTCGGCCACTTCGTTGTAGCCGTGCTCCTTCCGGCGGGTGTCTACGTCAGCGTGCGTGAGCCCAACCTCGGGGTTCACGTCGAGCGCCAAGAGCGTATCTGGAACGGATACGGATGCAATGTCAGGTGCTTTACCGGCTAATGGCATCGAACGCAGTCATGTATTGCCCCTGATTGGTGGCACTTAATTGATCCGGCTAGCCTACCAAGGGAGTGGGGGATATTTACCTTGAATCTTACGGTTGAAATTATTGTGGTTTCATTTGGCGCGAATCAGCAAGATGGGTACCGGGCAAATGCGCACGATGCCTTCCGCTACACTACCCAAGAGAAGGTGACCAAGACCGGTGCGTCCATGGGTTCCAACGACGATGAGATCGGCTGACCAGGTTTTGGCATCCTCTACGATGGCATCGGCAATCCCCACACCCAGTTTGTCAATCTCGATCAATCGGGTTTCGGCATGGACGCCTGCCGCATGCGCCTGATTTTGCGCCTTGTCCAGGATTTCGCGTCCCGATTTTGCCCAGGCATTTTCGATCTCCACCGGGTTGACGAATTCGGCTCCTGCGTTGATGTTGACCTCGTCAACCGCATAGACGATGCGCAGCATGGCCTGCTGATCTTTGGCAAGGCTGATGGCTTCCTGGAGCGCACGATCGGAAGTGTCGCTGCCATCCACCGCTACCAATATATGCTTGTACATTCCATACATCCTTGTGCAATGCCGCGTGTCTCGGAAAATATACAGGCATTGCAATACAACAATATTATGCTCGCTTTCGGATACGCCACAATATCAACACGCCGAGAACCAGGGGCACACCGAGAGCAACGGGCAAGATACGCTGCGACTCCACCACCGGCTTGCGCTTGACGTGGAAATCGATGAACGGGCTGGTGATGATATGTGGGGTGCTACGGTCCACCGCGCTGATCACGACCCGGTAGTCTCCCGCCTGGATCAGGGCCATTCCACCGAGATATTTCCCCCGGCGCAAGCGAGGCCCGCGTCACGGCCTTGGGGGCGCTCCAGTCTTCCAGATCGACCGGCTGCTCATGGCCCGGATCCACCTGGACGAGGCTGATCCACGCGACCACGCCTTGCGCCGGCGCGGCTCCGCTATTCTTGATTACGCTCACGAACTTCATGTGGTCGCCCGTTTGCGGTGATTGCGGATTTGTCTTTTCTGCAACCAAAGTGATTTCCAGCAGTGCCACCGCCCACGCTGCGCTGGTGCTCATCAGCAGTAGACAAGAGGCGCCAATCCAAAGTGCTATTTTTTTCATCACGTCCTCCTAAATTTCGACAGCTTGCACGCTAAGCTTGGCAAACCACAGGGTCAGAACCAGCCAGATCAGTGTCACCGAAAATCGGCCCAGTTGCATGGACTATCTTGCTGTTTTTTCCCACCCTGCATCTATCACCGTTTCTTTGCATATTTCATACCCTGGCTCAACGGAGCTAAACCGACCAATTTTGCTAAAGCAGTCACTTTATTCAGATGACTGTTGTACGTGCATCACCTGCCATTGGCTGGCGACTCACTACCGCCCGTTGCTGGCACCTAGCGGATATGTAGTGGTACCAATTCGAATGCGAAATCAAACTTGGCATTGTCACATGCATAGCGGAAGTCACTTTATTTCTTATTGCAGGCTACTTTAAAGAGTATTTCCTCAATACTTCCAGGCTGGACTGGAGACCACGTATCAGGGTAGTCGTTAAAAAAAACAACTTTCCCACCCCCCATGTTTTCACTAAACCAATAAAAGGAAAGCGCCCTCATTTGCTCTTCCTTGCAATCATATTCGTCCTGATGCTTCGAGGATAAAAAAGCAACTCCGCTAGATGCTGAATGTTGCATGGTTTTTAAGTCATGCAACCCCCACATTTTTACCTTATTATTATCCGCCTTGCGAATCGTGCCGTAGTCAACATATGCGGTTAGTATCTTACTTCCACCCACCGCAGTCCACGCAGCCACCGCGCTGCTACTTACCAAAGCCAGCATCAAAGCTATCAGTAGTATCTTATGGCGCATTTCCATTCCACATTTTGGCAAGTGCATACGTGCTTCTCGAAAGTAGACGCTCAACGCCTGATTTGAGCCGCAGATACCGGCTTGCCAGGGGCCGTCATCTCGAAGGGGTAAGCATGAGCGAACGAATGCACATCAGGATGACGTTCGCCTATGGACGCTTCGGTTTTTAAATCGGAAGTCATTTGCAGGCTGAGCCAATATTGCGGCGATTAATCGAAAGCGCGGCCAATCAACAGCTCAACTCCGCTGTCACCGGACGCGCGCCGTTTGCGCGATGTCCGTTATTCATTTGACAATACCAGCTTGTCCGACTGGCCAAATATCCAGCTGACGGCAAAGCCCGCCATATATGCGCTTTTGCGCTTTAGTAACGGACTATCCTCAAAGGCCGTGCCATGTAAATCATTGGCCTGCATAAATCCACCCACCCATAGCTTGGGATAACGCTTTGACATGGACATGACGAAACGCATCCCGCTATAACCGCCATGTCCCGTGTAAGCTGGCCGATCAGTTGTAGCATAGGCAGGATTAACGCCGTAAAAATAATTATGGTAGCGTGCATCTGCCCACAACGGCCCACCAGACACGCCAAGATTCCAGCCGCGGTCCGGCCCAATGTCTTTAATATCGAGATTCAACATCGGATTCACCAGCCAGCCCACATTACGGAAGTGACCATGGTCAACCGCTTCAACACTGCGCACCGGCGCATGCAATTGAAGTCGGTAGTGGTCATTATCAAGAAACAGATAATTAAGCTGCGGCCCCAGTTCCAGCGTCGGGTCTAGGTTTGGCATGCCCGTGCGCGCACTGTTGTCTTTACTGCGTACGGGTACCGAGCCGTTCAGACTCATGTCCAGCTCCCAATGCTCGGTTTTGAACATCAAACCGCGCACTTTCTCCCGGTCAATCTGCAACACTTCGCCGCGGTAAACCACATAGGGAATGGGGAGGACATAGCTCCGCTGCTCGCTTGCGCCACGGTAATCGGGTATGGACAACACGGCCACCCCTGCCCCGACTTCCCACAACGGGCGTAGCGTCTCACCCCCATATCCTGCGTTGCTATACAACAGGGCGGATATCATGGCCAAGATATGCAGACGTTGGTGCTTCATGCGCCTCCAGCGATTGTTCAATTTCTGAAAAAGCAAAATCATCGAATAAGCGATTAGCTGCCGATGTCAGGATAGTACAGCACCACAACATATCCTAACTTGTTGCATTGCCTCTATCCCAAGGATTAACAATCTTTAACTAGTCCCCACGCTATTGCCGGCCTATTCTCATATTGAAATCATTCCTAAGCAACACAGAGGTCATGGCCATGAAAAATCCGGCCGCACATTATCCACACCGCGTAAGTTTCCGCACAGTCTTGCTGGTGGTTCTTGCAGCAGTCTCCTTGTTGCTGGCGCAATCAACCTGGCACGCTTACGAAGCAGCCCGCGTAGAAGTTCTTCAATCGGAAAGCGATGCATTGCGGCTGGCGGAGTCGGTTTCTTCTTATCAGCAATTGCTGCTCGATCGCACCGCAAATATGCTGCGCACATTGGGGGGAATTTCGCTGTTGGATATCGACAATCCTGCGGATTGCAGCGAATTTCTTGCGCGGCGACTGGAGAGTTTTCCCGACTACGACAACCTGGTGTTTACCGATATCAACGGCTTGGTAAAGTGTACTGCGCATTCCACGCAGATGGCCTTCCCTTCGATCGATCGCGGCTTCGCTCCGGATGCTAGCAAACCGCTGCTACTTTCCTTAAACCGCGATTTTTTGGTGTTCGTGCTCCCGCATATATCTGCCGATGGACGTGTGGAGGGCATGGTGATGGCATCGCTTCCGGCGACGAAATTTTTCCAGAATAACCCTGCCTCTCCCGGCACAGAATTCGGGCTGATCGACGGTAGCGGCAAACTGATGTTTATGTATCCTGCATCGGCAGCCCCGCTCTTTGGCCAGACGATGCAAGCCCTCACGCCTGCATCGGTAACGCCGTTGCCAGATCAGGACAGCGTGGAATGGCGGTATGTAGCGGAACCGGTAAGCGGCGCCGCACAGGAGCTAAGGCTGATTGTGCGGCTACCCGCCGATGTCGTGGCAGACCGCTTCGCGCAAATGGCGGCGCTCATGCTTGCGGCCCTTGCCGTCGCCGGACTTTCGTTATGGACGCTACTCAGCCAGGCTGCTGCGTATCTAACTGAAAATGCACCCGCCATCGACTGGACACGCTTCGATTTGGCAGCAAAGATCAAACGCGCTGTTAACATGATGCTGGATCGCGTCAGTCGTCTGCGCCACAAAAAAGCGTCCCTTTCCCCTGGCAATACAACCGTTTTGCAGACTGCCTATGAAGACCTGAAACACTCGTTCTCTCAGGAGGCGGAACACTTGCGGCAAATCGTGCTGCTGGACGAACTGAGCCAGGTATTGCAGGGCTGCCTCAGCCGGGCCGAGTTGGCAGAAAGGCTGGCACGCTGCGCCGCCGATCTGTTCCCCGGCAGTGGCGGCGCGCTGCTGCTAAAAACGGCGCCGGACATGCTGGAGCAGATTTTTTCCTGGGGCGGCAGCACGCACCAGGAGGCGTTCCGGCCGCATGACTGCTGGGCGCTACGCACGGGCCATGCTTACCACGCACAACTGCCGGGCGCCGTGTTCTGCACGCACATGAAAAAGAAACCCTCGGATTATGTTTGCTTTCCGTTGATGGCAAACGGCGAAATGCTGGGCATGCTGCATCTTGCCCAGCTGGGTGCTTCAAACGGGTCGGAGAAAGACATTCCCTGGGCGGCGACTTCAATCGCCGAACGCACGGCAATCGCTCTATCTGCGCTCAAGCAGCACGAACGGCTGCAGTTCCGCGCCACGCGCGATGTGCTGACCGGTCTGTACAACCGGCGCTTCATGGAGGAGGCCCTAACCATCGAGCAGCGGCGTGCCAAGCGGCGCAACTCGTCCATCGGTATCATGATGATTGACGTGGATTTATTCAAACGCTTCAACGACAGCTTCGGCCATGATGCAGGCGACGCGTTGTTGCACGGCATGGGCCACATTCTGCGGCACACCGTACGCGAAGGGGATATGCCCTGTCGCTACGGCGGAGAGGAGTTCGTCGTCATCCTGCCTGGAGCGAATATTGACGATACGCAGCAGCGCGCGGAGACCTTGCGCGCGACCATTGAACGCTGGGCGCTGCAACATCATGGCCGCTCCTTCGGGCCAGTCACCGTCTCTATCGGCATTGCTGCATTCCCGCGCAATGGTGATTCATGGCAGACCACGCTGAAGGCTGCTGACCAGGCACTCTACAAAGCCAAACATGACGGCAGAAACCGGGTGGCGGCAGCGCCTACAAATCGCACAATACCTTGATGTGCGCGGTGGCGCTCCGCCCCAGGGCGTGCAACGCATAGCCGCCTTCCAGCGTGGATACGATGCGTTTCTGTGCGTACTGCCGCGCCACTGCCTTGATTTGCTCCGTCACCCAGGTGTAATCCGCTTCCACCAGACCAAGACTGGCCATCTCATCTTCCCGGTGCGCATCGAATCCGGCTGAAACAAACACCATCTCAGGTTTGAATGCATCCAGTGCTGGAAGCCACGCCTGCATCACCGCGGCACGAAAACCTTCGCCGGCAGTGCGTGCCGCAAGCGGCACATTGATGATATGGTCGTTGCCGCTGTCTGCGCCGCAATAAGGGTAAAACGGATGCTGAAAAGTGGAACACAGCATCACACGTGGATCGTCCTTGAATATATCCTCGGTGCCGTTGCCGTGGTGCACGTCGAAATCCGCAATGGCTACGCGCTTCAGGCCGTATTGCGCCATGGCGTGGGCAACGCCGACCGCCACATTGTTGAAAATACAGAACCCCATGGCGCGGTTGCGGGTTGCATGATGGCCGGGGGGGCGAACGTTGCAAAAGGCGTTCTCGACTTTGCCCGCCATGACCAGGTCTGTGGCAAGCACTGCCGCGCCGGCTGCATGCAACGCTGCTTCCAGTGTGTACGGGTTCATCGCTGTATCGGCATCGAGAGCGGCCAATCCCTGCCGCGGCGCAGCCGCTTCAATGGCATGGATATAGTCCGCCGCATGCACGCGCGCCAGTTGCTCCAGAGTGGCGCGCGGCGCCTCGTGATGCTGCAGGAAGGAATAAATTCCGGACGCAATCAGCTGGTCGTCAATGGCCTTGAGCCTGGCGGGAGCCTCCGGATGGCCGTGTCCCATGTCATGCTTGAGACAGGCCGGATGGGTGATGAATGCTGTTTGCATGATCAGTTCGCTGGTGGGTTTGCGTATTTATCACAGATGAAGCAGTGAAATGCAATACGTAGCACGTGAATCGGCTATATTGGAACCATACATAGCGGCATAAATCCACACTACAGAAAAATCCATGGGCCAACATTACCTCAGCTCGCTGTTCTCACCCAGCTCCGTTGCCGTGATCGGCGCAAGCAACCGCCCCGATTCCGTGGGCGGTGTGATATTCAAGAATATGCTGCAGAGCGGTTATCAGGGCAAGCTCTTTGCCGTCAATCCGAACCACGCAGAAATTCAGGAGCAGCGAGGCTATGCCAGCATCGAGCAGATCGGCGAACCGGTCGACCTGGCCGTTATCGCCACCAAGGCGGCAATGGTGCCGGATATCATTGAAGCCTGCGGCAAGCACGGCGTACGCGCAGCCGTCATCCTGTCCGCAGGATTCAGCGAAGCCGGGCCGCAAGGTGTAGCGCTCGAACGCACGGTGCTGGAAAACGCGCGGCGTCATGGGGTGCGTCTGATCGGCCCGAACTGCCTCGGCATCATGCGCCCCGCCATCGGCCTGAATGCCACCTTCAGCAATGGCGGCGCGAAGGCTGGCAAGCTCGCGCTAATTTCCCAATCCGGCGCGCTCTGCACGGCTATTCTGGACTGGGCGCATCCCAATGATGTCGGCTTTTCCAGTGTAATTTCCATGGGTGGCTCGGCAGATGTGGATTTCGGAGAAATTCTCGATTACCTCGTGTCGGACCCACAAACCGAAAGCATTCTGCTTTACATTGAAGGTATTCATAATGCGCGCAGTTTTATGAGCGCTCTGCGTGCCGCCGCCAGAATCAAGCCGGTTATCTTGGTCAAGGTCGGGCGCCACGAGGCGGGATCGAAAGCGGCGTTCTCCCATACGGGCGCCCTGGTGGGTTCGGACGATGTGTTCGATGCCGCATTGCGCCGCGCAGGGGTGGTGCGAGTAAGCACGATCGTGCAATTGTTTGCGGCGGCTCAAGCGCTTTCCACGCGCTTCCGCCCGACTGGCAACCACCTGGCTATCGTTACCAACGGCGGGGGGCCGGGCGTGATGGCGATCGACCGGGCCGCCGATCTGGGCGTAGCCATCGCCAGGCTGTCCGATGACACCGTCAAGCAATTGAACGCCGTGCTGCCGGACACCTGGTCTCATGCCAACCCGGTGGACATCATCGGCGACGCCACGGCGGAGCGCTACCGACATGCCGTCACTGCCTGCATGCAGGATGCCGGCGTGGATGGCGTGCTGGTGATACTCACGCCTCAGGCCATGACCCGGCCCCTAGAGGCGGCCGAGGCAGTCATCGACGTCGCGGGGAAATTTGACAAACCGTTGCTGGCCTGCTGGATGGGCGAAGTGCAGGTGGCGGAAAGCCGGCTTGCCTTTGCTCAGGCAAAAATTCCGAGTTTCCGCACGCCGGAACCGGCAGTGGAAGTTTTTTCCTCCATCTCCGCCTATTACCAAAACCAGAAGCTGTTGATACAGACGCCCGGCCCGCTTGCCCACCACGATGAACCCGATGTGGAAGGTGCCCGCCTACTGATCGAAGGCGCATTGGCAGAGCATCGCAAGGTGCTGAACGAAATGGAATCCAAGGCGATCCTGGCGGCATTCCATATTCCCATCGCAAATACCTTGGTTGCGCGCTCTCCCAACGAGGCGCTATTGCTGGCGGAAGAGCTGGGATTGCCGGTCGCCATGAAGATCAATTCGCCGGACATTACGCACAAGTCGGATGCTGGAGGAATCCGTCTCAATCTGGGCAATGCCCAGGCCGTGCGGGCGGCCTATCACGAAGTTATCCAGGCGGTGCAGGCAAACCGGCCCAATGCCCGGATCGACGGTGTCGTGATTGAACCGATGATCATCAAGCCCAACAGCCGCGAGCTGATGGTTGGCGTCACCACCGACCCGGTGTTCGGGCCAGTGATCACTTTCGGCGCCGGCGGCACCATGGTCGAAGTGCTGGGTGACCGCGCTGTGGCATTGCCGCCCCTCAACACTTTTTTGGTCAACGACATGATTCAAGGCACACATATTGCCAAGCTTCTGTCTGCCTTCCGCCATATGCCGCCGGTCGATATGGCGGCGCTGGAAAGCGTGCTGTTGCGTGTCTCGGAGATGGTGTGCGAATTGCCCTGGATCCGGGAGATGGACATCAATCCACTGCTGCTGGACGAAAACGGCGCAATCGCGGTGGATGCGCGTTTTGCGGTGGACTTCCCGCCGCCCTCTGCCAGCCGCTATGCACACATGGCGATTCACCCTTATCCCAGCCATCTCGTCACCCGCTGGCAACTACCGGATGGCGTAGACCTTACTATCCGTCCCATCCGCCCGGAAGATGCGGAAATCGAGCAAATATTCGTGCGCAGCTTATCGGAGGAAGCCAAATATTTCCGCTTCATGGATTCCCTGCAGGAACTCAGCCAGGCTATGCTGGTGCGCTTTACACAAATTGATTACGACCGCGAAATGGCGCTCATTGCCGTGCTGGAGCATGATCCCCAGGAAACGGAACTGGGCGTATGCCGGTACATCATCAATCCCGACGGCGAGTCCTGCGAATTTGCCCTGGTGGTGTCGGACGAATGGCAGCACAAGGGAATCGGCCACAAGCTGATGGGCTGCCTGTTTGATGTGGCACGCGCCAAGGGCTTGAAAATCATGGAGGGCGAAGTACTTGCCGCCAATCACTCCATGCTTAGTCTGGTCACCAGCCTGGGCTTCACCGTCAGCACCAGCGCAGAGGACTCGGCAATCAAACGGGTGGTGAAACAACTTGTAGAAAGGACATTACCTTGAGCAGTGACGAACATAACCCCGACATGGTCAGAAATTGCGTCGCCTATATCCACGGTCAAAACCGCGGCAGAATCGAAATCGAAGCCATCAGCGATGTGTTGCAGGAAGAGGATACCTTCATTTGGGTGGCACTCAAGGAACCCAGCGAGGGACTGCTGCGCAAGTTGCAGGAAGAGTTTGATCTGCATGAACTGGCGATTGAGGATGCCCGCGTTGCGCATCAACGGCCCAAGCTGGAGCAATACGGCAACTCGCTGTTCATCGTGATGAAAACCGCAATACTGTCGGACGATCACGTGGAACTTGGGGAAACGCATTTGTTCGCCGGCCAGCGTTTTCTGATCACCGTTCGCCACGGGCCTTCAATCAGCTATGCAAAAGTCCGCGAGCGCCTGGAAAGAACTCCTGAGCAATTGGCAAATGGCCCGGCAATGGCCATCCATGGAGTATTGGATTTTATCGTGGATAACTATCGCCCGATTGTTGATGTCCTGCAGGCAAAATTCGATCAACTGGAAACCGATATTTTCAGGGGAAAATTTAACCGCAGCACTATCGAACAGCTTTATGACTTAAAGCGCGAACTGCTGGTGCTGCGTGGCGCTGCAACCCCGGTGCCGGATATTACGGATGGCCTGATGCGTTTCCATAGCGAGCTAATTCCGAAAGAAGCACGCGTCTATTTCCGGGATATTCACGACCATGTAATCCGGGTAATCGCTGCCACTGACGACATGCGCGAGATGCTGACTGCCGCCATGCAAGTCAACCTGGCTTTGGTATCCGTTGAGCAAAACGAATCGGTCAGACGGTTGGCCGGCTGGGGCGCTATTCTCGCCATCCCCACCGTGGTGTTCAGCCTGTATGGCATGAATTTCAAGCAGATGCCGGAACTTGAATGGCACTATGGTTATCCGGCTGCAATCGGGTTTACGGTTGCGGTCAGTGTCTGGTTGTATCGACGGCTCAAGCGGGCGGGGTGGCTTTGATTGCAAGTCGTCCAGGAAAATGTTATTCCAATTCCAAATTAAAAGGAGCAAGGGGGTGCACAAACTGAGCGAATATGTCGAGATGGCTGCAACGCAATATTTGCAAGAGACGGACAAAGACGAATTGGATCCACGCTGGATTGCCGAGTTCTTTCAGGAAAGCGGCGTACAGGATGATTATCCCCGGCAGGATCTGGTGGCTTTTTGTGCAATGGTGCAAAAAGCGCTAACAAAAAAATTCGAGAACGCCGGCAAACAAACGCACTTGCAACTAGATAAGATTATCCACTTCGTAAAGAATCCGCGCAAACCGTAAAACTGAAATTTCAACTCCGGCTGGGGTCGCTATAACGGTTAAACAGCCACGATGTCGATGTCCGGTTCAATCGAGTGCACCAGATTCTCGATGGCACTGAGCGTGCCGGATAACGAACTCGGACAGGTGCCGCATGCGCCCTGGTAGTGCACGCTGAGCTGGTTGCCGTCGAGGCCGAGTACGTGGAGATCGCCGCCGTCGCTTTGTAGATAGGGACGAATCTGCTCGTCAAGCAGCGTACTGATCTTGTCAAAGCGCTGCTGGTCTACAGGACTCAGATCGGCGTATGCACTGGCCACCGCTGCAACTGTGGCTGTGCTTTGCGCATCCGCCGCCGGCGCAGCGCGGATTGGCTCGGCGACTTTGCGTGCCAAGTCCTTCCAGTCGGCGCCGCCGTCCTGTGTAACCGTGAGCCAGCGATCAACGTAAAACACATTGGTCACATGCTCAATATCAAACAGCGCGGCGGCGAGCGCATCATCCTTGGCTTGCTCGGCGTTATCATACGAGCGCGTGATTCCCCAGGTCAGTTGTTCCCTGAGGGTGAACTTCAGCGCGTTCGGATTGGGCGTGTCTTCGATTTCGGCTATTTTCGGCATCTCAATCTCTTACAGGCGGGGCCGCAATCTTGGCGCCGAAAATACGACAACCCCAATGAGTGGGTACCCCGCCCATAACCTGTTTCAATTACGTCAAACCACTGCTGAACTGATCAACGTCTGCAATTCACCTGCCTGGTACATCTCGCGCATGATGTCGGCGCCACCCACCAGCTCGCCCTTGACATAGAGCTGAGGAAAGGTCGGCCAGTTGGCGTAGTACATGAGGTTTTCGTAGACGCCCTTGTCGGACAAGACATCTACCGCGACGAAATCGTTCACGCCACAGGCTTGGAGAATCTGCACCGCAGTGCCGGAAAAGCCGCAGCGCGGAGATGCAGCTGTACCCTTCATATAAAGCACGATCGGGTTTTCCGTAACGGTTTGTTTAATTCTTGCCAGTTCGTTCTGATCCATCATCCACTCCTAATATCAAACAATAAAAAATAACATCAAACCTGTTTCGACCATTCTTCGGGGGTAAAGGTTTTCATCGACAATGCATGAATTTCCGCATGCATGCGGGTACCCAGTACCCCGTACACGAGCTGGTGGTGCTGCAGCGTGCGCTTTCCCTGGAAATCCGGGCTGACGATCACCGCTTCAAAGTGCTGGCCGTCATCGCCCAGTACTTCCACGTGATCGCAGGGCAGGCCATTCATGATGAGGTCTCTTAGTTCATTCGCTGTCAACATCTTATCATCCTATCAAGTGGGTACTCTGTGGAAAAAATCAAGGGACATCATCATGCGTTGCCAATTGTCGCGTGCATCGGGTCTTCCTCTGCCTCGGTCGACGTACTGGCTACCGAATTGAACGCGGCATGCAGCGTGTGCCACGGCAGGATCGCGCACTTGACGCGCGTCGGCAGATCGCGCACACCGGCGAATACCGCAAGCCGTCCGATGTGATTCGGGCTGTCAAGGTCGAGCTTGCCGGTGGCCATGGCGAGAAATTCCTGGATCAGCGTTTCTGCGTCCGCACGCGTCTTGCCCTTGACGGCGACCGTCATCATCGAGGCTGATGCCTTGCAGATCGCGCACGACTCACCCTGAAACGCAATGGCGTCGACGCTGTCGCCAGCGAGATTGAGCGTCACGCTGATGTGGTCGCCGCACAGCGGATTGTGGCCATCCGCATGGTGGCTCGCGGGCGAGACGATGCCGAAATTGCGCGGCTTTTTGTTGTGGTCGAGGATGACCTCTTGATACAGAGCGTTATAGTCAGCCATTAGGTAAATACCTTCTGCACAGTGCGTATTCCGTCAATCAATGCATCGACTTCGGCGATGCTGTTGTAGAACGCAAACGAGGCGCGCGACGTGGCCGGCACGCAAAAGCGCTGCATTACCGGCTGCGCGCAATGATGTCCGGTGCGCACCGCGATACCCTCCTGATTGAGCAGGGTGCCAATGTCGTGCGGGTGTACGCCGTCGACGGCGAACGATATGACCGAAGCCTTGTCGCGGGCGGTGCCGATAATACGCACGCCCGGCATGCGGTTCATCTGCTCGGTCGCGTAATTGAGCAGTTCGAGTTCGTGCGCAGCGATAGCATCCATACCGATTGCCGACAGGTAATCGACTGCGGCTCCCAGCCCGATGGCCGCTGCGATGGGCGGCGTGCCGGCCTCGAATTTGTACGGGATGGTGTTGTAGATAGTTTTTTCGAACGTCACCGACAAAATCATGTCGCCGCCGCCCTTGAAGGGCTGCATTTTTTCCAGCAGCGCGGCACGGCCGTAAAGAATGCCGATGCCGGTCGGGCCGCACAACTTGTGGCCCGAAAATGCGTAGAAGTCGCAGTCGAGATCCTGCACATCGACCTGCATGTGCGGTACCGCCTGCGCGCCGTCAACCAGCACCGGCACGCCGTGCGCATGCGCGAACGCGATCATGTGCTTGACCGGATTGATACTGCCCAGCGCGTTCGAGACATGCACCACACCGACGAATTTGGTGCGTGCATTGAACAACTTTTCGTATTCGTCGAGCAGCAGTTCACCGGCATCGTTGATCGGCACCACGCGAATTTTCGCGCCGGTCTCTTCGGCCAGCATCTGCCACGGCACGATGTTCGAATGGTGTTCGAGCGTAGTCAGGATGATCTCGTCGCCGGCCTTGATAAACTTGCGGCCATAGCCATGCATCACCAGATTGATCGCATCGGTGGTGCCGCTGGTGAAGATCACTTCACGCTCTTCACGCGCATTGATGAAGTGTTGCAACTTGCTGCGCGCTGCTTCGTATTCGCAGGTCGCGGTCTCTGACAGGGTGTGCACCGCACGATGAATATTAGCGTGCTGCGTGGTTTGATAGCGCACCAGGCGGTCGATCACCGGCTGCGGCATCTGGCTCGATGCGGCGTTGTCGAGGTACACCAGTGGCTTGCCGTCGATCTTGAGTTGCAGAATCGGAAAATCGGCACGAATACGCTCAACATCGAATGCAGCAGCCGGGCGAGATTTGAGCGCCGCTTGGATTGCGTTCATGGCTGGCTGCTGGTTTGCTCGAGTACCGTCTGTTCCAGCCGGCGCTTGAGTGAGGCGATTGGGATGCGCTCGATGATCTCGGCGCCGAAGGCATAAGTCAGCAGATTACGCGCGACAGTATCGGACAGTCCGCGGCTCTTCAGATAAAACACTTCCTCGCTGTCGAGCTGGCCGACGGTCGCGCCATGCGCGCACTTCACGTCGTCGGCGAAAATCTCCAGTTGCGGTTTGGTATCCACGTGCGCCTTGCCGGTCAACAGCAGGTTGCGGCTCGACTGCACAGAGTCGGTACGCTGCGCACCCCGACGCACCATGACCTTGCCGTTGAACACCGCATGTGCGCTGCCGCCAACAATACATTTGTGCAGCTGACGGCTCACCCCGTGCGGCTGTGCGTGGTCGATGCAGGTATGCGTGTCGGCAAGCTGGCTGTCGCCGATTAGCGCCAGCCCGTCGACCGCGCACTCGGCGCCATCGGCCAGCAGCACGTTGAGGTTGTAGCGCGAAATCTGCGCGCCCAACGCGACACTCACCGACTGATAATTGCTCGAACGTCCAAGCGACACCGCGCAGTTGGCAATATGGAACGCCTTGCCGCTATCGCGCTGCACCCGGATGTGGTTGACGCGCGCCTGATCGACCAGCGCAATTTCGGTCACCGGGTTGATGAAATAGGCCTCATCTTGCAACGCGACGTAATCCTCGATCAGCGTCACGCTACTGCCGGATTCGGCGACCAGCAGGCAACGCGGGTAGCTGGCCACCTCCGTTTGCGTCGCGATGAACAGCAGATGCACTGGCGCTGCCACCGCCACGCCGCGCGGCACGACTATCACTGCTGCATCGTGCAGGAAGGCGGTGTTGAGCGCTGCGAATACGTTGTTGTGGAATGCTGCGTGACGACCGAGATGCGGTTCGATCGCCGCGGCGTGCGCGGCAACTAACGCCGGCAGGTTGGCAACCACCACGCCACTGTCCGTGGCCATGCTGGACAACTGCGGCGCATAAACACCGTCGACAAACACCAGCCGAGTGGTGGCTTCTTCGAGGTAAAAGCGCTGGATGTCCGCAACCTGCAAATTGGTGGTACTGCGCACCGGCTGGAACGACAGCTTGGTGAGCGGCGAAATGTCGGTAAAGCGCCACTCCTCGTCGCGCATATTAGGCACCGTCAGCACACCGAGGCGATCGACTGCTTCGGCGCGCAGCGCGTTGATCCACGCCAACGGACTTGCCGGCAACTGCGGCTGGCCTGCCAGCAGGGTTTTAAGATAAGACGAAGCAATAGGGGTGATTGTGCTCATGCTGTCGCCCCTGCCGCCCCCGTCATCTGCGCCGCTTTGTACTCGGCACCGACCCAGTCGTAGCCACGGGTTTCGAGTTCGAGCGCCAGTTCCTTGCCGCCGGTTTTGATAATGCGGCCTGCCTCCATCACGTGCACAAAGTCAGGCACGATATAGTTCAGCAGACGCTGGTAGTGCGTCACCAGCACGATCGCGTTGTCCTTGTTCGCTAGCTGGTTGACGCCCTGCGAGACGATCCTGAGCGCATCAATGTCGAGACCGGAATCTGTCTCGTCAAGGATCGCCAGGCGTGGATCGAGCAGTGCCATCTGCAATATTTCGTTGCGCTTCTTCTCGCCGCCGGAGAAGCCTTCGTTGACGCTGCGGTCGAGAAAATCTGGACTCATTTCGAGCAGCTTCATCTTTTCGCGCACGAAGTCGTCGAACTCGAGCGGGTCGAGTTCTTCCTTGCCGCGCTGTGCCTGCACTGTATTGTAAGTCAGGCGTAGAAACTGGCTATTGGCGACGCCGGGTATCTCGATTGGATACTGAAAGGCGAGAAACACACCGGCACGCGCACGCTCTTCGGGAGCGAGCTCAAACAGATTCTTGCCTTCGAACAGCACGCTGCCGCCGGTGACTTCATAAGCCGTGTGACCGGCGAGCACTTTGGAGAAGGTGCTCTTGCCCGAGCCGTTCGGCCCCATGATGGCGTGTACTTCGCCGCTCTTCACGGTGAAGTCGAGGCCTTTCAGAATGTCGATACCGTTCACGCTCGCGCATAACCCGCGTACTTCCAGTATGGTTTTGCTGTCCTGGTAGATCATCCGACACTCCCTTCTAACTTGAATCCGAGCAGCTTGGTCGCCTCGACCGCAAACTCCATTGGCAATTGCTGGAATACGTCCTTGCAGAATCCGTTGATGATCATCGACACGGCCGCCTCGGCGCCGATCCCGCGCTGCGCGAAATAGAACAGCTGGTCCTCCCCGATCTTCGAAGTCGAGGCCTCGTGCTCGACCTTGGCGCTGTGGTTGCGCACCTGGATGTAGGGGAAGGTGTTGGCGCCGGCCTGGTCACCGATCAGCATCGAGTCGCATTGCGAATAATTGCGCGCACCGGCGGCGGTCGGCGCAATCTTGACCAGCCCGCGGTAACTGTTGTTGGACCGTCGGGCCGAGATGCCTTTGCTGACGATGGTGCTGCGCGTGTTCTTGCCAATGTGGATCATCTTGGTTCCGGTGTCGGCCTGCTGCAGGTGGTTGGTGACGGCACCCGAATCAAACTCTCCCACCGAGGTGTCGCCACGCACGACGACAGACGGATACTTCCAGGTAATGGCAG
>JBBRTU010000019.1:0-49809 GCA_038244115.1 Burkholderiales bacterium
GTCTGGACCTTTCTACTTATTCGCAAGCCAAGCTAAATGGAATGGCAAGGCAATTAAATCAGCGCCCAAGAAAAACGCTAAACTACGAAACACCGGCTGAAAAATTTGGCCAATATGTTGCATCGACCGGTTGAATCCGCATTGCTATTTCGGACGTCCGACTTCATGGCTCCTGAGCAACGCGACGGCTATTCACTTCTGCGCCGCCAGTCGGCAGCGGCGTCAAATCGATGACAAACCATGTTGCATCCCCCAATACAACGGGAGGATTAGTATACTGCTTCAAAACAGCGCGCAGGTTATTCGCATCCTGCTCTTCGTCACAGTGCAACCGAACCGCGTCTGACGCTGGTAGAACTAATTGGCAAGCTGCACTCAACTGCATCTCCCTTAGTGTAATCATCAACTGCGCCTCAAATTTCTCCCGCGCCGCCTGGCTAGCGGTTTGCATGGCGAGCTGGGCCTGACGCTGCATCTGCGCCTGGTAAAGCGCCTGCTCATCCTGCACTGCTGGCCCCTGCTGAAAAGACCAAAGCGGCCGCCGTCCACGCATAGCACTGGGCTGTGGGAAAGCTATCCCGGCCACAGGCGCAGGCGAATCAGAGGCGGTTGAAGGTGGAGATTTTGCAACCGCTTTGGCAGGTGATTCAGGCGGTGTTTCTGCTGCTGCTTGAGGTGGCGCCATTTCGGCAAGCGGCTCTGTTTGCCGTATCTTTGCAGGTGCAAATTCACGCAACGTCTGCGGAGCCGAAGAAGTAGAAACACTGGCAACCGTCTCTGCCTCGTGATGTTCCAATCGCACCGCAAGTTCCTGCCAATGGTGGATTTGCAAAGGGAGGCGCGCTGGCAGAGGTATCAGCATGAGCACCGCATGCAGTAATACTGATGCCAGCATGGCCACCAGCAACGTTCGCCATCCAGAACAAAAAAAGGCGCGCCGAAGCGCGCCCTGGTGGGAACAAATATTTTTACTGCAACACTCCATGAATAACCTTAGGCGCGTTCGTCACGGTTGGTTGAGTACCAATGTAGTCAGCATCAGCTGAGTTACTCGGATTATGAAGTCCGACCGAGGTAGGTGTGGTCATTGTACTCAAGGTTAAACCCGCACCAGTGCAGTTACTCATGTTTACACTTTTCAAACGCAACTCTTCGTCCAGCGCTTTGACGATCAACGGTGTACTGCCTAACGTCATGGTATCGCCATCGCTCAGCGCAAACTCTGGTACGAAACGGACATTCTGCCCACATTGAGCAGTGCTGTTGTCGATTGGGTTCACACAGTGCCCTGGAATGCCCTGTAAATTACCAAAGCCGCTAAACTGCAACTGAATCGACTTGTTGACCCAACTTCCACTCGGATCATCAGCCGCCTGAACGGTATAAGCAATATTCTGCGGCGGATCGAGCGTCACCACAGTGCTACCATGAGTCAACCAGAGCGATTGATTCCACTGGTTCGGGCCGGTTTCCCAAACGTAGTAATCGGTGCTGGGTTCACAGTAGGTGTTCGGGCACCCGTTCACCGCGGTGAGATCAGCGGTGTAGAGCTTGCCTGTTCGAATGCCTTGCTGGTTGTTACCGGTGAATAAGCCCAAGGCCATCGATGGTGCAACCATAGACAACCCGGCCTGCTTTAGCCCTCCGGCGCCGAATGTATAAATATCCCGGTTAGCCCCTGAATACCATTGCGTGGCGGTGTTGGCATCGAACGGCGAATTGCTGCCATTGAAAGCGGCCAGCGCTGCCGAAGTTACACAATTACTCAGGCAATATAAGGTCAGAGGAGTCTGGCCATCTGGTACAACCACCGACTGCGAATAGTAGTTAACTGCCGAACCAGAAATATAGGAAGCAGAATGAGGAATACTTACCTGGCCGCCCAAGGATTGAGAAAAGCCATTAATGTCGTCCTGGGCTGAAGCAGTGAAAGTAACCGTGGCATTGCCTGCCAATGGAGTAGAAATACAGCCATTTTGATTACATGTTTGCTGTCCCGTGATAACAAACTGATGGTTCGTGTTGTCCCAGTGCATCTCGACTTGCATCCCATCCGTCAATAAGCCACTACCGGTTAATGTATGGAAATTTCCCCACGCCTGAATGGGAAAGCCATCGATCGCGCTCAGTGTTGTTGGGGTCAGTGTGTACTTGGTCAATTTACCGCCAACCTTTGAAAGACTGTAAGTCGTGGTGTTTCCCGGCCGCTGGTCGGTCACAGCAAGACCGGTAACCGGACTCCCGTCAGGGAGGCTATTCAGATCCAGTCCCTGGAAGTTGATGCCCCAGAAACCGGCAAAGCCAAAGTAATTGCTGCCGCCGTAGGTGGCCGTAATTGGAAAACCAGGATTTGACTGATCCACCCGGGTACCGTCATTGGCATTATAGGTGCCGTAACGCCACACAGATTTATCGGCATTTACCTGGCTACGATCGAAGCATTTGTCATTGGTGCCATCACTGCGTCGAAAATAGAAGGGGTTATAAGCAAAGTTGAAAGTGGAACCAGCATCCGCCATGGAACCCGCCCCAGCAGTCGACGAAGTGGCGTTTAGTGCGAGCGCACTAGTTTGAGTGCCTCCCCCACCTCCCCCTCCACCCATATCGTTTTCGAAATAACTGATGCCGCTGGTACCAGAATCAATGTAGCCATTAAACTTGGTTTGACCGTTCGCCTTTCCAATATAGTCCAGGCGAAACACGCCATAGGGCAACGATGCGCTAGGAGCTTGCGTAGCCGAGGCGCGCAAGTAAATGTTCATCGCGTTCCCGTTTTCCGTCATGCTCATCCAGATTTTCGCGACCATGGGATCGGTGTTGCTCGCTCGTGTAACGTCTACTACCGCGTTCATGTAATCAGGTGCAGCTGCTGCACCTGATGATGTGCTCGAAGAATTAGACGCGCTATCACGTCCGGAAGTATCGCATTTATTCTTGTCCACCAAGGCGATATAAGGCCCAGCGTTAACCATATCCGACGGACGCATGGCGTTCATGATGCACAGCACCATATTGAGTTGGGCAACGCCGTCGGAGGTGGCATCCTGCACATGAACATTTTGGCCATCGGTGGCATATGGAGAAGTGGAAGGCGGTGTGGCAGATGCCGAAAATGGCAGCAGGCCAATGGCCAGCAGCCCAGAGGATAATAGGGTCAATTTAAACGAAGTGGCATTCATGGCATCACCTTTCAATTAGCAGTTACGACAGATACACTTCCAGGGGTAGCAACCCCACTGGCTGAAGCTGATGAACCTCCGCCGCCTCCACCACCACAACCAGCAGTCACACTGAATATTGTAAGCACCAGCACAACACCACATGCTCTCAGAATATATTTACCCATCTCATCCTCCATAAAATGAACGCAGCCAACTTTTAGCGTAACGGCATTAATGAGACAAACTTTAGGCATGCGTGAATGCCCGAAACGAATGTCAAAAATCCGTTAGCAAAAAACGAAATTTGTTATTTCAAACTTTGTGGAAAACCAGATGAGATAGGGGTACGGGGAAATTGCCCGTCATCACGGCGCCGAATCCTGCAAAATGGAGGCGCCTTAAAAAAGCAAAGAGAAGAATGCTGCCAATCTTTATCGACAGGTGTTTAATTATAATTTTTACAAGTTATTTAAGACTCTAGTAACGAATTGGGTAATTGTCAATTATTTTTGTTCTGGTGTCAGAATATGTTGGGATACGTTGGGATACGACCGATTGTTTTCCGCGCATATCCTGCCGTTGGCTGGCGATCCGTGAATGACTGAAAATGGCACCTTTCAGACGCTTCAGCGCGTCTCGCGAAAACCTATCTTACTCAGAAGCCATTCCTCGTGTTCATTGTTGCACTTAATCTTTCCAGGCCAATGTTGAAAATTTTTTTCGACAACTATGGCCAACACGCATCGAAGTGGTAATGCCAAGGATACCAAAATGGATCGCAGTAATAGGGGCCATAGTAGGGTGGCGGCCAATTATGTTTTGGATGTTCGACTGCGAGCTGAATGGACGCCGCCGCTATCACTGGTAGGGCGTAAATCTGTCCACCTATCAAGCGGGGAATTGCCGCGCCGAGGTTGCCTTTCACTTGCAGGTTGCGTCCAGCCCCGAATGCTGCTGGATCAAATGACCCAAGGTGGCAGGCGATAAAGCTTTCTCCGGCAGTTTCAGAGTGGGTATAAGGCTGCACCTTGCGGAGAATGAAACAGGTGTCATCGCCGTCGCGCAGACTTTCCTCGACCTTACCTACCCATTCCACGGTGGGGCCGGTAATGTCATTCTCCAGGGTTGCCTCGCGCGCCGGTACGCTTGCTTCGGCCGCTTGGCTGAGCGCGCTTAGCGGCATGCTCAGCACGAGTGCCGCGACCAGTTCGAGCGGAAGTACAGCCCCCCTCTTGCGGTTCTTGATGCACACTATCGATACTCGACCAATTCGGCCAGCGGCAGCCGATGTTTCGGCGGCTGCGGTTTGGCGCGATAACCAAGCGGCAGGACCAACGCCACTTCGTAGCGGTCTGCATCAAGCGCCAACACACGCTTCACCTCTTGCTGGTCGAAAGCGCCAATTGGGCAACTATCGACCCCGATCATTGCGGCGGCGGTCATCATGTTGGCCGCTGCAATATGGCACTGGGCAACGCTCCAGGCAACGACATCCGTGCCGCCAAGATACTTGCGGTAGAACGCGCGCATCCCTTGATATTCAGGTTCTGGCAGACCAAACCGCTTGAGCATGGTAGCAACATATTCGCTGTCTGGATCAAGCTCCGCCTTTTTGGCCAGGATGACTATCACCACACTGCACGAACTCAATTGCGGTTGATCGTTGCATGCTTTGCGTAGCGCATCCTTGAGCGGCTGGCGGCGCGTGACAATGAACTTCCATGGTTCCATTCCAATCGAGGAAGGCGACAGTCTCCCGGCTTCGAGGATAAAATCCAAGTCATCCTGCGAAACCTGTCTGGTGGAATCAAACAGCTTACAGGCATGGCGAAATTGCATGGCTTGCAGGAATACTTCTCTCATCTCAGCACCTCATGGCCAATTAGGTTAGGTCACTCAGTTCATTTATAGTCCCATCACCGGTACTAGGCTAGGTATACGTGTATCGGCTTGCCGCGCTCCGTACCGTACTTCCAAAATATCCAGTTCTTGCTCGCTGTCTGGTGTTCACGTCCCGCCTAAGCGCTGATCACGATGGCGGCACCGAATTGGAACTTGAATATTTAACTTGCCCCCTGTAACTTGGTTTAATGACTGTGAATGGCGCACCGGCGGTTGGGGATACATCACTGCAAGCACGCCGCTGGCTTGTGGCAGGGCGGGTGCAGGGCGTGGGTTTCCGGCCCTTTGTATTCGGCCTGGCTTCGCGCTTCGGGCTTGCGGGGCTGGTGCAGAATCTGGCGGGGCAGGTATTGATCGAAGCCGAGGGTGCGCCCGCCGCGCTGGATGCTTTTGCCGCCGCGCTGATTGTTGAAGCACCGCAGCTGGCGCGGCCGCACATCCTTTCGCATGAAACCATCACGCCACGCGGCTTAAAGCATTTCGAGATTGTGGCAAGCAGCGCCGATGCGGAGGCGGATATCCATGTGCCGCCAGATTATTTCTTGTGCGAGGACTGCCGGCGCGAGATGCAAGACCCGCGCGACCGGCGTTATCGCTACCCCTTCATCAACTGTACCCAATGCGGCCCGCGCTACACGCTGATTACGCGTTTGCCCTACGATCGTCCCAACACCACCATGGCGGCATTTGCGCTGTGCCCGGCGTGCCGTGCCGAATACGAAAATCCACTCGACCACCGTTTTCATGCCGAGCCCGTGGCCTGCCCGGTGTGCGGGCCGCAGCTGGATTTTGTATCGCCTAATTCAAGTGTGCAGGGCGATGCTGCGCTGGATGCATGTATCACTGCATTGCGTAATGGCGAGATTGTTGCGGTCAAGGGAATCGGCGGCTATCACTTGCTGTGCGATGCGAGCAATGCAAGTGCCATCGCCCGCTTGCGCGCTAACAAACCGCGCCCGCACAAGCCGCTGGCGCTGATGTTTCCGTGGGTTGGTGAGGACGGCTTGGACGCTGTTCGCCAGGAATTGCAGATCGACGGCGTGACCCAAACAGCCCTATGCGATCCGGCGCGGCCCATTGTGTTGCTGCCGAAACACGCGGATGCCACCTTGCCCGATGCCATCGCACCCGGCTTGAATGAAATCGGTGTGATGCTCCCATATAGCCCGCTGCATCACTTATTGCTGGATGGATTGGGTAAGCCGGTCGTCGCGACCTCCGCCAATATCAGTGGCGAGCCGGTGCTGACTGAAAATCTTGCGGTAGAGAAACGCCTCGCGCATGTAACGCAATTTTTCCTGCACCATAATCGCCCGATTGCGCGCCCGGCAGATGATACAGTGCTGCGCATCATCGCCGGCAGGCCGCGCGTGATCCGTGCCGGGCGTGGCACTGCGCCGATCGAATTCGATTTGCCGCGCGCCTTGGCGCAGCCAGTTTTGGCGGTGGGTGGGCATATGAAAAATGCCATCGCTTTAGGCTGGGGCCGACGCGCAATACTCGCGCCGCACATCGGCGATCTGGATGCGCCACGCAGCCTGGCTGTGTTCGAGCAGGTGATTGCGGATCTGCAAACGCTGTATGGCGTCATGCCGCAAATCATCGCCTGCGATGCGCATCCCCACTATGCGAGCAGCCGCTGGGCCGTGCGTCAGGGCTTGCCATTGCAACGCGTGTGGCACCACCACGCGCATGCTTCGGCTTTGGCGCTGGAGCAGGGCGTGGATAGAACCTGGCTGACCTTTACTTGGGACGGCGTGGGCCTAGGCGAAGATGGAACGCTATGGGGTGGCGAGACCTTGCATGGATGTCCTGGTGCGTGGCGACGCATGGCCAGCATGCGCCCATTTCGCTTGCCGGGCAGCGATAGTGCCGGGCGCGAACCGTGGCGCGCCGCCGCAGCCTTATGTTGGGAGCTGGGTTTAGATTGGCTGCCGTCGGTAAGCGATGCGAGTCTGCTAAAAAGCGCGTGGCAGCATGGACTCAACGCGCCGCAGACCAGCGCGGTAGGGCGCTTGTTCGATGGCGCGGCGAGCCTGCTTGGTTTGGTCGATGCGGCGAGCTTCGAGGGGCAAGGGCCAATGTATCTGGAAGCGATTGCCGCGGGGGAATGTGAAGCGATTGGCCTGCCGCTGGGAGAAGATGCCTCCGGACTGCTTATCGCAGATTGGGCGCCGCTGATACACGCCCTATTGGACAGAGGTATATCCGTGGCGCAGCGCGCGATGTTGTTTCACCTAAGTCTTGCGCGCCTGATCGTTGACCAAGCGCGCCACATCCATGCGCGCACGCCCTTCGATGTGATCGGTTTGACGGGTGGGGTGTTTCAAAATAAATTGTTGAGCGAGCTAGCGGTTGTGCAACTGACTGCTGCCGGGTTCGAAGTGCATTTACCGGAGCAGGCGCCGTGTAATGATGGCGGCATCGCGCTCGGTCAGCTTGTCGAGGTGTGCAAAAAACTTGAAACCACGTAAAGAAAATTCAAGAAATGAGTGGTATTGTCGGTTGTGTTTCACCTGCGGTTAATAAATTTTTGAGTCGATAATGAAAGATACACACATCAGCCTCGCGCACGGCAATGGCGGGCGTTATATGCGCGAATTGATCGAAGCCCTGTTCGCGCGCCATCTCTCCAACCCGCTGCTTAACGTGCAGGCGGATGCGGCGTCTTTGCCGGCGATGGAGGGCGAGGTGATGATCACGACAGATGGTTTTACTGTGCAGCCCCTGGAATTTCCCGGCGGTACGATCGGCTCGCTGGCGGTGCATGGCACGGTGAACGATCTTGCCGTCTCGGGCGCGGTGCCTTTGTATCTCACCTTGAACGCTTTCATCGAAGAGGGATTTGAAATCGCGCAGCTTGATCGCATTATTGCCAGCCTCGCGGATGCCGCGTGCGATGCCAAGGTCGTGGTGGTAGCGGGCGATACAAAAGTGGTGCGGCGCGGTGAAGGTGGTGGCTTGTATCTTGCCACCACCGGCGTGGGCGTGCGGCCCGCGCAATTGCAGCTCGGTATGCAGCACATTCGACCCGGCGATGCGATTCTGGTGAGCGGGCCGGTGGGCGACCACGGCATTGCGGTGATGCTGGCGCGCGAGCAGTTCGGCTTGCGCGGAGAATTGTTATCGGATGCGGCGAGTGTGTTGCCGTTGGCGCAAGCGCTAACGCCGTTTTCTGGCCTGCGCTTTATGCGCGATCCAACCCGGGGTGGCTTGGCCACGGTGATGCACGAGATCTGTCGCGCCACAGGCTGCGAGTTGCGTTTGCAGCAAGCGCTAATTCCCATACGCGAGCAAGTGGCCGCAGTGTGCGAGATGCTGGGTTACGACCCCATGTTCCTGGCGTGTGAAGGACGGGTGGTGGCGGTGGTGGCTGCAGCGCAAGCGGATGAGGCGCTGGCTGGTTTGCAGAGGTTGCCGCAAGGGCGCGATGCCGCGATTATTGGCCGCGTCAGTGCCGGTCGCGCGCATGTGGTGTTAGAGACGGAGCTGGGCGGGGAACGCGTTTTAGAGGAACTAGAGGACGATCCGCTGCCGCGAATTTGTTAGGCAGCGGTGACCATTTCTATTTCTATTTCGATGGTAGGGCAGTGGTTACTGCGATCTACGATGCAGCAGCGATCGATCCATTATGATTCGTACTTGCATTCTGCTTGTAATCAGGATAGGCCTTGAGATAATATTGGTTTCGACTCGATACTATAAATATTTTGCGAATAAGCCCGAACAGTGCAACAAAAAAGCGTCTAAAAGTCCATGTTGAGTTAGCGCGCACAGCTAAAGTAAATTCTCACGTCTGTCCGCTAATTTGTTTGCTGGAATAGGAAATCAATATTGTCCACAAAATCTGTGCATAACTCTGTGGATTGTCTATGAATAGAAACACTAACCTCACTGACGCAATTGGAGATTTTGCAACCGCCTAATAATGGCGCCTCTATATAACATATTGTTTATGTTGTATATTACAAAACTCTAAAGTTGCTGCCTTAGTTCCCGCAATGAAGGAATTGCTTGCTTCAAGGACATTCAAATCCTGTTAATAAAGTTGACAATGGTCAGAGTCAATGTTCCATATTGGTAAGAAATGGTAACTGATTGACTGGCCTGCTGAAATTGAAATGCAATAAAAAAATGGCGTACTAAATAACGATATTTTTGTCGTCCGATATTGCACATCCGTTCTACGAAATTTCTTCTAGGCGCATAGCCGCTATATAGGGTGCCCTACAGTCAGATAGCTACATTATCTGGAACGGGATCTTGTCCATTCCGTATAATGGCCGCCTCATTCATCCGGTTCATTTCACTCATGATCAATCGCATCAACCAGCGCATTGCCGAAGAACTCGGCGTGCGCGAAGCCCAAGTCACCGCCGCCGTGCAATTGCTCGACGATGGTGCCACCGTCCCGTTTATCTCACGCTACCGCAAGGAAGCCACCGGCGGCCTGGATGATACCCAGCTGCGCAATCTGGAGGAGCGTTTGCGCTACCTGCGCGAAATGGAAGAGCGGCGCACGGCCATCCTCGGCAGTATCGCCGAACAGGGCAAGCTGACGCCCGAACTGGAAGCCGCAGTGCTTGGTGCTGAAACCAAGGTGGCGCTGGAAGATATCTACCTGCCATACAAACTCAAACGGCGCACCAAGGCACAGATTGCGCGGGAAGCCGGGCTGGAATCCCTTGCGCTGCAACTGCTGGAAAATCCGGTGCTAGACCCGGAGCATGCTGCAGAGCCTTATATCTGCGCCGACAAGGGTGTGCCGGATATCAAAAGCGCGCTGGACGGAGCGCGCCAGATACTGATGGAGAAGTTTGCCGTGGACGGCGAATTGCTGGGCGAACTGCGCGATTTTTTGTGGCAGGAAGGTTTTCTCAAATCCGAACTGGTGGAAGGCAAGGCGGAGGAGGGGGCCAAATTTTCCGACTACTTCGCGCACCGCGAGCCAATTTGCAGTACTCCATCGCACCGTGCACTGGCGATGCTGCGCGGGCGCAACGAAGGGGTGCTGTACCTCTCGTTGCAAGTGGGGAAGGAAGAGACGGATTCCACTGTTGCTGCGCATCCGTGTGAAGGTGCCGTTGCCCGGCGCTTCGGCATTGCCGGCCTGGGGCGTTCGGCGGATCGCTGGCTGCTGGCTGTGGTGCATTTTGCCTGGAAGGTAAAGCTTTCGCCGCACCTCGAAACCGAGCTGCTCTCGCGCATGCGCGAATCCGCCGAGGCCGAGGCCATCAATGTATTCGCCCGTAATTTACACGACTTGTTGCTGGCTGCTCCGGCCGGCCACAAGGCGGTGATCGGTCTTGATCCCGGACTGCGCACCGGCGTGAAAGTAGCGCTGGTGGATGCGACCGGCAAGATGCTGGACACCGCCACCATCTATCCCCATGCACCGCGCAACGACTGGGATCGCTCCATCGCCATTCTGGCGGCGCTGGCGCAAAAGCACAGCGCGGCGTTGATCAGCATCGGCAACGGTACTGCCTCGCGAGAAACGGATCGCCTGGCGGCGGAGCTGATCAAGCTGCATCCCGAATTGAAGCTGCAGAAGGCGGTGGTTAGCGAGGCGGGTGCCTCGGTGTATTCGGCCTCCGAATTTGCTGCCAACGAATTTCCTGATCTGGATGTGACCTTGCGCGGTGCCGTATCAATCGCTCGCCGCCTGCAAGACCCGCTGGCGGAGCTGGTCAAGATCGACCCCAAGGCGATTGGCGTTGGTCAATACCAGCACGATGTTAACCAGTATGAACTGGCCCGCTCGCTGAATGTGGTGGTCGAGGATTGCGTGAATGCGGTCGGAGTGGACGTCAACACGGCGTCTGAGCCGCTGCTGGAAAGGGTGTCCGGCCTATCCTGGCCGCTGGCCCGGAATATCGTCGAATTCCGCAATAGTAACGGCGCCTTCAAGAGCCGCGCAGATCTAAAATCGGTACCCAGGCTTGGCGAGAAAGCCTTCGAACAGGCGGCAGGTTTTTTGCGCATTATAAAAGGCGACAACCCGCTGGATGCCTCCGGCGTGCACCCCGAAGCCTACCCGGTAGTGCAGCGCATTCTCGACGCCAGCGGCCGCGAGTTGCGGCAGGTGATCGGCGACGGCGCTTTCCTGAAATCGCTCGATCCGCGCAAGTTCACCGATGAAAAATTCGGCCTACCCACTGTGACGGACATCCTCAAAGAGCTGGAGAAGCCCGGCCGCGACCCGCGCCCCGAATTCAAGGCCGCCGTGTTCAGAGAAGGGGTGGAAGGCATCAAAGACCTTCAGCCCGGCATGCTTCTCGAAGGTGTGGTGACCAATGTCACCAACTTCGGTGCCTTCGTCGACGTCGGCGTGCACCAGGATGGCCTGGTGCACATTTCAGCGCTGGCCGACAAGTTTGTCAAAGACCCGCATGCGGTGGTCAAGGCGGGGGATGTGGTCAAGGTGAAAGTGCTGGAAGTGGACGAGAAGCGCCGCCGCATCGCACTGACCATGCGGCTCTCAGACCAACCGGGCACGGCGCAGCAGCCCGGAAGTGCGGAGCGGCAGCCAGCCAAACCGGCTCGGCGGGAGCGCCCCATAGAGCAGCCGCAGGGAACCATGGCTGCGGCCCTCGCCAAGCTGCGCAAGAGCTGACTATCGGATTTCCGAGAATGCTTTCGTAGCGCCTGCGCTACCAGTCTTCTGCCTAAATGCGGCGGCTACCCAAAGGGCTGCGGCCAAGTACTGGCTCGCGGTAAGGGTGCGGTGCGTGGGCAATTTCTACCAGGGGCAATCCTGGCGCTGCTGTTTCTGCAGGAAGCTCCACAGCCTTCGGTGGTTGGAGCGTTTTAGACAGTGCACCCACCTCGCCCGAAAGTATGCCGCCCTCCTCAATCGTCAAGGCGCCGTAATGGATTTTCCCGGTGACGCTGCCCGTCGAGTAAACCGTTAAATGCTTGCGCACGATCAATTCGCCTTCAAATTTCCCCCTGATCTCCGCCACGTCTATTTCTGCCCTGCCGGAGAACACGCCGCTTTCAGCGATGCGAATGTCGCGGCTGTTCATGGAAGCTTCCACCCTGCCTTCCACAACCAGAATTTCGCAATCTGTAATTTCCAAACCTTTCAGCTTGATGTTCGGGCCGACGGTCAGTTTGTTGCCTTCCTCAATCGGGGACGTTTTCGGCAGCGCGGAGCGCGTTGCAAGTTTTTCTTCCTGTTCGGTGGGAACGCGGTCGGCCTTGGATGATGCGGAATGGATAAATTTACCTAGCATGATCTTTACTCCACTTTGGTTAGATTGCAGAATTTTCCCTGGCGCAGTTTTGCTGTCGCCAAGGGAATGAATGGCTGGCGGATGGCCTGCCACATGGCGGCGTGCGCTGACATGCTCGTCGTCGTCCGGTTCTCCCAACCGGATCCATCGAAGCGGAAGGGAATGCGCACAAACAGACCATCCGCATTCGGACAGTTGCCTGCTCAGGCGAGCAGGTGTGTATGCACGCAATCAGGATATAACGGGTATTCGGACGATGGCTAATGAATAATTGTTAACCAAAGACTGCGCGCTCGGGAGGTCAAGCATGGTGGCCAATTCAATTAGAAATACGGACGCTGGTTCGATTCCAAAAAGCGCAATTAAACTGAACTAACCCACGCCATGTGGATCAGCGCAGTTCGTACCAGACGCCGCGTCCGCTGCCATGCTGGTTGAGATTTCCGCGCTCTACCAGGGCACGGAAATGCTGCTTGAGCGTGTTGCGGCTGGCACCGGTCAGCTTGATTGCTTCGCCGATGGTGACGCGACCGTGCTCGCGGGCAAATTCGACAACGGCGAGAGAGAGGTCAGGCAACGTGGCTAGCACCAGTTTTTCGCGCTCAACCTTCTTCTCCAGCCGGCGTACCTGCTCAGACAATGAACGCAGAAAGAATACCAGCCAAGGCTGCCAGTTAGGCGATTCGGTACGGATCGTGCCCTGGGTCTGCCGCAACGCCAGGTAGTAGTCTTCCTTGTTCTGCTCGATCACGCTCTCCAGCGAACTATATGGCACGTAGGTGTAACCCGCCTGCATAAGCAGCAGTGTGGTGATCGCCCGCGAAAGCCGACCATTGCCATCCTGAAACGGGTGAATTTCCAGAAATACCACAACGCATAGAGCGATGATCAGCAACGGATGCAAATGGCCCGCTTCGCGCTCCACCTGAACCCATGCAACCAGTTCTGTCATCAACCGAGGCGTGTCAAAGGGCGTGGCCGTTTGGAACACCACGCCGATCTGCACGCCGTTTTCATCGAAGGCAACGACACTGTTGGAACTGGTTTTGTAGCTGCCGCGATGCCTCATGTCCTTTTCGCTGAGATGGAGCAGTATCTGGTGTAGTTGTTTGACGTAGTTCTCAGTGAAGGGAATGTCCTGCCACGAGGTGAACACCCGTTCCATCAGTTCTGCGTAACCAGCCACCTCCTGCTCGTCGCGCGTGCTGAAGGATTTGATCTGAAGATTGGATAACAGGCGCTTGACGTCCCGGTCGGAGAGCCTGCTACCCTCGATTCGCGTGGATGAACCGATACTCTCGATGGTGGCGACGCGTCGCAGAGCTGACAGCCGATCGGGCGCAAGCGTCCCCAGGGTACGCCAAGCGCCCTTAAACTCGTCAATCTTGGCGATCAGACTAAGGATTTCTGGGGTGATCTGGATGGTGTCGGGACGGATCATTCTACCAATAATACACCCAATTACACCCATTTACGAGACGTATCCAAAAGGACACCCATTAACACCCAACACAAATGAAAATGGGGTTGGGTTCAAATAAATTTGCCTTAACGACAATGGAAAAATTTGCCGCCAGACTGGAAGAAATTGCCGTCGCGAGAGAAAGGAACGAGCACACGCATTGATCCTGTTTCTTTGTTGTGGCCTAACACCAGCGCCGCGTTGCACCTGGCGCCGCGTTCAAAACGCCCACAGCAAAAAGCGCTGCAAACTCCGGGCATGATTCATGCTTGTAGAAGAGTAACCCTTCCGGGAAAACATCTGGAGCAAGTCACATGAACATCTCACCCGCATCTATCTTGCTTAGCATCGCGAACGTCCGATCACAGGCGCTAAACTCGCTGGTGAGCTCGGCATCTGATGCTAACAGTGGCGCTAACTCAGCGACGACATTCCCATTCCCAGCGCCAGACAGCGCGTCGACCGATCCGTTGGCCGCGCTAACCCAAAGCAGCAGCATAAAGGGGCTATCGCCTACGGGCCGCAACATGGCGCTGTTCGACCCAGAGTCGGCCTACAAGATGATGACGCTCATCAATAACGAAGACGTCTCCTACAAAGCGCAGTTCTCTGAACTCAGCAAGATGAAGGCCGATGTCTCTCAGATGCAGGATGCAGGCCAGAGCCTGGGCAGCATTACGACAGCAACCGGCAATGACAGCATCAAGTCACAGCTGCAAGGCTTTATGGACCAATACAATAATTGGGTTCAGCAGTTTAATCCCGACATGCAGAAAGATGGCTTGCTAGCCAACACCCAGGCGGCGCAGGTTTCACGTTATGAGCTGAGCCAGAGTGTGGAGAACAGGTTTAACGGCGCCAAGGATGGCTTGCATGGGCTGCGCGATCTCGGTATTACGATTGACCACAATACGCAATTAGCATCACTCGACACTGCCAAGCTGGACGCAGTGCTGAGTGCCAACAAGCAGGGCGCCGTGGATACGGTACAAGAGTTCAGCGCAAATTTTGCCAAGTCGGCAAGCTTGCTCAATTCGGACGGAAACTTTATCCCAAATCAGCTCAGCAACCTCAGTAGAGCCATCCACTATATCGATGACAACGAAGCTGCTTTGCAGAAAGAGTTTGGCGCCGGCAACCCGGCCAAGCCTACTGGACAGGTTGCGCAGGCGCTGGCTGCCTACAATCAAGTGTACGGAATTTAAGCACGCCTTTCGCGCAAATCGGGGCTAACTCTGGCTGGCAGCCTGCCTGCTGCAAGTTATAATCGACTGAACTCTTCCTCCGTGAAATGAATTGAGTTGGTGACAAATTGTGGCCATTTGTAACCGGTAACAAGCTGTTACTGGTTGTGCGGTCGCTCCCTCCTCTAGTCTGTTGCATGTAACAGGTAAACTGGTTAACATGTGTTTCATGTAACGGCCTGTTTCAGGAGATCACCATGAGTGCAACGACATCACTACGAGTACAAAAGCACCGCGCAGCTTTGCGGGCTTCCGGGCTGCGTCCGGTGCAAATTTGGGTGCCAGATACGCGCCGTGCCGGGTTCGCTGAGGAATGCCGCCGTCAGTCACTAAGCTTGCGCAACGATGCGCATGAACGCGAGACCTTGGAACAGCTTGCTGCTGTGGCGGATACGGAAGGCTGGCAGTGAGGCGTGGCGATCTGGTGACGATTGCCTTGAAGGGTGATTTGGGCAAGCCGCGTCCAGCCTTGATCATCCAGTCCGATTTGTTTGATGCGCACCCTTCTGTGACCATTTTGCCGGTGACCAGCGAATTGCGCGATGTGCCGCTGTTCAGGGTTTCGGTGCAGCCCAGCAAAAGCAACGGTTTGAGCAAGCTTTCGCAAATCATGGTGGATAAACCGCAGTCGGTGGCGCGCGAAAAAATCGGCGAGGCATTTGGCCGGCTGGATGATGAGACGATGATGTCAGTGAACCGCGCGCTGGCGATTTTCATTGGGGTTGCGTGAGGCGGTAGCCTTGAATAGCTTGACTCATTGTGAACCAATGAACGAGGCCGAAACCTGCGCCGAACACATAGATCACGCCCTCGACCGTTGTAGCCGGGGTGCGACATGATGTGTTTAAAATACGGCGTTTCTTGAATACATCCCACAGGCGCGAAGGGCGGCTTGACACAAAACTTGACTTATACTTGACAGTCAATTTGTCTATGTCAATGGCCTATGTCCCGCAATTCACCATCACCTCGGCACTGTTTGCTGAAGTCGAGCAGGTGGCGGCGTTGCGCAGGTCGGCGTTATGCCGGCCAATCGCTGAAAGGAAACGGCTTATCCTCAGAATGGAAAGATTGAAAGTCGGCAACCCGTTGAACATACATTCCCAAGCAGTGCCCAAAGCTGCGTAGCCTGGCGTTGGGGACGCTGCCAATCAGCACAAACACGAACTGCAGCACTGCCACCACGAACAGCACCGTCCCCGACAGGCTATAGAGTAAGCCAAGCAGAATCATGAACAGCCCGCGCATCCAGATATTGCCTGCAGCGGGTGTCTCGTTTTCAGGTTGTGTCATTTTGGTCTCCGGACATAGTTCTCGTTATTAAATAAAGACGATAGGCGAATAAAATGACGCCGCTACAATGCGGCATTGTTATTTTCATGGGCGGGGGGTGTCTACGCAACCTGCAATAACGCAGCAGGAAGGAGCGGCTTCACTTCCCCCAGCACCCGCGCCCGCAATTGCCCGCAGCCGCCTTCCACGTCCTGCCCTGCGGAATGGCGCAGCTTGGTAAGGATGCCGCGCTGGTGCAGGTGGCGTGCCATCTCGGCAGCCCGCTCCCAGCTTGGGCGCTGGTAGTCGAAGCCATCGACATGGTTGTAGGGGATCAGGTTCATCACCGCGTATTTTCCTGCCAGCAGACGTGCGATACCTTCCAGCTCAGCATCGGTGTCGTTGATGCCTTCGAGCAGCGTCCACTGGTACTGAATCGGGTAGCAGGTGCGGCGGGCGTAGGCCTCGCCCAGTTCCACCAGTTCAGCCGGCGTGATGTCCGGCGCCTTGGGCAGCAGACGTTTGCGCAGATTGATGTCGGTAGTGTGCAGGGAAAGTGCCAGCGCAGGTTTCACCGTGGACTCGTTGAGCCGCGCAAATACACGCCGGTCGCCCACAGTGGAGAAGACCAGATTTTTATGGCCGATGCCGCCTTCTGTGCCGAGCAGGTCGATGGCCTCCAGCACATTGTCCAGATTGTGGGCCGGCTCGCCCATGCCCATGAACACCACTTTTTTCACCGCACGCTGGCTGCGTGCCAGTACCACCTGGGCGACGATTTCGGCGCTGCCCAGTTGGCGCAGCAAGCCGTCACGGCCAGTCATGCAGAACACGCAACCCACGGCACAGCCGATCTGGGAAGAGACGCACAATCCATCGCGGGGCAGCAGCACGCTTTCCACCGTCTGGCCATCGGTCATCTCAACTAATAAGCGGGTCGAACCATCCTCGCCGTTGTGCGCAGAATGCAGACGCGCCAGCCCCTGCCACTCGGCGGTAAGACCGGGCAAGGCATCGCGCACGGCCAGCGGCAGAAAATTCTCGGCGCGCCGTTTTTTTGTATTGAGAGGCAACCCCTGCAGCCAGGCACGCAGCACGCGCCCCTCATGGCAAGGCATGGCGCCCAGGTCGCGCAGACGTTGTCGGATGTGTTGGATATGCATGGTGGGGAAAAATGATAGCACGGGGTGCGGATGATGACTTATTCAGTGTCCCGCTTATGTCATATGTATTTTGCATCCATGTTCACCTCATCGACACATTTGCCGGATGTGTCGATAAAATGCAAAATAATCGACATATGATGTCAAGCAAACCAACAGTCACGGTAACCAACCATGCCCTATGTAGTGAGTTACGAAAATGCAGCGAGCGGCGTGTGCATTAACTGGACGGAGCATGTCACGGGCTCCGAAATGTTTGCCGTGAACGAGATCATCTATGCCAGAGAGCGCGTGTCTCAACTGCGCTATCAGATATGGGATTTTTCACAAGTTGCCCCACCCGAACTTTCCTTTGACCAACTGCGCGATATCGCGCTGCAAGACAGACGCGCATTCGAACGCAACCCAGACATGATTTCCGCCATAGTCGGCAACGTGCAATATTTCAGCAGCATGGTGCGCACGCTGGAAGTCTTTGTGGAAGTCTGGGATATCGGCTATCCGCGCAAGACCTTCGAACAGATGGAAGCGGCACGGGTGTGGATAGCGCAGGAGCTGCCGGAGTTGCAGGCCTAGTGTAACTGTTGCAGGTCCAGCTTGCGTAGCTTAGGTGCCAGCTGTGCAGTCGCCGCGACGATAGCCAAAGACATCACCCCGCCAAAAATCACCGAAGGTACCAATCCCATCAGGCGGGCAGCCAGGCCTGATTCAAAGGCGCCCAGCTCATTGGATGAACCGATAAAAATACCGTTGATCGCGGAGACCCGTCCGCGCAGGGTGTCTGGCGTCATCAGTTGCATGATGGTGCTGCGCATCACCACCGATACCCCATCGAACATACCGGAAAGTGCCAGCAAGAAAGTCGCCATCCAAAAATGGCTGGTGAGGGCGAACAAAATGATGCACACACCGAACCCGGCGACAGCAGCCAGCAACAGCCTGCCTGCGTGCCGGTTCAATGGATGATGCGCCAGCATGATGCCAGTGGCGATAGCACCTATGGCAGGCGCAGCGCGCATGATGCCCAAGCCTTCCGGCCCGTAATGGAACACATCGTGGATAAATATTGGCAGCATGGCAACGGCGCCGCCGAACAGTACAGCGAACATATCCAGCGCTTGCGCGCCCAGAATGATCTGGTTGCTAAAGACGAAGTGCAGACCCTCGGCAATGCTCGAAAACACCGGTGCGCTTTCGGCAGCTGGTGGCTCTTTGATGCGAAGCAAAAATAAAGACACAGCAGCACTGATGCTGAGTAGTGCCGCCACACTATAGGCGATGGTAATGCTGGTCCAGCCCACCAGAATCCCGCCCAGTGCCGGGCCCAGAATCATGGAAGACTGGAAAACTGAGCTGCTTACCCCGGCGGCACGCGCATATTGGTCACGCGGCAACAGCAATGCCATCAGCGTGTTATAAGAAGGCCCGATAAAAGCGCGCGCCACGCCACCCGCAGCGATCGACCCATAGATCCACACCGGTGCATCCCCCGGCGCCCAGCCACTGGCCACCGCCACTAGCGCCAGCGCATTACAGCTCAGCACGATGCTCGCCAACACCCCGAACATACGCCTGGAGTGATGATCGACAACATACCCCGCAAACAGCGCACAACAAAAATAAGGAATCACTTCCGCCAGCCCGACTAAGCCCAGCGCAAATGGATCATGCGTCAGTTGATAAATGTGCCACCCCACCACCACGGCGATAATCTGGTAAGCAAGCGAAATCTGAAAGCGGAAAGTCAGCAGCTTGAAAAAACTGTGGTTACGCCATGGCGAGGTTGAGAGAGATGAGGCTGGCATGTGGAACTGGGCGGTAATTAAGGCGTTGCGAGGATGGGGGCTATTGGAGGCTGCGGCGAAATTTCTGATAAGGGAAGACTAGCATAGATGCGTGGGGGAGAGGTTGCTTTCACGGGAAGGTGACGGCTAATGGCACGGCATTGCGCAGTAAGCTCGGCAGCTTGATTTCGGTTTTAATTTTCGTCTAGCACTTAAATTATTTGTGTGATGACGATGGTATCGTTGGGCGCATGGCTCCTGTTCGGCCAAAGTGGTCGAACATCACTACTACGTTAAATTTCTGCCTCATGTCTGAAAGCAGCCATTCAAGAATTCAGCCTTTAACATCTTTTATTTTCCCGATTACTCGTTACACTTCTTCCATATCTTCATTGCGCAGCCGTTAGCTGCGCTTCGCCCAGCTTACCTTCCCTGCGGAGCCATTAGCTTTTTGGTTTAATCACTTTCTCATAAAACAACTTCAAATTCTTATCCTTCGGGTAGGCATCCATACCTTTCATCAGAATCGAAATAGCTCTTTCACTTTGTGCTGAGCCCATCATTATCTCTGCGCATAATTGATACAGCGATACAAGATTACCTATTTTTGGGCCATCGATTGCTTGGCAAAGGAGATGAATAGCATCTTCATGTCGGCCAATGCCCGCCATTAGTTTTGCGCAAGTTTGGTAAAGATTGGCATGGCCTGTCATACCCGGCAAACGAATGGCCTTCTCAATCAACCCAATCGCTTCGGTCGCGCGACCTGCTTTTTTTAGTAGCTTTGCACAGGTTTGAAACAGCACTACTTTATTTGCTAATGCTGGCGCACTGATTCCCTTTTTCAGCATTTCAATGGCATCATCAAGACGTCCAGCTTTCTCCAGCAGCTCTGAGCACGTTTGGTAAAGGAAAGACTTGTTTTGTGTATCCTTGTCTGCGATTCCTTTTTCAAGAATTCCGATTGAATCATCTAAACGACCTTGCCTTTCAATCAGCTCTGCGCACATTTTATATAGCTGATCCTTATCTTTCATGTTGGATACCAGCAGACCTTGCTTCAATACACCAATGGCATCATCAATATTTCTAGTGTGAAATAGTTGCTTGGCACAAACGAGATAGATGGATGGTTCCTGGGACATAACAGGGTGCGACATCGCTTCCTTAAGAAATCTGACGCCCGCGTCAGTATTGCCTGATTTCTCCATGAGTTCGGCAAACTTATGGTAGAGAGGAACGGAGTCTTTAATTAATTTCGAAGAAATGCCTTTCTCCAAAAGTGCCGTTGCTTCTTCTGCGCGATTATTTTTCACCAACAATTCGGCGCAAAAACAGTAAATATCTTTTTGGTCTAATACTCGCTTGTCAGAAATACCCTCTTTAAGCAACAGAATTGCATCTGCATCCTTACCTTCTTTCACCATTAACTCGGCCAGCATCAGGTAGAGGTGATTGAGCGAAGTCATTCCAGATACAGTAATGCCTTTTTTGAGTAACGTAACCGCTTCGCTTGAACGGTTCATTTTTGCCATTAGCTTTGCGCATTGAACGTACACTTTCCAAAGCTCGGGCATATTGGGTGTGTCAATACATTTTCTCAGCAACTCAATGGCATCATTGTTTCTGCCAGTTTGTTCCATATAGCTTGAACATAAGCTAATAAGTGATGAAAGGCATTTAACGCCTGGCGTAGATATGCCTTTCTCAAGCACATTGATCGCGGCATCCAACTTGTTATCTTTGCTCAGAAGATTGGCGCACAGGTGATATACCGAAAATGCATTGCTTCCACTACCGAGATACTTGAGCGCTTTACCCTGTGCCTTGAGCATGGCGTCTATTCCATTTAGAGAATACTCAAGCTCAATGAGGAGCAACCAAACGGCATAGTAAACATTTGGCCCAACGGCACGACGCACGTGGAATAGCGCTTTCTCGTAATCGCCATCAATATTGCGGTGCTTCAAGCATAAAGCCACGTGATATTCCAAACCCTTTGGTCTTTGATCTTCTGGTAATGCCGAAATCAGCGCGATACGTTCTTCTAATGTCTCGACATTGACGGGGACTTGTGACTGTGTGGACTTCGGAATTTGTGACAAGGAGAATTGTGCGAGTTTATTACTGGCAAGATAAAGTTCACCAATACGCCCCGCCTCAAAAAGATGATGTCGCACTTCCGCATATGAAGTAATACATCTCTCTGTGACTTTCATTTGTACGGCTTTGAAATGCCTGAAATGATAATTTGCCGCAAGATTGTGAGCTTGCTTCCATTCTGCTTTCTCGGCTCTGAGCCTTGTCACGCTGATTTCTCGCGCCAATGGGTGCATGGTATCGCCGCTTGGTGTATTCACCAGTAAGAATCTTTCGAGAAGCTGTTTTCTTAAGGCTTGCGTGGGAACGGCAGTATTGTGAAATTCTGAAAAAGCCTCTTTCTTGAATGGCCGACGATGCACTGCAAGCCATCGCATGAATCTCAGTAGATCATCTTCCATATGAGGGAGTGTTCGTTCGATCAACTCACGCTCAAAATCCTCAACTAGACCTGGATCGAGCTTAACGTCACCCGGTTTAAAAAGATCAGGCGCAAGCGAAAGCAAGTCTTCAAGAGAATCGTAAAACAGGCTACCGACCAATGTTGTCAGCGCCCGAGGATTCCCACCTAAGCGATGACATATTTCTCCCAGCCTTTCGGTAGGAACTTTTGATGTTCGATCCGTTGATTCGAGTAGCTGTTCAAGAAAGGCCGCCGCTTCTGAATCAGTAAGGCCTTTAAGTTCTTTAGTAACACAATTTTCGCACCACTGTACCTTCTTGACGGCACGATTACTGATGAGCAATAACCTGCCAGCAGGGTGAATAGAGTTATTAAGCTTTTCTACCAGATGCTGCCAGCCCACTGGTGGGAGAGTGTCCTTATCGGAAAACAAGCGCTGGAACTCATCAACAATGATTAGTATCTGCTCACGCCGAAGCACTTCAAGCAACGCATTGAAAAGGTTGCTATCAGCCTCTTTTTCTAGCTCCACCATCAAATCAGGTATATCTTCTCTAGCCAGTGCGTTGGCAAGCTCAACCAGAATATCTAATGAAGGGTCTTGCGTTCCCATCTGCGGCTCAACCGGTTCCAGACTACGCGGTGCGTTGGCTGCAATTTCTATAGACAATTGACTCTTACCGCACCCTGGAAATCCTTGCAATACTGCGACAGGTGACCCCTTCGGCAACCAATCGGCTACAAAATAATGCAGCAGTTCACCGCGCTGCTTTCCTTGATGCTTGCTTACCAAAGGTGCTTCCCTAAGCCAGCACGCAAGCAGTTTTATGAATGCATCGCGTGTTAGTGTCTCGCGGGTCGTGGAATGACGCAGCAAGCGGGTGACTAGACTTTCAGCGATCATTTCGTGCTCGTCAGGTGTGCCAGCATCAAGGCTCTGAGTGTGGATAAATTTGGCAACCTGATGAGCTGCTTGATCGAATAGACTGCGGAGATCGAGATTTTTCTTCTCAATGTTCACAGCACCGACCTTGTCCACTTTCGACAAACTCGTGTGGTAATTCCCTACAAGGATGAGACTGCATGTTTCTTTCTTGCGCGCAGCTTCCATCTTCGCCGCCCATCCCTCAACTTCGCCTTTCTGGAATTCGTTGATGGTTGATTTCACCTGTACGGCGTGAGTGCCTGCGGCATTGCTCCAGACAAAATCGAATTGCTCATTTGCATGGGCTGGTTCAAGTGTGATTTCATTGAAAGGGGGCTCGGCTTGAGCAATGTCGAGCAAAGCGACGAGCGTCTGCACGAGGTAGCCACGAATGGCAACTGGCCCGCCAGTGCTATCTTCTGCCATGCTCAAGCTCCCTTGCTCAAATTAGTATTTTCATTCTGTACGCATCGCCGCCACTAGGTCGGGCCTCACTCTCTCTGTTACTCAACCGCGGGAATAAACATGCTAAAACATCAACTTGAAATGTAACAGCAAAACCACTTTTCTGCCACGATGAGTCGCTGCAAGTTATCGGGTAGTTCCGAATGACCGCCTCAAAGAAGATCAAAGGTCCGTTGGGGGGCGGAAGCGGAAATTTAACGGTGTAGACCCGAGCGGCCGCTTAGGCCGAGAAGTAGCCTTGCGGCTGCTGGTGGGGGGTTAGGCTCGAATTATTTCTAGTTAGATATCCGCCGAGTTTTTTGGTTGTCGTGCATTCGCAATTCGCGAATGGCGGATACAGTCCGATATGTGGTTTGCACATTGCGTATGCCGACAATAGTTGGTGGTTTATGATGAGTCATATGAAGACAGGATTCGCCGCGTGCGTGAGCGGATAAATTTAATCACAGCCCTGGATGCGGAATGAATACATCAAGCATCGTTCAAAAACGCTGGAACTACTGCAATGTCCGGCGTGGATCAGGTATCTCACGTTATGCCTCTTGACATGAAATTCCTGGCAGCTATTCTATGTTCTAGAATCTAGAATATGGGTGCGAATGATGATGATACTTAAACCCCAGGACATCCTGGTGATGCTCAAGCTGGTGGCCCTGGGCCAACGGCCGTGGTCCTATGCCTGGCTGGCGGTCAACCTGGGCATGAGCCCATCGCAGCTCCATTCGGCAGTGCAGCGCGCGCTGGCGGCGCAGCTTGCCGTCAAGAAGGAAGGCGTCATTACCCCTCACATCAGGAATCTTGAGGAGTTCCTTGTGCACGGTCTCAGGTATGTCTTTGTGCCGGAAGTCGGTCGCCCGACGAGGGGTATTCCTACGGCATATGCCGCACCACCACTGGATCAACATTTTGCGGAGTCCGCGGAGCCTCCTCCAGTTTGGCCGGACCCAGAAGGCACGGCACGGGGCGTAGCATTTTCGCCGCTGTACAAGCTGGCCCCGCATGCGGCGCGCTCTGATCCGGCGCTCTACGAATTGCTGGCCCTGGTGGATGCCATTCGCGGCGGCCGGGCGCGTGAACGCGATTTGGCAATCAAGGAGCTAAAAAAACGACTGGCGCAATATGCGTAGGGTGGCAAACCCCAATCTTGAGATCATGGAGATCGCTGTCGCTCGCGCTACGGGGTTGCTGATTACTGATCCATTGGCGCCACCGATCCGCGCCACGAAAGATGTAGATGTTATTTCCGAAGTGGCTTCGTTGATTGATTATCACCGGCTGTCCAAGCGGCTGCGCGAGCTAGGTTTCAGTGAAGACCAGAGCCCGGATGCGCCAATATGCCGTTGGCGGGCAGTGGGCATTCTACTGGATGTGATGCCCACCCACCCGGAGATTCTGGGCTTTGGCAATGCGTGGTACCAACCCGCATTTGATGCAGCTGAGTGGGGAGCATTACCTTCTTGCTGAAGGATGAGAGATTTCTCGAAGCCTTGCCAGGGCACATGCCAGGTGACGAAGGTAGCCAGGCGCGAGTGCCCATTATTATTAACCGCCTCAGGGCAATAGCAGGAACCTAATGAATACCGCGACCATCGTTCAAAAACTCTGGAACTACTGCAACGTCTTGCGCGACGATGGTAGCTCTACATAATTCTCCACTGCTCGAAAAGCTCGCCGCAAAGGTGCCCGACGTGATCTCCAGGAACCGCCGGTCACGGCCAGCGGCCGAGCCAACGCATGAGCGCTGAACACAGGCGGCTGACTGTCGCGCTCCTGCTCTCTCTTCTGTTTCACATACTGTTGTTGAGCTTGACCTTCGGCGGTCAGGGGTCTGGGCTTCCGGGCTTCAGTTTTCCCTGGAAAGAGCGACGGATCGAGGTGCCCGATCTACATGTTGTGCTCATGCCGGTACAGGTCGCAGCCTCAATGCCAGCGGCTGCGCTGGCCGAGGAGCCGCTGCAGCAGACAGCGACCGAGCTGACTGTTGCCGCTGAGCCGGCGCTGAAACCAGCCGAGTCTACAGCACCCCCCCTGAGCCAGACGGCAGAGGTGACTTTGCCAGAAGTGAGCTTGCCCAAAGTGATCTTGCCCAAGGCGACGGCACCGGCTGAGCCAGCGCCAAACGTCGCGACCGGTGCGGTTCCTGCGAAAGCGCCGGTGCCTACCGAAGTGTCTGGTGGCGCGGTGCCCACACCAATCCCCGAGCCGGAGGTGATCGCTATGGAGCGGCCTGATGAGGCCACGTGGGACGTGCCGCCACCGGCGCCAAAGCCTGTCATCGCGGATGTGCCAAGCGTTTTGAGTCCAGAGACGGTAGCGCCGACGCCGCCAGTTGCCGGCGAGGTAACGCAGAAGCCAGCCGAACCGGCGGTGCGCGAGCGAGCCGTTGAAGTGACCAAGCCCGATCCGGCGGCGCATGAGGCGCAACGTCAGGCGGATCAGTTGGAGGCAGCGCGGGTTGCGGCCGCGCGACTTGAAGCGCAACGCCGTGAAGCCGCGCAACAGGAAGCGGCACAGCTGGAAGCACAGCGTCAGGAGGCCGCGCGACAAGAAACATCTCGCGTCGAAGCAGCGCGATTGGAGGTGCAGCGTCGGGAAGCTATGCGTCAGGCGACGGCAACGCTGGAGGCGCAGCGGCAGGAGGTTGTTCGTCAAGATGCGATTCGCGTTGAGGCTGCACGCCAGGAAGCCACAAGACAAGCAGCCGCACAGCAAGAGGCGCAGCGTCAAGAGGCCGCTCGTGTTGAGGCTGCACGATTGGAAGCACAACGCCAGGAAGCCGCACGACAGGCAGCGGGACGGCAGGGGGCGCAGCGTGAGGAGGCGGCGCGTCAGGAAGCAGCTAGCATCGAGGCGGCACGATTGGCCGCGGCACAACAAGAGGCCGCGCGCGTTTTGGCGGAACAAGAGGCGGAGGCAAGACGGGAAGCGCGGCTTCGAGCCATAGGACGTCAGCTCGATGAGGAAGCCGCCCAGCGTAAAGCAGCCTCGCGCTCCACGCTGCCCTACTCGTTGAGCACCGCGCGCCGGGTCAGGCTATGGGGGCGTACCGACCCCAACGTCGAACTCGTCCACTACGCCGAGGCGTGGGCCCGGAAGATTCAATTCAACACGCCTGTCGACACGGTTCGCGATGTGGCGAAGCGGCCTCACATCGATCCCTTGGTGACGGTGGCCATCCGAAGCGACGGCTCCGTGGAGTCAGTAACTTTCGTTCTCTCCAGTGGTGTGGCGGAAGTCGATGAAGCGATACGGCTCATCGTGCAAAGCCATGTACGCTACCAAGCGTTCCCGCCGGGACTGGCCCGAGAGTTCGACGTGGTCGAAGTCCGCCGGATCTGGCACTTCGACACGGCCATCCGGTTGGAGTGATTGGACAGTGACAGCCGTTGAGCGATCGAGCCATCCTTGCGCTGCGCGAAGCATTAGCCTGCACTGAAACTCGCAAGCTCGTTTTCAAACACGAAGGGGGCGGAAATAATGGCATCTGCACAGCGTGGGGAAGCAGCCTTCGGCTGCGGTGGAGGCGGCGGGATTGCTCGTCTTTCGCGTTGCATCCGCGAAAGCCTCGGCCCTTCGGGCCCGCCATGCAGGCATGGCGTCCTGCGCGAGCAGTGCTCGCTGGTCGAACCCAGTGGGGGGCCTTATCCCCCCGCCTCCACCAAACAAAAATGGCACCCAGTGGGTGCCATTCGTTGTTTGGTGGAGGCGGGGGGAATCGAACCCCCGTCCGCAAGTCCTCTACAGACAGTTCTACATACTTAGTCCGGTTAATTGGGTTTTAACCCGAATCGCGCCAGCCGAACAGGCTCGATTCAAGCGAGTTGCCTTGGATTTAACCCGGTCCAAAGCAACCCTGGACAAGGCGATCATACTGAAATGACTCCACAGCTTGTTGCCAAGCCCAACGCGTATGCTCGTTGGTGTGGAGTCTAGCGCGATTAAGCGGCTAGAGCGTAAGTTTCGTCGTTTGCGACTATTTGTTTTCGGCTGTATTTACGAGGTAATCCGAGCCTCGGTATGCCCTGCGCTGCTTTGCAACCCACGTCGAAACCGGGTCGCCCCCAAGCGTTACATCAGAGTGAGGCGAAGCTGAAAAGTTCCGCCGCTCTGCGAACAATTATACGCGCATTAATTCTCTATGGCGTTCCATGTCGGCTTCGCTGTCGATGTCGGCCAGGATGCCGGGGTCTTCGCACGCCACCATGAAGCCGTCGGCAGCATGGGCGGATACGATGCTGCGAGCGCCCTGGTCGCCGGTGAGATTGGTGAGCTCGCCGAAGAATTTATTGCCAAAGCCGACCGGATGGCCGCGTTGACCATGGTAAACGGGGACTGCCAGCGGGTATCCGTGTTCGAGCGCGTCGCGGATGGCAAGTATGGTATCGGGCTGGATGAAGGGCATATCGGCAAGCGCGATAATCCAGCCTTTGGCGTGACTGCTGGCGCGTACGCCGCAGGCCAGGCTGACACCCATGCCTTCCACGGTGGAGGCGCTGACCACTACGGTAAAGCCTTCTGCAGAGAACAGGTCGACAAGTGCGTGGTCTTGCGGACGTACGATGGCGAGTGATGAGGGAATGGCGGCCTTGAGGTTACGCGCTGCGGCCATGGCAATCGGTGTGCCGTCGGGCAGAAGATGCAGTAGTTTGTTGGAGCCAAAACGGCTTGCATTGCCGGCGGCAAGTAATATCCCGGTAATCATGGGCACCCCTTTAAATTTATGTTCCGGGCGAATCGCGGCGTCGCGTGCTCGTTCGCTCCTCGCCTATCTTGATGATATGTCTCGTCGCCCACTGCGCGGCTCCTTGCGCTTCATCCCGCAAAAGTAAATTTCAAGAGGTGCCCATAAGCTTCAGTGCCGGTTGCCGCAGTGTAATTTCTGGCTGTTTGTCCTGCGCGATTTCGAGCGTGATGCCGTGACGTAGTGCAGTCATTTCCGCCAGGATGGCGATGGCGATTTCCGGTGGGGTGTGGCTGCCGATGGGCAGGCCGACAGGGCCGTGCAGACAGCTGATCTCTGCATCAGATAGATCGAACAGGCGCAAGCGTTCGCGCCGCTTGGCGTTGTTGGCACGGGAGCCGAGCGCGCCGACATAAAACGCCGGCGATTTCAGCGCTTCCAGCAGTGCCATGTCGTCCAGCTTGGGGTCGTGGGTGAGGGCAACCACGGCGCTGCGGGTGTCCGGTTGCAATTGCGTCACGGCGTCGTCAGGCATGCTGGCAAGCAGGGGCACACCGGCTACTTGCCACGACTGTCGATATGCTTCGCGCGGGTCGCACACCATCACTTCGTAATCCAGCGTCTGTGCAATCTGCGCCAGGAAGTGCGAGGTTTGCCCGGCGCCGATAATCAGCAGCCGGTAGCGCGGGCCATGTACTGTGACGAGTTGTTTTCCGTCGAAGCGCAAGGCATCGCTGCGTTGCGCGGGAAGTACGTCGGCATACCCGGTTTGGATGTTTACCCGACGCGCTACCAGCTCGCGTCGCTGGATGGCGGCCAGCAATTGACGCAGTACGTGGATGTCCGGTTGAGGTTCGATCAGCAGTTGCAATTGCCCGCCGCAAGGCAGGCCGAAACGCGCGGCTTCTTCCTTGCTTACGCCGTAGCTGACGAGTTCGGGCGTGTCGGTTGCGCGTCGCTTGTCGCGTTGTTTCGCAATTAGATCGTCTTCAACACAGCCGCCCGAAACCGATCCAACCAGTTGCCCGTCCGGGCGCATGGCCAGCCATGAGCCAGGGGGACGCGGCGCCGAGCCCCAGGTTTTTACCACCGTGGCCAGCGTGACGCGATGGCCGTTTTCAATCCATTGGATAGCGCTGCGTAAGACGTGCAAATCTACGCTATCCATTACGCGCTCTTCAGCTCGCTGATATCAAACGGCAGCTTGCGCAGACGCTTGCCGGTAGCGGCGAACAGGGCGTTGGCCACTGCCGGTGCAATGGGCGGCACGCCGGGCTCACCAACGCCGGTGGGGTTGGCGGTGGAGGGTACGATGTGCACTTCGACCCGTGGCATTTCGTGTATGCGCAGTATCGGGTAGTCGTTGAAATTGGATTGCTCGACGCGGCCTTCTTTCAAAGTGATCGCGCCGTATAAGGCCGCCGATAGGCCGAAGCCGATGCCGCCTTCCATTTGTGCGCGCACGATGCTGGGGTTGATGGCCATACCGCAATCTACTACGCACACCACGCGGTCTACGCTAAAACTGCCGTCGGGTTTCACGCTGACTTCGGCGACTTCGGCCACCACGGTGTTGAACGATTCATGCACGGCGATGCCGCGCCCGCGCCGCACGCCGGCTTGTGGCGCCAGCGGTTTGTCCCAGCCGGATTTTTGCGCAGCCAGTTCGAGCACGCCGAGATGGCGCGGGTGTGCCTTGAGCAAGTCGCGGCGTAATTGGTAGGGATCTTTCCCGGCAGCCTCGGCAACCTCGTCGATGAAAACTTCAGTGGAAAATGCTGTGTGGGTGGAACCGACGGAGCGCCACCACTGCACCGGGACGGGCAGCTTGGGCGAATGCAGATCGACCAGCACATTGGGAATGGAATAGGGGAGGTTGGCTGCGCCTTCGACCGAGGTGACGTCAACGCCGTCTTTCATCATGCTACCTTCGAATGGCGTGCCAGTGACGATGGACTGGCCCACCAGCCGATGCTGCCAGGCGACCAGATTGCCCTTTGCATCCAGCCCCGCACGCAGGGTGTGGTAGAACATGGGACGGTACCAGCCGGCACGCATGTCGTCTTCACGCGTCCAGATCATTTTCACGGGTGCTTTGCCGCCGATAGCTTTGGCGATGTGTACGGCCTCCAGCACATAATCAGAATGCGGATTGGCGCGACGGCCAAAACTGCCGCCGGCGTATAGCATGTTGAGCTTTACCTGTTCCAGCTTGAGGCCGAGGAGCTGGGCGATGGAAGTCTGGTCGCCGGTCTGGAACTGTTCGCCGTTCCACACTTCACAACTGTCATGGCCAAGCTTTACCACGCAGTCCATCGGCTCCATGGCGGCATGGGCGAGATAGGGAAAATCGAACACAGCAGCCAAGCGTTTGTCGGCGCGACCCATCTGCTTTTCCGCGTCGCCGGTCTTGTGTGCCACCGTGCCCGGCGTGCGGGCGAGTGTCTGGTAACGGGCGCGGATATCTTCGCTGCTTAGCTTGAAAGCTTCCGCTTCATCCCATTCTACGGTGAGCAGATCGCGGCCTTTTTTGGCCGACCAAAAATCCTTGGCCACCACGGCTACACCGGTGGGAATGGCCACGACATCGATCACCCCTTTCACCGCTTTTGCGCGTGAGTCGTCGAATGATTTGAGCTTGGCGCCGAAGCGCGGGGGGTGCGCAACTACTGCGGTGAGCATGCCGGGTAGACGCACGTCCTGGGTGAATTGCGCCGTGCCGTTGATCTTGGCTTTGCTGTCTTTGCGCGCCACGCCTTTGCCGATGTAGACGAAGTCCTTCGGATTTTTGAGTGTAACTTGCAGCGGCGTTTCTTGTGCAGCTGCCTTGACGGCAAGCTCGCCAAAGGTGGCTTTACGATTGCTGGCAGCGTGGCTGACGACGCCTTTTTTTACCGTGATGGAATCAGCCGGCACTTGCCATTCCGCAGCCGCAGCGGCAACCAGCATGGCACGCGCGGTGGCCCCTGCCTTGCGCATTTGCTCGAAGGAATTAGCCATGGCGGTGCTGCCGCCGGTGCCCTGGGTGGGGCCCCAGAATAAATTGTTGTAGCGTTTGGCGTCTGCCGGCGCGCCTTCAACCTTTATCTGCGCCCAGTCGGCATCGAGTTCCTCGGCCACCAGGGTAGGCAGGCCAGTGTAGGTGCCCTGGCCCATTTCCAAATGTTTGACGATGACGGTGACGGAGTTGTCTTCGCCGATGCGCACGAAGGCATTTGGCTCAGCGGGCAATGGGGCTGCCGCCACAGCTGGCGCGTTGCCTGCTTTACCGGATCCAGCGGGCGCTGCAGCGCGACCTTGCGCCAGGTATATCGCCAGCGTGAGGCCAAGGCTGGTTTGTAGGAAACGCCGACGGCTCTCGTTCACAATAACAATTTTGATTTCGCTCATGCTGCCCCCAGTTTTTTCGCTGCTTCCTTGATGGCTTCGCGGATGCGTTGATAGGTTGCGCAACGGCACAGATTGCCGGCCATCGCGCTGTCGATATCGCTATCGCTGGGTTTGCGGTTGTTGCTGAGCAGGGCCACCGCCGACATGATCTGGCCAGACTGGCAGTAACCGCACTGGACTACTTCGACCTTTTCCCACGCTGCTTGCACGGCATGACCAACCTTGGAATTGAGTCCTTCTATGGTGGTGATTTTCTGGCCTGCTGCCGCCGATACCGGTGTCATGCAGGAGCGCACTGGGGCGCCGTTGAGATGCACCGTGCATGCGCCGCATTGTGCGATGCCGCAACCGTATTTGGTGCCTGTCAGGCCGATGGTGTCGCGCAACACCCACAGCAGGGGCGTGTCAGGCGCGACATCAAGGGAGTGGTGTTTGCCGTTGATATTGAGTGAAATCATGTAGCGCTACCTCCACTTTGGTTAGTCCAAATACAACCATTATTGTTGGTGTGAGTTGCCGCACTCGTCGCTTGATGCGCCGCCGCCGTTTCATTATAGACAACTAATAAATTGCGCTAGGGAAGAGTATAGCTTCCTGTTTAACGATGCGACGAAATTGGCTATCCGGGCATGGGTAGGGCATGTCTCGGAAAAATATTTCTGGAAAAGCGAGCTGATCAGTGAATATTTTATTGACGATCGTTATGAGAATCATTATCATTTGTATGAACGTAACTTGCTAGGAGAACCTGTCGTGTCGTTTTTTCGAATTTGTCTTTTGATGATTGCAATGCCTGCTGGTGCATTGGCGGCTGACCGCGAGATAGCATTGACTATCAAGGATCACCGCTTTGAACCAGCGGAAGTGCGTGTGCCTGCTGGTGAAAAGGTCAAACTGATGGTGCATAACCAGGATGCCACGCCGGAAGAATTTGAGAGCCACAAGCTTAACCGGGAAAAAATCGTTCCGGGCAACAGCAAGGCCACCATTTACATCGGGCCGCTTTCCCCAGGCCAGTACCCGTTCTTTGGCGAGTTTAATCAAAAGACCGCGCAAGGCGTGGTCATTGCGGAGTAGATCATGTTAGGCGCAGCCATTATTGTATTTAGGGAAACGCTGGAAGCAGCGTTGATCTTGGGTATTATCGCGGCAGCAACGCGCGGTGTGTTGGGTCGTGGACGCTGGCTTACAGCGGGGGTTGCCGCTGGGGTGATGGGGGCGCTGCTGGTGGCTGGTTTAACCGAGCGCATTGGCCAAATGGCGAATGGTATCGGGCAGGAGATGTTCAATGCCGTGGTGCTGGCTATTGCTGTGATTATGCTGGCGTGGCACAACATCTGGATGTCGCGTCACGGCGCACAAATGGCGCGTGAGGCCAAGCAGGTCGGCAAAGATGTGAGTTCTGGTACCAAAGATCTGTCCATCTTGTTTGTGGTGATCGCCCTGGCAGTATTGCGGGAAGGGTCTGAAACGGTATTGTTTCTTTACGGACTGGCTTCCAGCAGCAACGAGGGTTGGTCGTCAGTTATTTATGGGGGCGCGCTGGGTTTGGCTGCAGGTGCCGCCGCCGGCATTGCGCTTTACGCAGGGTTCCTGAGCATTCCGTCTAAATGGTTTTTCTCGGCAACCAGCGGCCTGATTCTGCTGCTGGCGGCTTCGATGTCCAGCCAGATGGCGCATTTTCTGGTGCAGGGCGATGTGCTGCCAAGCCTGGCAAGTCCTGTTTGGGATACGTCCAGACTGCTCGCCAACGATTCGGCACTAGGTTCACTGTTGCATGCGCTGATGGGTTATGACGCAGCACCTGCCGGCATGCAAGTTGTTTTTTACTTGTGTACTTTCATTCTCATCCTGTTCGGGATGAGATGGGCACAAAGACCGATTACTCACACTCACTAAAGAGGAAATTCAAATGAAAAAATTCGCGACTCTAGCAGCCGCAGGGACTCTTCTTGTCTGCAATATTGCCCTTGCCGGCCCGGCTGATTATGTTTATACACCGGCAGTGGAATACGGAGAAAAGGAAATTGACTTCAAATACGGGAACTGGAAAGGTGGTGCCACCGATCCGCTCACAGATAGCTCCATTGGATTCGGATATGGCGCTACACCCTGGTGGTTCACGGAATTCTATTTGAAGTTTCATAAGCCGAATGGAGAAAGCCCCAAGTACGATGCTGTGGAATGGGAAAATAAATTCCAGCTTACGGAAACCGGCAAATACCCTGTGGATGTGGGTTTTATCCTGGAAGTTGAACGTCCTGGTGATCATGCGGAAGGGTGGGAGGTGAGATACGGCCCGCTGTTTCAAACGGAATTCGGACAATTCCAATTAAATGGCAATATGATAATGGCAAGAAATTATCAAGCCGAAACGTCGAGTGCGCCCGTGATGCAGTACCAGTGGCAAGCCAAATACCGCTGGACAGAAGCCTTCGAATTTGGCCTGCAAGGTTTCGGCACATTGGGCAAGTGGGATCATTGGGATTCTGCGGACGCCCAATCGCACCAGGTTGGCCCGGCCATTTTCGGCAAAATTCCGCTAGGTGGGCGCGAGGCAATCAAATACAACGCCGCCTGGCTCGTAGGGACGTCAGCAGCAGCGCCAGACCGTAATTTCCGGCTACAAGTCGAGTACGAATTCTGATGCGTGCGTCATGCAGGAAAGTCGGCTGAATTTATTTCAGAAAGCCAAGTAATTCAAGCGGCGTGTCAATGCGGCCATGGGCGCCCCATTTTTCTGGATGGTCGTCTTCGCCCAGATAGCCGTAGTTGGCGATAAGCACTTCCATGCCGGCAGCGATGGCGGCTTCCACGTCGCGTTCGGCATCGCCAAGGTAGAGGCAGTCTTGCGGGGCGACACCCGCAATTTCAGCAGCAGTGAGCAGTGAGCCGGGATGTGGTTTGGGGAAGTGGCAGGTGTCGCCGCTGACGACACAGGCGGCGCGGGTGTCGAGTTGTAGCGCCGCCATCAATGGCAGGGTGAAGCGGGCGGGTTTATTCGTGACCACGCCCCAGTCGATGTCGCGCGCTTCCAGTTCGGCCAAGAGTTCAGCCATGCCGGGAAATAATCGGGTGTGGCGTGAAAGATTTTCCTGGTAAATTTCCAGGTATTCTTCGCGTAGTTTGGCGAAGCGCGGGTCTTTTGGATTCACGCCAAACCCCAATTTTAGCAAGCCCTGTGTGCCGTGCGAGGCCTGCGGGCGAATGGCTTCCGCAGTCAGTGGCGGCAGACCGTGCAGGGCGAGCTGGGTGTTGAGTGTGTAGCCCAAATCGAGTGCGGTGTCGGCCAGTGTGCCGTCGAGGTCGAACAGAACTGCTTTAGTTTTCACGCTTGCAACTGATGATGTAATTCACGTCAGTGTCTTGACCAAGTGTGTAAGCTTTACTGAAAGGGTTGTAGCTCATGCCGATGATTTCGCGCACCGGCAACCTGGCTTCACGGCAGAACCGCGCCAGCTCGGAAGGCTTGATGAATTTGGCATAATCGTGGGTGCCGCGCGGTAGCAGTTTCAACAGGTATTCGGCGCCGACGATGGCGAATAAATATGATTTCGGATTGCGGTTGAGCGTGGAGAAAAATACTTCGCCGCCGGGTTTGACCAGAGTCGCGCAGGCATGCACGATACTGGCCGGGTCGGGCACGTGCTCCAGCATTTCCATGCAGGTAACGATATCGAACTGGCCGGGTTTTTCGTTGGCAAGATCTTCCACGGCCACCTTGCGGTAGTCGACGTGATTGCCACTTTCCAGCAGGTGAATTTCCGCGACTTTGAGTGCCTTGTCCGACATGTCGATGCCGGTAACATTTGCGCCGCGCTGGGCCATGCTCTCGGCCAGAATGCCGCCGCCACAGCCGACATCCAGTACCTGTTTGCCCGAGAGTCCCGCTACTGCATCGATGTAACTGAGGCGCAGGGGGTTGATGTCGTGTAGCGGCTTGAATTCGCTGTTGGGGTCCCACCAGCGGTGGGCCAGTGCGCTGAATTTATCGATTTCAAGTTGGTCTACGTTCATTTTTTAATTCCGCTGCTGGTCATTATTCCGCGATTCGTTGTTGCCAGTATAGCGCCTTTGCTTTTAACGTTTGCGTGTCGAGCGTGCCAAACTGGCGGTCATTGAGCAGTAGTTCACCGTTCACCCAGGCATGGCTGACTTGTTCTCGTCCTGCTGCATACACCAGATGCGAGGCGACGTCATAGCAGGGCAAGGTTTCCAGCGTGCCCAGATTGATCGCGATGATGTCCGCCGCTTTGCCGGGTAGCAGTGATCCTATCAGATGGCTCAGTCCCAGCGCTTTTGCGCCGTTGAGCGTAGCCATGCGCAGAACTTCGTGGGCGGGCGCAATCTCCGGTCTGCCGGATGCCCCTTTGGCCAGCAGTGCGGTAAGCCGCATTTCACCAAACATATCGAGGCTGTTGTTGCTGGCCGCGCTGTCGGTGCCGATACCGATATTGATGCCTGCATCTAGCATTTGCGCAACGGGTGCGATACCACTGGCGAGTTTTAAATTGGATGTGGGACAGTGGGCGGCGTGACAGCCCTGACGGGCCAGCAGTGTAATTTCATCCAGGGTCAGATGCACGGCATGCACCGCGATCAGATTAGGTCCCAGCAGGCCAAGATTGTGCAGCCGCTCAACCGGGCGCAGACCATGGCTTTGCAAGCTTTGCTGGATTTCATCTGCGGTCTCATGCAGATGAATGTGGATCGGCAGATCAAGTTGTTCCGCAAAGGTGAGAATCTTGGTGAAGGTTTTGTCGCCCACAGTGTAGGGGGCATGTGGCGCCATACAGAAGGCGAGCAACGGCTCCTCTTTGTAACGGTCGCGCAGTGCTAGCCCTTTGGCGATGTAGTCGTCCGCATCGCTGGCGTAGGGCGTGGGGAAATCTACCGCGATCATGCCGATGGCCGCGCGCATTTTTGCCGTGAGTACCGCTTCTGCTGTGGCCTCAGGAAAAAAATACATATCGTTGAAGCAGGTGATCCCGCCCCGAATCATTTCGGCGCAGGCAAGCAAGGTGCCGTCACTGACAAACTCCGCCGACATGTGACGGTTTTCTGCAGGCCAGATATGTTGCTTGAGCCAGGTCATCAGCGGCAGATCATCCGCCAATCCGCGCAGCAAGGTCATGGCTGCATGGCTGTGCAGGTTAACCAGGCCAGGCATGACGACATGCTCTTGCAACGCGTGATGTCTGGCAGCGCTATAGCTGGTATGGGCTTCTGGGGTGGGCAGAATGGCGACGATGCTGCCGTTATTAATGGCGATGCTGTGATGTTCAAGAACCTGTCCGGCGGGTTCGATCGGCAGCACCCAGCGTGCGTGGATGAGGGTATCAATATTGATCATCGTTGGCATATTAGCAAAAAGGCCTGCTAGTAGTAAGGCATGGGAAGTGATTTGTTGCGTTACCACGGCACAAAAAAAACCCCGCATTAAGCGGGGTTTCGGGTGGAACTAAAAGTCTTGAATTACTGCTTTTGCACTTTAACTTCCACTACGACACGGCGGTTAGGTTGCAGGCATGCGACCAATTTCTTGTTCTTGCCGCTTTCCTTGCCTTTTACTTCGTTGCACGACACAACTGGCTCGGATTCGCCTTTGGCGGCAGTTTCGACGCGCTTGGCATCGATGCCCTGGCTGGTCAGATAACTTTTCACTGCGTCAGCACGGCGCTGTGACAGGTTCTGGTTGTAGCTTTCCTTGCCGATGCGATCGGCGTGGCCTGTCACCAGTACCACCTCAACTTGCGAGTGTTTTTTCATCGGGTCGACGACTTTCTCGTCCAGAGTTTTCTGACCATCTGCGCGCAGGACAGCCTTGTCAAAGTCGAACAAGGTTTCGGCTTGCAGGGTGATTTTTTCCATGGCGGCTTTTTCTGGGCCCATTGGCGCAGCAGGCGCGGCGGCTACAGGGGCAGGCGCGGGTGCCGCTTCAGCCTTTTTTACCAGATCTGGGTCGCATTCTTCTGTCGCCATGGCGGGTGTCCAGTAACCGGTGCGCCAGCACAGGCCGAAGTTGTTTTTTACCACGTTGCCGCGGGTGTCAGTTAGATAGCCGTTCTGGCCTTCGGTGTGTGCGTAGGCAAGGCTACTCAGCGTCATTGCCGCGAATATAAAACCGGTGAGAATATGGGACGTTTTCATTTCTTCTTCCTTCCTTTCGTTTTAAGGTTAACCAATAACATAATGTTTTTCAACATATTAGCAGGGCACCACAAAAAATCAAGTAAACATTTGTGGCATACGGCTTTCGAGTCGCGAGTCGAGCAAATTTGACGGTGTGACTTAGGCAGGGTACCCATGCTAGAATCACAGGCTTTTCAACCATGTAAGAAGCTTCTTAGCCCACTAACGCTGATTGGAATAAATGGAACAGTTCGCCAAGGAAACAATACCCGTCAGTCTCGAAGAAGAGATGCGCCGCTCCTACCTGGATTACGCTATGAGCGTGATTGTGGGCCGGGCACTGCCGGATGCACGTGATGGCCTGAAACCAGTGCACCGCCGTGTGCTGTTCGCGATGCACGAATTATCCAACGATTGGAATAAGGCCTATAAGAAATCGGCGCGTATCGTCGGTGACGTGATCGGTAAATACCACCCGCACGGCGACACGGCGGTGTATGACACCATCGTGCGTATGGCGCAGGATTTTTCGCTTCGTTATCCCTTGGTCGATGGTCAGGGTAACTTCGGTTCGGTGGATGGCGACAACGCAGCAGCGATGCGTTACACCGAAATCCGCATGGCGAAAATCGCCCACGAATTGCTGGCGGATCTAGACAAGGAAACGGTCGATTTCGGCCCCAACTACGACGGTTCTGAACATGAGCCGCTGGTTCTGCCGGCGAAGATTCCCAACCTGTTGATCAACGGTTCCTCCGGTATTGCAGTCGGTATGGCGACCAATATTCCGCCGCACAATCTGAATGAGATCGTGGATGCGTGCCTGACAGTGCTGCGCAATCCTGACATTACCATCGACGAACTGATCGAGATCGTGCCGGCACCGGATTTTCCTACCGCCGGTATCATCTACGGCACCGTGGGTGTCAAGGAAGGCTATCGCACTGGCCGTGGCCGCGTGGTGATGCGCGCCAAGGCGCATTTCGAGGACATCGATAAAGTCGGCGGCAGGCAGGCCATCATTGTGGATGAGCTGCCCTATCAGGTGAACAAGGCCAATTTGCTGATCAAGATCGGCGAGTTGGTGCGCGAGAAAAAAATCGAAGGCATTTCCGACCTGCGCGATGAATCGGATAAATCCGGCATGCGTATGGTGATCGAGCTAAAGCGCGGTGAAGTGCCGGAAGTGGTGCTGAATAACCTGTATAAGCAGACACAGATGCAGGACACCTTCGGCATGAACATGGTAGCACTGGTGGACAACCAGCCGCGCCTGCTCAACCTGAAACAATTCCTGGAGGTGTTCCTGCGCCATCGGCGCGAAGTTATTACGCGCCGCACCGTTTTCGAGCTGAAGAAAGCGCGCGACCGCGGTCATGTGCTGGAAGGTCTGGCGGTGGCACTGTCCAATGTGGATGATGTGATTGCTCTGATCAAGGGCGCAGAGTCGCCAGCGGTTGCCAAGCAGCAACTGATGGCGAAAACCTGGCGCTCGCCGCTGGTGGAAGAAATGCTCAAGCGGGTGGACAGTTCTGCTTCGCGCCCGTTGACGCTGCTTGCCGAATACGGCTGGCATGATAACGGCTACCGCCTGTCGGATGTCCAGGCGCAAGCCATTCTTGATCTGCGTCTGCAGCGCCTGACCGGCTTGGAGCAAGACAAGATTGTTGGCGAATACAAAGAAGTGATGGAGAAAATCGCCGACCTGCTGGATATTCTGGCGCGGCCGGAACGCATCACCGATATCGTGTCCGACGAACTGACCCTGATCAAACAGCAATTCGGCGACGAACGCCGTAGCGAGATTATCGCCCATGCTCAGGATTTGAGCATGGAAGACCTGATTACACCGCAAGACGTGGTGGTGACCCTGTCGCATACCGGCTATATCAAATCGCAGCCGCTGGAAGACTACGCTGCGCAGAAGCGTGGCGGGCGCGGCAAACAGGCCACGGCAACCAAGGAAGATGATTTCGTCGAGAAGCTGTTCATCGCCAATACACACGACTACATCTTGTGTTTCTCCAACCGGGGGCGGGTGCATTGGCTCAAGGTGTATGAGGTGCCGCAGGGCAGCAGGGCGTCACGCGGCAAGCCAATCATCAACATGCTGCAACTGGAAGAGGGTGAGAAGATCAACGCCATTCTGCCGGTGAAAGAGTTTGACGAGCACCACTTTATTTTCATGTCGACTTCAAACGGCATCGTCAAGAAAACGCCGTTGTCCGATTTCTCCCGCCCGATGAAGCGCGGCATTATCGCCATCAATTTGGACGAGGGCGATTTCCTCATCGGCGTGGCCATTACCGATGGTCAGCACGACGTCATGCTGTTCTCCGACAGCGGCAAGGCTGTGCGTTTTGAGGAAAGCGACGTGCGCACCACGGGCCGCACCTCTCGCGGCGTCATCGGCATGCGTCTTAAAGCAGGTCAGCAGGTGATTTCCTCGCTGGTGGCGGAAAGCGAAGTGCAGTCGGTGTTGACCGCAACCGAAAACGGTTTCGGCAAGCGCACGCCGATCACCGAGTACACGCGCCATGCACGGGGCACTCAGGGCATGATTGCAATCCAGACTTCCGAACGCAACGGCAAAGTGGTTGCTGCGACACTGGCGGAAGAAAAAGACGAAATCATGCTGATTACGACCGGTGGTGTGCTGATTCGCACACGCGTCAGGGAAATCCGCGAAATGGGCCGCGCCACCCAAGGCGTCACGCTGATCAACCTGGACAAGGGCGAGAAGCTGTCCGGTATCGAACGGATATTGGAGACGGAAGAAACTGGGGAAGTTGGAGAAGCTGAAGAACCAGAAGATTGATTTATTAACCACGGGGATCACGGGGTACACGGGGAAGAACGAATTATCGATTTAGACCCCGTGTTCCCCGTGCGCCCCGTGGTAGAAATTTTTTGATAGGGGATTTTATTATGGAACGAATTTACAACTTTAGCGCTGGCCCAGCCGTGCTGCCGCAGTCGGTGCTGGAACAGGCGGGTGACGAGATGCTCAACTGGCAAGGTTGCGGCATGTCGGTGATGGAAATGAGTCATCGCGGCAAAGAATTCATGGGCATTGCCGCCCAGGTTGAGGCTGACTTGCGCGAGTTGCTGGCGATTCCAGCCAACTACAAAGTGCTGTTCCTGCAAGGCGGTGCATCCAGCCAGTTCGCCATGATTCCGATGAATCTGCTGCGCGGCAAGAAGAGCGCGGACTACCTCAACACCGGCGAGTGGTCGAAGAAAGCCATCAAGGAAGCGAAAAAATTTGGGGCGGTGAATGTCGTTGCGAACTCCGAAGACGGCAACTTCAGCTATGCGCCGACGCAAGACAAGTGGAAGCTGGATGCGAACGCAGCCTACGTTCACTACACCCCAAACGAAACTATTGGCGGCGTGGAAATTTTCTGGACACCGGAGACTGGTAGCGTGCCTTTGGTGGCGGATATGTCATCCAATATTTTGTCGCGTCCTATCGATGTGTCCAAGTACGGCCTGATCTATGCTGGTGCGCAGAAGAATATTGGCCCGGCTGGACTCACCATCGTGATTGTGCGCGAAGACTTGATCGGCGAAACGCTTCCCGGTACACCGACGATGTTCGACTACAAGACCCATGCCGACAACGATTCCATGTACAACACCACGCCCACCTATGCCATGTAAATAGCCGGTCTGGTGTTCAAATTGCTCAAGCAAAATGGTGGCCTGGTCAAGATGGAAGCGCAAAACATAGCCAAGGCCGGACTGCTATACGACTGTCTGGACAGTACCGATTTCTATCATTGCCCCACGGCCAAAGAAAACCGTTCGCGCATGAATATTCCTTTTACTCTGAAGAACGCGTCGCTCGATGAAGAATTTCTGAAGCAGGCGAAAGCGCGCGGCCTGGTGCAATTGAAAGGGCACCGTTCGGTGGGCGGCATGCGTGCTTCCATTTACAACGCGATGCCAATGGAGGGTGTGCAAACCTTGGTGACGTTCATGAAAGAATTCGAGAAGAGCCATGGCTAAAAGTTACAAAATCCAGACACTGAATAAAATTTCTTCCAAGGGTCTGGCACGCTTGCCCGGCCATTACACCGTAGGGGATGTAGTGGATGCGCCCGAAGGTATTCTGGTGCGCTCGGCCAACATGCACGAGATGGATATTCCGGCTTCCGTGCTGGCGATCGGTCGAGCCGGTGCGGGTACCAATAACATTCCGGTGAAAAAACTTTCCGAGCGTGGTGTGCCGGTGTTTAATGCGCCGGGTGCGAATTCCAATGCAGTGAAAGAGCTGGTAATTGCGGGCATGCTGATGGGTGCGCGCAACATCGGCGGTGCGATGGCATTCGTGAATGGGTTGGAAGGAAGCGACGAAGAACTGCACAAACAAACCGAGGCCGGCAAGAAAAATTTCGTGGGCCATGAACTTCCCGGTCGCACGCTCGGCATCGTTGGTCTGGGTGCCATCGGTTCGCTGGTGGCGGATGCGGCGATCAAGCTGGGCATGAACGTCATCGGTTTTGACCCGGATATTACCGTAGATGCCGCATGGCGCCTGCCTTCCGAAGTAAAGAAAGCGGCCAGCGTGGACGAGTTGGTAAAGGCTTCGGATTTCATCACCTTGCATGTGCCTTTGGTGGAAGGCACCAAGAACCTGATCAACACCCAGCGCGTGGCGCTGATGAAGAACGGCATGGTACTGCTCAATTTCGCCCGTGAAGGCATTGTGGACAATGCAGCGGTGCTCGCTGGCATGAATGATGGCAAGATACAGGCCTACATTTGCGATTTCCCGGCGAATGCGCTGAAGGGCCGGAGCAACGTGGTATGCCTGCCGCATTTGGGCGCCAGCACGGGAGAGGCGGAAGAGAACTGTGCCGTGATGGTGGCCGAGCAAGTCTCGGATTATCTGGAAAACGGCAACATCCTCAATTCGGTCAACTTCCCCAATGTGTCGATGCCGCGCGAATCGGCGTCTCGCCTCGCCATCGCCAACGCCAACGTGCCCAACATGGTGGGCCAAATTTCTACCGCATTGGCCAATGCCAGCTTGAATATTCACAACATGTTGAACAAGTCCAAGGGCGACATGGCTTATACGCTGGTGGATGTGGATAGCCCGGTGCCGCAAACAGTCATCGACCAGATTGCAGGGATCGAAGGTGTATTGATGGTACGCGCATTGTCCGCGAATAACGCCTGAGTCAGCATGAACGACGAGCTGGCCAAACATCGCACTGCCATCGATGCTATCGATGACGAAGTGCTGCAACTGGTTAACGCGCGTGCAACACACGCGCAAGCTATCGGACACCTGAAAGATGGGGCGGTTTACCGTCCTGAACGCGAAGCTCAGGTGCTGTCGCGCTTGAAGGAAAATAACCCGGGGCCGCTTTCGGACGAGACGGTTGCGCGCTTATTTCGCGAGATCATGTCTGCCTGTCTGGCGCTGGAAAAACCGCTGGCTGTTGCTTATCTCGGCCCGCAGGGAACGTTTACGCAGGCTGCGGCCATCAAGCAATTCGGCCATGCTGCGCAAACCCGTCCATGTGCATCCATCGACGAAGTGTTTCGGGAAGTGGAAGCGGGGCTTGCCGACTACGGCGTGGCCCCAGTGGAAAATTCCACAGGTGGTGCGGTAGGCAATACGCTGGATCTTTTACTGATCACACCGCTGAAAATATGCGGTGAAGTAGATCTGCGGGTGCATCAGTTTTTATTACGCAAACCCGGCGCAGCGGGCAATGTGGAAAATGTCTATTCCCACGCTCAGTCGCTGGCGCAATGTCATGAATGGCTGAACAGAAATTTTCCCAATATTCCCCGCGTGGCGGTGGTGAGCAACACCGAGGCGGCACGCCTGGCGGCGGAAGATGGTTCGGCTGTGGCTATCGCCAGCGAAGCCGCAGCCGAATATTATGGGCTGGCCAAGTCGGCGGAAAATATCGAGGATAAGCCGGATAATACGACGCGCTTTTTGGTCATTGGCCGTCACGATGCAGCACCGTCCGGGCACGATAAAACCTCGCTGGTCATGGCGGCAAAGAACCGCCCGGGTGCCATGGTGGAATTGCTTTCTCCTTTTGCCGAGAACCAGGTCAGTCTGACCAAGCTGGAATCACGCCCTTCCCGTACCGAGTTATGGGAATATGTTTTTTTTGTGGATATCGAAGGTCACCGGGAAGATGAACGGGTGGCACGTGCGCTAAGAGAAGTGGAAAGCCGCGCGGCATTTCTGAAAGTGCTTGGCGCTTATCCCATAGCGGTTTTGTAAAATGGATTTGTGCGATTTGGCGCCATCTTATATTCGCGCTATTGCCCCCTACCAGCCGGGTAAACCGATTTCCGAAGTGGCGCGAGAAATGGGTCTGTCCGGAGAGGATATCGTCAAGCTGGCTTCCAACGAAAATCCGCTTGGCGCCAGTCCGCGTGCGTTGGCGGCGATTGAAAACGTATTGATGGACGTCGCGCGCTATCCGGACGGCAACGGCTATACGCTGAAAGCCGCATTGGCTGAGCGCTATGGCGTGACCCAGGAGCAGATCGTGTTGGGCAACGGCTCCAACGACCTGCTGGAAATGGTGGCGCGGGCCTTTCTCTCGCCGGGTACGGCAGCAATATTTTCGCAGTATGCCTTTGCGGTGTATCCGCTGGCGACACAGGCGGTGGGCGCTAGCGGTATTGAAGTGCCGGCACAAGATTACGGACATGATTTACGGGCGATGCTGGAAGCGTTAACCGATGAGACGCGGGTAATTTTTATCGCCAACCCCAACAATCCCACCGGTACGCTGGTGGCGGCAGATGTGCTGTTGAATTTTATCGAGCAGTTGCCGCGTAATATTGTGGTGGTGCTGGACGAAGCGTATACCGAATATTTGCCGGAAGCGGCACGTGCCGATTCGATCGGCTGGTTGCGGCGTTTCAATAATTTAATTGTGACGCGCACTTTTTCCAAGGCTTTTGGTTTGGCAGGCTTGCGTGTTGGATTTGCGCTGGCACACCCTGAGGTAGTGAGCATGCTCAATCGCGTGCGGCAGCCATTCAATGTGAATTCGCTGGCGCAGGCAGCAGCAGTGGCGGCTTTGCAGGATGAGGCATATTTGGCACACGGCGTAGCAATCAACCGCGCTGGCATGGTTCAATTGACTGAAGGTTTTAAACGGCTGGGTATTGCATATATTCCCTCGCATGGAAACTTTGTGTGCTGCAAGGTGGGGGATGCGGCAAGACTGAATCACGCGCTGCTCAAACGCGGGGTGATTGTGCGTCCGGTAGCTAACTATGGAATGCCTGAACACCTGCGGGTGAGTGTGGGGCTGGAAGAAGAGAACGACAAATTTTTGCAGGCGCTGGAAGCAGCGCTCAAGGAATAAGAGCCTATTTCAGCAGGTTTCATACCTCGCGCCAGTGCCATTTGGGGTGCAGTGCTAGGCGCGAGGGACGCGGTTTGGTTATTCCAAACAAGCCGCGAGCAACAACGCAATGTACCCCAAATGACACTGGCCCTCTGGGTTGAGGCCAGAAAGCGCGTCTGCGGCGTCGCAAGGCTTGCCAATGGAACGACCATTGGCTGCGCCTCGCTCCTTGCATCCATCGCTTTCTGGACTCAACGCGAGGCATGAAACCTGCTGAAATAGGCTCTAAGCATGATTATTGTAATGGCAAGCGGCGCATCGGATGAGCAGATCGATGGCGTCGTCAGAAAAATCAAGGAATCCGGGCTGGATGTCAATGTCTCGCGCGGTACCGAGCGTACGGTAATTGGTGCTATCGGCGACGAGCGCAAGCTGGATAAGGAGTTGTTTGATGCCTTGCCCGGCGTCGAACAGTCCATGCATATCGTCAAGCCCTACAAGATTGTGGCGCGCGAATGGCACAAGGAAAACACGGTCATCGATATCAAGGGTGTGCCACTGGGCGGCAAGCAAATTCAAGTCATTGCCGGCCCGTGTTCGGTGGAAACGATTGAGCAGATGGAATTGTCAGCCAAGTACGTGAAACAGGCCGGTTGCCGCCTGATGCGTGGCGGTGCCTTCAAGCCGCGCACCAGTCCCTATGCCTTCCAGGGCAAGGGCGTGGAAGGTTTGGATATTTTCCGCAAGGCGGCTGACAAGCAAGGCCTGCCCATTGTCACCGAGCTGATGGATGCACGCATGCTGGATACCTTCATGGAATACGATGTAGACGTGATTCAGATCGGCACGCGTAGCATGCAAAATTTTGAGCTGCTGAAAGAAGTGGGTAAGGTCAGCAAGCCGGTGATTCTTAAACGCGGCATGTCGGCAACTATTTCTGAATGGCTGATGGCAGCTGAATACATCGCAGCTGCCGGCAATCACAATATTATTTTTTGCGAGCGCGGTATCCGTACTTTCGAGACCTATTATCGCAACGTGCTGGATGTCACTGCGATTCCCGTGCTGAAGAAAGAAACGCACCTGCCCGTGATCGTTGATCCGTCGCATGCAGGCGGTAAGGCATGGATGGTGCCGGCCTTATCGCGTGCGGCCATCGCTGCCGGCGCTGACGGCCTGTTGGTGGAAATGCATCCGAACCCCTGCGAGGCGTGGTGTGATGCCGACCAGGCACTAAACCCTGACGAGCTGAAGAAGCTGATGGGCGAGCTGAAGGGAATTGCCGAAGTCATTGGGCGCAGTATCTAATTCTTTAACTGACCACGGGGAGCACGGGGATTTTCAATTGTTAAGAATTGCCCCGTGAACCCCGTGCTCCCCGTGGTTAAATGATTTTTCCATGATCAATAAACTTGTCATCATCGGTGTCGGTCTGATTGGCGGTTCGGTTGCGCTGGCCTTGCGTGCGGCGGGTCAGGTCAAGCAAACTGTCGGGGTTGGCCGTAGCCAAAATAACCTCGATGCGGCTTTGAAGCTGGGTATTATCGACGTTGCCGCAACCGACGCAGCACAGGCAGTTGCGGATGCTGACGTCGTGCTGCTTGCCATGCCCGTGGGACAGATCAACAACGTGATGTCAGCGATTGCTTCGCACTTGTCAGGGCACACCATCGTGACCGATGTGGGAAGCACCAAGAGCGATGTGCTGCGGTGTGCGCAGCAACAATTGCCTGGCCATCTGGCGCGTTTTGTGGCGGCACACCCCATCGCGGGTGCAGAGAAGAGCGGTGCCACGGCGGCTACGGCTGATCTGTTCCGTGGCCGTGCCGTGGTGCTGACGCCCATGCCGGAGAACGACCCTGTGGCAGTTCAGACGGTGCGCGAGATGTGGGCAGCGTGCGGTGCTGTGGTGAGAGAAATGGCGCCGCAAGAACATGATGCGATATTCGCTGCGGTAAGCCATTTGCCGCACTTGCTGGCTTTTGCTTTGGTAGATGAAATTGCTCAACGCTCAAATGCTGAGGAATTGTTCAGTTTCGCCGCTAGCGGTTTTCGCGATTTTACCCGTATCGCCGGGAGTTCGCCGGAGATGTGGCGCGATATTTGTCTTGCCAATCAGGTCGCCCTGCTAAGCGAACTGGATGCCTACCAGGCGCAGATCAGCCGCTTGCGTGCAGCATTGGAGGCGGGTGACAGCAAGGCGCTGGAACAAATCTTTTCTCGCGCCAGTGCAGTCCGCAATGCCTGGATAGCACAGCAGAACACTGGCTAGCTACACATGGAATATCTCGATCTTCCCCCCGCACGTACGGTTTCTGGAACAGTGCATTTGCCCGGCTCAAAAAGTATTTCCAATCGCACCCTATTGTTAGCAGCACTCGCTCGTGGCACCACGGAGATTCGTGATCTGCTTGCTTCGGATGATACCGCCCGCATGCTGGATGCGCTCAAAATGCTGGGTGTCGTGTACGAAAAAATTGGGCCGAATGATTATCGCGTGCAAGGTGCCGGCGGCCCCTTTCCGGTAAAACAAGCAGAATTATTTTTGGGCAATGCGGGTACCGCTTTTCGCCCACTCACCGCAGCGCTTGCATTATGCAACGGCCATTACAAGCTTTCCGGCGTGGCGCGCATGCACGAACGCCCTATCGGTGATCTGGTGGATGCTTTACGCCAGGTTGGTGCAGATATCTGCTATCTGGGCAACGCGGGTTTTCCACCACTGGAAATTTTTCCCGCTACCATCAAACTTGGCACAGCCAAGGTGCGTGGCGATGTTTCAAGCCAATTTCTCACTGGCTTGCTGATGGCGCTGCCGTTGACTGGCGAGGCCATGACGGTAGAGGTTATTGGTGAGCTGATTTCCAAGCCGTATATTGAAATTACGCTCAGTCTCATGGCGCGCTTCGGTGTGAAGGTCGAGCGGGAAGGGTGGCAGCGTTTCATTATTCCTGGCGGTCAGTGTTACATCAGTCCCGGTACCCTATTTGTGGAAGGTGACGCTTCATCGGCTTCGTATTTTCTTGCCGCGGGTGCAATAGGCGGCGGCCCAGTGCGCGTCGAAGGAGTAGGTAAGAATAGTATCCAGGGTGACGTGCGCTTTGTTGAAGCTTTGGCGCAAATGGGCGCCAAGATCGAGATGGGCGACAACTGGATTGAGGCGTGTGGTCCAGCGTCAGGAAAGCTGAAAGCGCTCGACCTGGATTGCAACCACATTCCGGATGCGGCGATGACGTTGGCAGTGGCAGCCTTGTTCGCTGACGGTACGACGACGCTGCGCAATATCGCCAGTTGGCGCGTAAAAGAAACCGACCGCATTGCCGCCATGGCCACCGAGTTGCGCAAGATAGACGCTGCGGTGGAAGAGGGCGCAGACTTTATTCGCATCACACCGCCTGACGCCTCACGCCTGACGCCTCACGCAGAGATTGACACCTACGATGACCATCGCATGGCGATGTGCTTCTCATTGGTAACGTTGGGCGGCGTGCCGGTGCGCATCAACGATCCGAAGTGCGTTGCGAAAACCTTCCCGGACTATTTCCAGCGCTTTGCAGCGATTGTGCATGGCGAGGTGGCACCCGTCATCGCCATCGACGGACCTTCTGCATCCGGCAAAGGGACAGTGGCGCAGCGCGTGGCTGAAAAGCTCGGATTCCACTACCTGGATAGCGGCGCGTTATACCGTTTGGTGGCGCTGGCTGCGTTGCAGTCCGGTGTGCCCCTGGACGACGAGGCGCGCCTGGGAGAGGTTGCCGCACATCTCGACGTGCGCTTCGAGAACGGCGAGATTTTGCTATCAGGGAATCGGGTAACGGATGACATTCGTGCCGAGGAATGTGGCAACGGCGCCTCCAAAATTGCCGCTTTCCCGCGCGTGCGCCAAGCGTTGCTGGGCCGGCAACGCGCTTTCCGCCAGACGCCGGGTTTGGTAGCGGATGGGCGGGATATGGGATCCACGGTATTCCCTGATGCCGCGCTCAAAATCTTCCTTGATGCCAGCCCCGAGGTGAGAGCGGAACGTCGCTATAAACAGTTGATGGGAAAAGGATTGCATGCTAGTATTGATATCCTTTTGCAGGATATTAGGGCACGAGACGAGCGCGATAGTCAGCGCAGCGTGGCTCCCTTGCAAATGGGCGCGGATGCAAGTTTGTTGGACACCACGCCTCTCACCATCGAACAGGCGGTGAACGAGGTTCTGAAGCGGTTCCAAGATAGTTCTCCACGTTAACAAAGCGCCGTAAGTAGGATGAGACGGGCGTACCAAGGGCGGATTGCTCATGGGGCGCTTTTTTCACTTTGTTTCGCCAAGCTTACGGAATTTACAACCAACCCCGTCGCGGCAATTTCGTGCTGGATGGGCTATTTTAGGTAATTAAGTTAATGGCTACTGCTGCTCAAGCTGTTGAACCCATGGAAAGTTTCTCCGCTCTCTTTGAAGAGAGCTTGACCCGTCAAGAAATGCGTATCGGCGAGGTTATAACCGCCGAAGTGGTATCGGTTGACGGTAACGTCGTGGTGGTGAATGCCGGACTGAAGTCCGAGAGCGTGATCCCCGCTGAAGAATTCTTTAATGACAAGGGCGAACTTGAAGTCAAGGTTGGCGATTTCGTCAAGGTGGCGATCGAGGCGCTGGAAAACGGCTATGGCGCGACCTGTTTGTCACGCGACAAGGCACGTCGACTGGCTGCTTGGCTCGACCTCGAAGAGGCGATGGAAAAAGGTGAGCTGGTCAGCGGTTTGGTCAGCGGCAAAGTCAAAGGCGGCCTGACAGTTACGGTGAACGGTATTCGTGCCTTCCTGCCCGGTTCGCTGGTGGATATCCGCCCGGTCAAGGACACCACGCCCTACGAAAACAAGGAAATGGAATTCAAGGTCATCAAGCTTGACCGCAAGCGCAACAACGTCGTGGTCTCGCGCCGCGCTGTGCTGGAAGAAACCCAAGGTGCAGAGCGTCAAGCACTGCTGGGCAACCTCAAAGAAGGTGCAATCGTCAAGGGTATCGTCAAGAACATCACCGACTACGGTGCGTTCGTGGATCTGGGCGGTATCGATGGTCTGCTGCATATCACCGACCTGGCATGGCGCCGCGTCAAGCACCCGTCCGAGGTGCTCAACGTGGGCGATGAGGTCACCGCGAA
>JBBRTU010000020.1:0-46980 GCA_038244115.1 Burkholderiales bacterium
CATTCAAAATCAACTAACGGGAGGTGCAATACCGAGGCAGTCTGGTACACTTATCAACAGCATCTGATTAATTTAGATGCAAATGCGCCTAATGAAAATTCAGCGCACACCGCTCTTCAATATTCATCGCGCGCCAACACTGCATCGGGCGCCACCGAAAACCTGAGCAGAGCGAAGCCGGGATGAAATTTGACAGGCCCGCTTTTATTTGCGGATGAGTAGCACGGCACCCGCCACGACTGCCGCTACCCCGGCCCAGATCGGAATATTGACCGTCTCCTTGTTCTTGACCGAAAGTTCGATTGGCCCCAGCTTTACCTGTTCCGTTTCCTTTGTATAAGTGAACCCGCCGTACATGAGCCCCAGGCTGCCGGCTACGATCAGCGCAATTGCCACCATTTTGATTGCGTTCATTTCAAATCTCTCCTGTGTAAAGCCCCTGCATCATCGGCATATCGCGCAACTCAAATCAACCGCAACTCAAATCAACATAGCGCCGCCACTCAACCATCTTCGAACATGTACAATTAGTGGCGATCCTGACCGCGCTCTTCGCGCTGGTTTTCCCGGCCCCCTTCACGTTTGTTTGCCCGACCCTGCTCTAGCGGTTCAGCCTGGTGGCGTTGCTTTTGATAATGCTGCTGTGTCACGGCCTCACGCGGCTGGTAGCGATAATTTTCGGATCGAATCGAATGCTGTTGTTCTGCCTCGCGAGGATAGCGGTCCCCAGAATACTGCCGCTGGTAGCTCGGCAACGGTGCAGGACGCGGGGTGGAACGGCGATCCCATTGGGCCCATCCGCCGCGACGCTCTTCCCAGTTGCGGCCCCAATGCTCACCCCAACGTGGCGGCGCGTCGGTACGCCAGCCACGAAAATACGCCGGGGGCTGGTGGTAATAGCGCACCGGAACACGCAGCAGATACAGCGGCACATCTTCAGGTCCCATCAAATCCCACGGCCCGTTGTACCAGCTGCTCGCATACCAGTCGTCCCCCTGCAACACCCAGTACAAGCCATCGTAAAAGAAATAATTCGAATGTCCTCGAGGGTCGTAGTAAACGGGATAACCGGGCACCCGGGCGAGCCTCGGATACACCGGCATGTTGATACCGATGCTGACACCGGGAAGACCGACAGCGACGCCGATCTCGGCATAGGCCGCGGTTACCGGGAAAAGCAGCATTGACAATACAATTAGCAGGTAGCGCATTTCTGCTCTCCTATTTAATAAATGGCCATCCCAGTGATGGTAATTTAGACTGGTCACTTGCCTATGACGGTAAGGCAAGGGAAACGTTCGAGGACGGTTAGAGGCGCCGACCTTGAATGACACGAACCAGTAGCACCACAATTGCGATGACCAATAGAATGTGAATAAGTCCGCCCATGGTGTACGAGGAAACCATACCCAATAGCCACAGAACGACCAGGATGACAATAATAGTCTCAAGCATTTTTCTATCTCCTTTTAAGGTGTTTCGGCATCGTTCCGGAAGACCCGGAATTGATCAGGCGTTGAATCAACGAGCCGACTTCTTGACGCACTTACTTGAGTCGCATGTCGTTCTTGACGTCGACGACACCCTTCACGCTGCGCGCAACTTCGACCGCCTTGTTAATGTCACCCCTGGAGTTGACGAAGCCACTCAACTGAACTTTGCCTTTGAAGGTTTCGACGTTGATCTCGGCCGATTTCAAGGTGGGTTCGTCAAAAATGGCGGCCTTGACCTTGGTGGTAATGACAGTGTCGTCAATATACTCACCCGTTCCCTCTTGCTTGCCAGTTGATGCGCAACCGAGGAGAGAAACCAGCAGAAAGGCGGAAAAGAAAGTAGTGAAACGATTACGTAATGTCATGACCAAGCTCCTTGTTAACGATAAACCTGCGATTCCTTTTGATTAACCGACACGATCAAACGATGCTCCTTGCAAAATTCGTTTCAAGCTTAAAATCCCAAGCTTAAAATCCGTTGTTCAGCGCCTGAGCAATCTGCGCCCGAGCTGCCACACTACCCAGCCGCGCCTTAGCCATCCGCCCGCACGCTTCGTTCGAAACGCCGCAACAATAAGCGTAGCTCCCACCATCAATACGGGGTGGTGCCTGATATAACGCAGCGCAGCCACACCACGATCCGCCAGTGCCAATGGCGCACGCCAGGGCGCCATGTTTTGCGCCAGCGCAGTTCGCTGAGCGGCAGCCTGCGCCACCAGATGTTCACGCCGTTCGGCCAGCCGGGCTAATTTTCTGTTCATGATCGATGAATCAACTGCTGCCGGTCTTTGGATAATTCAGCCATACTCGCAGCGAACAATCTCGGCTTGGTTCTCATCTTGCATAGCGCAAACCACCACGTCGCTGCGCCGCCTGCGAGGAAAATCCCAGTAAGCCCGCCCAGCACCAAAAGCCGGTAGCTATCCCAGAATGCGACCACAACTAGAATCGCCAGCAGTACCATGCCCACGCCAAGGCAGAACAGTGCAACCAGCGTCATCACCAGCATCGACACCAGCTGTTCCCGATCTTCCTCCAGATCCGAGGACAACAGATCGAGCCGAGTATGTGCAATGGCGGCCAAGCTTGCTGCAAGACCCTTCAGGGATTCAAACAGCCCCTTGGCCTCACCCGGCGTTTCTTGACTCATAACCTGGCGCCTAGCGGCGACCCATCAGAAAACCGATGAGCAGGCCAATGCCCGCGGACACACCAATCGCTTGCCATGGATTTTCGTGCACATAGACATCCGTCGCCTTGGCCGCCGCTTTGGCTCGAACGAGCAACGCCGCCTCGACATCCGCCATCTTTGCCTTCGCCATGGCGAGAGATTGTTCCGCTTTGGAACGCACCGTTGCCAGCGCCTCCCCACCTTGGTTGGCCGTGGCCTTGATCAGGGCTTCTGCGTCCGACATCACTACTTTGAAATCAGCGATCAGCTGCTCTTTCGTCACGTCGGAAAAATTTGCTTCGCCAGGTAAATTATTAGTGTTCATTTTGATATTTCTCCATAAGATGCTGATACAAGAAGATCCGGTTCCTGGCTACATGCCAAATTCCGACGAATTCCGCTTCACGCTTGCATAAATTCATTAAAGCCATTTAAAAAAACTACAAGTTAATTGTGTACTTGAGACTGGATGCAGTCTGTACGCTGGCGCACATATCGGTATCGGAATGTCTCATTAGATTGCAGCCGTTATTGCGATAGCCGCGACAGATCAGCCTTTAGGTAAATAACACCGTCACGCTGAAAATAGCCAGCCCTGAATCCAGAGCTGTAATGATCATCCATCGCAACCAGCAGATATACCGACGGTGTGCCGGCGCGCTTACGGCATGCCGTGCCGTCGGCGACGCCTGACTCGTATTTTGATGGACTTTGCGAGCAGCCCGTTATCACTTGCAGCCTTAACAGTGTTGCTTTCGACATCGAACCAATTCCTATTATTCATTTCACTGCACCAAGTATATTCGGGCGACAGTCACCACTGCGTCAAATATCCGCTTCAACCCGACGGCCTGTGCAACGGTGAAAAAATGTGGGGTAAAGTGCAGACGGCAAGCCGCCTCAGCGCAACGGTCTGCTGAGAAATTGCCAGCTGACAATGTCCCACACACATCTGCGGCGAAGCGGACTTATGGTGCAATACTTGCTTACTGTACGCGCCGTTCAATCATAATTTTCTCTACTTCCACCCGGCGATTCGGCTCCAGGCATTTGATCAGTGCAGGGCGTTTTTTGTTCGTGCAAGTAACAACCGGATTGGCCTCACCCTTGCCTTCTGCTTTCAGTCGATTGGCATCGATCCCCTTGCCTGTCAGATAATTTTTAACCGCGACTGCCCTATGTTCTGACAGCTTCTGGTTGTATTTATTGGACCCAATGCGATCGGTGTAGCCGGTAATGACGACGTTGTTTATCTCGCTATTGCTACTGAGAGCATTCGCGATTTCATCCAGCTTCGGTTGCGGCATCCTCAATTCGGCGCTGTTAAATGCAAATAACTCGGTTGCCGATAACGTATATTTTTCGATGCGCGGTTCCGGCGCGGGCGGCGGAGGCGTCACAACTGCCGGCTGGGGCACAGGAGCAGGGGCTACATACTCACGCTCCGCCACGTGCTGGGCGGGGGCAGGTGTTTTCCCGCCGAACCCATAGACCAGGCCAACCGAGACTAGATCGATGTCGCCTTTGTTGCCTACGGCATCATCGATCCGGTAGCGCTCCACCTCGGCGCGCATGGCGAGAGAGTCAGTGAAAGCGTACTGAAGCCCGAGTCCTACTTTGTAGTTCGTATCACGCTTGCTGGGGTTGGGATTGGTTACACTGACTGAACCAGTTCCAGTAAAGGTGTCTCTGGCTTGAGCGTAATTCAATCCGGCCCGGCCAAATGCAGAAAACTTTTCAGTAATAGGCAGAAAGCCGACTGCATCAAGATTAATGCCTCTGAGCTTGATATTGCCATTGAGTGTTCCCGCCGGTACCGTGGTCGCCGTAAAACCGAATTTACCCAGATCGAAATAGCCACCTTCAAGGGCAAAATTATTGTTGAATTTGTACCCGCCAAAAAGCTTATAGCCGGTGTCGCGATCATCATCGGTAATTGAAGTCGTAGTAAAACCAGCCCCCAGCAGGCCGCTGGTAATCCTCACGTCGTCGATTTTCGCTTTTGACCGGCCAACATTGGCCCCGCCGTACCAGCCTGTATCGTCTGCCACTGCGAATGTGCTAGCGAGTGCAGCGAGTACCGCTAAACCCAGTGTCCCTGATGCTTTTGCTAATTTCATGTTTATCTCCACGAGGATATAAAAACTTTTGTACCAGTTGCGTAATTCATGTTTTTCTACAAAAAAACTTGGTGGAACTCATCGAGTGCCGCCAAGGTTTCCATTAATCTTACTGGCAACTAGCAGGTGCATTCACATTGCCTGGCACGGAAACGACGTTACGGTCCAATGTAATCGCGCCACCACCACCCACCCACGCCCCGGCCATCATTCTGCCGCACGAGGTTGCGCCTTGGTTCAACGTGATGCTTATAGCGGCCATTATGTTGCCCTGGAATTCACTGAACGTACCAATCGTCGCTGAACTGGCAGCCTGCCACCAGACGTTGGAAGCCTTGGCACCGTTTACCAGGAGGATACGAGGGTGTATCCCAGGAGAGACGGCTCCGGCTGCCGTGCCGACTGTACTGTTTGACTGGAAGACGAAGACAGCATCCGGGTTACCTTGGGCATCAAGCGTGAGGTCACCCGTTATCATGATTCCTCCCGCGAGGGCTGTATAAACGCCAGGAGTGAAAGTGCTCTGTCCAGTGGATCCGGTACCCAAAGTAGTGGATGCCAATATCGTGGTTCCCCCTCCCAATGTACCAACGGCTGGCGGACCGGCCGGAGGAGTGATGCTGAGAAACCCGGTATTCAAGTCGGCCGCGATAGTGGCTAAATTTCCTGCCGGGTTATACAAAGGACTGATTACCGTCCCGTTGACTGTTGGAGGGAAGCCTACGGCGGCGCAACTACCAATGAGTCCGGTAGCAGGAACGGTCGTAGCATTACACACAGGCGTTGGATTCAGCAGCAGCACATCCCCATTAATTGTTGATGAACCACCAGCGGTGGCCAGTCCGGCGGTAGCCGAAATCCCGAACGTCGAGGCCAAGCCAAGGTTTACCGGCGCGAGACCTGTAGCGGCGGAAGTGACTGTCTTGAAGGTCCAAGCATTGCTACAGCCCATTGAGATACCCCCGCTCGTGACAGTACCCAAGATAACCGCCGTGTAAGAGGTATTGGGTAAGAGAGCCGATGATGTCGTTAAGGTTGCCACCCTTGTGGAGGTGTTATAGCTCACAGATGCTGCCGGTACGACAGCTCCGCCCACTTGCCCCAGCGTAAAGGAAGTTTGGTTTAACTGTCCGGAGTCCATCGGCAGACTGAAGGTGGCGGTGATCAGTTTGCCGCTGTTAGCAACACCAGCAGTGCTGGTCGTCACGAACTGATTACTGTTAGTGGGATCTGTCACGGTCACCGTGGGTGCGCCAGGGGCGGCTGTAGTACATGCAACGCCTGGGGCGATCGCACCGGGTGGCGCAGCGAAGGTGACACCGCCCGCACCTAAAATTGGATCCTTACCATTATCCCCTCCCCCGCATCCGGTCACAAAAGCGGTAAACAGCAATGGAATAAACCACATCAGTCGTTTGGAATAACTCTCGAATCTGTTCATTTTCTTTTCTTCCTCATTTAATTTTCTTCAACGTGCTTGGCCATTGCCGCTGAACTGACCAGCGCTACCCCAGTGAATCAGTAGCGGCTAAGGTGGAGTCCGATCGTGGACGATAAGAAACTGCGATTCTTATGCAGGCAGCTTGCATCATTGCCCGCATTTCATCTGTACGTTGCCGCACATAGCATCACTTACCATGAGTCGATTTCATGCTCACATCAACATCTTTACTGACGCTGTGAGAGAAAATATCGAATTTCACTTTGGTGGCGGTTACGCTGATATCGGATTTCTTGAGGCTGTCCTCAGCCATCAGCGCGCGTATTTCAACGCCTTACTGTGCCGTCTGCTGGCGCAAATACTCGCTGTGTTTCATATCTAGATAGGTGGCGCGATCCACTTCGTGCAATTGACGGGAATATCGTTCGGTGGCCGTAAACCACTTTTGCAAGCGCTTCTCAAGCTGTTCTGCAGGTGGCGCGGCAACAGCACTGAGATATGCATCAATGGCTAGGTAATAACGCATGGTGTTGCGTTCCACCAGACCGCGCACCCCGCCGATATAGTCGGGCTGTCCGTTGGGTTGTTTGCTGGCGATGGTGAATCCCACCTTGTCGCTTCCGATCGTGGCGAGATAAGTTTTCATGGCCAGGCGTCCGGCAAAACCATAGTCATAAGAATACGTGAGATGCAGGAAGGTTCGCCCACCGCCTACGGATACCGCTTCCAGCAAAATGCGGTAGTTGCTTGTGCTCAGCGGCCCTTTCTCCGCATTGAGCTGGACTTGAAAATACTCTGGCATGGTTGCCGCCACGCGATAAATAAATTCAACGGGATAAGCCTCCTCGAGCGGCTGATCGTGCTTGGTGCCAATGTAGGCTGTCAGGGCAGTGCCAGCCCGGCTTGTCGACGCATGACAGTATTTGGTATTGAGGTGCAGGATCAGCACGTCGCACCAATGCGCCGGACCATTAAGCGCCGCGTTGACAATGGCGAATGGATAATCGACCAGCGCGTAGATGTCGCCCTTCAAGTTGCCGGACGATTCGGTGGAGTCGAGATAAAGCGGCTGCTGAAACTGATTGTGACTGAGCTGCTCAGTCAAAGCCGCGTAGCGGGCACGCAGCGACGCGGCGGGATTCGTATCAGTCGCCCCGGCTGGCGCTGATCCTGCACTCGCGCAAAGCACGCACACGAGTAAAAACCGCCTCCGCCAATAGGCGCTACACCAGAAATAACTAGGCGACTGAAATAATTTATTCATTGCAATCCAGGTTAGTGAAATGTGCCATCAGCCGTGCGTTCCTTCGATTTACAGGCATCACGAATCTATTCCATCTCTCGCGTATCGGTTTTAGCATTTCCGATGGAAAATTTTTAGCGCCTTATAGAATCGGCACGAATAAAATGAGCCTCCGTTCGTGCTGAGCGTGTCGAAGCACTATAGAAGGCAATCCTAGCATAGTGCGCTTAAACACCAGGAAACTCCGTACGCTGTCGTACATAGCTTAGAAAATCATTATCGCCATTAGCAACAGACAAATGGCAAGCACACCCGAGGGCGTCAACTTCACCGATACTGAGTTCAAAACGCGCAATGTAACGCGCTTTTATTACTTGACGGTTTGCGGCGAGGCAATTAGGCTCCGTTGCTCTCTAGATAGGCGCTGGCACCTGCTGACCGACCATGCATACACAACGATTTACCGTCCGACTCGTTTTCAGCGCTTTCATGTTGCTGACCAGCCTACCGACGCTCGTGCTTGCCGACAAGGTGCCGGCCTGTGCCGGTAAACCAGGCGTCGATGGGCTCAAGCCTTATCCCGACGTTTACAATTTCTACTACGAAAACGATCTGATCAATGGTACCGACAACAACTACACCAACGGCCTGAAGGTGTCATGGGTGTCGGCCAACCTTGAGAGTTATGTCGAGGATCCGTGCTTGCCGTTATGGATCCGCAAGTTGAATGGTTGGTCGAACTGGCTGCAGCCGGGTGATTTCACGTCGCGCAACATGGTCGTCACTGGCGGTCAGGCGATATACACACCGCGCGATTTGACACGCACCGACCTGATCAAGGACGACCGGCCCTATGCCGGCTGGCTCTACCTCGGGCTGGCATGGAATGCACGCGATGAACTGACCATGGATACGGTCGAACTCGATGTCGGCGTGGTCGGCCCGGCATCGTTGGCGCGGCAGACGCAAAACCTGGTACACGACCTGCGCGGCTTCGACCATTTCGCCGGTTGGGACAACCAGCTTCATAATGAACTTGGCGTGCAGCTGGTGCGCGAGCGCAAGACCCGTGCGTTCATCCATGATGAAAAGAACGGGCCGAAGGTCGATCTGATCACCCACTACGGTGCCAGTATTGGCAACGTAAAAACCTACCTCAACACCGGTGCCGAAGTGCGCATTGGCACCTGGCTGCCAAATGATTTTGGCACCTCGACAATCCGCCCCGCCAGCGACAGCAATGCGCCATTGATGGGAGCGGTCACGCGCAGATTGTCGAACCAGGGCGGTCACGCATTTGCAGCAATCGATGCGCGCATCGTGGCGCACGATATTTTCCTCGACGGGAATACGTTTGTGGACAGTCACAGCGTCGACAAACGCTACTTCGTCAGCGACCTCGCATTGGGCGTTGCCTGGCAATGGCAGGGCGGGAAAGTCACCTATTCACACATCGTGCGCAGCAAACAGTTCCGGGAGCAGCCTAATGCTCACCGCTTTGGCTCGGTTACGCTCAGTCTCGAATATTAGCCAGCGTGTCGGCCCTCACTTGTTTAGGTTATTGTAGCGGCAGCTCAATCTACTGAAAGAAACGATGCGCAACATGAAAGCTGTCCCCCAAGAAAGTGAAAAATCATGGCTCAAAAAACTCGGCCCGGGACTCATCACGGGCGCGGCCGACGACGACCCAAGCGGGATTGCCACCTACTCGCAAGCGGGCGCGCAGTTCGGCTTCAACATGCTGTGGACGGTTTTGTTCACCTACCCCTTAATGGTCGGTATTCAAGTGGTCAGCGCCAGAATCGGGCGGGTCAGCGGCCATGGACTCGCTGCCAATATTCGTCATCACTACCCGGCGTGGCTGTTGTATAGCGTGGTCGGACTTTTGCTGATCGCCAATACGATCAATATTGCCGCCGATATTTCTGCCATGGGCGAAGCATTAAAATTGATTATCGGCGGTCCCGCACATATGTACGCAGTGGCGTTCGGCGTTGTATCGTTGCTGCTACAGGTCTTCATTCCTTACCGGCGCTACGTGCGCATCCTCAAATGGCTCACGCTCTCCTTGCTGGCGTACGTGGCCACGGTATTTGTCGTACACGTTCCCTGGTCGCAGGTACTGGTAAAAGCGCTGACGCCGGATTTTTCCTGGAAGTCCGCGTACATCACCACCGTCGTGGCCGTATTCGGCACGACGATCAGCCCCTACCTGTTTTTCTGGCAAGCGTCGCAGGAAGTTGAGGACCAACTGGCCGATCCTCAAGCACAACCATTGATAAAGGCGCCTCAGCAAGCTAAAGCCAACCTGAGACGCATCAAGATGGACACGTATATCGGCATGGGATTTTCAAATTTGGTGGCCTTCTTCATTATTTTAACCACGGCGGTGACGCTCAACCTGCATGGCATAACCGATATTCAAACGTCGGCACAAGCGGCAACGGCACTTCGCCCGATTGCCGGCGAGTTTGCATTTATGTTGTTCAGCGCTGGCATCATTGGCACCGGATTGCTTGCGCTTCCGGTCTTGGCCGGGTCTTCCGCCTACGCCATGGCAGGTGCATTCAAATGGAAAAGCAGCCTTGAGCGCACGCCCATGCAGGCAAAGCAATTTTACGGCATCATCGCCATCTCGACCTTGATCGGCATTGCGCTGGGTTTTACGGCAATCGATCCGATTAAAGCGTTGTACTGGAGCGCGGTCATCAACGGCGTCATTTCCGTCCCCATCATGGTCGTGATGATGTTGATGGCGGTCCGGCCTGAAATCATGGGGCAGTTCGTGATTACAACAAGGCTGAAAGTACTGGGCTGGTTAGCGACGCTGATGATGGCGATAGCGGTTTGCGCTATGCTACTTACCCTGTGATGGGCAAGAAAATAGCCGATGTAACCGAATTCGAATAGGTCGGCTCTTGGCCAAAGTTATGCTGACGCGCATCTGACAATCCTGGTGTTGCAATAGCTGTAGAGGCCTCGGCGCGCGAAGTTCTGGCGCGGCTCCCGGCACCACTGCCAGCCAAGGGCGAACCGGCAAAACCCGAGACCAGCACGGTAGAGAAACGTGCACCGCAGTTCAAATCGACATCGAACAGTAGCCAATGAGCACAGCGGGAACGTGTTCTATGTCGATCTTTAACCCGACGTTAAAATTCGTGAGAAGTACCACGCACCTCTCTCCTGCCGGGAGAGGGTTTGCCGCGATTCACCCGAAAAATGAATGTATAGAGGTGCCCATTATCTGTCTGGCGCCGGGTAGTGATAGTGGATGGCGTTTAGATAGCGTGCGACCATTTCAATATCGTCCCCACTCCATCCGCGCCCCGAAAAATCCTGCCACCGTTGAACCTCAGAAATCAAACTGTCCCAATCCTTAACAAGCCTTTTATCCCGCCAATGCACCTGTTCGCTGTGACATCCGATACAGTTCGTCGAATACAGTAATTCACCACGCGTTGGCTCAATCCTGATCACATCCTCAGCCATGGCAAGGGCACCGTACAGCACAAAAATCAGTAGGCCATACTTCCCATATCGAGTCATTTTACTCTCCAGTTCTGCCGGTTATACTCCTGAGCGCGCCAAGTTTTAAGCTTAAGGAAAATGTCATCCGCGCTCTGTGCGCTGGCGCACAGAGATAGCTCATCGATAGCACGGATAATGCGATCAAGCCATGGAAGGGCGATATGCGCCAATCATGGAAAAGAATCCTCTCCCCCTACCGAGCTTTTAATCGTCACCATGCTGCATCGTTCCTTAAAATGGCTGGCCGCATTACTGCTGGCGCTGCCATTGCTGGCCATTCTTTACGTCGCACTATTCGGCTGGAATTGGGCGCGCGGCCCCTTGCAACACATCGCCCTTGAAAAGACAGGGCGGGAACTGGTGATTGGCGGGGACCTGAAGGTGAGCCTGGGCTGGCCCTCACCGCGCGTGCGCGCGAACACAGTTTCTTTCGCCAATCCGCCTTGGGCCAAGGAGAAGCGGATGGTCGCGGTGGACGACGTGGAATTCACCGTCGACCTGCTCGCGTTGCTCAGAAAGCATTTGGTGTTTCCCGAAGTGCGCATGACCCGCCCGGTGATATTTCTGGAGTTGGCCGCGGATGGTCGCAAGACGTGGCTACTAGACTTGCATCAGACGGACGAAACCGCTCGTATTCTGATCGGACGCCTGACGCTGGATCATGGCCGTCTCGGCTATGACGATACCAAGCAGAACACCAGCATCGATGCGGCCATATCGACGCAAGACACGCAGTCTAGCGATACTAGCGGTCTGATATTCAGCGCCAAGGGCCGCTACAAAGGGCTAGCACTTGCAGCACAGGGCAGCGGCGGTTCTGCACTGGCTATATACGATGAGAGCTTGCCCTATCCGCTCAATATCGATGCGACTGTTGGCCGCACCGGCATCAAGGCCGATGGCACCGTTACCAGCCTGTTGAAATTCTCGGCCATGGATATGCGACTTGCCTTGCAAGGCAACAGTCTCGCGCAGCTCTTCCCGCTATTCGGCATCGCAGTTCCTGAAACCCATCCCTACACCATAGCGGGCCGCATCGTGCATAGCGGTCAGATGTGGCGTTACGAGAAGTTCTCGGGACATATAGGCAAAAGCGATATTGCCGGAACCATACAGGTTGATAAAAACGCTAAGCATTCGATTATGCGCGGCGATATGGTGTCGCAGTTGCTCAACCTGGAGGATTTGGGCCCCGTGGTTGGGGCCAAGGTGCAGCAATCCGCGCCTGCCGTTTCGAAAGTGGCGCACCCTGGACAAACGGCTGACGACACGAAGCAACCCACCGTGCTATCCCCCGCCGCGACTGCCGGTCCGCATGTGCTACCCGATATTCCGTTCAAAGCGGAACGCTGGAAAAACACGGATGCGGATGTGACGTTGCATGCCAAAACCATTTTACGCGCCAAGGAATTACCGCTCGACAATTTAGTCGCGCATTTGAAACTGCAAAACGCCATACTCACCCTCGACCCGCTTGATTTTGGGCTGGCAGGCGGACATCTCAATGCGGTGATTTCACTGGATGGTAGGCAAGATCCCATTCAGGCGCATGCCAGGATTGATGCACGCAAAATTTTTCTCTCCAAACTTTTTCCTACTATTCAATTAGCCAAATCAAGTATCGGTCAAGTCAACGGGAAATTTGATCTGACCGGCAAGGGAAATTCAGTAGGCCGCATGCTTGCCACCTCCAACGGCAGGGTCGGCTTGATCGTCGAAAATGGTGAAATCAGCAAGCTGCTAATGGAAAAAATTGGGCTTCACTTATTAGAAATCCTGCAATTAAAAATTAGCGGCGACAAGACCATCAAGCTGCGTTGTGGCGTGGCGGATTTTGGCGTCAAAAAAGGCGTCATGGAAGCTAACGCACTGGTTCTCGACACTGAAGTCAGTACCATCGTTGGCACGGGTAACATCGATCTGGCACAGGAAAAATATAACCTAACGCTGGTGCCGAAAACACGATACACCAGCCCTGTCGCTTTGCGTAGCCCGATCTATATCAGAGGGACATTTTCCAATCCCGAGGTCAATGTTGATACAGGTCGTGTCGCGGCGCGTGGGGCCAGATCACTGTTACTCGGCTTAATCAATCCGCTGCTGGCATTAATCCCGTTGGTAGAAATGGGACCGGGCATCGAGAGCGAATGTGGGCGGCTGATTCATGAAACGCAGATGCCATTGCACAAGCCGCCACAAGCTGCCACCAGCAGCTCGGCCAAATAGCACCTCCTCCGCCAACGAAAGATATTACCTATGTTCTCTAACGCACAGACACGAGATATCTCAAGCAGGAAAATGCACGCACGGCCCGGCTATACCTGAACGATAAAGATATCAGCCGAGCCACCGGCTTGCCGGGCGCGCCGCATTGCGCTGGCTTCTGCAAGGAGATTGATATGCCTGCCATCAATAAAATACTGCCTGGATTATTTGCAATTGTGACGTTTTTTTCTTTTGCACTTCCGCCGAACGTCGCTCTGGCAGAGCAATATGCTGCACCAATTGTCACTCCAAAAATCGATGGCTTCGACGTTCAGCCAGCACGCCGATTGACCGCCGGCAACGAACTGTCTTTTACGCTATATGGCACACCGGGCGGGACAGCAAACGCCCGTATCAACGGGGTACAGAGAAGAATTTACCTGGAGGAAGTCGAACTAGGTGTGTATGAAGGAACTTATACCATCAGGAAGAACGACCGTCTCACTGCAAACACGCGAGTCACGGCCAATCTGCGTCTAGGCAATCAAATTGCCACCGACATTCTGGATGAGCCCATTCTCGCTGGGTCACGGCCACTCACCGCTCGGCCAACTGTTGTTGCCGCTGCGCCAACCATCCCCAGAATCGAACATTTTGAGCTCGATGCACCAGCGAGCCTGCAGCCCGGAGAACAACTCTTCTTCACCCTGCGTGGCACACCTGGAGGCAAGGCAAGCATGCGTATCGCCGGGGTAAAGGGAAAGTTACTGATGGAAGAAGTGCGAAGCGGCATCTACGAGGAAGCCTACACTATCAAGCAACGTGATCGCATCACAGCGGACTCAAAGATTACGGCCACGCTAAGCTTGGGTAACCTTGATACCAGTTCAGCTCTTGATCGAACTCTATCAACCAATCCGAATTCAACGCCATCTGCTCGCCGTGCCGCGAAAATCTGTGCCAACTGCGGCGTGATAGAAGCGGTCAACATCGTCGAGGTCAAGGGTGATGGCGGCTATGTCGGCAAAATTGCCGGCGGCGTGATCGGCGGATTAATTGGCAGCCAGGTTGGCCAAGGCCGTGGCACGACCGCTGCCGAGATTGCCGGAGCCATAGGTGGAGTTGCTATCGGCAACGAGATGGAGAAAAGGTCGAAGATAACCACACACTACGATGTCGTCACCCGCTTGCAGGGCGGTGGCACCCAAACGATCACTTACGCGACGCAACCCTCTTTTAGAGTGGGCGATAAGGTCAGAGTGGAGAATGGCGTCCTGGTGTCCGATCAGTAGTTTCACACAATTGCGGCGGGCATTGTGCGGCCACAGCATGCTCAGTAATCAGTACTACGATCATCCTTAAACTCATTGCAGAAGTCCAGCAACGACGGGGGAAACCTTGCTGTTTTCTCGATTATATGTACGTTAGCGAACGGAACGCCGCTAGCAATGCGGGAATAATTCTGGCTTGAATGGCGTGCTTCTGAAATTGGTGAGAGCACGAAAATTTATATCCAACGTGGAGTACGAACATGAAACTTAGCGGCAATCAATTCACTTATGCAAGCATGCGCCTTATTGCAGCGGCAGCCATAGTCTCCACCCTGGCTTTTGCGCCGGGTATCGTTCTCGCCGCCGGCAAAGATGCGCACCAGGATCGCGTCGAACAGCGCATTAACGACATGCATGCCAAGCTCAAAATCACGCCGGAAGAGGAAGCACAGTGGGCCACGATCACCCAGGTAATGCGCGACGATGCGAAAAACATGGACACGCTTACTCAGGCAAGGAAAGATCGCGCCAATGACATGACTGCTGTCGATGATCTCAAATCCTACGGCGAGATTACTCAAGCCCACGCGGATGGAATCAAGAAACTAACCCCGGTGTTTGCCGACCTTTATGCCAGCATGTCAGACGAACAGAAAAAGATGGCGGATAACTTCTTTCGTCATGGCCCCAAAATGCGTGGTCACAAGATAATGAAGGGTAAATGACTACAGGCGCGGTAAAACCTGGATCAGGCAGTTTTGCCCGTGGTTTGTAATCGTACCAAGCACCTTAGGAAAGGAAGGTCAAAATGAAATCCTTAATACACAAAGCTAGGCACTTCAGGTCAACCGGTCTCAATGTAGTGATGGCACTCGCCTTTGCTTCGCTGATAAGCGGTTTGTCTTCATCTTCAGCACTTGCTGATAATGATAATGGGCGTGGTCAAGGTGCTCGACATGGCGATCACGACCAACGTGCGTCGCGTGGCCATCATCGTGGTCGCCATGGGCACCGGGCTGAATATCGGACTGAATATCGGACGGAGTATCGGCAACCCTATTACTACCAGCAACCGGTCTACGTCCCGCCACCGGTCTACTATGAAGAACCACGACAATCGCCCGGCATCAGTTTGTTTTTTCCGCTCGATCTTCGTCGGTAAGGTGTGCTTCTAAGGCCAGCTACCAAAGTGGCTGATGAAGAAATATTAAATGAACAAGCAATTAAAGGAGAATGGAATGAATATGAAATTATGGATTTCAACTGGATTGGCGCTTGGATTAACTGCGGGTGCGGCTTTCCCTTCGATGGCAGCGGATTTGGGATCGAGTGCTGCGTGGTATCTTGGCCTTAGCGGCGGCGAATCCAAAAGCCGGGCTGACTCTAGCGATATCAACACCGCACTGAGCAATAACGGTCTGGTGCCTCTCGGGTCTTCGCTAGACAACAAGGATACTGGCTGGAAGCTTTATCTCGGTCACCAGGTCAACCCGAATTTTGCGGTCGAACTCGGTTATCTCGACTTAGGAAAATTCAGCTTCAGTTCGAGCACCGCCGGTGGTTCGCTGAGCGGCGATCTGAAGACCAAGAGCGGCGGCTACATTGACGCCGTTGGTATTATGCCGCTGTCGAATAATTTCTCGATTTTCGGCAAGCTTGGCGTTTATACCATCAAGACCGAGCTGAGTGGTTCGGGCGCAGGCGGCAGTGTCTCCGCCAGCCATCGTGCCAATGACTGGACTTACGGCATCGGCGCTGGCTACGACTTCAGCCGCAACTTCGGCGTGCGCGTGGAATGGGAGCGGTTCAATAACGTCGGCAACGACAGCACCTCGCATAAAGACGTGGACCTCGCTTCCCTCGGTGTCGTGGTCAAGTTCTGATAGCGGAGAACTAACTCTTCACGCACTCGATAGCCTTCAAGTGGAACGCACTTACCGGTGCAACACTTGATCGCTTCCCTGTGCATGTGGGAAATAGCAATTTAAACGCCACCCAGCGAGATTTAACATCACGGTTGTGCGCCACGGCATGAAGCTCGGCCAACTGCTTTTGTCATTTCCTCGCGGGTACCCAGCCTGTTAAATAAGCTGGGCGTTCGCCCTTGTGTCCTTTAGGGTATTCGTGGGAGTGACGAAAGTGGACTTATTCAGCGTTTCGCTAGCCATGACCCTTATTTTTTGAAAAAGGATTCATCATGAAAAAACTATTACTAGCCTTAAGTTTAACGGTGACTGGTTTGAGTGGCTGTTATGTTACGCCTTACGGAATACATGACGATGGCTATCGAAGAGACGGAGATCAACGTGAAGAAAGTGGTCATAGAAGAGATCGCGATGACCACGATGGTGCTCGCGGTGGTGATCGTAGCGACCGAGATAGGTATCGCTAAGCCTGGCGCAATGCCGTCGAGTACCAACTAAAAGGCTTGGCGCCTGAGCCAGTACAAGCTCAGGCGGTGCGAGTCTGACCGCTTACTAAGGATTAGATTTCCAGCGCCATGCCTTTCAGCGACCTCTATACCTGAGCCAGACAGTCCAGGTGAACCTCTACTTCCGCGCATAACCTAGTGCGTCCAGAGAAATGTTACTAAATGTTGCTACCAAGTAATTTGGTAACAGATTGTAGGAATTTAATAGGTTTCGTGAACATTCCAGCAATAGCTTAGTCATATCATTTGCATGTACTACTACCGATTTTTCCCAACCATTGCGAAATCAAAACAGTTGGAAGTAGAACACCTATGAAGAGAGGTGAATGCCATGAAATCGATAAAGCTGACCATTGCGTTCCTGTTGCTATGCATAGCCGGAGCCGGCAACGCTATAGCGGATCGTGGTCATCATGGTGGTCACGGTGGTCATGGACATGTTGACGTGGTGATCGGCCCGTACTGGGGGCCATGGTATTACCCGCCACTACCTTACTATTACCCACCTTATTACCCGTCTGGCGTGGTTGAGCGTTCTTCCCCACCCATCTACATTGAGCAGCAGGCGACACCATCAGCCCAGGCAGCACCGCAGACGAACTACTGGTACTACTGCCGCGCCTCCAAGGGCTACTATCCCTACGTCAAGGAATGTCCCAAGGGCTGGCAGAGAGTGTCACCGCAGCCACCGGAACAACCCTGAGCTGGACAAGGAGTCGTCAACATGAAAATTATATTTATTGTGCCGGCGTTAACGAGTCTGCTGTTGATCGGTGGATGCGTCAGCACACCGGTTGGCCCCAGTGTCATGGCGCTGCCTGGCACGGATAAAAATTTTGATCAATTCCGCATAGACGATGCCGAATGTAGGCAATACGCCCTCAGCCAGGTGGGAGGTGCCACCGCCGATCAGGCTGCAACTGATGCCGGCATACGCAGTGCCGCTGTGGGTACCGTGGTCGGCGCGGTCGCGGGCGCGGCGATAGGCGGGCATGAAGGGGCGGGGGTAGGTGCCGGCACCGGACTACTGGTCGGTAGCATGGCGGGTGCCGGCGCGGCACAGAGCTCGGCCTACGGAACCCAACGCCACTATGACAACGCCTACATCCAATGCATGTACGCGAAGGGCGAGCAGGTTCCGGTTTCCGGTGCAATGTCACGCTCTCGGCAGCATGCGCCGAGTGCTGTACAGCCTTATCCACCAGGCTCTTACATTCCGCCACCGCCGCCAGGAAATCCACCACCACCGCCTCCAGGCTACTAACGAGGAAGCGCGAAATAGTCGCATCCGCGATATTATTTAAGATAGCTTTTCATTCTTGTTTGCCTCCTCTGTTAACAGATGACGGCCTGAGAGATCTTCCGAAGATGGATCATTTGTGCGCTATCGCACAGAGAATTTCGCCGAGATGGAACATGCTTTGATAACGGGCAAATCGTGCCCGTTATAAGGCAGACATGACCCCGATTACCGAAACCCCAGTTGCCGGCCCACTTCCAAGCGGCGCGCAGGCGGCCGGCTGGCGCAGATTCGCTAAACCTGCTCTTGTTCTTGCCGCCTGCGTCCTGCTCGCCGCAGGCGGCTACTACGCATGGCGCGCATGGTTCGGCCAGGCCTCGGCGAACACGAGCCTCCTCACAGCAGTGGCGCAACGCGGGAACCTGGAGGATGCGATCACGGCGACAGGAATTCTTCAGCCTAAGGACTATGTCGATGTGGGCACTCAAGTCTCCGGACAACTGAAGAAGCTGCATGTGGACATCGGGGCGGTCGTCAAGGCCGGGCAGCTTCTCGCCGAGATCGACCCTTCGGTCTACCAGTCAAAAGTCGACGGCGACCGGGCGCAATTGCTCAACCAGCAGGCTCAGCTCTCCGACAAACAGGCACAACTCGTGCTCGCAGAGCTTCAATTCACGCGCCAGAAAAACCTCACGCGCGAGAACGCGACCACGGCCGACGCGCTGCAGATCGCCGAGGCGGCGCAGCATTCGGCGCTTGCTCAGGTGACTTCAGTCAAGGCGCAGATGCAGCAGACGCAGTCCACGCTGCGGGGGGACGAGGCGAATCTCGGCTACACCAAAATCTACGCGCCGATTGCGGGGACCGTCGTCTCGCAGGCAGCGAAGCAGGGCCAGACGTTGAACGCCAACCAACAGGCACCGATCGTTATGCGCATCGCCAATCTGGCAACCATGACGGTGCAGGCCCAGGTGTCGGAAGCAGACGTGTCGAAGCTGCATGTCGGGATGGATGTCTATTTCACCACGCTGGGCGGCAACAACCGCCGCTACTACGGAAAACTGCGTCAGATCTCGCCTACGCCGACCATGGTGAACAACGTCGTGCTCTATGATGCTTTGTTTGACGTGGCGAACCCGAAGCAGACACTGATGACTCAGATGACGGCACAGGTGTTTTTCGTCGCCGCGAGCGCGAAGGATGCGGTGCTGGTTCCGCTTGCCGCGCTGCGTCCAGTGGTATCGAAAGCTAGTTCGAGCAGCCTCAGAGGCAGAGGCGAGCGCGCATCCGGCGCCGATCCACGCTCCCAGTTCGCCAAAGGTGATGCGCTGGTCAGTGTCATCGATGCCGATGGCAAGGTCACAGACCGTAACGTTAAAGTCGGCGTAATGAACCGCGTCTCCGCCCAGATCGTTTCCGGCCTCGAGCCGGGCGAAAAAGTCGTGATCGGAACCAAGGCACCTGCTACAGCTGCAGCTGCGTCGGCACAGACTGGTAGTGCGCTGGTGCCAAGTACGGCACAGCGGGGAGGTCACCCATGAACACGGACCCGGCGCTTGGTGGCCTTGTACGTCCCGTGGATCCGGCCCCTGCAGGCGATGCACCACCAAGCTTACCGGGCATGCCGCTAATTGAACTGATGGATGTAACCAAAACTTTCCACACCGGCGAGCTCGACGTCGAAGTATTGCACGGAGTCAGCCTGAAGGTTTACCCGGGTGAATACATTGCAATCATGGGCGCCTCGGGATCTGGCAAGACTACGCTGATGAACATCCTCGGCTGCCTCGACCGCCCCACCACCGGCACCTACCGTTTTATGGGCGAGAATGTCTCGGGCTTCGAGCGCGATGAGTTGGCGCGCTTGCGGCGCGAGGCGTTCGGCTTCGTGTTCCAGAGCTACAACCTGATCAACACCGCGTCCGCACTTGAAAACGTCGAGGTGCCAGCGGTCTATTCGGGCATGCCGCCTGCGGAGCGCGATGCGCGCGCAAAAGAACTGCTCGGCTCGCTCGGCCTGGGTGAGCGGCTGCAACATCGGCCCGGACAGCTTTCCGGCGGTCAGCAGCAGCGCGTCTCCATCGCGCGTGCGCTTATGAATGGCGGACGCATCGTGCTGGCCGACGAGCCCACCGGCGCACTGGATAAAAAGAGTGGCCTGGAAGTAATGGCACTACTGCAAGATTTATCAAAACGCGGGCACACCGTGATCCTCATCACGCACGCGCTCGACATCGCCCAGCAAGCGAAGCGCATCATCGAAATCAGCGATGGAAGCATCGTAGCCGATTCCGGCCCCAAGCTATCAGTAGGCTCGGCAGCACCCGATACCGCGCAGTCTGAATATGAAGGCGGAGCATCATTTTTCGGCGGCGCATTTGAGGCTTCGAAGACTGCGATACGGGCGCTGCACGCCAATCTTTTTCGCACGGTACTCACACTGCTCGGCATCGTCATCGGCGTGGCCTCGGTGATCGCAATGCTTGCTATCGGCGACGGCGCGAAACAACTGGTGCTCGACCGCATTAGCGCCATGGGTACAAACCTGTTGTTGGTTCGTCCCGGGCAGCCAAATCGCAGAGGCGTCGGTGGGACTGTCGCTTCGCTGGTGCCGGAAGACGCAGACATGATTGCTGCGCTGCCCAATGTCCTGGCAGCCGTGCCCGAGCTGGGTGGTGGCGTTACGGCGCGCTTCGGCAACTCCGACTACCAGACGCAGGCAACGGGGACATCTGCGACGTTTCCGGTTGCGCGTAATTGGCCGCTCAGCCGGGGAATATTCTTTTCAACTGACGACATGAAGAGCTACGCGTCGGTGGTGGTGCTCGGGCAGACCGTTGCCGATAAACTTTTTACAAATGACGTGGATCCAATTGGCCAGTACATCGTGCTCAATAACGTTCTGTTCCAGGTCGTCGGTCTGATGTCAGTGCGCGGTGCGTCGCCGCAAGGCCAGGACCAGGACGACGTGGTGTTTGTCCCTCTCACCACCGGCGGCCTGCGCCTGTTCGGCCAGCGCTTCCTGCGCACCATCACCGTGGCGGTGGACGACGTTGAACTCATCGACGCAACGCAGGAGGCGGTGACGTCGCTCCTGCAAGCGCGACACCAGACTGCCGACTTTCAGATCCGCAACATGGCCTCGGTACTTGAGACGGCCACAGATACGCAGAACACGCTCACTGTCCTGCTCGGATCAGTCGCGGCAATCTCGCTCTTGGTGGGCGGCATCGGTGTGATGAACATCATGCTGGTGAGTGTGACCGAGCGCACGCGCGAGATCGGCATCCGCATGGCCACCGGCGCGCGTATGAGGAACATCCTGCAGCAGTTCCTTACCGAGGCATTGGTGGTGTCTTTGCTCGGCGGCCTGATCGGCGTGGCGGTCGGCCTGACTGCGGCGGCAATCGTCGGGGCGTTCGGCACACCGGTAAGCTATTCGATCGGCCCGGTGCTGCTCGCCTTCGGTTGCGCGATGGCAACCGGACTGGTGTTCGGCTACATGCCGGCGCGAAAAGCCGCGCTGGTAGACCCAATCGTGGCACTGGCGAAATGATGACAAGCAAACTCACATCCGCAGTAGTCGTGCTTGCCATGTTTGGGCTGGGTGCCTGCGCAACCAGCAGCGATGCGCCACCCAGCCAGCCTATGGGCGAGTCCGGGATGCCTTCCGCATGGATCGAGTCGGGCGCGCCGGATACGGTGGCGCTCACGCGAGACTGGTGGCGAAATTTCGGCTCCACAGAACTTTCCGGACTCATCGACGCTGCCATAAGTGCGAGTCCCGATATGCAGATTGCCGTGGAACGCGTCCGCCAAGCCGAGGCGCAAGTGCGTATCGCAGGTGCTTCGTTGTTTACGGCCTTGAATTTCAGTGCCGGTACAGGTCGCCGTGAGACGCGCCCGCAAGGGGGAAACTGGAACGGCGAAAATTCTTCCAGCGCCACCTTGAGCGCAAGCTACGAAATTGACCTGTGGGGTGGTAACGCCGCCGGAGAACGCTCAGCAGAAGCGTCGCTACGCGCCACGCGCTTTGATCAGGAAACAGTGCGACTCACCCAAGTAGCGGGCGTTGCAAACGGCTATTTCCAATTGCTGTCACTGCGCGGACGCCTTGCCATCGCGCGCGAGAACCTGGCAATTGCGGAACGCGTGTTCAACCTGGTGGACGCACGAGCGCGCAATGGCGCTGTCTCGCAGCTCGACCTCGCACGGCAGCGCGCGGCGGTATTGACGTTGCGTGCCTCCATTCTGCTGCTTGAATTACAGGAGCGACAAACTTTGTATGCGCTGGCGATATTGGCCGGTAGGACACCCGAGGGCTTCGACGCTGCGGGTTCGACTGTATCCACGCTCGCCGTGCCGCGCGTCGGTCCCGGACTGCCCGCAGACCTACTCGTCCGCCGGCCCGACCTGGCCAGCGCCGAGGCGCAACTAGCCGCAGCCAACGCCAACGTTGCTGCAGCGCGTGCGGCACTGCTACCCAGCATTTCGTTCACCGGATCGGCAGGACTGGCGAGCGGCGTACTGATCAATTTCCTCAACTCACCCACTGCCGTTTTGTCGCTCGGTACTTCGCTGCTACAGCCCATTTTTGATGGCGGCCGTCTGCGCGGTCAGGTAGATGTGGCGGCATCGCGCCAGCGCGAACTGGTGGAGAGTTACCGCAAAGCCGTTCTCGCCGCACTAGCCGACGTTGAAGGCGCACTGGCCGCCAGCGGCCGCACGGCGGATCAGGAATCCATACAGGCTCAAGTCGTAGAACAGGCGCGAATCGCCTTGCGACTGGCAGAAATCCGCTACCGCGAAGGCGTAGACGATTTGCTCACCGTGCTCGACGCGCAACGCACACTGTTTCAGGCCGAGGATCAGCTTGCACAGGTTAAACTCTCGCGGCTGCAAGCTTCGATTGGTTTGTTCAAAGCTCTCGGCGGCGGGTGGCAGTGATGATGCTTACGCTTAAAATAGCCGTCGCAGCAGCATGCTTCCTGTGTGTCTCGACCGGTTGTGCGACGCTGCCCGATACCGAGTTTCTGACAGAGCGCTATGCCGCACAGTCAGCGCAGTTCCAAAGCGCGTGGGGCCCGCTTTCGGCGAAAAAAAGCGCCGCCATCATGGCGGAACTCAAGCGCAAATCTGGCGATCTGGACATCCTCGACAAGCAGATTACGCTCGAGCAGCAAATCGTCGGCAGTCCGCTCATGGTGGGGAACAAGGTCACGTTGTTGCAGGACGGCCCATCCACGTACCAGGCCAAGTTCGCCGCCATTAGCCGTGCGAAAGATCATATCAACGTGGAATCCTACATCATCGAAGACGATGAAATGGGACATAAATTCGCCGACCTCTTGCTTGAGCGACAGGCAAAGGGCGTCCAGGTCAACCTGATTTATGACAGCGTCGGCGCATTTGGCACGGACAAGACATTCTTCGAGCGTCTGACACAAGCGGGTGTGCATGTGCTCGAATTCAATCCCGTTAATCCGCTGGTCGTGAAAAAGCCATGGACTCTGAACCATCGCGATCACCGCAAGTTGCTGGTGGTGGATGGGCGCACGGCATTCATTGGTGGCATCAACATCAGCAGCGTTTATTCGAGCGGATCCGCCATCAGGGGAAGCAACCGGCCGGTGGACCTGAAAAGCGGGTGGCGCGATACCGACATTCAAATCGACGGTCCTGTGGTCGGCGAATTTCAGAAGCTGTTCGTTGAAACCTGGCAAACGCAGCATGGCAAGCCGCTGGCACCCAAAGATTACTTTCCCAGCATCGCGCCGCAGGGCAAGGAAATAGTCCGCGCAATCGGCAGCTCGCCGGACGATCCGTACAACTTGATTTATCTGACGCTCATCTCGGCAATCACCAACGCAGAAAAGCAGGTGCATATTACCAACGCCTACTTTGTGCCAGACCCGCAACTTATCAAGGCCCTGGTCGATGCCGCAGGGCGCGGCGTGGACGTCAAGCTGATCCTGCCGGGCGTTTCCGATTCGGCAGCGGTATTTCACGCGGGGCGCTCGTATTACTCGCAGTTGCTGGAGGGCGGCGTAAAGATTTACGAGCGGCGCGGCTCTCTGTTGCATGTAAAAACTGCGATCGTCGACGGCGTATGGTCCTGCGTCGGTTCCAGCAACCTGGATTGGCGCAGCGCGCTGGACAATGATGAAATCAATGCTGTGATTTTGGGGCGCGAATTTGCACAGCAGATGCAAACCGCATTCGCCAAGGACATCGCCGCTTCCGAAGCGATCGAACTCGAAGGTTGGAAGCACAGGTCGCTGCTGCTACGGATGAAAGAGTGGACAGCCCGGCTGTGGGGGCGCCTGCTTTAGGGAATCCTGAATAAGTCATTCCCGTGAAAGCGGGAAAAACGAGCCCGCAGGGGGAAGTTTCGAGGTACGCCATATGGATTTCTTGGTTTCGAGTAAAATAGGTAGTGTGTTTGGGACAAATACGCTCTTGCTACAGCAGTGCCGCCTCGGATATCACACCAATTGATAAAAATAATTTAGGCGCCAAACCGAATAGTTCCGCTTTGATGCGGTGGAAACTCTGTGCAATCAAGCGGATTCATGCCTCTCCTCATAGCTATTTTTTGAACGATTACCCAATGCCTTTCTCATCCTCAGGTCGCTGGCTACCACCACTCGCCCTTGTCGTACTTTCTATGACTTGGGGATATACCTGGGTGTTAGCCAAACAGGCGTTGGTTTATGCACCGCCCTTCGTCTTCGCAGCGGAACGTTGCGTTGGGGGAGCATTGGCACTGATTTTGGCGCTCAAGCTCATGGGGCGTCCGATCAAACTGGAAGCACCATGGCCGACGTTAGGGATTGGGCTGGCTCAGGTGTCGGGCTTCATGGTATTCCAAACGTGGGCTCTGGTTGAAGGAGGCCCAGGAAAGACAGCGGTTCTCATCTTTACCATGCCTATCTGGACTTTGTTGATGGCATGGCCGATTCTGGGAGAGCGAATCATCGGCAAGCAATGGCTGGCTGCACTCAGCACGCTCACCGGATTGTTGTTGATCATTGAGCCTTGGGATATGCATTCCAGCCTGTTCAGCAAATTTCTCGGCGTTATGGCCGCCCTGTGCTGGGCTATCGGCACCATACTGATCAAGCGATTGCGTTCACGGCATCAGGTGGACCTACTCGCCCTGACTGCCTGGCAGATGATTCTAGGATCTGTTCCACTTGTTCTGTTGGCTTGGGTAGTACCGGAGCGAGGTACAAATTGGACTGTAACCTACATGGGCATTCTTGCATTCATGTCCATAGCTAGCACGGCGATGTGCTGGTGGCTGTGGATATATATTCTCGACCGGGTTCCTGCTTGGGAGGCCAGCTTGTCAGTGCTCGGCACTCCAGTGGTTGCAATTCTTTCTTCACGCTTGATGCTGGATGAAAAATTCAAAGCCAGTGAGGTGACAGGAATTTTACTCATCGGTGGTGGACTGGCGCTGCTTTCACTGATGGGCTGGGCTGCCAGCCGTAAGGCTACGTTGAAGGTGTAGCCTCCGCGCGGCTGATTCAGTTGGCTTCGGTGCGCATCGGCACCGGCTTCTTCGGGGCCACGCCAATTTCGATGCGTTCGTATTCAGCGATCACCTGCGCGCCCAGCAACAGCAGCGTGGCGGCCACTTCCAGGCTGAGCAGCACGATGATGGCTGTAGTGAGCGAGCCGTACACCACGCTCACCTGCGACAGCGTGCCGAAATACCAGCCCAGCGCATGGCGGATCAATTCCCACAGCAGGCCCGCCGTGGCGCCGCCGATCAGCGCGTGCTGCGCCGTCAACCTGCCTACCGGCATGAAATAATAGATCGCGGAAATGAGCAGAATTTCCCCGAGCACGCCGGCAACATAGATCAGCCAGCGCGAGAAGCCGCTCAGCGACCAGCTATGCCCCAGAATAAGAAGATTCTCGCCACCTATCACCATCAGATCCACAATCACGAACGTACCCACGAACAGTGCCGTGCCGATGAAAAAAATATAGCCGAAGGGCAGCAGCAGCGAAACGAGGAAATGCCGCCTGCGTTTCTCCACGCGGTGCAGGAAGATCACCGAGATCGCACTCTCCAGCACCCTGAAGCCGAGTGAGCTGAAAAACAGCATGGTGATGAACAACACCCAACCGATCACCTCGCGGTGGTCGAGGAACGCCTTCAGTTCCACCACCACCGCACGGGCTTCGCCCGGCACCACATACTCCAGCGCCCTGACTAGCGTTGCCAGCAGCACTTCCTGGTCGATCACTTGCGACAGCGCGATCACCATGAGGATGAGCAGCGGCACAATGGAGAGCAGCGCGTAGTAGGCAACCGCGCCGGCGAGGAGCAGGCCCTGGTTGGCCTGGAAGGCTATCAGTACCTGGAGCGCGAAGGCGACGGGATTTTTTATGACGTAGGCTATTCTGGGGTTGATAAGCTTCATGGGTGGCCAGGGTCAGGCTGGATTATTGTCGTGGCAGCATATATCTCAGAATTTAGGAATGTGCAGCGTCCGGCTAATCATCAATGAGCCGGAAACCGCGAACATCATCACGAGCGGGTGGAATTGCCACGGACCAATGTGGACCATGCCAAACCATAGATGATTGCCAATCGCACCATACGCGGCGGCGATGGCGATAACGATGACGAGCAACAGTGAGCTGGGTATCGGCGTGCCCTCGAAATATTTTACCTTGTCGCTGCCTTGCGCCAGAGTCTCGGCGGTGATGTTGTAGCGCGCCAGGCGGCTCACACCGCAGGCAACGAAGTAGACCAGAATCAGGCGATCCCAAAGCCCGTCCATACCCACTCCATAGGCGATGGCCGCCGGCGCAACACCGAAGGAGATTACATCGGCCAAGGAATCCAGCTCTCGCCCCAGCACCGATGTTTGCTGACGCCAACGCGCGACGCGGCCATCGAGGACATCAAATACGAATGCCAGCGGAATCAGGGCGCAGGCAAAAAACAGGTGCAGTACATCTGCGTTCTGCAAATAGGTCATCACGGCGAATAGCGCACCGACGCCGCAGGCCGCATTTCCCAACGTGAACCAATCCGCGAGATGGAAGCTACGGATCATCGAAAAATGCTTAGCTTGTTTCATGGTACGGGATCCTTATTGATGCTAATTTACTATAGGCCACACGATCACACGTGTTAATGCAAAAATTGTCCACTTCCATTCCCATCAGCTCTGTACGATAGCGTACATACCAGCCACATTATTTTCGTGGAATCAATTGGCGATTAATAAAATTCGGCGGAGATTTATGTCAACCAGATTGATCGTCGTGCGTTAACACACAAGCAGGACAAAGTTATATTCTTTTCATGCACCATTATTCTCAAAGGAAATCTGTCATGAGCAAATTGTTATCAGTACTGATCGCTTCAGTTTTTGCAGCATCGATGAGCTTCAACGTTGCCGCGGCAGACGCCACCAAGGCTGAAGTCAAAACCGAAAAAGCTGGCGCGACCGAAATGAAGTCGGAAGCCAAGGCCGACGCCAAGGAAACCAAAAAGGCAGCCGCCGCGACCGAGAAAAAAACAAACGCCAAGGCTGATTTCAAGCATGCCGAGAAAACTGCCAAGGCAGACTACAAAGCAGCAAGCGCAGATTGCAAGAAGAAGCCATCTGCCGAGCAGAAGGCATGCTTGAAAGATGCAAAGGCCGCCAAAGCCAAGGCGATTGTTGATGCGAAAGCAACAATGGTCAAGGCTGTAGCCGATGCCAAGGCAGCGAAGAAAGCGGCTAGTGCCGAAGCCAAAGCTACCAAGGAAAAGGCTGGCGCTGACGCTACGACCACGAAGGAAAAGGCCAAGGCTGAAGAAAAGACCACCAAGTAACATTTGGCAGGTCAGTATCCGGCAAGGCAGGGTCGTTTTCGGTCCCTGCCTTGTTTTTTTCCAGATTGTGCAAGGAGCGCCGCGTCGAGAACCTGGCGCGTTTTGTGCATCCATCACTATGCGTATGAGTCTTGATTGCGCTGCCACATCCCGAGCGTGGCCGACGCAGCGATACTGTCAACTTAACAAGTAATAGTTACGACAGCGATCCATTCGGCCCATCTACGCTCTTGCCACAATCCGTAAGCCTCGACCAGCCTAATGCTTGCGCGTCGTGGAGGCTGAGTATGTGCAGGCTAATCACTTTATGTGCGGTAGCGTACAGAATAACTAAGCATAACAGTTCATCGTGGAAGCTCGCGGTGCACAAGACCTTAATGTTTCTTGCGCTCCGGTTTTTGAATCTACGTTCTATATTAGGAGATCCATCATGATTAAAAGAATTTTCGTACTGCTGCTCGCGACACTATTCCTGGCTGGCACTGCTGTGACACTTACCGGCTGTAATACGGTTGAAGGCGCGGGCAAAGATATTCAGCAGGGTGGTAAAGCAATCAAAGATGAGGCGAATGAGCACAAGTAATAAATCCAACCATTATCCTAGAAATTAGTTGGACGCAGAGGACCAAAAGTAGGCGCCTCTAGGCGACGCAGATAAGCGCAGATGGAACGGAAAGGTGTTGGCATATCTGTACACACCCAATGGGTGAAGGGGCGCATCTCTTCAACCAATTTAATCATCTGCGGTAATCGGTTTTATCTGCGTCCAATAGCCGTTTACAGGTTTAATGGTTGTGCGCAATTGCGTAAGCAGATACTAATTATTTATTCAATGAGAGCTATATGCTGGTGACATTTACAACCGATGCCTATGCCGACATCACCATGTTTGGTGATGTCGCGCTTAACATGCTGAAAATGATGGGACATAGTGCAACCGTGCCCGGTGCTATTCTGGCGGCCGATGTCCCTGAAGCACTGAGCCGGTTAACTGTCGCTATCGATACAGAAAAAGCCTCGTCGGTAGTTGTGGACAAAGATGCAGATGAACCCGTGGTAAGTATGGCAAATCGAGCGCTGCCACTAATTAATCTCCTTACTGCCGCAGTAAAGGCAGAATCTAACGTAATGTGGAAATAAAATGTTCTTACGGGTCGCTCCCCATGCTGATACAGTGAAAAAATATGAAGAAAATGGAACAACTGGGATTGGATGCGCACCGCAGTGAAATCGTCGCAGATATGCGTAGCCTGGTTGAAAAACATCGCAACCTTTCTGGATCATGATGATGATTGGCCGGTTCCACTTGTTTCTTGTCATACTGATCTTCGCGTTCCTCAGTGGATGCTCGTCGCTTCCGCCGGGTTCGGATTTTTTAAAAACCACTTCCTTGGCGCTGGCACATCCGGAAGAAACCCAGCTTGGCAAAAAGTTTGAAAATGCTGCACACGAACATAACGGTAATTCCGGATTTCGCATCATTCCAGCGGGCGCCGACGGATTCCTGACCCGAATTCAAATGATCAATGCCGCAGAACGAACTCTTGACCTTCAATATTTCATTTTTCGTGGGGACGAAACTGGGCAGCAGCTTACACGCGCCGTGTTGAGTGCTGCTGATCGAGGCGTGCGTGTGCGTGTGCTGGTGGACGATGGCGAAACGGTGAGCGGCGATGGACAGATTTCTATGATCGCAGCGCATCCTTCAGTCGAGATACGAATCTTCAACCCATTCGTGTATCGCGGAAATACTCAGCTGTTTCGAGCCATCGAATTCATGTTCAACGCCTCCCGGCTCGACTATAGAATGCACAATAAATTGCTTGTCGTGGACAATGCAATAGCGCTCATAGGTGGACGTAATATTGGTGACCAATACTTTCAGATCGACCCTGAATCCCAATTCGCCGATGACGACGTATTTGCCGCCGGCCCCATCGCCAAAAAACTCTCAGCGACTTTTGACGAATACTGGAACAACGCACTGTCGATCCCGGCAGCAGCGCTTTCATCTGAAAAGTCGTCGCATTCCGCTTTAATCGAACATCGCGAGGAATTGAACGAACAACGCCGGGAATTGAAGGCAGACGGTATTGACTATGTAAAGCGGATCGCGACCGGCGAGCCATTTGACGGGTTAATCTCCGGCCGCTTGCCCCTGATCTGGGCGCACGCGCAGGTGATTTGCGACAGCCCCGACAAGAAGAAAGTTGAAAATGGCGCGATGGTGGGCAGGCTGATGCATCGTGAAGTAGCCAATGCCTCAATCTCGGTGCAATCCGAGTTGCTGATGATCACACCCTACCTGATACCGGGGAAGGAAGGAATGCAGTTATTCAATGGCCTACGCCAACGCAACGTGCGTGTCCGCGTCCTGACCAGTTCACTCGAATCGTCGACGGTGCTGTTGGCGCAGTCCGGCTACATGCATTATCGGGTGCCCCTGCTTGAAAATGGCGTGGAGCTTTATGAGATCCGCTCACTTCTTGGTAACACCAGAGGCAGTGGTCAAACCACGACAATATCGCGCTTTGGTAATTATTCCCTGCACGCGAAACTGTTTGTATTTGACCGCCAGAGGCTGTTCATAGGTTCGATGAATTTCGATCAACGATCGATGCATCTCAACACCGAGATTGGTTTGATCATTGACAGTCCCGAGCTTTCGCAACAGATTGCTGCGCGTTTCGAAGCCATGGTGCAGCCAGTCAATTCCTATATGCTTGCATTGAGTCCGAACAAGGCGGGATGGGCACCAAGTTTGGTATGGCAGACTCAGGAAAACGGCAAAGCTGTTGAGTACGACACGGAGCCGGCCCGAAGTGACTGGCAAAGATTCAAGGTCAATGTTTTATCGCTGCTGCCACTGGATAAGGAGTTATGAGAATGCGATTTTTAATGGGTCCGGTACTGATGGCGGTGCTCTTGGTGTCGCCAGTTGCGCGTGCGGAGCTCCCGGTAAATGTGCAAATTGAGGCCAATTTCCTGCTTGGCTATATTGAGGGATCCGGGTGTGAGTTTTATCGCAATGGCAGTTGGAACGACTCGAAAGCGGCGCAAGCGCATATACGCGACAAATACAAATATCTGATTGCAAGAAGCCTGATCAATACCACCGAAGATTTCATTGACAGGGCTGCCACAGAAAGCAGTTTTACCGGTCAGCAGTATAAGGTAAGGTGTTTTGGCAGCGTTCCCGTGACCAGCAAACAATGGCTGTACGACGAACTTATGCGCCTGCGCACTTATTAAGCGTATATGCAAGGCTTTGGAAAATAATTGGAAGTTACAATAACTTTTCGCGCAATGAAACATCACATTGCCCCAGCCTTCTTGGATCGCTCCTCTCATCAAGGAATGGTTCGCACATTTGTCGCACGGGAGAATAAATAAAAACCACTACATCATGGCAAGACCTCTTACATCCCGGCGCTGCGACAGATTTTTTCTTGCGCCGCCCCTTTCTGCCATTCGATCCTACGGCCTGCGCGTATAGCCACGGTAACGCGTTATGGCTCGCGGAGCTCAGCCGCTTGGTATATCGACACGATACCGAGGAGGAGAACCCACCTCCGCAGCCAACCCGAACCAGCTTTCTCGAGAATGCCGGGTTCAAACAACGAAAATTCTTTGTTTCGCGGGAAACAGGTACTCAAGCCATGTTGGTCGAGTTTGGGGAAACATCGCCATTCGCCGTGCTGGTATTTCGTGGCACCGAACAAAACATCAAGGATTACCTCACCGATCTTGAGGCCGGGAAACTATCGTTGGTTAAAAACAAAAAGGGTATACACGAAGGATTTACGCAAGCACTCGATTCGGTATGGAGCGAAATTGATGGCGTACTTGCTCAATATAACTGCCCGATTTTCTATACAGGACATAGTCTGGGTGCGGCGCTTGCCACGCTGGCAGCAGCACGTCATGCGCCAAGAGCGGTTTACACATTCGGCTCGCCACGGGTTGGCAACCAGGCATTCATCGCTTCACTCGGCAACGTCCCCATCTATCGGATTGTTGATGATGAAGATATCGTTACGACAGTTCCTTCAGCAACGCTGGGGTTCCGGCATGTCGGGACAGAGTTACGATTGATCGCTCCCGCGCGTAAATTTTCCCTCGGACAGTTGTTTGCTCCACCGAAACCATTAGCCGATCACGCCCCGATCAACTACGTGGACAGGATATGAAACGCCTTGAGCACAATCCTATGATATCGAAATATAGACACTTTACGACAAATGCTTTTGCTTGCGCCGACGAGAGTATCCAAGTCCGGCCAAACCAAGAAAACTTAAGGCGAGAGTCCCAGGTTCTGGCACCGGCAGCGGCCCATCCACAACATTGTGCAGTTCTAACACGATGTCGTTGAAGTCACCGTCGCTTTGAGGAAATCTAAGATCCTCGAAGGCGACGAAGTAATGTAACGGATCATTTACGTCGACCCATGTCACCAGATGATCCATGGCATCGCTGTTGTCGGTTGCACGCGAACTCCAGAGTTGACCTTGTGGTGTAAAAATCGCTAAACGAAAGTCTCCAATCAAATTCGGAAACAGCGCTTGGGTGCCGCCATGACCGGTAATGCCATTACTGCTAAGGGATGAAAGCAACGGTTGAAAACTATTCAGACCACCATCAGTCCCCGGAATAACGCCAAAAATATTGTTGAATCCGGCAAATCGCGCTCTTGTCAGCACCGTGCCCGTTCCAGCCAGTGCCCAAAATTCGTCTTTAGAATCGCTTACACGCTCTAGTGAGACCCCATCGCTTTTCATAATGGTATCCAGAATGGAAGTGAGGGATTTTTCGTTACCCGTGTTGATCACAGTTGCCGATGCGGAATGTGAAAACACCACGAATAATAAAAGCAAAGGGACAAACGAGGAAATTTTATTATTTATTTTTGACATTTGTGTGCTCCAGTTGAATGGCATCATGCTAAATCAGAAATTGTGGCTGCATTCTCATGTCTCCACACCTTACGACAGAATATGTTCATCTTCTCCCTACTCAGTAAAACGTTCTGTGCGCTGGAGCACATAGAGATAAAAATGTCGGTAATGATGAGAACGCCGGGATCAATATTGGGGAATATTTGAAGTGATAGGTCGCTTAACTGATGATGCGAATTTCATGGGCGTCTTGGGAAGATTCCCGAGCGATTATCATGGAATATTGCACGTTGAATCGGCAGGCGTGAAAAGGCCAGAGGCACATATCGGCCTCTGGCCAGATTTGCGCAGCGTGAAGTACGCGCTGCGGTCTTAGCGTCGAGTCAGAACCTAGCGGTCCATCTTGACTTTAAGATCACTCCAGACCGACTTTACGCCATCGGTACTCCTTGCCGTTGCAATCGCCTGGTTTATTTCTTCCTGGGTGTTGGCGGTGCCGGTCAACCACACCACGCCATCCTTATCCGTATCGACTTGAATATGTTTCATGCTGCCCGGATGATCCGCGGCCAGCTTGGCCTTGATTTTGGTTGTGATTACCGAGTCTTTGACGTACGTCATGGGGTGTGAACGGTCTTTGTCAGAATCGGCGGAATAGGCCATAACTGGGGCCAGGAAGGTGCCGATGATGAGACATGCTGTCGCTAGTTTGGTTTTCATGGTATTCCTTTTAATCTATTAAGTGGGAGCTGCAAAGTATCCGGCTATTTTCAGATTTACTCTGTGCGTTAGCGCACAGAGAACTTATTAAGCGAAGCAGATTATTAGCAGACGAATTAATGGTGCCAAAAAAAGAAATGCATAACGCAAAGTTTAAACACGAATGAATATTACCCTACTCGAATTTCAACCATTCTCAGCCGTGATCCGCTCCGTGGCGTTGGTTTTCGGTTTGATCGTGCCACTGGCCGCTTTCGCAGAACTTTCAAATGACTCGATGCTCGGCCCTGGTCTGCGCTCACAACCAGTATACGATGGTTCGGCTTCTCAACACGTAGAGTTGGTTCCGGTCGTTCGATATTTCGGCCAGCCTTGGTTTGTGCGCTCGACCCAGGGTGTTCTCGAAGGCGGCGTCAGAATGGAACTTGTGCCGGGGCTGCATGCCGGCGCGCAACTTGCTTTCGAGCCAGGACGCCAGAAAAGTGATTCCGATTTCCTCATGCAGCATAACATCCCGGATGTTGATCATGGAGCGTCGATCGGCGCGCATCTTGAATGGGACCACAGCTTTGGTCCAATGCCAATCACATTACTGGCACGCGCGCGGCAGCATACCGACTCCGATCGCGGTGCCCAAATAGACTTCCGCCTCAGTGCGGGGGTATACCGTAGTGGACGCGTCGCTGCGGGCGTATTCACACAGGCGACGTGGGCCAACACGAAGTCAGCCGGCTCTTTCTATGACATTACGCCACAGTCCACCGCAACGGGCTTGCCGGCATTCCATACAGGAAGTGGTTGGTTGTTTGCAAGCTTCGGATTGCTCTGGTCGGTCGACCTAAGCCGGGATTGGGTAGTAGTTGGCAGCATGGAGTCACGCCGCCTGCACGGCGACGCCTCGCGCAGCCCCCTTGCGGAACGCGATTCGAATTACTATGCGAGCGCTGGCCTCGCCTATCGCTTTTGAAGCGATCATATGAGTTACCAGCAGTCGCGAGTTGCCTGGAAGTTTGACCTCTCAGTTCCCCTACTCGCTGTTTCATTTTGCATACATCAGCCGGAGCGTACGTGATCTTCGAGCTGATAGAAGATATCTCGAAGATGTCCCTCAGCGTTGCCTGCCTTTATTTCGTCCTGGGTGCGTATGTGCGCCGCAAGCAACCCGCATGGTCAGAACCTCTGGAGAAACGCCGTTTTATCACACTACTGGTACTCGTCCTCGCGGTATTCGCAGTTAAATTTAGCGAAGATGTGCTCGGTGGAGAATCAGGTCCAATCGACAGGGCTATCTTGCTTTTCATCCATAATCACGTTCCGAGCACGCTAACCGGGTTCTTCGAAGTGATCACATTTACAGGGTCATCATTGGTTCTGTTTCCGCTCGTAACCATGGCGACAATCGCACTGCTGTGGGCAAAGCACCGCTTCGAGGCGCTACTTGTCGCAGCTTCGGTAATCAGCGCTACGATTGTGGTTTACTTTGTCAAAATGGCTGTCAGCCGAGCTCGGCCTGCGCTGTGGGATACCGAGTGGTATTGGGGCTCCAGCTTTCCCAGCGGGCATACTCTAGCCGTCGCGGCATTTGCTACAGCCGCCGCGCTGTGCGCGATCCGAATCAGGCCAGCGTCACGCAATCTCGTGCTGTCACTAGCCATCATATGGATATCTCTTGTCGCCATTTCACGTCTGGTGCTTGGTGTTCACTGGCCTACTGACGTATTGGTCGCTGCGTGCATCGGAGCGTTTCTGCCTCTGGCAATAAGCGTTGTACTTGAGTTACGTTACGCTTAACGGCAAAAATCGGTAGAGTAGAGATGTGGCGCGGTAGCATTAGGTTTGGTTTGTCTGTTGCCGCCCCTTTCGTCTGGCGGTGCCCAAGTAACCTTGCCATAACCCCGTTTCCACATCCCCTCATCGAACCGGACATGCAAATTTCCCGCATCCGGCTCTCGGACAAAACTTCACGCCTTCGCCCACGACTTATCGCGCCCGCCCAGACTGACAAGACCGAAGTACCCGTAAAGGTGCGAGAGTGGATATGCCCCGCCTTTGCGTCGTCTGAGTTTGTATTTGTTGCGCAACCACCGGCGCAACCGCGTTGCCGTGTATCCGAAGGCTTCAGCCATTTCGTTACCTCCATGACTGCTCCGGTTGCTTCCGGCTGGAGCATTTCGCCGGGTGGGGCTTGCACCCACTGGAAAGCGCCGCCTTTGCACGGCGCACACACAAGAGACATACGCGCCCTAGCCGGTAATAACCGCTATCGCGCGCGGAGGAGACGACCAGAAAATTCTTTCTACCGTCGCCGCACCTTCAACTCATTGTCAAAGGGAAGGTCACCATTACACGTAGGCCAGACCGCGATTGGTCGTTAGCAAAACCAAGGCTTACTTTCGCACCGACACGGGTGGCAATTGTTTTAACAATGGATAGACCGAGACCCGAACCAATCTCATCACTGCCTAAGACGCGATAGAACGGATCAAATACCCGCTCCCGTTCTGCCTCTGGAATTACCTGGACCGTTACGGTTTAAAACTTAGCTGGTACAGAGCATCGTCTGGGAATTTTAGGAAAGAATGCCTGCGATAGTGTTTGCTAGCAATGCCGTTCTTTCCGTCGACGAATGGCCGAAATTCTGTTGGCGCGCCAAGCGTAGTATCAGTTTCCGAATCTTGCCAAAAATGTGGCCGACACTCATGGCGAATGCCAGTCCCCTCCCAGCGCCTTGAGTAATGCGGCGCTTGCAACCAGCCTGCGGCCGGTGATGTCGAGTTCGCTACATGCTGCGTCAAGGGAGGCTGCCTGGGTAATGACAACTTTTAAATAGCTCACTGTGCCGGCCTGATACTGGTTGTTGGTTTAAGTTGATCCGGCAACATGCTCGTATTGGGCTTCCATGTTCGTTAGCGTACAGACCGGTTTGCCGGGTTTGGCTATTTTGTGGCCTTAAGCATAAGAAAAGTTCCTCGGCCTTAATGCCGGCCCCCCAAACGAGACGGTGAACATATGGGCCTGGGTCGACAGGGGCATCCTCGTCGGCGTGTTGCTGTTGGTCGTGCGGGCAAACAATTAAAAGTAATACACTATGTCGAATCCATTGCGCTTTCTTGCCCTCACGGGGATGCTGTTGTTCTCGCTGTGCACAGCATCGGCTGCGAGCGCGGCCTATGCCGATCCTCCGGGGCGCGTAGCGCGCCTGGCGCACACGCAAGGCGCGGTAAGCTACTCCCCAACTGGCGAGGACGCATGGATTAACGTGGTGCGCAATCGTCCGCCGTCCAACGGCGATCGGCTCTGGACCGATAGCGATGCGCGCGCGGAGTTTCAGGTGAGCAGCGCCGCGATCCGGCTCGGCTCGAACACCAGCGTTGATATCTTGGATCTGAGTGATCGTATCGCGCAGGTCCAGTTGACGCAGGGCACGCTCAACCTGAGAGTACGGCGCATGTATCTCGGGCAAAGCTTTGAAGTGGCAACGCTACGCTGGCGTTCACCATCAACCATGCCGGACGCTATCGCATCGACGTCGACCCGCACAACGCTGTAACCACCATCGTGGTCTGGGAAGGCGCAGGCGAGGCCTATGGCGAAAATACCAGTTTCCCGTTGCGCGCAGGCGATACGGTGCGCTTCTACGGCGCCGATTTGCGCCATTACGAGATGTACGGTTTGCCCCGTGAAGACGCTTTCGATCGCTACAGTCGTGAACGCGACCGGCATCTTGACCGCTCAGCGTCGCTGCGTTACCTCGACGACGATGTGGTAGGTTATGCGGATCTGGATGAATATGGTAGCTGGCACACGGTGCGCAGCTACGGCAACGTGTGGTTCCCCAGCCGGGTCGACGCCGATTGGGCGCCGCGTGATCGGGTCGGGTAAGGCCGTAGCGGCGCGACCATCGCCCGAAGCGATCGAGTGACGGGTTTTCGTACGCAATGCGCCACCGCCTGGCGCGAGTCCGTTTGCCGCGCGCGAACAGCAGTTGCAGAAAAATCCGGGGCGGGCGCCAGAACCCGGTGCCGCCAAATCGGTGCAGAGCCGCGACGACAAAACCGCACGGAATGTGAGCGTGATCGGCGAACAACGCGGCGTGGTGTACGCGCGTGCAGCGGGATCACGCCGCGCTGGCGAAAAGCCCGGCACACCCTCTTCTGCGCCCATTCAGTTGCGACCGCTTGACCGCTCGATCGAACCCGCGAAGGAATCCGCTCCCGGGACGAGCGACCACGGTCGGGACAAAGAGCGCAAAGGTCAGGGCGATGCGAAGCCGCAGGCCGCGGAGAAACAGCAGGCTGAGCGTCAACGTCAAGCCGAGTGTGAGCGCCAAGCAATACAGCAACATCAGGACGTGAGTCAGTGCCTGAGCGAGACTCCCCCGCAGGAACACACCAACAGTCCGAACGGGGGCAATTCGAACAGGGATAATAACCGCAAATGAACGACGTCCTGGCGTTGGAAATCGAGTGCATGCAGCTGTTGCGAGCGCATCGGTTTCAAGTCGACCGATATCAGCGCCAGGTGCGTCACGGCGCGGTGACTATTACTAGATCGAAAATTGCGGCTGGTTTTGTGCCAGCCGCGCCACCCACTTCGGCAGGACTTGTCGTTTGTGCGTTGCTATCGCAGAGCAACCGATGGCAAAGACACGATGGTAGTAGCCGTTGTACCGTCACGACTCGGTACACCGTCGATTTAGATAAACGCTGATTTATTCTCAGCAGGGGGCATCAAAAAAATAGCGGTATCGGGCGTGCAGTGCTAATACGGCGTAGTCCCATAGTATGAATGAATTTCCTTCACCCAAGACTGGTCGGCCATGTTGGGCCACTTGTCCTTATCGAATCCCGGTGCATCTTTCAGGCGATCCTTCTCCACGTTTAGCTCGAAGCGCTTGTTTTTCGTGTCGAGGGTCAACGCGTTCCACGGCACCGCGAAAAGTTTCTCCCCCATACCGAGAAAACCGCCGAAGGACAACACGGCATAACCCACTTTGCCGCTACGCATGTCCAACATGATTTCTTTTATGTCACCCAAATCTTCGCCTTTCTTATTGTAGACGTCGTTTCCAACCAGGGTGTCGGCACCCATAATTTCTGGGTAGGATCCGTGCCGCACGTCAGGTCCAGGTTTGCTGACGGTGCTGACTTTGTACATACCATAGGGATCGCGCTCTTCGTAGTTCATGTTCGTCTCCTGTCAAAATTGAACTGAGTTTGCTTTCTTGAGGTCATTCTTAAGATCACCATAGTCTGCTTGGGCTTTGCCGGCAGTTTTTTGGAGCATGCCCATTGTTTCCATTTTTTTGTTGCCGACGATCTTGCCGGTGATTTCCTTGACCTTACCTTCCGCTTCTTTAATTCGGCCTTTAACTTGATTTTCGTTCATGGTTATCTCCTGTGAATATTAATATTTACATGCAAGATTCCGATTTGACCCGCGCAACGATTAATTCTTCGCGGCGCCGGAAAAAATATATCGCACTTTTTGATTTCTCTACTTTGAAGTCTGCGTCGTGTTTAGCTGTGGTTTTGATCCTAGCGTATTGTGCAGTAGTGAAAGATTAGGACAAATAATTTTCGATGTCTGTGCGAAAGCTAACATAGCGTAATTCCCTGTAAATGTTCTCACCGAGCCGAGGCGAAGAACCGTTTGGTCGCGGTATCAGTTAGAGGTGGCGCCGCGAAACTGGACAGTCTGTTAAGTGATAGTCTTGCTCAACCCAGGCCGTGTAATTCACGGCGCCCAGAGGAGCAAGCGCATGAGAAGGACGAGAAGGAATCACGCACCGGGATTTAAAGCCAAGGTGGCACTAGCAGCGATCAAGGGCGACAAGACTTTAGCGGAATTGGCTGAACACTTCGATGTTCACCCGAACCAGATTTCAGAATGGAAGCAACAATTGCAGGAATCAGCCGCCGACGTGTTTGGTGGACCTTTGATGCGCAAGCCAGCAGAGCCCGATCTCAAAGTTCTCCATGCCAAGATCGGGCAGTTAACGCTGGAGAATGATTTTTTAGAAAGCGCGCTCACCAAGGCGGGATTGCTGAGCGCAAAGAAATGATCGACCGAACCCATGAACTGCCGATCGTTCAGCAATGCCAGATTCTGGAGCTGGCACGCTCAACAGCGTACTACCAGCCACAGCCTATATCGGTGGAGGATCTGGCACTGATGCGCCGGATCGACGCGCTGCATATGGACTGGCCATTCGCCGGCGCACGCATGCTGAGCCGGATACTCAAGCGAGAAGATCAGCCAGCGGGTCGGCGGCGTGTCGCTACCTTGATGAAGCGCATGGGTATCCATGCGCTGTATCGCAAACCTAACACCAGCCGTCGGCATCCGGCACACAAGGTCTATCCGTATCTGCTGCGCAATCTGGACATCACGCACCCGAATCACGTATGGGCTGCGGACATTACCTACATCCCGATGAAGCGCGGCTTCGTGTATTTGTTCGCCGTCGTGGACTGGGCAAGCCGGCGGGTACTGTCGTGGCGCGTGTCCAATACGTTGACCACCGACTTCTGTATCGAGGCAGTACAGGAGGCGATCAACCGTTATGGCAACCCTGAAATCTTCAACACCGACCAGGGATGTCAGTTCACCAGCTTCGAATTCACTGGGCTACTGAAAGATAACGGCATCCAGATCAGCATGGATGGCAAAGGCTGCTGGCGGGACAACGTGTTCGTGGAACGGTTATGGCGAAGTGTGAAGTACGAAGAGGTCTACCTGCATGCTTACAACAGTGTCAGCGATGCAAAGAGCGGGCTGGGGAAATACTTCATCAAGTATAACCAGCTCAGACCGCACTCGGCTCTTGACGACTAAACACCGGATGAGTTCTACTTCGACAACTTGCCTGCACTGCTAAAAGCAGCATAGACAATAAACAACAAGGCTTCACTTATAAACATGGAAATTCTGTCCAATCAAGTGAGGCCACCTCTATCTTGTCGCAGCGCTAGGTCAGCAGTAGTGCTGGGTTCATGGCCATGGACGATGCGGTAAAACCCACGCCTGCACATCAACTGAATCTCTGACAACGAAAAAATTGAACTTGATTTAGTTGATCTTGACGCCGATCTCAACATAACCGCCCGTATTTTCAAATATGTATATACCATTTCCAGCAAGTACACCATGCCCACCTGAAGCTGCTGTATAAACTCCGGTCCAAGGGGTATCAGCGGAAAATGTAGTCATGACGTTTGATGCCATACCATTAACAGTGATATAGCTAAACTGGTTACCAGAAGCAGAAAATATTCCCCAGTTTCCTGTGGTTGAAGCGGTAACCCAGGTGCCGTTAGTCATTGCCACGTTCATGGATTGTTGTGACGAGCCAACAAGGAGACCAACACCAAAACCACCCATGCGCGTATCTTTGAGATCCAGCATTACAATGCGCTGACCGCTAGAGTTGAGCATAATGGCTGTTCCAATGTCCGTAGCGCCATTCATCACTTGCCATTTTCCATTACCCAACGAATTTAGCGTTCCAGAATTGGTGCTTCCAGAGCAACCGGTGGTTAAATTTCCCGATGGGCAAAAAGTCCATGTGCCAGTCGAACTGATTTGAAACGTTCCATATGCAGAGCCGCATATGCCACTAAGGCAGCTGCGTTGCACGAAGTTGTAGGTTGCTGCGCCAGAGTTAATTTCTGTCACCAGATGTGTCATACCAATGATAGGAATCGAAGTAGGGGTGCCATTCAGCGTTACACGTATAGCTCCCAGAATCAATCCGTTTGGAAGAATAGCAAGTTTGGCGTTGCTGATTCCGGATGGGGAGTAGGTGCCATCGATGTTGTGAACCAACGTTCCTGATCCGGTTGTACCGGTCAGGCCATACTGACTATCGGTGATTGTATAACTGTAAGTTAGATTGGTCGTGTCAATCGTATAGGTGAGCAGTTCACCTGCCATGGCAACGGCCGTGTAGCTTGTGGAAGCTGATACCCCTGTAGATGATCCACCGCCACCGCCACAACTGGCCAGGAATGCAACCATAGGAAGCGCAATTAGGCGTGCGATAGATAAAGCCAGTGGTTTCATGTTGCCTTCCAATTGGTTAAGCTTGCTGATATGCAATCAGGGAATATATAGTCAATATGCGTATATTTATATATTTGCACTGCTACTTGAAACTGCGTTTCATCAGTAAACATTGGGATATCAGCAGACAATAAAACTTGGTAAGATAATCATATGGCGTATGCATTCGTGCTATCACCACTGACACCACATATTGAATCGAACGGTGAAGTTTGCTACAAGCAGAAAGCGTCCATGAGACGTCAAGCCCCGACTACAGTGCTTGCTTTATGTGCGTCTGAAATCAGAGGTAGTGGATTTACACCTACCTCTGCTTCAGCCGTGCTCCGGATTACTGCGTAGGAGGGACAACCACAATAGTGCCTCCCCCTGAACCAGTCCTGCCTTTGGAGCCCGTAGCGCCAGTGCTCCCTTTACTCCCGGTAGCGCCCTGCATGCCCTCGGCACCCGTGTTGCCCTGCGTACCTGTCGCACCAGTCGCACCCGTTTCGCCAGTGTATCCGGTGTTCCCTTGATTTCCAGTCGCACCCGTTTCGCCGGTGTATCCAGTGTTTCCTTTGCTTCCAGTAGCGCCGGTGGCGCCGGTATATCCCGTGTTCCCTTGATTACCCTGCGGCCCCATCGGCCCGGTACATGCGCCTAGTCCGAGCATCGTGAGCAGCAGAAGTGATGGCATTGAATAGTTCATAACAGTTACTCCTTGAATTGTCCGCGGTTAAGAAATCCGCTTCAGCAACTGTGGGCGGATACGCAAACTGCGTCTGTTCGCTACCGCACTTAAAGACATAGAGATCAATGATCTCTCGAATTGAGTAAGTGGAAAAACCTGGGCGGCCAGCCACCGCGCCCTGTCTGGCATAAGCGGAAAAGCTGCATTGCCGCGGCGTTATCCTCTTTTTACCCCCGACACACTCCTTGCGGGTAAAAAAGACAGGAGGGATTTGCTCGGTCGGCGGCGACCTGTCGTGAATTCGTGAATTATGGAATCACCAATAATCAAATAAGTCCATGTTCGGCAGCGTACAGAACGACTTGGACTTTTAATGTAAACATAATCATATGAACCTTGAATTTTGAGGTTTTCTGACCCGTTCACTTTTGGAGAATACGATGAAAAACCCGCAAGACATGGACAAACAAATGGGCATGATGCAGGAAAGCATGCTGAAGATGCATGAGTAAATGCACAAAATCATGGATGCGAAGAATCCGCAGGAGCGAGAGCTCCTCGTACAAGAGCACCGACAAATGCTGCAGCAGCATATGTCGGCCATGAACGACGACGGCATGATGGGCGGAAATGCAAAAAATGGAATGGGTGCAGGCCAGGAACAAAAAAACGGAGAACAGCATAAATAGGGGCACGAAGAACTACGGTCTGTCGCTAGCAAAGGGGGACAGGGCGGCATCTTGCTATCTGTAGATGTTAATCAAACCCAATGCACCAGTAGATAAATCAAATGGACGCAACAAACAAAACAGCCCTCGGCATCGCGTTTGCCGTTGCCGTCGTACTGCTTCTGCTATTCGGGGGCGGGGGTCGATGTCAGGGGCAACGCTGAGTGGCGGGATGATGGGGAACGGCGCGATAGGCGGAATCAGTTGGATGTGGATTCCTGCGGTACTGATGCTCGGGCTCGGTGTCCTGCTGGTTTGGGTCATCTTCGAGCAGAAGAAGTGATTGACCTAAAAAGTGAATTACCAAACTACATGGGCACCCCGCTAATATTTTGGAGACGACTATGGATGTAATGATTATCGCGACGAAAGCTTGTAGTCATCGTCCAAAGCTGGAAAAAGAACTCGAGTCTTTGCAGATCTCCTATCGCACGTATTTCGTTGAAGATCACCCTGCTCTAGTCGAAAAATTTTCGATCCGGCATTCACCGAATCTCATTGTGGACGATGAAGTCGTGTTCCGGAAGCAACCGACGGAATTGGAACTACGCGCTTTTTTCAGCACAAAAACTTCAACCTGACAGGAGAGACTCCATGAACAACTCGAAAACCGAGCACAACACACTCTGGGACTTAATCAAGGGTATCCGCTTCGGCATGCTCACGCACCGTCACCACGACGGCATGCTTTACAGCCATCCGTTGACGACGCAAAACAAATCGCTCGACCAGGGATTGGTGCTTTACTTTTTTATCTTTGAAAAATCAGAACTTGCCAGCAGCCTACGGCAGGACGGCAACGTCAACGTGTCATATGCCAGTCCGAATGACAACCGCTATGTTTCAATCGTAGGCAAAGCCAGCGTGATGCACGACCCTGTCAAGGTTGAGCAGCTTTGGTCGTCTGCTGCCCAGGAGTGGTTTCCTGACGGCCCGACTGACCCGGATCTAGCACTGCTTGCAGTCGAGATTAGACACGCCGAGTACTGGGACGATGAAGAAAGCAGGATGAAGCAACTTTTCAAAATGGCCAAGACGGTGCTGACCGGCGAGCAGCGCCCGCACCTGAGCGGGCACAAAGAAGTGAACATGACCTGACACGCGTTTTGTGTCGTCGGGTGCACTCGTCTTAGGGATACGATGAAAAACCCGCAAGACATGGAAAAACAAATGGGCATGATGCAAGAAAACATGCTCAAGATTAATGGATGCGAAGAATCCGCGGGAGTGCGAGCGGCTCACGCAAGCGCACCGACAAGTATTGCGCCAGCATATGCGAGTCATGAAGGACAGCGGAATGATGGACAGGGCATGATGGAAGAATAGAAATTACAGCGCCCCTCCCACCGAAATCCACCCTGTCATGAATGGGCAGGATCCGCGCCCACTCACCGGTGCGATTGGCCGAACAAAATTACCAGCCACCAGCTTTAGGAGCTTCAGACATGGAATCAGAAAAAAAGATCGTCCTGATCACCGGCTCCAATGGACACATTGGTACCGCGGTAATGAAGCGGCTGACCGGACGTTTCAGCGATGTCGTGGGCTTCGACCACAAGGCGCCGAGTCCGCCGCCGCCGGGTTGTACGCATATACCGGTCGATATCACTTCTGATGACAGCGTACGCGAAGGACTGCGTATCCTGCGGGAACACCACGGGACCCAGATCGCCGCCGTGGTCCATTTGGCTGCCTATTACGATTTCCTCGGCAAGCCGAGTCCGAAATACGACCAGATTACGGTCGAGGGCACGAGACGCCTGCTGCTCGGCCTGCGCGAGGGTTTCGAGGTCGAGCAGTTCATTTTCTCCAGCACCATGCTCGTGCACCGGCCGGGCGAGCCGGGCGTGTTCATCACCGAGGACTCGCCGCTCGGGCCGACCTGGGCTTACCCGGAATCGAAGGTGCGCACCGAGGCCCTCATCCGGGCGGAGCGCGGCGACATTCCCGCCGTGATCTTGCGCCTCGCCGGTGTCTACGACGATGTCTGCCATTCGCCACCGCTGGCGAACCAGATGCAGCGCATTTACGAGCGCCAGTTCGCCAGCCACCTATATTCCGGCGAGACCTCGCACGGCCAGTCTTTCCTGCATATGGATGACTTATTGGATGTCATCGAGCGAGTCGTGGAGCGTCGCGCTAAGCTGCCGCCGGAGACGACGATCCTCATTGGCGAACCCGAGACCTTGAGCTACGACGAACTGCAGCATACCTTTCTGCGGCTAATCCATGACGAGTCATGGGAGACGCATAATGTCCCCGGGCCGATCGCCAAGGCCGGTGCCTGGGTGCAGGACCACATGCCTGGCCAAGATTCATTCATCAAGCCGTGGATGATCGACCGCGCCAACGACCACTACGCGCTCGACATCACGCGCGCCCGCACCCTGCTGGATTGGCAGCCCGTTCATTCGCTGCGCGGAACACTGCCGAAGATGGTGACGGCATTGAAGGCCGATCCGCTGGGTTGGTACCGCGAGAACGAGTTGGATCCACCTTCATCGTTAACGGAACAGAATCACGCTGACCAACCTGTGCCGGAGGTGCCCGAGAACCCTGATCATGTCAGTCATTCGGATCACGCTCAATCGTCCGCGCATGGTCAGGATATGCATTCTGCAACGATGGCAGCCGAACCGGTCCCCGCGTCGGGCGGGGTCACCTACACCTGCCCAATGCACCCCGAAGTCGTGCGCAGCGAACCGGGCAATTGCCCCAAGTGCGGCATGACCCTGGTGCCGCGCGGCGGCGCGATGGAGCACGGCGGCGAACAGCCGGACATGATGGTCGAGGATCATCGCAAGATGCTGTGGCCGCACTATCTCAACCTGATGCTCGGCTTCTGGCTGCTGACCAGCCCGTTCACGCTCGGCTACATGAGTGACTTCGTCCCCGACGCCAACCAGTTGCGGGTCATGGCAGAACGCGGGCTGCCGTCGTTCGAGTTGCGCAATCTGCTGATGACCTGGAGCGATGTCCTCAGCGGCATCCTGGTGATTGCCTTTAGTGTGCTGTCAGCGGATGCGTGGCGCCGCAATCCCTGGGCGCAGTGGGCCAACGCCGCAATTGGCCTATGGCTGCTGTTCGCGCCGTTGGTGTTCTGGACACCGTTGCCGGAGGCCTATGCCAATGGGACGCTGGTCGGTGCGCTGGTGATCGCGCTGTCGGTGTTGATCCCGATGATGCCAGGCATGAGCATGACCGGCATGATGGGCGGGCCGGATGTGCCGCCGGGATGGGCCTATACACCGTCGAGCTGGTTGCAGCGCATGCCGATTGCGGTGCTCGCGCTGATCGGATTTCTCATCGCGCGCGTCCTGGGCGCCTATCAGCTCGGCCATATCGACGCCGTGTGGGAGCCGTTCTTCGCCGGCAGCGGTGCCATGAATGGCGTGATGAATGGATCGGAGACGATCATTACTTCGGATATGTCCAAAGCCTGGCCGATTGCCGATGGCGCTCTTGGCGGCATCGTCTACATGGTCGAGTTGGTGATGATCTGGATGGGCGGGAAAACCCGCTGGCGCACCATGCCGTGGATGGTGCTCGCATTGGCTGTCACGGTCCTCCCGCTCGGTGTCGTCAGCATCTATTTTGTCATCGTCCAGCCGATCGTGATCGGCACCTGGTGCACACTGTGTCTGATCGCCGCACTCGCGATGGCGGTGATGATTCCGTATTCGCTCAACGAGTTTGTCGCCATGGGCCAGTTCCTGGTGTGGGCGCACAAGCAAGGCAAGCCGTTCTGGCGCACCTTCTGGACCGGCGACGCGATGGAAGGTGGCAGCGACGACACGTCCAAGGGCCTCGCCGCTCCCCTCCGGGAGAAGATCGCGCAGGCCACGCGTGGCGTCACCTATCCCTGGACGCTGATGCTCAGTATCGCGATTGGCGTGTGGCTCACCTTCACGCG
>JBBRTU010000021.1:0-45272 GCA_038244115.1 Burkholderiales bacterium
CAAGAAACTGAATGATACCTATGGACACCAGGCAGGTGACGAGGCGCTGCTGCATTTGGTCAAAGTGGTAAAGGAAATTGTGCGGCCCACGGACGTCGTGGCGCGTTTTGGCGGAGAGGAATTCGTTATTCTGCTGCCCGAAACCGATATGGATGAAGCCGCCCGAGTAATGACCCGCTTGCAGCGCGAGCTGACAAAAAAATTCTTCCTGCACAAGAACGAGCGTGTACTGATTACCTTTAGTGCCGGTGTTGCGCTGCGTGGACCGGGCGAGGCTGCTGAGGCGTTCATCGGGCGCGCCGATAGTGCTGTGTATAAGGCGAAAGAATCTGGCCGGAACCGTGTGGTAGCAGCCGAGTAGTTTTCTCTGCCGGTTGCGGCAAGCCTTTGCCGCAACCGGCAAAAATTGCCGCTTGCGATTTTCCTGTAAATCAATTAATCAAAGAAAGCAGTTGGACGCAGATGAACGCAGATAGAATGGGAAGTTGTCGCTATGTCTGTGCGCACTCAATGGACGAAGAGGTGCATTTCTTCAATAAATTGAATTATCAGCGTTAATCGGTTTTTATCTGCGTGCAATAGCCGTTTCTTGGGTCAACTGTTTTTTTCAAGCTAATACCCGCAACTCTCCATTTCTCCCCGAATTAACCATCTGGCACGCGTCTTGCTTATATCCTGGCAACAACACCAGGAATCGAGCAATGATAGGCAGACTGGACAGCGAATTTGGTTTTTTGAGCAATGCACTTAGCCTGCGTGCTAATCGGCAACAAATGCTGGCGTCCAACATTGCCAATGCAGATACGCCAAACTATAAGGCCGTCGATTTTGATTTTTCTGCGGCGCTAAAACACGCGCAGGGTGCTGGAGAAGCACGAGGAACGTTGTCGGCAACGGATGCTCGGCACTTGCAGCCTAAAGGCGGCAACGCTTTCGGTGCCAAGACATTGTATCGCGTCCCAATGCAACCCAGTATCGACGGCAACACCGTGGATATGGATGTCGAGCGCAGCCAGTTTACCGAGAATGCCATTCATTACCAGTTCATGGTGGACCGGGTGACAGGCAAGGTGAAGAACCTACTTTCCGCAATACAGGGGCAATAACACATGTCAATGTTTAATGTCTTTTCGATTGCCGGTTCTGCACTGACCGCACAATCTCAGCGGCTCAACGCTGTCGCGAGTAATCTCGCCAACGCTGATAGCGCAACCAGTTCCACCGGCCAGCCTTACCGGTCCAAGCAAGTTGTGTTTTCTGCCACACCATTGCCGAATGGCGGCGGCACAGGCGTTCGAGTGACGTCGGTAGTGGAAGATCCCGCGCCGGGTCGTCAGGTGTTCGATCCGAAAAATCCGCTGGCAGATGATAAAGGTTATGTGACGATGCCCAATGTGAATGTGGTGGATGAAATGGTAAATATGATTTCGGCGTCGCGTTCCTATCAGACTAACGTGGATATGATGAATACCGCCAAATCGCTGCTGATGAAAACCTTGTCGATTGGGCAATAAGGAAGGAGGATAAATAATGAGTACAGTCCCACAGGTAGCTAGTACGGCAACTCCAGCAACACCTGCTAAGCCGGTGGTAAGTGCAGCGCAGGCAACCGAGGATCGATTTCTTACGTTGCTGGTCACCCAGATGCGTAATCAGGACCCGCTAAATCCCATGGATAACGCGCAGGTGACGTCACAGATGGCGCAACTCAACACCGTGAGCGGTATCAACAAACTCAACGATACACTGACTGGATTGAGCTCGCTTTATCAGTCGTCCCAGGCGATGCAGGCATCCGGCATGATCGGTCATTTCGTGTTGGCAGCAGGAACTGCGCTGGAGCTGAAGGATGGCGTATCGGTCGGCGGGGTCGATCTGGGCGGACCGGCAGACAAAGTGGTTGTGACTATCAAGAACGCAGCCGGCGATGTGCTCGACACGATGGATCTGGGCAGCAAGCCGGCAGGCGTCGCCAACTTTGGCTGGGATGGAAAAAATTCAGACGGCGTGGCTGTCGCAAATGGCACCTACCAGTTTTCCGTCAAGGCCGTTCAGGGAGGTCAAGATGTCACCACCACCCCGCTGGCTTTAGGGACAGTGAACAGCGTAACGCTAGGTACACAAGGGCCGACGATCAACGCCTCGGGACTGGGCGCACTTTCCTTTTCTCAAATCAAGCAAATTCTCTAAAACTGAAGGAGAAGAATCATGGGTTTTCAACAAGGTTTGTCCGGGTTAAATGCCGCTTCAAAATTTCTGGACGCAGTTGGCAATAACGTGAGTAACTCGCAGACGGTAGGGTTTAAATCTTCCGAGACGCAGTTTTCTGACGTCTTCGCCAATTCACTGTCGGGCGGCGGGGGCTTGCAGATCGGTATCGGCACCAAGGTGGCCGCAGTGGTTCAGCAATTCTCGCAAGGCAACGTGACAGCGACCGCCAACCCGCTGGATATCGCCATCAACGGCAAAGGTTTTTTCCGTCTGGACGATAATGGCACCATTTCTTATTCGCGTAATGGACAGTTCCAGTTGGACAAAAATGGCAACCTGATCAATTCGAGCGGTTTGAAGGTGACGGGTTATCCCGCAGATAGCACAGGGAGGATACTGACCGGGACCTATTCTCCTTTAAATATTTCCAGCAGTAGCGGTGGCGGGGGTAAACCCAAAGTGTCGAGCGCAATCCAGGTGGGCGTGAACCTAGATTCACGGCTAACGCCGCCAGCGTCAGCCCCATTCAATCCAGCCGTTGCGGACAGCTTCAATGCGTCTACATCGATGTCGCTGTACGACGCCTTGGGCAACGCCCAGACCCTAAGCTATTATTTCGCAAAAAGCGCGAGCAATACGTGGGATGTGTATGGCGTGTTGACCAACCCGCAGGGTACTGCGACCACATTAAATGCTGGTGCCAAGATGGGCACGTTGACATTCAGTGGCGGCACCGGTGCGCTCGTCAGTTCAACGGTGGCGGTGCCAATCCTTACTACAGCGCAATTAGGCACAGGTGCCAACGCCATTGCTTCGATTACTCCAGATTTCTCCAACACAACGCAATACGGCAGCGCCTTTGGCGTGAATCTCCTTAATCAGGATGGCTATACCAACGGCCAATTGACAGGTTTTAATATTGGCACTGACGGTGTTGTCAAAGCCCGTTATTCAAATGGTCAAGCATTTAGTCTAGGTCAGGTTGTGCTGGCTGATTTTCCAAATGCACAAGGCCTGCAGCCTATCGGTAATAACGGCTGGGCAGAAACGGCGGCTTCGGGCCAGCCACTTATCGGGCCGCCGAGTTCATCCAGTCTTGGTGTGTTGCAGTCGTCGGCCGTGGAAGATTCCAACGTCGATATGACTGCCGAGTTGGTCAACATGATTACGGCGCAGCGCGCCTATCAGGCCAACGCTCAGACCATCAAGACGCAGGATCAGGTGCTGCAAACCTTGGTGAACTTGAGATAGTGAGGAGTTAGGCGTGAGGAGTGAGGAGTCATCGTGGACAGAATGATCTATATCGCCATGACGGGTGCCAGGGAAACGCTCAACCATCAGGCCACCGTTAGCCATAACCTGGCCAATGCGGCGACCAATGGGTTTCGCGCCCAGCTCAGCGTGCTGCGCGCCACGCCAGTATTCGGCGAAGGTTCTCCGACACGCGCCTTTGTAGTGGACTCCACGCCGGGTTCGGATTTCACGCCGGGACCGGTGCAGCACACCGGACGCGATCTAGATGTGGCAGTGCAGGGGCCAGGGTGGATTGCAGTGCAGGCAGCGGATGGCACGGAAGCCTATACCCGCAATGGCAGCCTGCAAGTGAATGCAGCCGGTTTGCTGGAGACCCGCAATGGGCTGCCCGTACTGGGTGATGGCGGGCCAATCAGCATCCCGCAAGATGTGCAAATTGTTGTGGCGCGCGACGGCACTATTTCCAGCGTGCCATCGGGTAACGCCCTGAACGCAGTGGCGACAGTGGGACGTATCAAGCTGGTCAACCCCGCCGAGGCTGACCTGGAGCGTGGTGACGATGGCTTGTTCCGCATGAAGGCAGGTGCTACGGCGCAAGCCGATGCCAATCTGTCACTCATGCCGGCCGCTCTGGAAGGCAGTAATGTCAACGTGGTCGAAGCAATGGTGAACATGATTACTTTGGCGCGCCAGTTCGACATGCAGGTGAAACTGATCCAGACCGCGGATCAGAGCGCGAGCAAGGCCAGCACGATTTTGAATCTGAACGGTTAACTTAAGGAACTAATATGATTCGTTCACTATGGATAGCCAAGACCGGCCTGGATGCGCAGCAAACCCAGATGGACGTGATTTCCAACAATCTGGCCAACGTCAGCACCACTGGTTTTAAGCGGACACGTGCGGTGTTCGAGGATCTGCTTTACCAGACACTGCGCCAACCGGGTGCCCAATCTTCCCAACAGACGATGTTGCCTTCCGGCCTGCAACTCGGCACAGGCGTACGTCCGGTGGCAACTGAAAAGATTTTTACCCAGGGGAATTTGCAGCAGACGGGGAATGCCCTGGATGTGGCCATTCAAGGTAAAGGCTTTCTGCAAGTCCTGTTGCCCGATGGCACGACAGGTTACACCCGCGATGGTTCTTTCCAGGTTGATGCTCAAGGCCAGATGGTGACTGCGAGCGGTTACCCGTTGCAGCCCTCTCTGACTATTCCTGCGGATGCAACCTCGGTGACCATCGGTGCGGATGGAACAGTATCTGTTGTGCAGCCGGGTTCCTCGACGCCGAACCAGATAGGTAGCATTCAACTGGCCGGCTTTGTGAATAATGCGGGCTTGCAAAGTTTTGGCGAAAACATCTATCTGGAAACAGCGGCCTCGGGCACACCGTCGGCCAATACGCCGGGTACCAACGGGCTTGGCTCGCTGAATCAAACTTACCTGGAAACATCCAACGTCAACGTGGTGGAAGAACTGGTCAGCATGATCCAAACTCAGCGCGCCTATGAGATCAACTCCAAGGCGATTTCCACGTCTGACCAAATGCTGCAGAAGTTGGCTTCTCTTTAAGAAGAGGGAATAGGAGCATGATGCGCAAAATCTGCATAGCGATGACAAGTACAGCACTGCTTCTGCTGGCCGGCTGTGTCAGCATGCCAGATCCGTCAACCAATATTCATCAGCCGATGACTGCGCGGCCGCAGCCCTTGGCCCTATCGACCTCTGCAAATGGGGCTATCTATCAGGCAGGCTATGGTCAACTGGCGTTATTTGAAGATCGCCGCGCACGCAATGTGGGGGATACGCTCACCATCGTGATCGAAGAAAAAACCACGGCTAGCAAGAAAACCGACAGCAAGACGACTCGGACTGGTGCAGATAAATTCGGCGTCTCTACACTTGCAGGTCTACCCGGTAAAAGCTTTCTGGGCGCTGGCTTGAACGGCAGTTCCAGCAATAGCTTCGAGGGCAAGGGCGAAAGCGGCAGCAATAATGTGTTCACTGGTAACGTCACCGTGACCGTGGTTGAGGTGTTGGCGAATGGCAATCTTCTGGTAAGCGGCGAGAAGCAAGTGTCCATCAACCAGGGTAGCGAGTATGTGCGCTTCTCCGGGGTGGTGAATCCGACTACTATCGTCGCAGGCAACACTGTCTCCTCTACCAAAGTGGCGGACGCCCGTATTGAGTACAAGGGCAACGGCTATCTGGATGAAACGCAGACCATGGGTTGGCTGGCGCGTCTTTTCCTGTCGGTGCTACCTTTCTAGTGAGGGGTGAAGAGTGAGGAGTGAGGTGAAAAACATGGGGTTCAAGCGTGCTGTCCTGATGGCATCGTGCCTGCTTGGCTGCTTGCTGGTTCCCGTTGCTCGGGGGGCAGAGCGCATCAAGGATATCGCTTCGATTCAGGGCGTGCGTGTCAATCAACTGATTGGTTATGGCATTGTCGTGGGCCTGGATGGAAGCGGCGATCAGACTACGCAAACGCCTTTCACCGTGCAGAGCATTATCAGCATGTTGTCCCAGCTTGGCGTCAGCCTGCCAACCAACACCACGTTGCAACTGAAGAACGTCGCTGCAGTGACGGTGACCGCTACCCTGCAGCCCTTCGCCAAACCGGGGCAGTTGTTGGACGTGACGGTTGCATCTATTGGCAATGCCAAGAGTCTGCGCGGCGGTGCGCTGTTGATGGCGCCACTAAAGGGTGCCGACGGCCAGGTTTATGCGATCGCCCAAGGTAATGTCCTGATAGGCGGAGCGGGTGCGGCTGGAGGTGGCGCCAGCGCCCAGGTAAATACGCTGGCATCTGGCCGCATTCCTGGCGGCGCTACCATTGAACGTGCGGTTGTCACGCCGCTTGGCCAAGGCGAGTTTATCAATCTGGAGTTGTCCGCTACGGATTTCACTACAGCTAACCGTGTCGTGCAGGCGATTAATCTGGCCATGGGTGAAGGCATCGCGAATGCGCTGGATGGCCGGATGGTGCAGGTGCGCGCGCCAGTTGATCTCAACCAGCGTGTGGCATTCTTGTCGCGTATGGAGAATTTGCCGATTAACCCTGGTGACGCGTCGCCCAAGGTGATCGTTAATGCCCGCACGGGATCGGTCGTCATGAACAAGATGGTAACCCTGGAAAATTGCGCCGTGGCCCACGGTAATCTGACGGTCACCGTTAGCGTTACACCAGGGGTAAGCCAGCCGGAAGCCTTGTCGCAGGGGCAAACCGTGGTGGCTGAACAGGGCCAGGTGGAAATCAAGTCCGATAAAGGGAATGTGATTTTGCTGCCCGCCAGCACCACCTTGTCTGATGTCGTGAAAGCCCTTAACGCGGTGGGTGCGACGCCACAAGATCTGCTTTCCATTCTACAAGCCATGAAGGCGGCAGGCGCGTTGCATGCTGATCTGGAGATCATCTGATCATGCTGGGTACAACTGACATTTCCGCTTCTCTGTCGCTCACGCCGGGTGGCATGGATCGGCTCAAGCTACAGGCAAAAAACGACCCGAAAGCCGCTGTGCAGGCTGCTGCGCAACAATTCGAGGCGTTGTTTCTCGACATGATGCTGAAGAGCATGCGCGAGGCGGTGCCGGAAGAGGGAATGTTCGACAGCACGCAGAGCAAGATGTATAGCGGCATGCTGGATGGCCAGTTATCGCAGAAAATGTCTGCTGGCAAGGGAATCGGTCTGGCCGCAATGATGGCCAAGCAGTTGGAACGCGCTGTTACACCATCGGTCGTCAATCTTCCGTCGGCACCCGTGCCGTTGAAAAAAGTGACCAGTGGCATTGCCCTGCCGGTACCTGCGGCAGGCGCGGCCATTGATCCGGCACAGAAAGGCGGCAATGCAGTATCTGGCCAGATCAAGCAGCAGGATTTTTCTTCACCCAAAGATTTTGTCAACAGTGTGTGGCCACAAGCAACCGAAGCAGCGCGTCAAACCGGCATTCCCGCGCATTTTATGCTGGGACACGCAGCGCTGGAATCAGGCTGGGGCCAGCGTCAGATTCGCAACGCAGACGGTAGCCCGAGTTATAACCTATTTGGGATCAAGGCTGGCAGTTCATGGAAGGGCGCAGTGGTCGAGGCACCCACCACTGAATACGTGAACGGCGTGGCGCAGAAAGTGACCGCCAAGTTTCGCGCTTACGGTTCTTACACCGAAGCGTTCCGCGACTATGCTGACACCTTGCGCAGCAACGCTCGCTATGATGGATTGTTTACTGATGGGCTAAACGCCAAAGGATTTGCGCAAGGCTTACAGCAGGCCGGCTACGCCACCGACCCAATGTATGCAAGCAAATTAACGCGCGTATTGAACGGCACGACCCTGCGCCAGGCGCTAGTGGGTTGATTAAAATTGCGCTTAAGTTTTTTGGAAAACAACCGATAAAAGATTAGCTGCAGCAAGGTAAAATAAGGCTGCAGCGGAGGTTAAAAAATGGGTAATAGTGTTCTTGGAGTTGGGCTGACCGGGTTAAATGCCGCACAGGCAGGACTGATCACGACCCAACACAATATTTCTAACGCCAGTACACCCGGCTTTCATCGCCAGCAAATTATTCAAGGCACGGCGAATCCGCAACTTTATGGCGCGGGCTATTTTGGGCAGGGTACCTCTGTCGAGGCAGTCAAACGCGTTTATTCGCAGTTTCTGGATAACCAGGTGTCTCTAAGCGAGACGACGTCCAGTTACCTGGATTCTTTCTATACGCAAGTCAAACAGATCGATAATCTTCTTGCCGATCCCACAGCAGGACTGTCGCCCTCTCTTCAGGACTTTTTTAATAGCGTACATGCGGTTGCAGCCGATGCGTCCTCGGTTCCCGCACGGCAAGGCATGTTAAGTAGTGCTTCGGCGCTGGTTGGCAAGTTTGGCACGCTATCAGAACAGCTCCAGGGCATGCGCGACGGGGTGAATGGCCAGATAGTCAGCTCCGTTGGAGAAATTAATTCCTATATAAGTCAGATTGCCACCCTGAATGACCAGATCCGCCTGGCTCAAAGTACTACCCTCGGTGCGCAGCCAAACGATCTGTTGGATCAACGCGAGCAATTGACTGGAGAACTTAACAAATTGGTCAACGTTTCTGTTGTCAAACAGGACGATGGCAGTGTAAATCTATTTATCGGTAGTGGACAGGCATTGATTGTCGGCAATCGGGTTTTTAACCTGACGACAGCCAAGTCGACAGAAGACCCGGAAAATACTGTGGTGGCCTATTCTTCCGGTGGCAGCACGGCAGCCCCCTTGAGTGATAACAGCCTAACCGGCGGCACGCTCGGTGGCTTGTTGAGTTTTCGTAACACGACACTCAATTCGGCCTTCAATGGACTGGGTCGTGTGGCGGTTGGTCTGGCACAGACGTTCAATGAGCAGCACAAACTGGGTGTGGATTTGAATGGCGCTCAGGGAGGAAATTTTTTCAACCTGTCCTCTGCTACCCCTGCGGTGATAAGTAATCTTAACAATACCGGCGGTGCAATTCTCACGGCTAGCTACACGCCACTTAAATCGGCTGCTTTGACGACAGATAATTACCGGATTTCTTTTGACGGCACAAATTATGCCTTAACGAATCTCACCACCGGCAGCAACGTAGCCGGGGTAACTAACGCCGCCACGCTCGTTGCCGCAGTCGGAAACCTGGGGTTGACGTTGAATGTCAATGCCACAGTTCCACCCTTGAGTGGCGACCATTGGCTGTTGTTGCCTACACGTTATGGAACCAGCGCAATTAGCATGGCAATCACCAATACGAGCCAAATAGCCGCAGCGGCGCCTGTTAAAACGAGCACCACGTTGAGCAATACCGGGTCGGGCGAAATCAGCGCAGGTGCGGTGGATAGCACATTCAGTTTTCCCTTAGCGGCAGCCGTAACGCTGACCTATAACAGCGGCACAGGAAAATTTTCCGCTGCACCTGCTCAGGCAGTGACGGTAACTTCAGGAGGAGTCAGCACCAGTTATGCATCGGGAACCCCATTTACTTATGTCAGTGGGGCGACCATCAGCTTCGGCGGCATCAGCTTGGTCATTACCGGGTCGCCTGCAAACACGGATACTTTCACCGTTTCCCCGAATTCCGGAGCGAGTTTCGCTGCTGTGAGCGATAGCCGGAATGCCTTGCTGCTGGCGGGTCTGCAAACATCCTCCACACTTGCCAATAACGCCAATGGTACGGCGACTGCAAGCTACCAAGGTGTCTATAGTCAACTGGTCAGCGAGGTTGGTAACAAAACGAGAGAATTTGAAGTGCGCAGTAAAGCGCAAGCAATCGTGGTGTCGCAGGCGCAACAGCAACAACAATCGCTTTCCGGCGTCAATCTGGATGAGGAAGCGGCGAATTTAGTTCGTTACCAGCAAGCGTACCAGGCCGCAGGCAAATCCATGCAGATTGCTGCAACTTTGTTTGCTACTTTGCTTAGCATCGGTGGCTAGGAGGTAATATGCGTATCAGTAGCAGTTCAATGTATGATGTCGGCATTCAGGCGATACAGAACCAACAGGCTGAACTAGTCAAGGCCCAGCAGCAACTGGCTACTGGACGGCGTGTAATCACGGCCAGTGATGACCCGGTGGCAGCAGCCAGGGTGCTCGATATATCCCAGTCGCTGGCCACCAACGAGCAATATATTGCCAACGGTGACACCGCGAAATCCAGCCTGGAGAACGAAGATAGCGCATTGTCGGCTATCACTAATATCATCCAGGACGTGCGTACCTTGGCTGTCGCGGCTGGCAATGGCTCGTTGAACGCAAGCAATCTGTCCAAGATTGGCATAGAGGTGCGCCAAAAATATCAGGAATTGCTGGGCGTTGCCAATCATAGCGATGCTAATGGGCGAAATATTTTTTCCGGATATCTGGGATCAGTGAAGCCATTTACCCAAGCTTCCGGGGCCGGAGTTTATGCGGGCGATCAGGGCAAGATTGCAGTTCAGATCGGTACCGGGCGCCAGATAGAAATCAACGATACCGGTGCCGATATATTTAAGCCCGGAGTTGCTGCGAAAGATGTTTTTCAAACAATTAGCGACCTGGCCGATGCTTTGCAAGGAGTAACACCGTTTACATCGGCTACCGCGACGACAGCGATTTCCCAATTGGATGGCGAGCTTAATAATGTGCTCCAGTTTCAAGCCGGTGTTGGTGCAAAGCTTAAAGAGATTGACGCGGTGCAAAGTACGGCAAGTGAGTATTCATTGAACTATAAATCGACCATCTCTAATCTTCAGGATGTGGACGTGGCCTCCGCCATCAGCGAGCTAACCAAGCGTCAGTATGGTCTTCAAGCAGCACAGCAGTCGTATATAAAAGTTACCGGTCTATCGCTGTTCAATTATTTGCAGTAAGTGGATTTATATTGGTTTGGTTCTGGGGGTATCGGTTACCTTGTCAGCTCCCTGAACACGGCCCTGGCTGCATCTACGCGGTCAGCGACAAGCGGCAGCTTTTTCTCGATTTTCAATTTGTCTTGGCCGGATAGCTTGTAATGGCGGTTTTGCTGGATGAGTGAGATGATCCTTGCCGCATCAATCGGAGGGTTGGGCACGAATTGAAGCAGCATGCCTTCACCGCTTATATCCAGCCGGGCGATGCCAAGCGGTTTTGACAGAATGCGCAGTCGATGTACCTCAACCAGTGTCTGGGCAGGCTCCGGCAACAGGCCAAAACGGTCGATCAACTCTTCCTGCATGGGTTGCAATTCATCTACGCTGGCGCAATTGGCCAGCCGCTTGTAGAGCACCAGGCGTTCGTGCACATCGCCGCAATAGTCGTCGGGCAATAATGCGGGGGAGTGCAGGTTGATTTCAGAGGTGACGCCGAGTGGCTGTGCCAGGTCGGGTTCCTTTCCGGCCTTGAGCGAATTGACTGCATGGGTAAGCATCTCGGTGTAGAGCGAAAATCCTACTTCCTGCATTTCACCACTCTGCGATTCGCCCAACACTTCTCCCGCACCGCGGATTTCCAGGTCATGCATGGCGAGATAGAAACCGGCACCCAGGTCTTCCAGCATCTGAATGGCCTCAAGTCGCTTCTTTGCTTGTGGGGTCAGCGCCTCTTCGTCAGACACAAGGAGGTATGCGTAAGCCTGATGATGCGAGCGTCCGACGCGGCCCCTGAGTTGATGTAACTGCGCCAGGCCGAAGCGATCAGCGCGGTTCATGATGATGGTGTTGGCGGTGGGCACGTCGATGCCGGTTTCGATAATGGTAGTGCATAACAGGACATTGAAGCGCTGCTGGTAGAAGTCACGCATCACATGCTCCAGCTCGCGCTCGTGCATCTGGCCGTGCGCGACGGCGATACGCGCTTCGGGCAGCAGGCGAGTTAATTTTTCGTGCATGTTCTGGATCGTGTCGATTTCGTTGTGCAGGAAATAAATTTGCCCGCCACGTTTCAATTCGCGCAGCGCCGCTTCGCGCACTGTACCCTCGTTGTATTTGCAGACGAAGGTTTTGATGGCCAGCCGCCGCTGCGGTGCCGTGGCGATGACCGAGAATTCGCGTAAACCCTCCATGGCCATGGCCAGCGTGCGCGGAATCGGTGTAGCGGTCAGCGTCAGCACGTCCACCTCAGCGCGCAGGGCTTTCAGCCGTTCCTTCTGGCGCACGCCAAAGCGGTGTTCCTCGTCGATAATCACCAGGCCCAGATTTTTGAACTTCACATCTTTTTGCAGCAACTTATGCGTGCCGATCACGATGTCGATGCGGCCTTCGGCCATGCCCTTGATTGCCTCTGCCTGCTCTTTGGTGGAACGGAAGCGGGACAGTTCGGCAATTTTTATCGGCCAGTCGGCGAAACGATCGGAAAAGGTCTGAAAATGCTGTTCGGCCAGCAGGGTGGTCGGCACCAGCACGGCCACCTGCCGGCCATCCATCATGGCGACGAAGGCAGCACGCAAAGCAACTTCCGTTTTACCGAAGCCGACATCGCCGCAGATCAGGCGATCCATCGGCCTGCCTGATTGCATGTCGGCGATGACGGCTTTGATTGCGGCTTCCTGGTCGGGTGTTTCTTCGAAACCGAAGCCGTCCGCAAAGGCATCGTAATCATGCGGCTTAAGGGTAAAAGCATGGCCCTGGCGTGCCGCGCGCATGGCGTAGAGGTTTAATAACTCTGCCGCCGTGTCGCGCACTTGCTGCATGGCCTTGCGCTTGGCTTTCTCCCACTGGCCGCTACCCAGCTTGTGCAAGGGTGCTGCTTCGGGCGCCGCGCCGCTGTAGCGGCCGATCAGGTGCAACTGAGAAACCGGTACGTAGAGTTTGTCCCCGCCGGCATATTCAAGTTGGAGAAATTCGGTTTCGCCTTCACCCAAATCCATGCTGGTCAAGCCAAGATAACGTCCAATGCCGTGCTGCTCATGCACCACCGGGTCGCCCGGTTTGACCTCGGACAGGTCGCGTAGCATGTTCTCGGTTTGCGAGCGACGCGTAGCGTCGCGTTGCCGCGACTGACGTATCTGCGTGGCATACAGCTCCGACTCTGTGATCACCGCGATATGCGTAGCCGGCAAAATAAATCCGTTTGCGAGCGGCCCTACACCTAGCATGAACGATGAGGTTGCCTGCAGGAAGTCAGCGAAACTCTCGCAACTTGCAGGTTTGACACCGTATTCGGCCAGATAGGTAGACATGGTTTCGCGACGTCCCAGACTTTCCGCCAGCAGCATTGTGCGGCCAGCAAACATACCAAGGAACGCCTTTAATTTCTGCAACGGATCAGCGGCACGCCGATCAACTTGAAGCGCTGGCAGTGCTTCAGTTACTGGTTTTTCTGTATTCGAAACCTGCGGCATTTCAATTCTGCCGAATGGTTTTAACGCACCGAAAAACATGTCTGCACGAAGGAATAATTCTTCCGGTAGCAACAGTGGCCGTGTCCGATCTCCGCGTAACAACTGGTAGCGCGACTGCGTATCGCGCCAGAATGCATGCACCGCTGTTTCCAGATTCCGGTGCAGACACAACACCGAGTCCTTGGGTAAGTAATCGAACAGCGTCGCCGTCTGCTCGAAGAACAGCGGCAAATAATATTCGATGCCGCTCGGTGCGAGGCCGTTAGACACATCTTTGTAAAGCTGACTCTTGGACGGATCTCCCTCGAATTTGTCGCGGAAATTCTCGCGGAAGCGGGCGATACCTGCTTCGTCCAGTGGGAATTCCCGCGCTGGCAACAAACGTACATCCTTGACCGGATAAATGGAGCGCTGCGTATCGACATCAAAGGTGCGGATGCTTTCCACTTCATTGTCGAACAGGTCGATGCGATAGGGTACCGCACTGCCCATGGGGAACAGGTCGAGCAATCCGCCACGCACACTGTATTCGCCGGGAGACAGAACCTGGTTGACGTGGCTGTATCCCGCCAGAGTCAGTTGATCGCGCAGGGCAGCAAGATCGAGTTTCTCTCCTTGCTTGAGGAAGAAAGTGTAAGCGGCCAGGAACTCCACAGGCGGCAGGCGATAGAGTGCAGTGGTAACCGGCACGATAACCACGTCGCAGGCGTTGTGCTGGATTTGATAGAGCGTGGCAAGACGCTCGGATACCAGATCTTGGTGCGGGGAGAAAGTATCGTAGGGCAGTGTTTCCCAGTCCGGCAGCAAATTGACTCGCAGGTTGGGTGCAAGGAAAGGTATTTCTTCGAATAATCGCTGCGCATCAGCCGCCAATTCGGTAATGATAACCAGCGGTTTGCTTGCCTGGGCAATTTCTGCATGGGCAAGCGCGTCGCTTGAACCAGCTAAATATGGATAGCGGCGAAACGAGCCAGGTGCGGGAATGGGAAGATTGAGCAACATGCGGCGCTGCAGAAAAACGCACAGTATAGTGAGTTTTGAGGTTTATTTCGCCCGTCGGACTAAATATTCAAAAAAAATAACCGATAATAAGACTAGGGCATTTTTTATGTGGATGCCATTAGCGGAAGGGGGCGTCATGGAAATGCAACACCTCAACGAGCGCGATTTAAAGGTCGGAGAACCCATTCCATGGAATGTGTATGATCGCAACGGGCAATTGCTGTTGCACGCCGGTGTCGTCATTGAATCCATCCACCAGGTTGCAGAGTTAAAAGAGCGCGGCCTCTTCGTCAATACCAGCGATTGGGAAGTCGGTGGTGGCATTGTCGCTGCCAAGGAGAAAATTTCAGCTTTCATGTTGCTCGACGAGTTGCACGAGAATATGGAGCGCTTGTTTGGCCATATTTCTGTTGATGACTCGCTGGTCGAAAAAACGCTGAAAATAGTCAAAACCATTCAGCAGGCATGCGAGGTCGATGAAGAGGTGGCAATTGCCAGTATCTTCATCGGTCGTGATGGTCGCTACCCTGTGGTGCATCCTATCCAAGTTGGCGTTTTGTGCGAGATTGTCGCCAAGCATTTTGGACGTCCGGCAGAAGAGCGCCAAATGCTGGTTGCTGCTGCGATTACCATGAATGTATCGATGGTGAACTTGCAAACTAAACTGCATGTGCAAAAAGAACCGCTGTCAGAGGCACAACGGCAGGAGTTGCGCAACCACCCGCAAGCAAGTTTCGACCTGCTCAAGCAGAAGGGCGTGACCGATCCAACCTGGCTTAATGCTGTTCTGCAACACCATGAAAAAGCCGATGGTAGCGGGTATGCGCAGGGATTATCCGGCAGCGCGATTAGCCCGGCGGCACGCTTGATCACGCTGGCCGACGTTTATTGCGCGCTGGTGACAGCGCGTATCCATCGTCCGGCCATGCTGCCAAATGTCGCCATGCGCGAAGTGTTTTTGCAGCGCGGCAAGCAGGTAGATCCTGTCATGACCGATCAGTTCGTCAAAGTCGTTGGTATCTACCCGCCCGGCACTTTCTTGCGTTTGATGAATGGGGAGATTGCCATAGTAACGCGGCACGGAAAATCCTCTGCCTTGCCCATCGTACAAAGCGTGGCTGGCGCAAGGGGGGCACCGCTTTCCGTTTATATCAAGCGCGACTGCTCCAATGAAAAACATGCCATCCGCGAAGTGATCAGCAAGGATGAAGCATGTATTAAAGTCAACCGCTATGCATTGTGGGGCCACCAGTAATTCCTTGCATCAGCCTGGCAATATGAACGACGCCTATTGGAAGGCAAAAAACAGAGGAAGGGTCAGTAAACATGAAGAAGATAAAGAGCGCAGCATCACAGGAAAAATTGGGTGAAATCATCGAGGACGTAAAGGAGGCAACCTCCGTCGAACAGTATTGGCATGCAGCTGGGCGATCTAAACTGCGCAAGCCGCCCAAGAACTACAAATATATCGAGGAAATCGCTCACCTCCAGTTCGAACTCGTCAAGCTCCAGGAATGGGTCCGGCTACAAGGTCTCAAGGTGGTGGTCATCTTCGAGGGGCGCGATGCCGCCGGCAAAGGCGGTGTAATCAAGCGCATCACCGAGAGCTTGAATCCACGCATATGCCGCGTCACCGCACTGGGGACGCCGACAGAGAGGGAACGTGGGCAATGGTATTTCCAGCGCTATGTCCCTCACTTACCGGCCCGGGGTGAGATCGTGCTGTTCGACCGTAGTTGGTACAACCGCGCCGGCGTGGAACGTGTCATGGGCTTTTGCAATGACGATGAATACAAAGAATTTCTGCGCACCGCACCACTATTTGAAGAAATGCTGATTCGCTCGGGTATTTATCTGATCAAGTATTGGTTCTCAGTGAGTGACGAGGAACAGGAGAGGCGTTTTCAGGAGCGCATGCGCAGCCCGATCAAGCGATGGAAATTGAGCCCCATGGATACCGAATCGAGGAAGCACTGGGTCGAATATTCAAAAGCAAAAGATGTCATGTTCGCCAAGACAGACACCAAGCTTTCACCCTGGTTCGTTGTAAATGCCGATGACAAGAAAAAAGCTCGTCTCAATTGCATCGCTCACTTGTTGCAGCAGATACCCTACACTGACCTTACCCCAGTAGAGGTTGAATTACCGCCGCGCCAAACTGATACAGGTTACAAACGACCAAAGATATCAACTCAGCATTTCGTCAAGGCAATATATTAGTTCGCAAATCGAAAAACTCACAGGGCGGATTGCCATGAACTCACATAACGAACCTGATAAAACTAGTTTGCACAGCGGCGAGGAAAGACGCTCCAACACCAATTTACGTGACATTTTTGAGAAAGCTTGTAGTGTGACGGCACCGCTTCTTGATCGCCAGCAAGGAGGGGGTGGAGAACCGTTAATACTGTCAGCGCTTCGTGTTCTGCGCGACCACTTTCCGGATTTACCACAACAAGATATTGCGATTTTATTTGCTTCCGTGAAAAGATTTCACAAAGGTGGTTAGCATAAATAGCCGAATAAGCAGCCATATGTTGAACGCCGCTACTACGAGCGCCCTTGAGCAAACGCCATTGTTATGACGTTCTTAATTGGGAATATTCCGATCAAGTTGAACGCCATGCCGGGACTCGTTGACTAGTTCAAAAACTTTCTGGTACCAATGACTGACAGCTTTTGGGCGAAGGATTTAGTCGCCTTAACTGTCGCAATGTGCCAATTTCAGACTCTCACGAATCAACAGCAAACGGCTGGTTGCACCACATAAAGCCGCCGTTCGTTGGTTTCTCGAATATTGTCGAAAAATTTTACACTTCTTGCCGATTCATAAGCCAGTCTTCTTGCAGCACCGTGAATATATTGACAAATATATATTTGACATGTTTCTTGCTCGTATGTTACAGCGGGTAAATATGTTTCTATTTTGCAGATTAAATCATGAGGAAAGAATGAAAAAATTATTAGCAAGTTGCCTATTCTTATTTGCATCGAGTCCTACTTTTGCTGCACTACAGTATTACTCTTTCGCTGGATACCCTGACCCGAGCATAGTTAGTTTTGTCATGGCTGTGGATTATTCACAACCAGGCTACACCGTAGATAATAGCGGAAATGCAACCTATTTCCCCATTGCAATCCCATATGGCGAGACGTTCTTCGCAAGCTACATTTCCGGGACTTTTTCATCTGCACCATCGGCACAATTTAGGTTCTATGGCGTAAATAGTCTTAACCTAGAAGGTTGGGATTCTTGCCTCTATGCATTGAATTCAATTGGTGTATGTACCTCTGGATTTGGTGGTGGCAAGGCTCAAACCTGGTTGCCAGGTCAAGGTTTTACACTAACTGTTTTTGACACTATGGGAGACAATGCGGGGGGTCGGTATTTTACCAATGTAAAACTATTGAGTATTACAAATACTCCACCAGCTACAGTTCCGTTGCCATCTTCGCTAATCCTGTTCCTTTCAAGTTTAAGTATGTTGGGGGTTATTTCAAGGAAGAAATATAACTAACCTTAAAAGCGCCCTCACGAAAACGGTGGCCAATTGGCCACCGTTTTTTGTTTTTTGGTGCGTTCCGCGAATGTCCGTAAAGAGCGCATGAACAGTCCGTCTGTTGTGGATGGCGAGTGTCTCACAAGTGTCGATTTGAGTCTCCCGAGGGATTGTTGAATGCAGTTGCCTATTAGCCGGGAGACCACTTGAACAGGCCAGCACCAGCGGGATATGCAGCGATACCGGAACAGTGCTTACATTACCCACGCAAGGTTAAACACTCAGGCGAATGAGCATTGCTTTACCTCGGTTTGTTGCTAGATTTAGACAGGAGGTGAAGGCATGTCATTCCAGAATCGCGATCAGGCAGCAACCCGTCTTTCCGAGGCACTTTCCGCATATAAGGGAAAAAATCCTTTGGTGCTGGCCATTCCGCGCGGCGCCGTGCCAATGGCGAGGATCATCGCCGATGCGCTCATTGGTGAGGTAGATGTCGTGCTGGTGCGCAAACTGGGTTCGCCTTTCAACCCGGAATTCGCTATCGGTGCAGTGGATGAATCAGGCTGGACCTATGTAACAGACTATGCTGCTCAGGCAGGCGGTACCCCTGAATATATCCAGGCCGAAAAGCAACGTCAGATGGAAACCATGCGTCGCCGCCGTGAGCAGTACACGCCGGCACGATTACCTATTGATCCATCGGGGCGTATTGTCATCGTAGTGGATGATGGGCTCGCCACTGGTGCCACCATGATTGCAGCACTGCATGCTCTTCGCTCAAAGAGCCCCGCTAAACTTGTCTGCGCTGTGCCGGTCGCACCACCTGATACGCTGGAAAAGGTGCAGGTTTATGCGGATGAGGTGGTATGCCTGGAAGCACCGATGAACTTTCAGGCCGTGGGGCAGTTCTATGCAGAGTTTCCGCAAGTGGAAGATGCAGAAGTGATAGCGATTCTTCGCCGTACTTAAATGACCTGCGGCCTAACTGTTAGGTCTCTTAACGTGACGTGGTGCTGGATCGTTTGTTATCCATCATTGCGTGGATACGTGGAGTGCATATTACCTCCATGGCGAATTCCATCTTGCCGCCTGGTACTACCATGGTATTGGGGCGGGACATGAAGGAGCCATCAAGGCGCCGCATTAACGTGGGGAAATCAAATTCTTTCGGGTCACGGAAGTGGATGACTACCATGCTTTCATCGGCACTCGGAATATCGCGGGCAATAAATGGGTTGGAGGTATCCACCAGGGGCACACGCTGAAAATTGATATCCGTTAGGGAGAATTGCGGCACGATGAAATGCACATAATCCGACATTCGACGCAGGATTGTAGAAGTGACTTCGTCAACGGTGCAGCCGTCCTTGCTGCAATCGCGGTGAATTTTCTGGATCCATTCCAGATTCACGCTCGGCACAACGCCGATGAGTAAATCCACCCACTGTGCTGCATCTACGCCACGTTTTTCCCGTGCGTCGTTTCCGCGGCGTTCCTGTTGAGCGGAAAAATGCGCTGGACTCGAGCGGCGACGCGTCCAGCTGGAAGAGACTACGCCGCCGTGATTACCTTCATACAGCAGCAAGTCGCTGCCTGGTGCAATATCATTCCACGCTGTGAATTCACCAATAGGGCGGCCATAGCGCACGGCATCTTGCTCATCGCGAACCACAGAACGAATTTTCCCCGTGCCCTTCTTGCCGTATTCCTTGTACAACGCTTCCAATAAGTCAAACAGGTTCAGATCAGGGCCAAAATTACTCACTGGGTTTCCTGCCGCGTGCGAAGCGTCGACCCGTTCTTCCAGTTCCTTTTTGTTGTAACGTAAAAAGCTGTCACCCTCGACATATGCCGCGTTAATGCCCTCACGTCTGAAGATGTTGGCAAAAGCATGGCGAAGGGTGGTTGTGCCTGCACCTGATGAACCTGTGACCGCAATGATGGGATGCTTCTTCGACATGTCTCTCTCCCTTTGAGGCTAGCTCCGGTTTCGATTGGCGTGTTTAATAAAATGCCTTGCTTATACGCCAACTTGCTACAATTCAGATGTCGCAGGCCTATTCTTTATTATTCGACGTCTAAAATCAATACGCGCGTTTCATAAATTTTCTCATGAAATTCAAAATGCTTGATCGCACTTACGAAACATCCGGGCTAATTCGGTGCTAGCCATGCAAGACACGCATGCTAAATTGATTCTGGCAGGCGACGTGGGCGGCACCAAGACCCTGCTGCTGCTGGCTGAAAACGTCGATGGCGTACCACGCGCCGTGCATGAAGCACGCTATGAAAATATTCAGTTTGAAAGTCTGGAAGCTGTTCTGTCCGATTTTTTGGGAACAGGCTATCGTCCCGCCGCGTCGTGTTTTGCAGTTGCCGGACCGATTGAAGGGCGTCAAGCAAGGCTTACCAATCTGCCCTGGAAAATCGACGCTGACGCATTAGGGCAACGCTTCGGTTTCATCCAAACAAAATTGATCAATGATTTTGTGGCGGTGGGTTATGGTATTGAGGCGCTTGCATCATCGGATCTGGTAACACTGCAGGCAGGCAAGATACAGACGCATGCGTCGCGCGTTGTGCTGGGAGCGGGCACCGGGCTGGGTGAATGCCTGCTGGTGTGGGGCGATGGGCATTACGAAGTGGTGGCCTCGGAAGGCGGGCACGTTGATTTCGCGCCCACAGACGCGTTGCAAATCGACCTGCTGCGCGCGCTCCAGGACGAATTCGGCCATGTCTCCTACGAGCGCGTTTTGTCGGGTAGCGGCTTGTCGGCTATCTATGAACTGTTACGTGCTAACGAACATTCTGCTGGATTAAATGATCCTGCCGAAATCTCGCAGGCAGCGCTGCTTGGCGATCCACTGGCAACGCGCGCGCTGGAAATGTTCATCGGAATTTACGGTGCGCAGGCCGGCAATCTGGCGCTTACCTGCCTGGCACGAGGCGGTGTTTATGTTGCGGGCGGTATTGCGCCTCAGATTATCGATAAAATTCGCGCGGGCGGATTCATGCGTGCCTTCCTCGACAAAGGCCGCCACGCTCGACTCATGGCCGAGATGCCGGTGCATGTGGTGATGAATCCAAAAGTGGGACTGCTGGGCGCGGCGTTAGCAGCCTGTCGGATTTAAAGAATCGGAGCGAAAATTCGGCTGGGTGAGGACAGATTTTGCTGATTTTGCAGGTCAATAGTTGTTCTATTGACCAAGAAAGCGGCGAAATATGGACCGGCCAGGCGGATTTGCAGCCGATTTCCTTTGAGTCCGACAGGCTGCTAAAGGCTAGCCGCCTGTCTTTGACATAAAGCGTACAATTTTCTGCGGTGCTTCGCGGAACTCATGGCGTTCCGGCTTCAATTCAATCGCGTTGCGAATCGCCGTCTCCAGTTCTGAATCAGAGGCGCCGCCGCGCAACAAGGGGCGGAACTCAAAACTTTCATTCTGGCCCAGACACATATACAGCGTGCCTTCCACGGATAGTCTTACGCGGTTGCAGGTGGCGCAGAAGTGCTGCGAAATCGGGGTGATGAAACCGATGGAGAAGCTGCCATCCGGTTTTTTCAGATAACGCGCGGGCCCGCCGCCTGGCATTACACCATCTACCAGACCAAAGCGCGAACGCAAACGTTCCTTGATCGGTTGCAGGTCGAGATATTGCGCATTTCTGCCGGTTGTGCCCATCGGCATGGTTTCGATCATGCGCAGGATGAAACCGTGCTCGATGCAGAAAGCCACCATGTCATCAATTTCGTCGTCGTTCACCCCTTGCATTACCACCATATTGATTTTGATCGGAGCAAAACCGGCCGCCTTGGCGGCCATCAGACCGGCCATGATCTTGCCGTAACTGTCACGGCCGGTGATGGCCTCCAGACGATCTTGCCGCAGTGAATCCAGGCTGGCATTAATGCGCGTCACACCGGCTTGCTTTAAATTTGAGGCATGCTTGGATAATTGTGTGCAGTTGGTGGAGAGTGAGAGATCTTCTATGTCAGGCAGGTTGCTCAAGCGCGCCGATAATTCAGCGATGCCACTGCGTAGCAGGGGTTCGCCCCCGGTAAGACGTAAGCGCTTCACGCCCAGGCGGCCAAAGGCGGCAACCAGACGTTCGATTTCGTCAAAAGTAAGCCACTTCTCCGGCTCCTCGAAACCCTTGAATCCTTCAGGGATACAGTAGGTGCAGCGCAGGTCGCAACGATCCGTTACGGATAGACGTAGATAGTCGATTTTCCTGCCGAAACGGTCGGCTAAAATTTGATCTTGGCTGCTCATCAATTTTCCTACTGGTGCCAGAGCGTTATATACGTCAGAATATAACACGCATGCTTTTCGGGCAAGGTGCAAATGCTTAGTCATGCTTCAACGGAATTCTAGGCTGCCACGCAATACTTGCAATATCTCCGACGCACTAGGCCGGATGGCGTATGGATGGGAGCATCAAGTCGGGCTAAGGTTATTTCATGAAAATTTTCGGTTTCGCCGGGTATAGCGGTGCAGGCAAAACAAGCTTGATCGAGAAACTGATTCCGCTGTTCGTAGCAGACGGCTTGAAGGTGTCGTTGATCAAGCAGTCGCACCATGCTTTCGAGGTCGATCAGCCGGGCAAAGATTCCCATCGGCATCGCATGGCGGGGTGCTCTGAGGTGCTGCTTACTTCGCCCCATCGCTGGGCATTGATGCATGAGCTGCGCGGCGAGGCGGAACCGAGCCTGGCTGAACATGCCGAACGCATGTCGGCCTGTGATCTGTTGCTGGTGGAAGGGTTTAAACACGAAGCCTTCCCCAAGCTCGAAGTGTATCGCTCTGTAAACGGCAAGCCGTTGCTATTCCCTGACGATACACACATTGTCGCGCTGGCCAGTGATGCGCCGGTTGATTGTGCACTGCCAAACCTAGAGCTGGATGCTGTACGCGACATATACGATTTTATTCTGAAATATGTGGGTTTGAATGAACGATAAATCTAGAAATAATCCGATGCTGACGCTGGAAGCAGCGCTCGATAAATTGCTCGGCGCTGCGCAACCGATGGCGGAAACCGAACACCTGGATACGATTCGGGCAGTGGGGCGGATACTGGCAACGCCGATTGTGTCCAGCATCAATGTGCCGCCACTGGATAACAGCGCCATGGATGGCTATGCGGTGTGCTGCGCGGATTTCAATGGCGGCGTTCCCGTGCGCTTGCCCGTGTCGCAGCGTATTCCTGCGGGAAAGGTAGGCGAACCGCTTATGCGTGGCTCTGCCGCACGTATTTTTACCGGTGCGCCCGTGCCACCCGGTGCTGACGCCATTGTCATGCAGGAAGATTGCAGCATCGAGGGCGATGACATCGTGCTCAACCGTCTACCCAAGATGGGGGATCATATCCGCCGTGCTGGCGACGATATCCGCACAGGAATGGAAATTCTGGCGGCAGGTACGCGCCTAGGCCCTGCAGAAATCGGACTGGCGGCATCAATAGGCGCCGCTTCATTGCCAGTTTACCGGCGGCTGCGTGTCGCTGCGTTTTATACCGGCGATGAAATAGTCATGCCGGGTGAAGCGCTGAAACCTGGGCAGATCTACAACTCGAACCGCTTCACCTTGACCGGCCTGCTCGAAGGCTTGGGATGCGAGGTGCAGGATTTCGGTATCGTGCCGGACAATTTCGATACCACCGTACAAGTACTGGAACGGGCGGCGCTGGAGGCGGATCTCATTATCACCAGCGGCGGGGTGTCGGTGGGTGAGGAGGATCATGTCAAAGCAGCCGTAGAGAAGGTGGGCCGGATTGATATGTGGCGCATTGCAATCAAGCCCGGCAAGCCGCTGGCTTTCGGGATGACGGGGCAGACGCCGTTTATTGGTTTGCCGGGCAACCCGGTATCCAGTTTTGTGACCTTCTGCCTGTTCGTGCGGCCCTTCATCCAGCGTAGCCAAGGCATGGCACAGGTGTTGCCAAAGAGCTTTAATGTACGTGCAGAATTTGATTGTCCCAAGCCAGGCAAGCGGCGCGAGTTTGCGCGTGCGCGCCTGGGTACCGCTACGGATGGCATGCCGGTGGCATCGCTGTTTCCCAACCAAAGTTCCGGTGTGCTGACCTCGGTGACCTGGGCTGACGGCTTGGTGGATATCCCTGTCGATACCACCATCGCGTGCGGGCAGCAGGTCAGGTTCATTCCATTTTCCGAATTGGTGAGTTGATGGCGACCGTCCTGTATTTTGCCCGGCTGCGTGAAACCTTTGGCGTGTCGAACGAGCAGATAGCGCTACCTGAAGGCGTGCGCGATGTCGCTGGACTAACTGATTTTCTACGTGCGCGAGGTGATGTATGGGTAGCAGAACTGGCGCCCGGAAAAGCCTTCCGGATTGCAGTCAATCAAGTGCTGGCCGCTGCGGATACGCCTGTTGCCGATTCGGATGAGGTTGCCATCTTCCCACCGGTTACAGGGGGCTAAAATGACAGTACGTGTGCAGACTGATGACTTCGATGCAGGCGCTGAAATTCTCAAGCTGCGGCAAGATGATCCGCGCATCGGCGGCATCGCCAGCTTCATCGGCTTGGTGCGTGACCTGAACGATAACCAGCGCGTGAGTGAAATGACCCTGGAGCATTATCCGGGGATGACCGAAAAGGCGCTGGAGGAGATTGTGGCAACGGCCAAACAGCGCTGGAATATTTATGACGCGTTGGTGATCCACCGGGTTGGCACGCTGCAACCAATGGATCAAATCGTGCTGGTAGTCACGGCCAGCGCACATCGTGGCGAGGCGTTTGCCGCATGCGAATTTATTATGGACTATTTGAAAACACAGGCACCATTCTGGAAAAAAGAACAGACGCCGGCAGGTGCACACTGGGTGGATGCACGTGAAAGCGATGATGCAGCGGCGCAGCGCTGGCGCGGCTAAACCCCGTATCCGGATTCTGCTCGGCTCGGCTATTGCGATGGGTCCGGGCAAGGCCGATTTGCTCGTGGCAATCGAACGCACCGGCTCGATTTCCGCCGCTGCGCGCGAGATGGATATGTCCTATCGCCGCGCCTGGCTTCTGGTGGATGCATTGAACCGTTGCTTTCAGGAACCGCTGGTAGCAACCGCTACGGGTGGGCAGGGCGGCGGCGGGGCGCAGGTGACTGAATTCGGACGCATGGTTCTTCAGCGCTATCGTGAAATGGAGGCCAAGGCTGCCGCATGCGTAACGCAGGAAATGCGGGCGTTTTCGAAACTATTGGTAGCGCAGTTGGACGCTTAAAGCTTTGTTACTGTACCCGGTCAAAATTTTGCTTTGCTGGCGATGGATGGCTATATTAAAGTCAGATGGTTATTTTTAGGAGAAGAAAATGAATTATTTGAAATTGGCGCTTGTCTGTTTGCTCCTCGTTTTGGCTGTTCCCTCCGCGTTTGCTGATAAAAATTACATGGCGAGTTATGCGGTAAAAGGCGTATTTGAAGAGGTGCGCGACAATATTGTATTCACCATCAATGGCCGCGGTATGGTGATCAACAATGTTTCGCACATCGGCGAAATGCTGGAGCGAACCGGCAAGGATCTGGGGGCCGGCAAGCAAATTTTTCTGAAAGCCGAAGCGCTGGAATTTTGCAGTGCGACGCTATCGCGCGACATGATGGAAGCCGACCCGCATAACATCGTGTTTTGTCCCTACATCATCAATGTTTACGTCCTGCCGTCCGCTCCCAAGACGGTACACATTTCCTTCCGCAAGCCTGAGCTGGTTGGCTCGGCGCAGTCGAAGAAATCGCTTAAGGCGGTGGAAGAACTGCTCAACAGCGTAGTTCAGGAATCTATCAAATAAACCTTCCAGTTGTGCCTAAGTTGATAGCATAGCTTTTTATATCTGTATAAACGTATATAATAAGCATCATGCTAAGCGAGCAGGAATTCTTTGACGTTCTCTCAGACCCGATCCGGCGGCGCATTCTGGTACTGCTGATGGGCGAAGGTGAGCTGTGCGTATGCGAGTTATACCAAGCGCTGGATATGCCGCAGCCGAAAATATCGCGTCACCTCGGCGTAATGCGTGAAGCCGACGTCCTGACTATGCGGCGTGAGGGAACGTGGATTTATTATCGTATCCACCCGCAACTGCCGTTGTGGGCATACCGCTTGTTGGAGGCTCTGGCGCAGGGAACGCAACAAGCGCCGCTGTATCTCGATGATGATAAGCGTCTCCAATCTATGACAGGTCGTCCAGCACGTTGCTGCGCCTGATTTTTTTGTCTTTATATATGCGTTATAACGGATATGTTTGAAACTTTGGCAAGCTGGCTGGTATACGATGCTGCGGGGTTACGCGGGACGCCGCTAGGTGATGCCCTGCATTTTTTCGTCATGGATGTTACCAAGATTCTGGCACTGTTGACCCTGGTAATTTATGCGATGGGGTTGCTACGGGCATTGTTGAAACCGGAGAAGGTGCGGGAATTCATCCGCAATCGCGGCAATGTCTCTTCGCGCTTCATGGCGGTAGGTTTGGGTGCGGTGACGCCGTTCTGCTCCTGCTCTTCGGTGCCTTTGTTCATCGGCTTTGTCGAGGCGGGTATTCCTTTGGGAGTAACGTTGTCCTTCCTGATCGCCAGCCCGATGGTGAATGAAGTGGCAGTGGTGGTGCTGACCACTGTCATCGGCTGGAAAATGACGCTGATCTATGTGGCAACTGGCCTTAGCGTGGCGCTTATCGGTGGCTTCGTGCTGGAGCGCTTCAAGCCGGAAAGGTGGGTGGAGGATTACGTGTGGAAAATCCACATGGGACAGGCTGCAGCCATCGAGGAAGACTCTTCGCTACGGGCGCGCCACCAATATGCCGTGGGTCAGGTGAAGGAAATTGTCGGGCGCATCTGGAAATTCGTACTGATCGGTGTTGGTATCGGCGCCTTCATGCACGGCTATGTGCCGAATGATTTGATTGTCAGCATTGCCGGTAGTGGCAGCGTGTTTTCCGTGATTGGTGCGGTGCTGGTCGGTGTACCGCTGTATTCGGATGCGGTGGGCATCATACCCATCGCCGAGGTACTGCTGCACAAGGGCGTGCCGCTGGGTACGGTACTGGCCTTCATGATGGCGGTGGTAGCGCTGTCCCTGCCGGAAATGCTGATCCTGCGTAAGGTAGTGAAATGGCCCCTGCTTGCATTGTTCGCCGCGTACCTGGCAACTTCGTTCGTGATTGTCGGTCTATTGTTCAACCAATTGAGAGGTTTTATATGAGTACTGATTTGCATCCTTCCATCGTCGCGCTGGTTTCGCTGGCGGCGAACATCGCGTCTAACCACCCTAAACAGGGCTTGTGCCAGCTCGACCGGCTGAAGCAATACGGTGTGGCGCAGGAGCAGATTAACGCGGTGGTCGAGATCGCCCGCCATATCCGCGACGAGGCGGCGCAAACGCTTGACGCCAACTTCGACGCGGCGCTGGCAGAACGGCGGGACGTCACGCTCATGGCTGACACATCCACCGCGCAAGCTGCTTGTTGCGTACCGGCAAAATCCGGCCACGTCTGCTGCTGAACCAACATGAAAAACATCAAAGTGCTGGGCACCGGCTGTGCCAACTGCAAAACTACCATGAAGCTGATCGAGGAAATCGCCCAGGCCAAGGGCGTGGAAATCCAGCTGGAAAAGGTTGAGGATATGGCCGCGATTCTGGGCTATGGTGTGATGTCCACTCCCGGCGTGGTGATTGACGGCAAGGTGGTGCATGCCGGCGGCGTGCCGAGCAAGGCAAAGATCGAGGAATGGTTGGGCGGTGCTGAATCCTGCTGCGGATGCTGTGGCAAGGAATGAGTAAGGTGAGCAAAACCGTATTGATCCTGTGCACCGGAAATTCTTGCCGCAGCCAGATGGCAGAAATCCTCGTCAACCACGAGCTGGGTCCGGAAGAAGTGCGTGCCATTTCCGCTGGCACCCGGCCCCAGCCCAAGGTAGCAGATGGCGCCATCCGAGCGCTTAAACTGGCTGGCCTGTCCACCGCAGGGCTTTACCCCAAGGACGTGGATGCAGTGATGAACGAGGCCATCGACCTGGTGGTGACGGTATGCGACAACGCCAGGGAAACCTGCCCCATTTTCCTCAAGCCAATTCCCGCAATCCACATGCCGTTCCACGACCCGCATGGCGAGCCGCTGGAAAGCTTCGTCAAGGTGCGCGACGAGATTCGGGAGATGCAGATTCCTGAACTTCGGAAGTGGCTTGTGTAGCTCTGGCGAGCAAGTTTTTACGCAACCCGGCAGTTGGGATGTGGCGGTTAGCAGGCAATCCACTAGAGGATGCTCGTAAATCTGGATTTATTAGAGGTTCCCTTGAATATTTGGCAATATCCTTATAAGATAGTAACTGAATACTTACTTATATTGATTTTTGGCGAGCCTTATGGCAGTCCCCGGTTTAAATTAGGTTTGTATTCATGACACGAAAATTTTGAGGAAAACGTGATGAATCCAGCAATAACCAGACGTCGCCTATCAACGGGAGAAAGGCAAAGCGAGATTATTCGAGTTGCTGTGCACTTGGCCGAAGAAAAAGGCATAGATAGCGTCACCACCCAGGATATGGCGGATGCCATGAAGCTTACTCAGGGAGCTATTTTCAAGCATTTCCCGACTAAGGACGACATCTGGCTTGCGGTTGTACATTGGATTCGTGAGCGCCTTATGGCGGTGCTTGAAAAGGCTGCATCAGAGGCTGTCGATCCAATCGATGCGATTGAGAAAATGTTTTTTGCGCACATCGCCTTCATCAGTAAACACCCTTCAATTCCAAGGTTGCTGTTTTCAGAGTTGTTGCACAAGAAAAACAGCAATCTCCGTGATCTCATCCAGGAAATTATCTCCGGCTATGAAGGCAAGATTGCTGGCCTGCTTGAAGCAGCGAAGGAGCAATCTTTGGTAGCTCGCGATTTCGAAAGCAAGAATGCCGCTGTACTCTATATCGGCATGATTCAAGGACTTTTTATGCAGGTTTCAATTTTTGGCAGGAAACGCATGCTTCTGGATGAGGCAAGAAAAACCTTCCCAATTTATCTGAATGGCATAAAGAAGCGTGATGAAGCCGTTTAATTTTCAATCTAGTCCAAGGAAGAAATGAATATGAACAATTATCTTGCATTTACCACCGCTATCGTTTGCTTATCCTTTGTATCGATTAACGCACAAGCAGCAGAGCCGCTTGAGTTGCAGAAAATCATGAAAGACCTTGGCAAGAACATGCAAACCGTGACCGATGGAATTTCCCGAGAAGATTGGGCTTTGGTTGATAAGGCATCTCGCTTGATTGCCGACCATCCTCAACCACCGCTTACCGAAAAGATGCGCATCATGGGTTTTATGGGAGCCAACATGGGGAAATTCAAAAACTTTGATGGGCAAACGCATGAAGCAGCAAATGAGGTGGCAAAAGCAGCCCAAGAAAAGGATGGGCAGAAGGTAATTTCTTCCTTCCAGAAGCTGCAAACATCCTGTTTAGGCTGCCATCAGGCTTACCATCCTGCATTCGTGGAGCATTTTTATGGAAAAGCTGCCAACTAACCAACTGGACAGTTGAAACTAGAAAAATTGCTTAACCGCCGATGAACGCAGATAAACGCCGCTCCTACAGCAATATTTCGTTGTCATTCACCTCGGCTGAGAGGAACACCGATGTTTCAGGAGGGCAAGGAATTGCAGTAATTCGATAATCGTCTGTTTTATCTGCGTTCATCGGCGGCGGTTAATCGCTGTTTTAAGGTTAAATTCGATATGAGAAAACTTTATGCATTTCACTTCTGGCACTGGGTAGATCCCGTACCGCCAGTGCCGCCGGACAGCAGAAAACTTTCCGTAGCACGCAGGTGAATGATCCACGGTTTGTCGCTTGTTAACCCACGATGAACCACATGTCTGTTATCTGATTCGCATTAGGGAAAAACGATGAAATTGCCGATTAGCATTCCACGGCAGGTCTGGTTTGCCTTCTTTGGCATTGCGCTGCTGCTCGCCCTGGTCTGGGTGGCTACCACGAGCGGCCCGCTTGCACCGGTCAAGGTGACAGTAACTCAGGTCGCCAAGGGGGAAGTGGATTCAGCCTTGTTCGGTATCGGCACGGTCGAGGCACGGCGCGCTTACCTCATCGGCCCGACTACCGCCGGACGGGTGAGGAGCGTACTGGTCGATGTGGGCGATGTGGTGAAGACAGGCCAATTGTTGGCGGAAATGGATCCGGTGGATCTTGATGCGCGGGTGACCGCAGCAGGCGCAGCAACGGCCCGCGCCAAGAGTGCTGTGGACACTGCTGAAGCCCAGATGCGTGATGCGAAAAGCCGCCAGGCATTGGCCGCCAGCGAAGCGCGACGCTACGTTGATCTGGGGCGCAAGGGGTTTGTCAGCAGCAGCGTGGTGGATGGCAAGTTGCAGCAACAGCAGTCGGCAGAGGCTCAGTTTGCTGCCGCCAACGCTGCACTGGCGAGTGCCCGGCAAGAGGTGGCACGTCTGGATGCAGACCGCGAGGGGGTGAAACAGCAACGCGTGAATATCCGCCTGGAGGCGCCCACCGACGGTGTGGTGACTTCGCGTGATGCTGAGCCCGGCTCCACCGTAGTGGCCGGACAGTCCGTGCTCAAACTGGTGGATCCTGCCAGCCTATGGGTCAAAACACGGCTGGATCAGGGCCGTTCAGCAGGGTTGCAGGTGGGGCTGCCCGCTGAAATTACGCTGCGTTCCAAGGCGCGAAAATCGTTTGAAGGTAAAGTTGCCCGCATCGATCCGATCAGTGACAGCGTGACCGAGGAACGTATCGCCCAAGTGGCATTCGATCGCTTGCCGCAAGGCGTGTCGACCGGCGAGATGGCCGAGGTGACACTGCATCTGCCGGCGATTCGTGATGCGCTCTTGATTCCCAACGCGGCACTGCGCTATCACGGCGCCAAGGCAGGCGTATGGCTGCGTGTGGACGGACATCTGCGCTTCGTGCCGGTGAAAACGGGCGTGGAAGGGCTGGACGGCAAGGTGCAGATTGTCGAAGGTGTGAAGGCCGGTGACGAGGTGGTTGTCTACAGCGAGAGCGACCTCAAGGATGGCAGCCGCATCAAGGTGGTTACTTCCCTGGGCGGGAAAGCGAAATGATCAGTTTGGCCGGTCGCGACATACTGCATTCCTGGAGTAAATTCGTTCTCACCGGCTTGGGACTTGGCTTGCTTATCGGCGTTACGTTCACCATGGCAGGCGTCTATCGCGGCATGGTGGATGACGCCAAGGTGTTGCTCAACAATAGCGGCGCCGATCTGTGGGTGGTGCAAAAGGACACCTTGGGCCCCTATGCAGAATCGTCCAGCATTCACGACGATGTTTATCGCGGCATTCTCGGCATGCCGGGCGTGGCGCAGGCCGCCAATGTCACCTACCTCACCATGCAGGTGCGCAAGGGCAGGACTGACGTGCGCGCCATGGTAGTGGGCTATGAACCAGAACAACCGGGCGAGCCGGGTTATCTGGTGGCAGGCCGGCGCGCCACCCGCAGCCATTACGAGGCGATAGCCGACGTCAAAGCGGATTTTGATCTGGACGACCGTATTCGCATCCGCCGCCACGATTACACCGTGGTCGGTCTGACCCGGCGCATGGTCTCCTCCGGCGGCGACCCGATGGTGTTTATTCCGCTCAAGGACGCCCAGGAGGCGCAGTTTCTCAAAGACAACGATGCTATCGTCAACGAGCGCGCCCGCACCGCCACCAATCCCACGCTCAACCGTCCCGGCGTGCCAGGCCTGCTAGACGCGATCAATGCCTCGCAGACCAGCAACCACAATGTCAACGCGGTGCTGGTGCGGGTAGCTGAAGGCCGCGCTGCCGAGACAGTGGCGCGGGACATCCGCCGTTGGAAGCATTTGCAGGTTTTTACCCGCGAGCAGATGGAGGAGATTCTGGTCGCCAAACTGATTGCCACCTCTGCCAAGCAGATCGGCATGTTCCTGGTGATTCTGACTATCGTCAGCGCAGCCATTGTGGCGTTCATCATCTACACCATGACCTTGGGCAAGATCAGGGAGATCGCCGTATTAAAGCTGATCGGCACCCGCAACCGCACCATCGCCAGCATGATTCTGCAACAGGCGCTGGGCTTGGGCCTGATTGGCTTCGCCGTGGGCAAGATTGCCGCCACCATCTGGGGGCCGGCCTTTCCGAGATATGTGCTGCTTGAACCGGGTGATGCGGTACGCGGATTCGTGATTGTGATGCTGGTTTGCACCCTCGCTAGTACCCTGGCCATACGCGCAGCGCTCAAGGTTGACCCTGCCACCGCTATTGGAGGCTGACATGCTCAATACCAACGGCATTCACATCGAAGGTTTGAGCAAGCGTTACGGCGAGGGCGACACCGCCGTCGATGCGCTCAAGGAAGTGAACATGAGCGTGGCGCCAGGCGAGGTGGTCGGCCTCATCGGCCCGAGCGGCTCCGGCAAGACGACCCTGCTCAAATGCCTGGGTGCGGTGATCGAACCGACACGCGGCCGCATGACCCTGGGCAGCGAGGTAATCTACGACAATGCCTGGAAGATTTCAGACCTACGCGCGCTACGCCGGGATCGCATCGGCTTCGTCTTCCAGGCCCCTTATCTGATCCCCTTTCTGGATGTGACCGACAACGTGGCGCTGTTGCCCATGCTGGCGGGGCGGCCTAACGGAGAAGCGCGTGCCCGGGCGTTGGAATTGCTCCAGGCGCTTGACGTGGCGCACCGGGCGAAGGCAGAAACCTCCGAACTATCCGGCGGCGAACAGCAGCGGGTATCCATTGCCCGGGCGCTGGCCAACCGGCCGCCGGTGATCCTGGCCGATGAGCCCACCGCACCGCTGGACAGCGAGCGTGCGCTGGCGGTGGTGCGCATCCTCAACCAGATGGCCAGCCAGTACCAGACCGCCATCATCGTCGTGACCCATGACGAGAAAATCATTCCCACCTTCAAGCGTATTTACCACATTCGCGACGGGCGGACTTTCGAGGAAGCAGGGGAAGGGCGGGCGCTTGAATAATTAAATCCGGCTATGCCGGGGGACTCACGGTGTTTTCAAATCCCCCTCACTCCCCCTTTGTCAAAGGGCGAAGCGTAAGGTTGCAGCCGCCTTGCGCGGCTCACGGTTTTATCGGCGCCTTTGAGGTGCTCACCTAATAAGACTCCGGCTTTGCCGGAGGTAATCTAACTGAAAATTTGAGGGGAGACCTCAGGGCCAGCCTCGGATATTTTTCTTCTGAGTAAGCCAATGCCACGTCGCCCACGCATAATGCTTGCAGAGATACTGCAATACCGCTGATCCAGCCACCAGCACAAAGGACCCAGTCCACGATCCGTGCATCACAGAACATCCGCTGTATTGATCCCTGGGGCCGGAAGATGAATAGCAATCTGGGAGTTTAACCGCATGCTCCGTTCCAAACTGCCGAAAGGTGTTGTTGCGCTAGGTCTGGTAAGTCTGTTCATGGACCTTTCCTCCGAGATGATTCACAGCCTGTTGCCGGTGTTTCTGGTCACAGTACTGGGTGCAAGCGCGCTGTCGGTGGGGATTATCGAAGGTATTGCCGAGGCGACGGCGGCGATTGCCAAGGTGTTTTCCGGTGTGTTGAGCGACTGGATGGGGCGCAGGAAACCCTTGGTGTTGCTGGGCTATGGCATGGCGGCGTTGACCAAGCCGCTGTTCCCGCTTGCCACCGGCATCGGCGCGGTGCTCACGGCACGCTTTCTTGACCGCATCGGCAAGGGGATTCGCGGCGCGCCGCGTGACGCGCTGGTCGCTGATATTACTCCCCAGCTGCAGCGCGGCGCCGCCTATGGTTTACGCCAGTCGATGGACACCGTAGGGGCGTTTGCCGGCCCGCTGGTGGCCATGGCCTTGATGGCGGCAAGCCATGACAACTTCCGCCTGGTGTTCTGGGTCGCGGTGGTGCCTGCTTTTTTCTGCGTATTGCTGATCGTGTTCGGTGTCGACGAACCGGAGGCAACGCGACCTGCCAGGCAGACCCGGCTGCCGATCAATCGCACTGACATGCGCCGTTTGCCAGTGCGCTTCTGGTGGATGGTGGCGTTTGCCGCAGTGCTCACTCTGGCGCGTTTTTCCGAAGCCTTTCTGCTCCTGCGGGCGGAAAATGTGGGGCTGGCGGTGACCTGGGTGCCGCTGATCCTGATCGTGATGAATGTCATCTATGCCGCCAGCGCCTACCCGTTGGGCAAGCTTTCCGACATTGGCAGTCGGCGCAAACTGCTGGCCTGGGGTATTGGCTTTCTCATCGTTTCTGACCTGGTACTGGCCACAGCCGGTAATATCTGGGCAGTGGGTTTGGGGGCGGCCGTGTGGGGGCTGCATATGGGAGCGACACAAGGGCTATTGTCGGCGCTCATCGCCGATGCCGCGCCTGCCGATCTGCGCGGCACGGCTTTCGGCGTATTCAATCTGGCCATCGGCATGGCGATGCTGGCCGCTAGCGTGATCGCCGGCGGCCTGTGGACTGTGCTTGGCCCGGCGACAACGTTTTACGCCGGCGCAGTCTTCAGCGCCATCGCTCTGCTCGGCCTGTATGTAAGAGCACGCAAGTCTGTTGGGTAGCGAACGGATTGCACCTGTCTGTGTGGCTATACTTGGAATCAGATTTACAACAAACAAGGGGAATTGAATGAGTTCATTTGCCGCTGTACTAATACCGGAAGAACTCAAGCGGATAGATGCCTACTGGCGTGCCGCCAATTACCTCTCAGTGGGCCAGTTACCTGCTCGACAATCCGCTGCTGAAACAATCCCTCGGCCTCGAACATATCAAGCCGCGCCTGCTCGGCCACTGGGGTACCACGCCCGGACTCAATTTCATCTATGTGCACATGAACCGGGTCATCAAACGCGGCGATCTCAACATGATCTACATCGCCTGTTCCGGCAGTTCTCATTCCCCAGCGGCATTCCCAGCCACGTCGCGCCGGAGACGCCGGGTTCGATCCACTAGGGTGGGGAGCTGGGCTACGCCGTGTCCCACGCCTACGGCGCGGTGTTCGACAACCCCGACTTGATTGCCTGCTGCGTGGTGGGCGACGGCGAGGCGGAAACCGGGCTGTTGGCTGTTGCCTGGCATTCCAACAAGTTCCTCAACCCTAAAACTGATGGCGCGGTGCTGCCCATTCTGCATCTCAACGGCTACAAGATCGCCAGCCCGGCGGTGCAGGCGCGCCGCTTACCGATTCCGCAATCGCTCGGACTGCGCCGCTATGGTTTTCATGGGCTCAGTTACGCCCATATCGCACGCCAATTGCCGGGGCTGCTCGGCGGCGACGCCAGCGGTCGGGTGGTGGTGGCCCATCTCGGCAACGGCGCCAGCCTATGTCTGCTGGAAAACCTTCAGTCCGTGGATACCAGCATGGGCTACACCCCGGCAGGCGACATCCCCATGGGCACGCGCAACGGCGACCTCGACCCCGACCCCGACCCCGACCCCGGCGTTATGCTGGAACTGGTCAAGCGCCTCGGCGATGACGATCTTGCCGATCTGGTCTATCACCGCATGGGCCTGCATGCCCTGTCGGATGGTGAAAGCAGTGACATGGCGCAACTCCTGGCCAGCGCAACACCCGCCGCCCGCTTTGCCGTGGATTATTTCTGCCGACAGGTGCGTGCCACTATCGGCGCTTACGCCGCCAAGGCGGCTGGCATCGACGCGCTGGTATTTACCGGCGGCATCGGCGAACACGCCGCGCCAATTCGTGCCGCGATCTGCGAGCCATTGGCTTTCCTGGGGTTCCATCTCGACCACGAAGCCAACCTGCGCAACGACACCAAGCTCAACGCCCAAGCTTCCAAGCCGGTGCTGTGCATCCCAGCGGACGAGGAAAGCATGATCCGCAGCCTGGTTCTTGGTTCGGGCAGGGAATGAGTTGCAAACTACTTGACATGTAGTTCTAGCTAGAACTAAAATGATCCTAATTAGAACCAACTGAGTTAATCTTATGCCCCAAACCCGTTTCCTGCCGATATTGCGCAAATTGGCCAGTGCCTATCAGGCTTTTGAAGCCTATTCCGGCGATCACATCCGTACCCTGGATATTACCCCGCCCCAGTTCGACATCATCGCCACGTTGGGCAATACGCCCGGCATGCCGCTTAAGGAACTTGGCGAGAAATCGCTGATCACAAAGGGGACGTTGACCGGTGTGGTGGATCGTTTGGTGGGCAAGAAACTGGTGCGGCGGGTGGCTTCTACCACCGATGGGCGCAGCCAGATTGTGCAGTTAACCGCAAAGGGGGGGGCGTTGTTCAACAAGATTTTTCCAGCCCACCTGGCCCATATCGAACAGGCTTTCGCTGAATTTTCCGTAAAGGAGCTATCTAGCATGGAAGAATATCTGCAGCGTTTGCGTGAAGCCTTCGTGAAAGCGCGCGAACAGAAGGGGAGGACGTCATGACAACGCATTACACGCGGACCGTAGTGGTGCTGCACTGGCTGGTGGCGTTGCTGATTTTTGCGGCATTTCCCATCGGTCTGCTCATGAGCGACATGCCGTTGTCGCCGCTGAAATTGAAGCTGGTGAGCTACCACAAGTGGCTGGGAGTGACGGTTTTTCTGTTCGTTTTGGTACGCCTGGCATGGCGCGCGACGCATACGCCGCCGTTGCCGGTTGCTATGCCGGTCTGGCAGCAGCGCGCCGCAAATGGGGTGCATTATTTGCTATATCTGCTGATCTTCATCATTCCGCTTACCGGCTGGCTGATGAGTTCGGCCAAGGGGGTCCAGACGGTGTATCTGGGCGTGCTGCCGCTGCCGGATTTGCTCGGCAAGGACAAGGCGCTGGGCAAAGTGCTGGAGGATGTGCACGCAGCGCTGAATTACGGCATGTTGGCGCTGGTGATCCTGCATATCGGTGCAGCGCTGCAGCACCAATTTATCCTGCGCGATGGTGTCCTGGCCCGGATGCTGCCATTTCTAGACAAGGAGATTACACGATGATCCGCTTGCTCACAGTCATTACGCTGGTGTTTGCCGGGATGGCGCATGGTGCGGAATTTAGCACGCTGCAGCTCAACAAGAGCAGCATCAGTTTTGTCGCCAAACAAATGAATGTACCGGTGGAGGGCGCCTTCAGGAAATTTTCCGCCCAGGTGTCTTTCGACCCAGCCAGGCCGGAGGCCGGACGCGCGCAAGTTGAAATCGAACTGGCCAGCATCGATGCCGGCAGCATGGACGCTGACGACGAAGTGAAAGGCAAAAATTGGTTCAACGTGCGCGAATTTCCCAAGGCCAGCTTTGTTTCCAGTTCGGTGAAAGCACTGGGCAGCGGGCGTTTCGAAGCCAGCGGCAAGATGACCATTAAGGGAAAAACGCTAGACGTGCGCGCGCCTTTCAGTATCAAGCAGGACAAGGGCATGCTCAGCGTGGATGGTGTATTCCCGCTGAAGCGCCTCGACTACGGCATCGGCACCGGCATCTGGAGCGACACCTCAACCGTCGCCGATGAAGTGCAGATCAAATTCCATTTCACTATCAGTCCAACCCGGAAGTAACCACCAACCCTTAACAGGAGAAAACCATGTACAAAGCACTCGTCGCCATTACCCTTGCCAGCACCCTGAGCGTTTCCGCTTTTGCCGCAGACAGCTATACCATCGATCCGCACCATACCTTCCCCAGCTTTGAAATCAGCCATCTTGGCTTTTCCATGCAGCGTGGCCGCTTCAACAGTACAACGGGGAAGATTGCGCTCGACAACACAGCCAAGAGCGGCTCGATTGACGTCACCATTGATGTTGCTTCGCTCGACACCGGGCTGGCAGATCTGGAGAAACACCTGAAAAGCGAGGATTTTTTCGATGCGGAAAAATATCCCACCATCACCTTCAAATCGAAGAAACTGAAATTCGAAGGCGACAAACTGGTTAGCGCAGAAGGGGATTTCACCCTGCATGGCGTGACCAAACCGGTCACCTTGAAGCTTGATCACTTCTACTGCGGCGTGCATCCGATGAACAAGAAAATCAACTGTGGCGCTAATGCGACTACCACCATCAAGCGTACTGAATATGGCATCAGCAAGTATGCACCTGCAGTGGGTGATGAAGTGAAGATCGTCATCCAGGTTGAAGCTGCCAAGGATTAACCCTCCCGCCGCAATCAGTGGGGCTTTTGACCCTGGCCGGAATTTTTAGCAGGCACCTAGCAATTGGAAAGGTAACTACCAAGCTAAGTGTCTGTTCGCCGTCTATTTGGTTGCTTCGCCACGTCAGACACTTTCTGGCGTTGGCTGCGGCAGTGCTGCCTTGGTTCTTTAGGGCGGTTTCTGCTGTGTCTTCGTAACGCCCCCGATAGGGCCGATAGTGATGCTGATATCCCGACTATTCTTGAGAGCGGTGCTGAGATTTGTTTCACGCGCGCGCAGGGTGCGGATATCGTCGGCGCGCTTCGCGCCGTTCGAGTTATTCTTTGGGAAGATGATAGTGAACTACACAAAGCGCCCATCATCTGTCGCGCTTCGAACTTGAATCCTCCAGGTTTAGAACTATAAATAACCTATAGTAAGCATCCGGGTGTCCTTCTATGTGCTGATTATGATTTTAGCATTGCTTTTGCAAAGCTACTCGAATTATTGAGCGGGTAGTTTCAAGTCGGCACAGCAATGATTTACTTTCTAAATCCCGCCGATACTTGATTACCAATTGATGACCTTGTGATTTAACTGGATGCTACTGTATGCGGTATTTCTTTACCCCTGCCATCGCCCTGATGAGTCGCCTGAGCTACACCAGGAAATTTGCGTTGCTGTGGCTGATGTCCCTGGTCGCGATGGCAGTGGTGGTGTCCAGCCTCTATGGCAGTCTCGATAAGGAGATTCGCAGTTCACGGCGGGAGCTGGAAGGTATTGCGCTGGCCACGCCGATTTCCCGCGCCGTGCAGATCATCCAGCAGCACCGTGGGCTTTCGGCTGCGCTGCTTAGCGGCAACAATAAGATGCATGACCTGCGCGCTGCCAAGGAAAAGGACATTGTCGATATTGTTGCCGCGCTGGAAGGATTATTGCCCCCGAATCTGAGCGCAAGCGCGGACTGGCATAGCATCAAGGAAAATTGGACGCGTCTGCGCAAAGAGGGGCTCGATTGGACTATGGAGGAGAATTTTGCCGCGCATACTCAGATGATCGAGCAACTGCTGCTTTTCAAGGTGGTTGTCAGCGGTGAATACGTGCTGCCCCTGGATCCGCAAATCGACACCTCCTACCTGATTGACGCAGCCCTAAACCGATCGCCAATGGCGCTTGAGCACCTTGGACAGATACGTGCTCACGGCACGGTCATTCTAGCCAAAAAACGGGTTACCACATCCGAGAAGGTGGAGATAAACACCCTGATTGCCCAGCTCGGCGATGAAATCCGGTTTTTCAGGATCAATCTTGACAAGGCCGTTGGCTATAACCCCGCGTTGAAGAGTTCTCTCTCTGTGGTATCACGGGACACAACTGGCCTGGCACAGCGGGTTATCGATCTTACCTCATCTGAAATTATTGCCGGTCATTTCGCCGCGTCGCCGGAAAATTTTTTCATGATGACCACCGAGGCGATCGACAAGGGCTACTCGCAAATGTATGAATCATTGTTGCCGACGATCGAAACGCTCATCAGGGTGCGTATCACCCACGCGGAAAGTGCGTTGCGCACCAGCGTCGGTATCGCCTTCCTGCTGCTTCTGGCAGCGGTCTATTTATCGATTGGCATTTATTACGCCACTATTGGCAGCATCCAGTCGCTCGCCCGTTCCGCCCACGCCTTGGCCGGTGGCGACCTGCGCGAGCGAGTCGATCTTGGCGTACGCGATGAACTCAAGCAGGTAGGTGACAGCTTCAATGAAATGGCCGACGGGTTCAGCGCCCTGCTGGAAGAGCGTAAGAAAGCCGAGGCGGCTTTGCGGGACAGCGAAATATTCAACCGCAGTCTGGTCGAGCATCTACCGCAACGGATATTTGTCAAGGACCGAAACTCGGTCTATCTGTCCTGCAACAAAAACTTCGCCAATGATTTCGGGGTAACCCCGGAGCAGGTCATCGGCAAGGATGACTTTGTCTTTAATCCCGCTGATCTAGCTGAAGCCTACCGTGTTGACGACCAGGAGGTCATGACCAGCGGGACAATGAAGGACATTGAGGAACCTTACAAATTAGCCGGGGAACTGCGTTTGGCGCGTACTATCAAGGTGCCTTACCACGACGTGAATGGGCAGGTCATCGGAGTGATGGGAATATTCGAGGACATCACCGAACGCAAGCAGGCGGAGCAGTCGCTTAGTATGCGAGAGGCTGATTTGAATCGTGCTCAATCCGCTGCGCATTTAGGCAGTTGGAGTTGGGACATAGTCAAAAACTACGTCTTCTGGTCGGACGAATTGTTCCGCATCTTTGGGGTTGATCCGACGAACTTTGTTCCGAGCAATGCCAATGCCGAGAATCTGCTCCATCCAGATGATCAAGCTTTGCACCGTGAGCTTGTCGCCGCCGCCCTGAGCGGGGAGCGTGTTGGGCCTTTTGAAAGTCGTATCGTGCGACCGAATGGCGAAGAACGTATTGTTCTGGCAAGTGGGTTTGAGCCTGCTCACGACGCGACCGGTAGGCTAGTGCATTTATTCGGTACCATTCTCGACATCACCGTGCGCAAGCTGGCAGAACGGGCGCTGATTGAGAGTAGGGACAAGTTTCATTCCGTTATCGATACCGCCATGGATGCTATGGTGCAAATGGACACTGAAGGAATCATCACCGGCTGGAATAACCAGGCAGTCAATATGTTTGGCTGTAGCCGGGAAGAAGCGATCGGGCACGTACTGCACCAAACGATCATTCCGGCCCGCTACCGCGAGGCACATGTTCACGGCATGAAGCGCTTTTTGGCCTCCGGCGAGGGAGCTGCTCTGAATTCGCGGATCGAGGCTGTGGGCCTGCATCGCGACGGCCACGAGTTCCCCGTCGAATTGTCTATCACCGCAATCAAGGTGGCGGGAAAGTACGAGTTCAATGGTTTTATTCGCGACATCACCCAGAAAAAAGAATCCGATGAGCTCATCTGGAGGCAAGCCAACTACGATATATTGACCGGCCTACCCAACCGCCGCATGTCCTACGACCGCATGGAACAGGAAATCAAGAAGGCCAATCGCACGCATATGGCAATGGCATTACTGTTTATCGACCTTGATCACTTCAAGGAAATCAATGATACGCTGGGGCACAGCATGGGCGACATCCTGCTGGTGGAGGCGGCGCGCCGTCTCGGCGAATGTGCACGCGAATTGGATATGGTGGCGCGCATCGGTGGCGACGAGTTTATCATTCTCCTGTCTGAACTTGATAACACAGATAGTGTTGAGCGGATAGCCGAAAGCATTCGGCAGAAACTGGAGGAACCATTCCAGTTGAAGGACAAAGTAGCCTATGTGTCGGCCAGCATTGGCATCGCGCTGTATCCCAACGATGCCACCGAAATTGAATATCTGCTCAAAGACGCCGATCTGGCGATGTACATCTCCAAGAAAACGGGGCGAAACCGTATCAGCTATTTCACCGCCGAGTTACAGGAAGCGGCACAAACCCGGCGGCAATTGATCAATGATTTGCACGGTGCGCTTGCCGCCAAGCAGTTCATGGTTTATTACCAGCCTATCGTGGATTTAGCCACAGGCCGCATCAACAAGGCGGAAGCATTGATCCGCTGGCAGCATCCCGAGCGCGGTCTGGTCAGCCCAGCCGAATTTATTCCGTTGACCGAGGAAACCGGGTTGATTGTCGAAATAGGTGACGTGGTTTTCAAGGAAGCAGCGAATCAGGCGAAGCACTGGAGGGATATGTACAACCCCGAGTTTCAGATCAGCGTGAACATGTCGCCTGTACAGTTCGACAGTGCGGGTAGTCCGAGCCAAACATGGCCCGCATATTTGCAGCAGCTTGGGTTGCCGGGTCAAAGCATGGTTATTGAAATTACCGAAGGATTGTTGCTGGATGCAGAGTCTGGCGTTACCGACAAACTGCTCGGATTCCACAACTCTGGCATTCAAATATCGCTTGATGATTTTGGCACCGGCTATTCGTCGTTGTCCTATCTCAAGAAGTTCGATATGGACTACCTGAAGATCGACCAATCGTTTACCTACAACCTGGCACCCGGTTCGAGCGACATGGCGCTATCCGAGGCCATCATCGTGATGGCGCACAAGCTTGATCTTAAAGTGATCGCCGAAGGGGTGGAGACAGAGGCGCAGCGCATGCTACTGGCCGCTGCGGGGTGTGATTATGCGCAAGGTTATTTGTACTCCAGGCCGGTGCCGGCTGAGGAGTTTGAGGTGTTGTTGAAAGATAACTTATCAAAATCGTAACGTGTCAGTTGCCGGTTAAGGAAATGTCACCGTTGCTAAAGATAGCTTCTGAAGAAGTAAGATCGCTCGGAGAAAAGTAATGGATCGCACTTTGCTACTGGTCGATGATGAGGAAAATATTCTGTCTGCGCTAAACCGCCTGTTGCGGCGCGACGGTTATCGTATTCTGACGGCCAATGGCGGTCAGGCCGGCCTGGAAATCCTCAAGCAAAACGAAGTGGGCGTCATCATCTCCGATCAGCGTATGCCAGAGATGAACGGCACGGAGTTTCTCAGCAAGGTCAAAGAATTGTATCCCGACACCGTGCGCATCGTGCTGTCCGGCTACACTGACCTTAATTCTATCACCGATGCCATCAATCGCGGCGCTATCTACAAATTTCTTACCAAGCCGTGGGACGACGAGCTACTGCGCGAAAACATCCAGAAGGCTTTCCGGCATTATGAACTGGCGCGGGAAAACGAAGAGCTGAGGGAGGAACTGAAAGCCGCCAACGAAGCACTTTCGGCGGTCAATCAGGATCTCGAACAACGTGTTGAGGATAAGACGCGCGAGGTAGTACGCAATCTGGGCTTGTTGCAGGTTTCCCAGGAAATCCTGGAACATTTGCCGGTAGGTGTAGTGGGTGTCGATGATGACGGCATGATTGCCGTGGCCAACCGCATGGCGCACGAGTTGTTCACTGGCGGCGATGCCGCGCCGCTAGTGGGTGACTTTGCCCGGGGGCGATTGCCGGAGGAATTGCTGGCCTGCCAACAAGGGGATATGGATGAGGGGCATCGCAAGCTTGTGCTGCAACTGCCCGATGGGCGCCGCGCGCGTTGCTGGTGCTACGATATGGGGCAGCACTCCCACGCCAAGGGCACGGTGATGGTGGCGGAGCTGGAAGAATAAAGGGCGCCTGCGCTACTAACAACCAAGGAGAAACCGTTGGAAGCAGTCAGTATCCCGCAAATATTCGATAAGCTCGGCCAGCTACCTGCCATGCCGGCAGTAGTGCAAGAGGTCATTAACAGCTTTGACGACCCGCATTTGGAAGTGGACAAGCTAGCAGCCAAAATCAGCCAGGATCAGGGGCTTTCCACCAGAGTGTTGCGTATCGCCAACTCGTCGTTCTACGGTCTGTCGCGGCAGGTGGCTTCGATTCATGATGCCGTAGTGGTGCTCGGTTTTGGCAATATCCGCTCAATGGCGATGGCGGCGGGCTTTGTGCACGCCTTTTCTCATACCAGCCCGGGGCTGTTCGATCGCAAGCAATTCTGGCGTCACTCGCTGCGTGTGGCCGCGTGCGCACGGGTGCTGGCCAAATGTTGCCGGCAGAATCAGGAAACCGCCTTCACTGCTGGATTGCTGCACGACATTGGGCTGCTGGTGTTGGATACATGCCTGCACAAGCCGTTCAATACTGTGCTGGAACGCCTGAGCAAGAAGGGTGGCGACCTGCACCAACTGGAACAGGAAATGCTCGGCTTCGACCATGCCGTAGTCGGTGCCGAGATGGCCAAGCGCTGGAATTTTCCCGCCTTGATTCAGCAGGTAATCCAGTCGCACCACCTGGCCGGTGTGGAAACGGACGAAGTGTTGACCTGCATCGTCCATTTGTCGAACGTGCTGGTGAGGGCGCTGGACACGGGCGCAAGCGAGGGAGAACTCCTGGCGTGCCTGCCGCCCGGGTTGTGTGCCAGGTTTGGGTTGCTCCCGGAAACTCTGCAAGCCTGCCTGCCGGAAATCGAGCAAATGGTGGCCAGCGCTGATTTGCTGCTGGAAGGGTAAAGCCAGCATGGCGCTGGAGCGCATGACCAAATTTTCCTGGATTTACGACCTGTACAGCATGGGCCGTAACCCGGAGGTGCGCGAAAACCAGTCACTGGTTTATCAGCGCATCCTGGAACATATCGTGCAAGGGTTTGATGCAAAAAGCGGCTCGCTGGCCTTGCGTGACCCGGACCAGAAAAATCTTACCATCGTCGCCGGCATCGACCTGCCGGAAGGCGTGATCGGCAAAAAAATGGAAATGGGCGGCGGCGTACTCGGCTGGGTGGCCAAGCAAGGCAAACCGCTCCTATTGAATGGCGACGTTTCCAGCGATGTCCGCTTTCAGCGCTCGGCCCGGACCAATAACAACGTACCCAATTCAGCCATGTGCTGGCCGCTCAAGATGGAAGAACGGGTAATCGGCGCATTGAGCGTGAACCGGCCCACCGGGGTGACGCCATTTACTGACGCCGATCTGGAGCAGGGTGCGGTGATGCTTGGCCTGGTCGGCCTGGCGCTGGATAATCTGCGCCTGCAAATCGAGCAGCAGCGCCAGATTCGTGAGTTGCAGGAAGTGAATCACAAATTGGAGGCAGCCCAGGGACAGTTATTGCAATCGGAGAAGATGGCCTCGATTGGACAGCTAGCGGCGGGAGTGGCGCACGAGATCAACAACCCGATTGGATTTGTTTACTCCAATCTGGGTTCGCTGGAAAAGTATTTGAAGGATATATTTTCTGTACTGGAAAGCTACGAACAAGCACAAGGAGACACAGCCAAACTGGCCGAAGTCGAAGCGCTCAAGAAGAAAGTAGATCTGGGCTACCTGAAAGAAGACGTCCCGGCGCTGATGAATGAATCCAAGGACGGCATCAGCCGGGTCAAAAAGATCGTACAGAACCTGAAAGACTTCTCCCATGCCGACACCTCGGACGAGCCGCAATGGGCCAACCTGCACACAGGGATAGACTCCACCCTCAACATTGTATGGAACGAAATCAAATACAAAGCCGAAGTGAACAAAGCATACGGCGACCTACCCGACATCCAATGTCTGCCCTCAGAACTCAACCAGGTATTCATGAACATGCTGGTCAACGCCGCGCACGCCATCGAAGAACGCGGTGTGATCAGCATCCGCACCGGCCAAGAAGGCGATCAAGTATGGGTGGAAATAGCCGATAGTGGTAAAGGGATTGAAGAAGCAAATCTCAAGCGCATATTCGACCCGTTCTTCACCACCAAGCCAGTAGGCAAGGGCACGGGGTTAGGGTTGTCGCTGTCATATAGTATTGTGCAGAAACACCACGGGCGTATTGACGTGAGCAGCGAAGTGGGTAAGGGCACGACTTTCCGCATATGGCTGCCGATTCGACAGGAAGAAAACGGAGAGGCGGAGAAA
>JBBRTU010000022.1:0-44965 GCA_038244115.1 Burkholderiales bacterium
AAAAAGGGCCTTCGATGACACAACCGAATACCCCACGCATGCCCGTAGCATTTTTCGGCCACGGCAGCCCGATGAATGTGATCGAGCACAATCGTTACACCGAGGCGTGGCACCAGTTTGGCGCCACGATTCCAAAACCGAAGGCCATTCTCTCCGTCTCGGCGCACTGGTATACCCAGAGCACGTCCGTGACAGCAGCGCACAAGCCGCGAACCATTCACGATTTCGGCGGATTTCCGCAGGCGCTGTTTGACATTGAATATCCCGCGCCGGGCGACCCAGCGCTCGCCGCGCGTATCGTTGAGTTGCTAGCGCCGACGGACGTGCAACTTGACCAATCCTGGGGACTCGACCACGGCACCTGGTCGGTATTGATCCACGCATTCCCCAATGCAGACATACCCGTTGTGCAGCTCAGCATTGACCGCACGCAACCCGCGTCTTATCACTACGACCTAGGCAAGTGCTTGGCGCCGCTACGCGACGAAGGCGTGCTCATTATCGGCAGCGGCAATGTTGTTCACAACCTCCGCACCATCAAATGGGAGGACAAAGCCGCACCCTACGAATGGGCCATAGAATTCAACCATGAAGTGTTTGAGCTGCTGAAAAACCGCGATCACGCATCACTGATTAACTACCAGAACTTCGGCGAACCAGGGCGCCTGTCGATACCAACATCAGATCACTATCTACCGCTGCTGTACATGATCGGTCTTCAACGTGATGACGACTCGATGTCGGTCATTGTTGATGGAATTGAGCTGGGGTCGATTAGCATGTTGTCGGTTGCGTTTAGCGGTAGCTAAAATTACCTGAAGTTCAAATAGCGCAACCAGGTTTTGCATTCGCATATTTGCCCCAATGGTCTTGTTTGATGCCACGACCTTTAAAACTTGAGTTATCCTGTGTTGCATTGGAGTACTCCCATTAATAGGGAGCTAAGGTTTAGGGACAATATCGGAATGTGTTAATGCAAAACCTGCCCTAACCACCTGTTCAATTGGTTAAGAAATTCGTTATAGGGAATCGATAATGTGGGGACAGTGGATAGGGACTTTTGGATCGCACACCAATCCCCAGATGCAACATGGTGGCGCCTTACTGAATATTGATAAAGATCGTCAAGAGAGAGGAAAGTTAGCACTTTACCAAATTGCTCAACCAACACAGAGCGGTTGGGCTGACCTGATATTGCGTAATGATAATGGCACACAAAAAGGGACATTTATTATCCCAGCTACAAATGATCGTCCGCAACCAATAGTAGGTGAAATGCTTTTTGTGCAAATTACCGACACGATTATTTCTGGAACGTGGACAACAAATACCGAATCTGGTGATTTCGATTTAAGTCTGTACACAGACAACACCCCACCCCCCCCAGATCGAAACTTTAGAAGTTGGGGAAGTTTTAAAAAATGGATAGCAAATCAAGAATCTGGATCAATGATCTATCGTGGTCAGAGCAACAACCACTGGCGTCTTGCGACTTTGTTTCATCGAACCAACCGTTTTGATCTAATCCGGTATGGGATTAACGAAGTTGTACAACTTAATCATTACCTCACGGGGCTTCTAGATCGGTCATTCAATATTAGCGATGCGCTCGAACACGGTGCCTTACTCAACCTCGCTCAACACCACAGCTTTCCGACACCGCTATTAGACTGGACCGAATCACCATATATCGCGGCATATTTTGCCTTCAGCGAATTACCTAAAGAGGTCAATAAGGGGCGGGTAAGAATATTCATGTTTGATAAGGCTTCGTGGTTGCAAGATCACGTCGCCACCACCGACATGAATCTCGCTGCGCCCTATTTCTCTATCCATCAACTGCTGCCGCTTTACAACGCAAGGGCGTTACCACAGCAATCCGTTGTCACATCCACAAACGTGTTCGACATTGAAGGTTGGCTACCTACCCGACAACCCCCATTTCGTAAATATCTCATCAAAGTCGATTTACCCGCATCAGATCGCAATGTAGTGATGGCTGACCTTACCAGCATGGGCATCACCGCGGCGTCACTCTTCCCAGGTGTAGAAGGAACTTGCAGAGCACTCAAAGAACGATTTTTTTAGAAGCATAACGGAATATTGTTGGTCGAAATATTGCATTAATAACCGTCCGACTCCGCCAGAACCCCTACTACTTAAGCATCAACAACCGCGCATTCAGTACCAGGTTTTCCAGAATCAATTTCACCATCGATGCCGCCATCACTTTTTCCCGGTCGGCATTATTCATGTTGGCGTAGTCTGCGGATTGCAGGAACTCCGCCACATTCAAACAGGCCAAGTTTCTCAGGTCATCTTCGTCGAAGGGCAGATCGACGAATTCGATAGGGTCTTCTTTCTCGACTTCTTCAAGCAATGTGCGTAGCGATTCAGGTGTTAGCATGGCTGCACTTTCTCCGATGTGAATTCAACTGACCATGAGTTTCCTTACAAACCCAATTTACACCACGGGGGACACGGGGAGCACGGGGAAATTCAATCGAATATAAAAACAACACCCGCTACCAACTGCGCTATTTTGAATTTACCTCAAAGACATTTTCCCCGTGCTCCCCGTGCCCCCCGTGGTTAAATTATTTCTGGTTTATAGCTGGAACAACCTGCCGCCTTTGAAAATCAGCGCGCAATGCGCCGGCTTACCGGAAAACACCTTTTCCATCGCGGTGCGGTATTCATTCATCTGTTTGCGATATGGGGCAACGGCACGCGCAAGGTCTTTTTCGTCTGCTACTTCGCGGGTTTTGTAATCCAGCACCCACACGCTGTCACCAAGCTCCACAAGGCGATCCAGGCGGCGCACTGCGCCGTCTTCGCCGCAGAAAGATACTTCGCTATACGCTGTCACATACTGTGTTGGATCAAAGAAATGCCGTAGGTGATCGGCATTGACCAGTTGCTGTGCATCTCGCCACAAGAGCTCAAAATCGGTCTCCGGGATGCCCAACAGCCGTTGCAATAACAGCTTGTCCGTCTGGCAGTGCGGCGGTGCCACATACTCTAGTACGGCGTGCAACTGGATGCCGTAGCGGCGCGCTTCGCTTAGTTTGGTGGAAATGCGTTCGCCGGTGGGGAGGGGCGCATTCGAGGATGAAGGATGTAGTGGAGTCCGTTCGTGCTGAGTCTGTCGAAGCAAGCTTTCCGAAAGGTGAATGGGCTTCGACAGGCTCAGCCCGAACGGAGTTGATATTTCTTCTTGCCGCACTTTTTCAATTTCTTTGCTGCCTGCTTCCTTGCTCTGTTCCAACGCGCGCGCAATCTTATCGTACCAAGTATCGCCAGCGCGCTTGCTGCCGCTGCCGCTCACGATCAGCGCCTGGCGGGCACGGGTCATGGCGACATATAGCAGGTTGAGATTTTCGCGGCGATCCAGCGCGGCCTCTTCGTCGAAATAAATGGAGCGCGCCTTGCCGCGTTCATCTTTTTTTCCATACAACGAAAAATGCTGTGGCACATGCGCTTCCGGCGGCCAGTCGAGCAGCACGCCGTAATGGTCAGTCCGCCCGTCGCCGCCGTCTGCGCCAAGCAGCCAGACTATCGGCGCTTCCAGTCCCTTTGAGCCATGCACGGTATAGATACGCACCGCGTTGCCGCCATCGCCCGTGGCGCCTTCGTCCGGCGCTTCCTGCGTGGCTGTGCGGCGCAATGCGCCCAGCTCATCCAGGAAACGCGGCAGACTGGGGTAGCGCCCGCTGTCCATCGCCAGCGCAAGTTCCATAAAAGCCCGCAGGTTAGCAGACACGCCCACGCGCATCGCATCCGGTACGGCAGCTTGGTAGCGTGATTCCATGTCGGCTTCGAAATAAATTCGGTCGAGCAGATCATGCACTGGCAATCTGTCTGTCATGGCCATCCATCTTGCGAGCAGGCTATGGGCGCGGGCTAGCGCATTGCTGGTGGATGTGTTGGTTGCGGTGTTTGATAGGCGTTGCCACCAGGTTGGTTTGGGGGGATGAGATTGTTGTTCGTTCTCGCTCTCGCTCGCCCCCTCACCCCAGCCCTCTCCCCCTTGGGGAGAGGGAGTGATAGTTGGGGTATTGGTTGGAGTTGGGGTATTGGTTGGAGTTGGGGTGGGATGGATTTTAGCTAGCGACATCAGGTCTTCATCGCTGCATGAAAACAATGGCGAGCGCAGCACTTGCGCCAAGTTGAGATCGATGAACGGCGCGGTGAGGAACTGCAACAGCGCGATCAGGTCACTTGCTTCGAGCGTGTCCAGTAGTCCACCTTGGCGCGAGCTGACGAAGGGGATGTGCGCGGCTTTTAGCGCCTCTTCGTATACCGCCAGATGGGTACGGCTGCGGGTCAGTACCATGATGTCGCGGTAGGTGGCTGGGTGGGTATTGCCCTTGTCGTCGGCTACCTGCCAGCTGCCGACCATCTCGCCGATTCGTTCTGCCAGGAGGTGGGCTTCTTCTTCGCGCCTGCGATCCGGTTCTAGGGAAAGCGGTTCATCGAGTGGGTTACGATATTCGGGTTGCGCATCATTCGTTTCCGGCTCAGCTGTTTCGCCACTTGGCAATAACAGCACTTCGACGCTGCCAGGCAGTTTGGCGTGATACGCGGCGTGCGGTTCGAAATGCAGGAACTCTGGCTCGGCACCGAATACTGCATTCACTGCCTCCAACACGGCAGGCGCATTGCGCCGCGTGACATGCTGCGACAACCGCGCTGCGCCGAATTCTTCTTGCAAAAAAGTTGCTGCGATATCGAACAAGCGCGCGTCGGCGCGGCGGAAACGATAAATGGATTGTTTGGGATCGCCCACCATGAATACGCTGGGCCGCCGGTCTGCCGCGGCGGAGGCGTCCAGCCAGGCGCGCAGGGTTTGCCATTGCAGCGGGTTGGTGTCCTGAAACTCGTCCAGCAAAATGTGGCGATAGCGTGCGTCCAGTTTGTACTGCATGTACTCGGCCTGCTCCGAGTTGGTCAGCAGGCGGTTGGCCTGCCATTCGACATCGGTGAAATCGATCAACTGTCGCGCTTGCTTGAGTTGGTCGTAGTGTTCGAGCAAGGCCACTGCGCAGGTGAGGCCGGCCAGATTGAAACGATAGGCGGCTTGCTCGGCCAGAGCGTTTGCTGCTATCTCTATCCGGTCACCCAATTCACGATGCAACTGCAACAAACGGTCTTCATCGGATGCGCCCAGTCGCTTGGCCTGCGTAGGACTGGGTTCGCGCTTGCGCAACGTACCCGCAGTTGTGAAAACCACCGCGTAGATTTCTTCGAACCACTTCTTCTGGTCGCTATGCACGTCCGCCGTCGCCAGCCTGTGTGCAAGCTTCTTGTCCGTTTCCGTATTGCGTTCCAGCAAGCCGCCATAGGCGAGCAAGTCATCTGCAATGCTTGAATTGCTCTGCAATTCCCCAAGCACATCGCGCTCTGGATCAACGTCAAGCTCGCTGCGCAAACGCGCAGCCACCAGTGCGACAGGATGTTTTGCACCTTGGGTATACGCCCACCACTCAGCGCGTTTGTGGACAAAACCGAGCAATAAGCTTTTGGTGCTGGACAGACCGTAATCGCGAAACAACTCATTCATGCTGCGTGCCGTATCGCTGTCCGGATTGTCTTGCAAGGATTCAGCGAATGTTTGCCAGGCTTCTTCCAGCAGCGCTGACGTCTGTTCCGCCAGCGCTGCATCGCTGCCACCTGCGCTGAACGGCGCGCGCTGCACCAGTTGCAGGAACCAGCCGTGGAAGGTGCTGATGGTGATGCCGGTCTGCGCAGTGAGGACGCGTTCGAACAGACCGCGTGCGACAGGCAACAAACTTTGCAGTTGGTTTTCGCCCACTTCGCGCTGGCGCAAAAACTCAATCACTTCGTCATCGCTTGCCTCGGCCAGCACACACAACCAGTCACGTAGGCGTGCTTCCATTTCCTGCGCCGCTTTGCGCGTAAAAGTGATTGCCAAAATTTCCGATGGCTGCGCGCCCGCCAGCAAGAGCCGCACAATGCGCGATACCAGTAGCCATGTTTTGCCGCTGCCGGCGCAGGCTTCAACTACGACCGAACGGTTGGGATCAAGTGCGGTTTGGTTGAACGCCGCGCTCATGCCTGCTCACCCCAGTAATCACGTCGACACAGGCCGCGCATTTCGCACCAGCCGCATATTTCTTCCACGCCTTGCGCTGGCAACGGCGCACCACGATAAATCGCGTCGAACATGGCACGCAAGCGTTCTAGCGCTTGCCTGCCGCCTTCTTCCAGGTCGTCAGTAAAAGGCACCATCTCAGCCTTGCCACGATCGATGCCGACAAAACCCGCTTCTGCCACTGGCTCACCCAGCAACAATGCATACACCGGCAACTGCACATCTTCACCGGGCTGCTCCAGCTTCTTTTTCAGCACATCCTTGCCCTGGGTTTTATAATCCAGCACCGCAGCCCGTCCATCACTGCTCCCATCCACCCGGTCCAGCGTGCCTTTCAAGGTCAGCGTTCGTCCGTCATTCAGCTCAATCGCCAGCGTCTTGCGCACTTCGCCTTCCTGCCAGCGCCAGCCTTTTGCTTCCCACGTCAATTGCCAGTCCAGATAGGCGGGAATGTTTGCTTGCCAGCGCAATGCCCAAGCATGACTCAGGTAATTGGCTTCAATCGCTTCGGCAAAAACCTGTTCGGTTATTTTGCCAAGTGTCTGCTCGAGCACAGCGTGATCCATGCCGGTGACACGCGGGAAGCGCTCGTGGAAGCGCTTCAATATTTTATGCACGTTGGTGCCGAAATCTTTTTTCTCCAGTTCCAATTGCACTTCGTCTGGCTCGTTAAGTTTCAATGCGTGCCGAGCGAAGTATTGGTAGGGGCAGGCCATCAGGCTGTTATAGCCGCTGGCGGATATGGTCTGTGGTACCAGGTCGGCCAGCAAGGATGGATGGGGTGGGAGTGTTGGTGCTGCCGGTTGTGCGGGAATAATGTCAGGCAGTTCTGATAAAACTTGCGCCTGCGGGAGTAAGTGCGCCAGTTCCTGGTCACGCAAGTCAGCACCATAGGCAATGCGATGGAACGCTTCCAGCCGCTCAAAATAAGGGGCAATCAGATTGGACTCGGCATTTTTTACCGCCTGCCAAGTGGCCAGTATTTCCGGACAACGCGCGATTAGCCCGATCAAATCTTCCTGCTCCTGGCGCAGGCTGTTTTCAATATTGGGCAAGCCAAGTTGCGCGCGCACCGATTGATTGAAAAAAGCACCATCCCTCCCACGGGCCGGCAAATGTGTCGCATCGCTTCCCAGCAGTAGCACGGCATCGAAATTTCGCAAGCGTGTGGCGGCAAGGTGCGTCAGCACAATCGGGCTGCTAATACTTTCATCGCGGAAGGTGGCCGACTCCAGCTGCCTGTTCAGCCACTGGCGCCATTCGGCCAGACTAAACACGACGGCTTCGCAATCCAGTTCTGCCTGCAGCTGCGTGAACAACGCCAGGAGCTGTTCGCCTGCCGCATCTTTCTTTAAACCTTCGATCACACCGAGAATGGCCAAGCTTTCCTGCAACGCTTTCAACCATCCCGCCAGCGTTCGGCGCCCTGTTGCAAATGCAGCACTACCATCGTGCAAAACTTGCAACAAGGCCAGTAAGTTTTCGCTGCCGCCTTCTGCCTGCGCCAGCCGCAAGTAATGCGGCAAATGCGATACCACGCTGTGGGTGCGCACCAGTTGTTCCAGCTCATACACTGCGTTCTTAAGTTTGCTTGTCGGCCAATCGGCCAGCATGAACGGCGATTTGAGCAGATCGAGCAGATCCTGGTAATAAAATTTTCCCGACACCGCATCCAGCCAACGCATCACAACCGTACTTGCCGCTACGGTTGAGAATGTCCAGCCGGTCTCGTCTTCCAGCAGTACCTCCGCACGCTCCAGCAGAGCGCGTGCGCGCCGGGCTGCGAGCCGATCCAGCGCCACGATGGCGATACTTTTCTTTCCAGCTAGCAGCCATTGACGTACTGTTACGTCTACCGCCCGCGCCTCTTCTTCCAGGCTGGTTGCACCGAAGAGCGATAGCGAACCGGCCAGCGGGCTGACTGGAAATTGTCCATGGAAAGCCTGTGCGCGTTGTTTCAGATTGCTGGCGTCTGGCGTTTGTAGCCAGGCGGTTTCAAGCAGAGCGGTACGCGTGTCAGGCTGTACTACACCGCCTTGACGTTGGAATAAAGTCACCGGTTGGCGTTGTGCCCAAGCGCTAAAAAAACTTCCCTCCGCCGGCGACAAATCTGCCAATCCGATGGCATAGAGCGGAGATACAGCATGCGTTGCCACTTGAGAAAGCCGAAGATGATAGTGGGTGAGGATGTCCGGGCGTTTGTCCAGACTGGCGTGCAAGGCGTACCACAACTCGTGTACCAAACGCGCCTCGAACTGCATGGACACGCCTGCTCTGGCTTGGTAGGCGCGTTCGAGTTGTTCGACGAATTTATCGAATGAATCGGGCAGACCGACATTGCAGCGGCCCAAATCGTCAAACAGGGCCAACAGCTCACCGGTGACGTGCCACAAATCGGCGCCGGAAAACCATTCTCGTTCACGCAGCGCTTCATACACCATGGCGGCGCGACGGCTGTCTGGCACCGGCTCGATTACCAATGGCACGGTGGCCGCCAGACGTTGCAAGGTGGTCAGGACAGGTAACAGCAGAACAGGAACGCCTGCTGCTGCGCGCAGTGCGGCCTCCATGGCCGCAGCGGCGCGCTGGTTGGGCAGTAGAATGGTCAGTAAGGCGAGATTGGGAAGCTGTGCACGATGCTGCTCGACAATTGCGTGTGCGGCTGTCTCGATCAGACCGGGCTCCGGCGCCAGAACACTATGTGGGCCGGTATCAGTCATATTACCAAACTTGCTATTTTTCCAGCTTATCGCGCTTGCTCTTAACCTTGGCCCACTCATCCGCATCTGCGGGTGCGTCCTTGCGCTCAACGATCACTTTCCATTTTTTGGAAAGCTCGGCGTTCAGCGCAACGAAATCCTGCTGATCCGCCGGCACATCATCCTCGGCATAAATCGCCTCCACTGGACACTCGGCCACGCACAGCGTGCAATCGATGCACTCTTCCGGGTCGATGACCAGGAAATTCGGGCCTTCATGGAAGCAATCCACCGGGCATACTTCCACGCAATCGGTGTATTTACATTTGACACAGGCTTCGGTTACGACATAGGTCATGACATTACTCTTTCAGTCAGTTAAGTTTATCGATTATCTCAGCAGCAGCTTAATAACGCCAACTGCCACCGCCATTACCAGCAGTCCCAGCGCGAAATTGCCCCAGAATGGCCAATGGGTGCGCGGTTCAAACAAAAAAGGCAGGAAAAACGCCAGCGAAGGGGGCACCAGATAGAAAATATCCCGTGCAAAAGCACTGACTCTGGCAGAGTCCTGCGTATCCCAGTATAGCCAAACCATGGAGAGCATGGAGGCCAGTGGCATGGCAATAATTAGCGCCCCAAAAAACACGGATCGCTTGGCCACTTCCGCAGAACCCACAATTACCACTATACTGAGTACGAGTTTCAAGAAAAACATTGCGCTTCCCAGGACAGAGTTTTTTGGTTAGCATAGCGTAAATCTTATTTCGCCACACCCATCCAGGCTGCGGCTTAACTTGTCCATAATCAATTCTTAAATTTACTATTCCGTGAGGATTTTCCAATGAGCGAACATATTCACTATGTGACCGATGACACGTTCGAGCAAGAAGTGCTCCAAGCCCAGCTACCCGTCTTGGTGGACTATTGGGCGGACTGGTGCGGCCCCTGCAAGATGATTGCGCCGATTCTGGACGAAATCGCTCAAGAGTATTCTGGCCGTATCAAAGTCGCCAAACTGAATATCGATGAAAATCAGGGCACGCCACCCAAGTATGGCATCCGCGGTATCCCCACGCTGATGATTTTCAAGAACGGCAACATCGAGGCCACTAAGGTGGGCGCACTGTCAAAATCGCAACTTACCGCTTTTATTGACAGTAATATTTAAACCAGATAGCCTATGCTCCTGAACTTCAATTTTTTGAAGGATCAGGCGCAACAATAATCAAATAATCACCAATTCCGCAGCTCCGGTTGATTCAAATCATCTGACAACCATAAGAACCAAAATAACAAGTTCTTCACGCTGCCTAAATTTTTCCAATTCTTCTTGTTTTTTCGGTTGCCCCTTCAAGCCTTAAGAGCCCCATACCTCCATGCATCTATCCGAACTCAAGCAATACCATGTCGCACAACTCGTCGAGATGGCCATCACCAACGAAATCGAAGGTGCCAATCGCCTGCGCAAGCAGGACTTGATTTTCGCTCTGCTGAAAAATCAGGCCAAGAAAGGGGAAAGCATTTACGGCGACGGCACCTTGGAAGTGTTGCCGGATGGCTTTGGCTTTCTGCGTTCGCCAGACACGTCGTATCTGGCCGGTCCCGACGATATATACATCTCGCCCAGCCAGATACGCCGTTTCAATCTGCATACCGGCGACACCATAGATGGTGAGATTCGCACGCCGAAAGACGGCGAGCGTTACTTCGCATTGGTAAAGGTAGACAAGGTCAACGGCGAACCGCCGGAAAACTCCAAGCATAAAATTCTGTTCGAAAATCTTACGCCGCTGCACCCCACCGAAGTACTCCATCTGGAACGCGACATCAAGGCTGAGGAGAACATTACCTCGCGTGTGATCGACATGATCGCTCCGATCGGCAAGGGTCAGCGCGGTTTGCTGGTAGCCAGCCCAAAAAGCGGCAAGACCGTGATGCTGCAACATATCGCCCACGCCATCACTACCAACCACCCCGAAGTCATGCTGATCGTTTTGCTGATCGACGAACGCCCTGAAGAGGTGACGGAAATGACCCGCTCGGTGAAGGGCGAAGTGGTTTCATCCACCTTCGACGAACCCGCCACGCGCCACGTGCAAGTTGCTGAAATGGTGCTGGAGAAAGCCAAGCGCCTGGTTGAACACAAAAAAGACGTGGTGATTCTGCTCGACTCCATCACCCGTCTGGCGCGTGCCTATAACACCGTCGTGCCGGCTTCCGGCAAGGTGCTGACCGGTGGTGTGGATGCTAACGCCCTGCAACGCCCCAAACGCTTCTTCGGCGCAGCGCGCAACATCGAGGAAGGCGGTTCGCTGACCATCATCGCCACTGCGCTGGTTGACACAGGCTCGCGCATGGATGATGTGATTTACGAAGAGTTCAAGGGTACCGGCAATATGGAAATCCACCTCGACCGCAAAATGGCCGAGAAACGCCTGTACCCGGCGATCAACGTCAATCGCTCCGGCACCCGCAAAGAAGAATTGCTGATCAAACCGGACATCCTGCAAAAAATCTGGGTACTGCGCAAACTGCTCTATCCAATGGACGACCTGGAGGCGATGGAGTTTCTGGTCGACAAAATTCGCGCTACCAAAAGCAACGCGGATTTCTTCGATTCCATGCGCAGGGGTTAATACCTAGCATGTAGCGCAGGCGCTTCGCCTGCGCTACATGCTACGCCTCAACCAGCAATCCCAGCTTCCCTGCCAGCCACCTGGTCGTCGTTGCCTGTAGCAGAATAGTGGTTAGAATGGCGATGAAAGTAACCGATGCGATAATCTCCGCGCCCGGCGCTTTCAAACCCACCAGCATGCCTGCCAGCGCGCCGGGAATCACGCCGGTTTCCCGCGTCCAGCACATGAACAGCAACTCGTTCAAGCTCCAGCGCGCACGCCGGTCTGGCCACGCGCATAGGAACACCGTCAGCGGCCGTGCCAGCAGCATGAATACCGCCACCACCAGCAATCCTGCCCACAAATACTGCTGCATCAATGCAAAATTCACTTGCGCGCCAAGCAGAATGAAAATGAACATACGCATAATGAATGCCGTGGTCACCACGAAATCGTCAAACTTTTCCTTTTCTCCTGCTTCCATCTTGAAGCCGAACGAAGTCTTGTTGCCCAGCATGATGCCGAACACGAACACTGCCATGAAGCCGCTGGCTTGCAAGCCATCCGCACCCATATAGGCGCCGATCACCGCCATCAGCGTCACCACCGGCGCGTACTCAGCCAGGAAGTTGTAGCGCTCATGCGCAATCAGAAACGCGGCGAGATAACCCAGCACACCGCCTGCCACAATCCCCAGCAACGACTGCTGCGCCAAATTAAGTAGCGCGCCCTGCCAGGAAAACCCACCCTTGCCCATCGCCACCGCCAGCACGGCGAACGTGGCAATCGCTCCCATCGCATCATTGAAGGCGGATTCGCTCATCACTGTCTGCGCCACCCGATCCTTGATTTTGACCTGGCGGAACACCGGCACCAGCGTCGCCGGGTCGGTCGATGCGATAGTCGCCCCCAACAGCAGGGCCACGATAAATGGCACGCCCAGCAAGTAATAAGCGGCCACGCCGGTAATCAGCCCGGTAATCAATATGCCTACCGTAGACATCACCACAATGGTGATCCACACTTCCTTGAGTACCTTGAAGCGCAGCGAAGCACCGCCGTCGAACAGGATATAGCAGGAACCGAAAATCAGGATCAGCTGGTTAAGCGCGGAATCCGCCTTGATATCCACTAGCCCGGATACACCCGGACCAAGCAGCATACCGGCGAGAAGGAATATCACTACGTCAGGCACCCTGATTTTCTGAGCTAACAAGCCAGAAACCGTGCCGCTCAACAGAATAATCCCGAATACCATTAAAATGTGCTTGGCTAATTCTATTGCGGTGGATGTTTCCAAAGTATCTATCCGTTAGATTGAACAGCTTGGAATTCTACGCCAAGCGGCCTTGGCTGCCCATTTATGCACACCAATCCTAGGCACAACTTGCAATCCCGTGAGTTTTTCGGGATAATTACACTCTTTTGAAAAATCGCTCAACGTTCTGAGCACGCAAGGATGACAGCATGAAAGCGGACATTCACCCGAATTACACAGAAATCAGCGTAGCATGCAGCTGCGGCAACACGTTCAAGACCCGTTCCACCGCGAGCAAAGACTTTCACATCGAGGTTTGCTCGGAGTGCCACCCCTTCTACACCGGTAAGCAGAAGATCGTGGACACTGCGGGTCGCGTCGAGAAATTCCGCCAGAAATACGGCATGACGAAGTAATTGCCGTTTCGGTTTTGGCACTTAAAAAAGGCAGCGTAAAGCTGCCTTTTTTCATTATCAGGACTCTAAACGGCGAACCGGACAGATACTGAATTATTGAATACTGCCTAAAACTTTTTAATGAGGCCACAGAGACAAGACAGGAGAATAAAATAAATCTCCGTGCACTCTGTGATGATTGCTTTTGAGAGACCATGAATAAACGCGAACAAGCCCTTGCCTACCACCAGCTACCCAAGCCCGGCAAACTCTCGGTGGAATCTTCCAAACCCTGCGTGACCCAGTTGGATCTGTCGCTCGCCTATACACCGGGCGTTGCCGAACCGGTGCGCGAAATCGCCAAGGATGCCGAGAACGCCTACCGCTACACTAACAAAGGGAATCTGGTCGCCGTCATTACCGACGGCACCGCCATTCTCGGCCTGGGCAACTTAGGGCCGCTGGCCAGCAAGCCGGTGATGGAAGGCAAGGCGGTGCTGTTCAAACGCTTCGCCGGTATCGATGTGTTCGATATCGAAGTGAACGCGCCCAGCGTGCAAGCCTTCATCGAAACCGTGGTGAACATTGCGCCTACTTTCGGTGGCATCAACCTGGAAGACATCGCCGCACCACATTGTTTTGAGATCGAGCAGGCATTGCGCGAACGCCTGGATATCCCGGTGTTCCATGACGACCAGCACGGCACCGCCATTGTCATGTGTGCCGGGCTGCTAAATGCGCTTGAAGTACAGGGCAAGAAAGTGGATCAGATCAAACTCGTGTGTCTTGGCGCCGGTGCGGCGGGGTTGGCCTGCATGCGGCTGCTGATCACCATGGGCGGCAAGAAAGAAAACATGATTCTGGTGGACAGTAAAGGCGTCATCCACAAAGGCCGCACCGACCTCAACGCACACAAACAGGAATTCGCGCTGGACACCACACTGCGCACGCTGGCAGAAGCCATGCAAGGTGCGGACGTATTCATCGGCGTATCCGGTTCCAACCTGGTCAACCAAAGCATGGTGAAAAGCATGGCGGCCAGGCCGGTCATCTTCGCCATGGCCAATCCCGACCCGGAAATTTTCCCGGCGGAAGCGCATGCCGTACGCGACGATCTAGTGATGGCCACCGGCCGTTCCGATTTCCCCAATCAGGTGAACAACGTGCTGGGCTTCCCGTATATTTTCCGCGGCACGCTGGATGCTCGCGCCAAAAGCATCACGCAGGCGATGATGATCGCTGCGGCACAGGCACTGGCTGCGCTAGCCAAAGAACCGGTACCGCAGGAAGTATTGGATGCCTACGGCTTGAAGTCGTTGGCCTTCGGACGCGACTACATCCTGCCCAAGCCATTCGACCCGCGCCTGATCGATCGCATTCCACCCGCTGTCGCCGCAGCAGTGCAGAAGTAAGCAGGAGACAACGCGCGTGGTGATGTATGACTGGCTGCCGCAACCTGAAGAGGAAACGGGGCCGCCGCCCAGAAGCCGCTGGCAGATTATTTTTCTGCTGCTGCTCTGCGCCGCGTGGATACTGCCGGGGCTGATCGGTCACGACCCGTGGAAACCCGACGAGGCCTACACCTTCGGTGTGGTCTACCACATCCTGCAAAGCGGCGACTGGATCGTGCCGACGCTGGCTGGCGAGCCCTTCATGGAAAAGCCGCCGCTGTATTACCTCACCGCCGCTGCCTTCGCCAAGCTATTCTCGCCCATCCTGCCGTTGCATGACGGCGCGCGTTTGGCGAGCGGCTTCTATATGGCGCTTACCCTCATGTTCACCGGCTTTGCCGGGCGAGAATTGTATGGACAGGGCAAGGGCTTCCCCGCCGCGTTGATTCTGGTCGGCTGCGTCGGCCTCCTGGTATTCAGCCATTTCTTGATTACCGATACTGCGCTGTTGGCTGGTTTTGCTATTGCCTACTATGGCCTAGCACTTATTCTGCACCAACCGCTTGCTGGCGGCATCTGGCTCGGCATAGGCATAGGCATCGGTTTTCTCTCTAAGGGTCTCCTTGCGCCAGGGGTGCTTGGTATCACCGCCCTCACCTTACCCATTTTGTGCAGTAAATGGCGCAATCGAACTTATGCAATTGGACTAATTTCGGCACTGCTCACCGCACTGCCGTTTCTTATCATTTGGCCATTCGCCCTATATCAACGATCTCCAGCGCTATTTATGGACTGGTTCTGGCTAAATAATTTTGGGCGTTTCCTCGGATTTGCGCATCTTGGTCCCGAAGCCCTTCCATACGAATACTTCGCCATCCTGCCCTGGTTTGCCTGGCCCGCCCTGCCGTTGGCGCTATGGACGCTGTGGCACGAAAGGCATGAAATCTGCAAACAGCCACCACTGCATCTTCCATTGATCTCCTTTTTCACTCTACTGTGGATTCTCGGCTTGGCTTCCGACGAACGCGAAATCTACGCGTTGCCTATGCTACTTCCGCTCTCCCTGCTCGCGGCACGCGGTTTCGATACGTTGCGTCGCGGCGCGGCCAACGCCTTGTCCTGGTTCGGCGGCATGGTCTTCATGTTTTTTGCGGGGGTATTATGGTTTTATTGGTTTGCGGTGGAATTCGAAATTCCCGCGAAACTTGGCGCCCATTTACGTGATCTGCAACCGGGGTATACCCCTGTAGCATTCCACGGTTTCGCCTTTACCATCGCCTTGTTACTTACCGGTGCATGGCTCATTCTCCTGGTGCGCCTCAAACGCGCAGCGGAGGAGCGTCCGATCATCATCTGGGCGGCAGGCATGGCACTGGTATGGGGACTGTTAATGTCACTCTTCATGCCCTGGCTGGATGCCGGCAAGAGCTACCGTTCGATGATCGCCTCCATGCAGCAGGCGCTGCCCACACACTATAGCTGCATCGCCAGCCGCGACCTAGGTGAACCGCAACGCGCGCTGCTCGACTACTTTGCCGGCATACGCACGGAGCGAGAGGATGAAAACGCCTGCGACCTGCTGCTGGTACAGCATGCAAAAGATGAGGTGGAAGAAAAAATCAGCCCTAGCTGGCACAAGATTTGGGAAGGCAGCCGCCCCGGCGACAAGCAGGAGCGCTATCGGCTATATAAACGGGTGGGCGAGCAATCCAAACACAAAAAGAAGCGCCGGTAAGTCTTAAGCACGAGGTATGCGGACGGATCAACATGAGCGATGACGAATTCACCCTGCCGCCGAACCAGCAACCCTGTTATTGTTTTGGCAGACCAGCTCGCTGCACGGGTTCCAGAAGAAAGGAAAATTACTTTTCCGTCTGCCCTTCGCCAGATAGAAGCTTACCGACATCTTTCTGCTTGGTGTCCTTGCTCACGTAAATCTCGCATTCACTCACGCGGCGAATGGATGCGACCTTGAGCGCAGAACCACCGCTTTTGGCAGCGGTATCGGGTGTATTAGCGGAGGATTTCCTCTCCACAGCTTTCGTACTTTCTTCATCGCTGATGTCGCAAATACGAACAACCTTGCCAATCTTGTTGTACTTGGATAAGTCAACTTCAGCATCTGTTCCCTGGCGAGCAGCGTGCGCAGAAACTGCGACGATAGAAAGCAATGCAGTGGCTATTAGACGTTTCATTTTCTTATCTCCTCGGTGTAAAAAACAAAATTCAAAAGGCATAAATTGCTATTCTCGCAACCGTTACAACCCCAACCTCTGCCAAATCGTGGACACCAGCCCGGCCTGATTCAGCGTGTAAAAATGCAGGCCGGGTGCACCGTTGCGCAGCAAATGATCACACATTCCAGTCACGAAATCCAGGCCAAGAGCCCGAATCGAGGCGATGTCATCGCCGTAGCCTTGCAGCTTCAGCCGTAGCCAGCGCGGAATATCCGCGCCGCAGGTGTCGGAGAAACGCGCCAGCTGCGTGACGTTGCCGATCGGCATGATGCCCGGCACGATTGGAATTTTGATTCCCATCGCTTCGCATTCCCCCAAAAAATTGAAGTAGGCGTCGGCGTTATAAAAATATTGGGTGATGGCGGCATTGGCGCCAGCTTCTGCCTTGCGCTTGAAGTTAAGCAGATCGTCTTGGGCACTTTTTGCTTGCGGGTGAAATTCCGGGTAGGCGGCAACTTCGATGTGGAACCAGTCGCCGGTTTCCTGGCGGATGAATTCCACCAGTTCGTTGGCGTAGCGGAATTCTCCGAAGCAGGCTGAACCGGATGGCAGATCACCACGCAATGCGACCAGACGCCGAATGCCATTGGATTTGTATTGCTCCAGAATCGCACGGATGCTTTCCCGCGTAGTGCCGATGCAGGAAAGATGCGGTGCAGCCTGATGGCCTTCTTTCTGAATTTCCAAAACGGTTTCCAGCGTGCGATCCTGCGTGGAACCACCCGCGCCGAAGGTAACGGAAAAATAGGCAGGATTTAACTGGGCGAGCTGCTTTCGCGTCTCACGCAACTTTTCCATGCCCTCCGGCGTCTTCGGTGGAAAAAACTCAAAACTGAGCAAGGGTTTTTTGTTCATTTGTTCTGACCGCAGAGGCGCAGAGACGCGGAGCTAAACAAACGTCTAGCATCCTCCCTCTCTGCGTCTCCGCGTCTCCGCGGTTCAACCGAGATTAATAACGGTAGTGTTCAGCCTTGTAGGGTCCCTGCTTCGGCACGCCGATATAGGCAGCCTGCTGGTCGGTCAGTTTACTCAGTTGGGCATTGAGTTTTCTCAACTGCAAGCGTGCTACTTTTTCGTCCAGATGCTTGGGCAGCGTGTACACGCCGACCGGGTATTCGCTGGTTCGCGTGAACAGCTCGATTTGCGCGATAGTCTGGTTAGCAAATGAAGAGCTCATCACGTAGGACGGATGACCGGTGCCACAGCCCAGGTTCACCAGACGGCCTTTGGCCAGCAGGATGATGCGCTTGCCATCAGGAAAAATCACGTGATCGACTTGCGGTTTGATCTCATCCCACTGGTATTTCTCGATCGAAGCGACATCAATCTCATTATCGAAATGGCCGATGTTGCACACGATAGCCTGGTCTTTCATCTTGGCCATGTGATCATGGGTGATGACGTGGAAATTGCCGGTGGCGGTGACAAAAATATCGGCCTTGTCGGCAGCGTATTCCATAGTTACCACGCGGTAGCCTTCCATCGCCGCTTGCAGTGCGCAGATCGGATCGACTTCAGTCACCCACACTTGCGCGGACAGGGCGCGCAGCGCTTGGGCAGAACCCTTGCCCACGTCGCCGTAACCAGCAACCAAGGCGACCTTGCCGGCGATCATCACGTAGGTGGCGCGTTTGATACCATCCACCAGCGATTCGCGGCAACCGTACAGGTTGTCGAACTTGGACTTGGTCACCGAGTCGTTGACGTTGATGCCGGGAAATTTCAGCTCGCCGCGCTCGTGCATCTGGTACAGACGGTGCACGCCGGTGGTAGTCTCTTCGGTCACGCCCTTGATGTGCTTGATACGTGTGGAGTACCAAGTTGGATCTTTCGCCAGTTTAGCCTTGATCGCAGCAAACAATACAGTCTCTTCTTCGCCGTTGGGTTTGGCGATCACTGATGGATCAGTCTCGGCGCGGGTACCGATATGCAGTAGCAAAGTGGCATCGCCGCCGTCGTCCAGAATCATGTTGGAATAGCCGCCATCCGTCCACTCGAAAATCTTGTGGGTGTAATCCCAGTATTCGGTCAGCGTTTCACCCTTGATCGCGTAGACCGGGATGCCATCAGCAGCGATGGCGGCAGCAGCGTGATCCTGCGTGGAGAAAATATTGCAGGACGCCCAGCGTACTTCAGCACCCAGCGCAGTGAGAGTTTCGATCAGCACGGCGGTCTGGATGGTCATGTGCAGGGAACCGGTAATGCGCGCGCCTTTCAGCGGCTGGCTTTTGGCAAATTCCTCGCGAATTGACATCAGGCCTGGCATCTCGGTTTCCGCGATGCGGATTTCCTTGCGGCCCCAATCGGCCAGTGCCATGTCTGCTACTTTATAGTCGGTGAAATTGGAATTAAGTACAGCGTTCATGAACGTTCTCCTAAAAGCGAAAGAACGAGCGCCGTTGAATCTAGGTGCATCGCATTGAGCCTGACGAGATTTTCACTCGCTGCAGCGCCCCTCAGTGCGATGGGAATTGAGAAATTCCAATAGAGTGTTACGAATGCTGAATATTAAATGCCTGCGTCCGCCTTAAGTGCCTCGGCTTTGTCCGTTGTTTCCCAAGTAAATTCAGGCTCGTCACGACCGAAGTGGCCGTAACTGGCGGTGCGGGTGTAGATCGGGCGCAACAGGTCTAGCGACTGGATGATGCCCTTGGGTCGCAGGTCGAAATGTTTTTCGATCAGGTGGACAATCTTGTCGTCGCTGATCTTGCCCGTGCCGTATGTGCTAACCATCAGCGAGGTCGGCTTGGCGATACCAATGGCATAGGAAATCTGCACCAGGCATTTACTGGCGATGCCGGCGGCAACGATGTTTTTTGCCACATAGCGTGCAGCATAAGCGGCGGAACGATCCACTTTGGACGGGTCTTTACCGGAAAAAGCGCCACCGCCGTGCGGTGCGGCGCCACCATAAGTGTCAACGATAATCTTGCGACCGGTCAGACCAGCATCGCCCATCGGTCCGCCGATAACAAAACGGCCGGTCGGATTAATCAGGTAACGCGTATCCTTGGTGATCATGTTGGCTGGCAGCACCGGCTTGACGATATGCTCGATCACCGCTTCCGTTAGGGAGGCGTGGGAAATGTCCGGGTTATGCTGGGTAGATACGACCACGGTATCGATATGCTGCGGCTTGCCATCCACGTAACGGATGGTGACCTGCGATTTGGCATCCGGGCGCAGCCACGGCAGACGGCCATCCTTGCGCAGTTCAGCCTGGCGTTCCATCAGGCGGTGAGCCAGGTGGATCGGCATCGGCATCAATTGCGGGGTTTCATCGCAGGCATAACCAAACATCAAGCCTTGGTCGCCGGCACCCATATCGAGATCAAGGCCTTCGCCTTCGTTCACGCCTTGGGCAATATCCTGCGATTGTTTGCCGAACGTGGCGAGTACGCCGCAAGTATGGTAATCGAAGCCGATTTCCGAACTGTCGTAGCCGATACGCTTGACGGTTTCACGTGCAATACGGTTATAGTCAATGGTGGCGCCCGTGGTGATTTCACCGGCCATGACAACTAAACCGGTCGTTACCAGGGTTTCGCAGGCTACCCGCGAATGCTTGTCCTGCGCTAAGATAGCGTCCAGGACGGCATCGGAAATCTGGTCGGAAACCTTGTCTGGGTGCCCTTCTGAAACGGATTCAGAAGTAAATAAATATTCGTTCATTTTGTTTTCTAACAGGTCATCAGGTTCAATAGGCCTGCTAGGTTAGCACAACTATAACCGTTATCAAAAGTGTCTTTATTTATGACGAAACACATGCTGCGGCTGTTCGCTAATCTGCCGCTGCGGCTGATCCACCTTCTCGGCACGCTGCTGGGTTGGCTGGTTTACCTTACCTCACCGCGCTACGCCTCGCGCTTGCATGAGAATCTTGCAGCAAGCGGTATTTGTGTTGAAGCGAGCGCTTACAAGAAGTTGCTGCGGCGTGCGGTTTCCGAAGCCGGCAAGGGTGTAGCAGAACTGGCTGTCATATGGGGCCGCCCGTTGGACAAAGTCTTGTCATTGGTGCAGCAATGTCATGGCTGGGAGAATATAGAGACGGCGCTTGCGGCAAAGCGCGGCATTATTTTCTTAACGCCGCATCTGGGCTGTTTCGAGATTGCTGCCTTGTACTACGCGGCGCGTCACCCCATCACCGTGCTTTATCGTCCGCCCAAGCTTAGTTGGGTAGAACCATGGATGGCGCTGGGGCGGGAAAAAGGTCTGGCGACGTTGGTGCCGACGGATATGACCGGCGTCAAGGCGTTACTCAAAACGCTCAAACGTGGAGAAGCAACAGGTATCCTGCCGGACCAGGTACCGGGTGAAGGCGAGGGCGTCTGGGCAAATTTTTTTGGCCGCCCGGCTTACACCATGACCCTGGCGGCGAGGCTGGCCCAATCCACCGGTGCGGCTGTCATCCTCGCTTATGCCGAGCGCTTGCCCGCAGGGCGAGGCTATGTAATCAATTTTTTACCCTTCCCGGGAGCGCTTCCCAAAGAGCGCGAAGCCGCCGCACGCGTACTAAATGCGGCTATTGAGGATCTGGTTCGCAAGCACCCCGAGCAATACCTGTGGAGCTATAACCGCTACAAGGTGCCAGTGGGCGCAACTCCTCCGCCGGGTGCGCGCTGATGGCAGTACGGTTGGGGTTGATGCTGATCTGGTTGCTGCATTTTTTGCCGCTTTCTCTGCTTGCGGCTACCGGTAATTCATTCGGCATATTGCTTTACTGGCTGGGTCGGGAACGGCGACGTGTGGCGCGGATCAACCTCCGCCTGTGCTTTCCCACTATGGCGGATACAGAAAGAGAAAAGCTGATCCGGCGTCATTTTCGTGCTTTTGGCCGCAGCATCCTGGAGCGCGGCATTTTGTGGTGGTCTAGCGCAGAACGGATCAAACGTCTGGTGCGCATCGATGGCTGGGAAAATCTGGCGCCCCATAAGGGCAAGCCGCTGATTCTCATGGTGCCGCATTTCGTTGGTCTGGACGTGGGCTGGACAAGCCTAACGCTAGAACACCAACTCGCTTCGATCTACAGCAAACAGAAAAATCCGATATTCAACCAGGCGCTTCTGCGTGGCCGTTTGCGCTTTAACCTGCCCCGCCTCTTGTCACGTCAGGAGGGCATACGTCCGATCATCAAAGCAGTGCGTGAAGGCTTGCCATTGTATTACCTGCCGGATATGGATTACGGGCCGCGCGATGCATTGTTTGTGCCGTTTTTTGGTGTGGCGACGGCCACCATTACCGGGTTGACGCGCTTGGCCAACATGACCGGCGCGCACGTTGTGCCTTGCGTCGTACACCAGTTGCCGGGTGGTAGCGGGTATGCAGTAAGGTTTTATCCAGCGTGGGAAAATTATCCCAGCGAGGACGTCGAAGCGGATACACGCCGCATGAACGCTTTTATCGAAGAGCGTGTGCGGGAAATGCCAGAACAATATTTCTGGCTGCACAAGCGGTTCAAGACGCGGCCGCCGGGTGAGGCGAAATTTTACAAGTAAATGCCCTGTGGTGCTTGCTTGAGGGCGTCAGCGTCACACAATTTCACGAAGTGCTCAACGCAGGGTAGTCTGTGTATCCCTCTGGCCCAGCGGTATAGAACGTGGCAGGATTCGCCTGATTCAACGGGGCACTCGCTTTAATCCGAGCGGGAAGATCAGGGTTGGCCAGAAAGGCGCTACCAAAGGCAACTGCGTCAAGTTTTCCTGCGGCAATGGCGGCGTTGGCTTCTTCTGCCGTATAGCCCATATTGCCGACAAGCACGCCTGTGTAATTGGCGCGTATCGGCGTTAGCACATCACCGCTTTGCTGCTGGAAGAAGTCCGCGCGCATCACATGCAGATAGGCAAGACCAAAATCATTAAGCCGGGTGGCGAGCCACGTAGATAACCCAACGGCGTCGCTATCGATCATGCTGTTGTAGCTGTTGAGTGGCGAGATGCGCAGGCCAACGCGGTCGCTGCCCCACACGCTGCTCACAGCTTCGAGCACTTCCAGCATCAGACGCGCACGGTTTTCCACAGAGCCACCATAGGGCCCGGTGCGCTTATTCGAACCGTCGCGTAAAAATTCATCCAGCAAATAGCCGTTGGCGCCATGCACTTCCACGCCATCGAAGCCCGCAACCTTGGCGTTTTCTGCCGCCTTCTTGAAGCCTGCGACGATACCGGGCACTTCATCATCACCCAATTCATGCGGAACGACGTACGGCTGCTTGCCCTCCGGCGTATACACTTCGTCGCCAGTGATAGCGATGGGACTCGGTGCAACGGGTTGCATGCCATTGTTGAGCAGCGGATGGCAGGCGCGACCGCCATGCCAGAGCTGCAGGAAAATTTTGCCACCAGCGGCATGCACGGCAGCGGTGGTTTTCCGCCAGCCGGCCACCTGCGCAGCGGAGTAAATGCCGGGCTCGTGCCAGAAAGATGAGTTGCCTTCCATCACCATAGTGGCCTCGGCGATGATCAGGCCGGCACTGGCACGCTGGGCATAGTACTCAGCCATCAGGTTGCCAGGGACATGCTCGTCTTCTGCACGGCAACGGGTGAGCGGCGCCATGAGGATGCGGTTAGGCAGCGTTAGAGAACCGAGTTGAAGTGAGTCGAATATTGTTGGCATGATCTGAGTACTCTAGCTGTGAGATGACGGGGTGACTTATTGGCGATAATTGAATCGGGCCGTTTCTAAATATACACCTTTGCGTGTCTCCATGGGATGACCCCGCAAACAGTTCAAGACGTGGTCGTATAGCGAGAAAAGCCCGATGGAACGTACAATACGCCTTTAGGAAATTGTATTCGGCCTACCTGAATGACAAGAGGAAACTTTGAGCTTTACCAATCCGTCGCCTGATGATCTGCGCACCTTGTTGAAAAAGGCCAGGACCATCGCCGTAGTGGGCCTGTCGCCCAAGCCGGGGCGGCCCAGCTATTTTGTGGCCAAGGCCATGCAGGATTTCGGCTACGATATCATTCCGGTGCGCCCGGCAGTGGCCGAAGTGCTAGGGCAGAAAGCCTATGCCAGCCTGGCCGATGTGCCCGGCCCAATTGACTTGGTGGATGTGTTCCGCGCCGCGGAGTACATCGATGAAATCGTCGATCAATGCATTGCCCTGAAAGTGCCGGCGATCTGGTTGCAGGAAGGCATCGTTAATGAGCCGGCAGCCAGGCGTGCGCAGGCTGCAGGGATAACCGTGGTGATGGATCGCTGTATCTACAAGGATTATATTTCTTTATGCGTCTGAAATTTACCAAAATGCACGGCCTCGGCAATGATTTCGTGGTGTTTGACGCCATCAATCAGCATGTGCAGCTGACGACAGCGCAGTTGCAGTTAATTGCTGACCGGCATTTCGGTGTGGGCTGTGATCAGATTCTGCTGGTAGAAAAGTCCACTTTGCAGGATGCTGATTTCCGCTACCGGATTTTTAATGCCGATGGTGGCGAGGTAGAGCAGTGCGGCAATGGTGCGCGCTGTTTCGTGCGCTTTGTGCACGACAAGGTGCTGACCAAAAAAACGGAAATCCGTGTGGAGACTGCCTGCGGTATTATCGTACCGCGACTGGAGGCTGATGATCAGGTAACGGTCAATATGGGGGCGCCTCACTTTGCGCCGGCGGAGATACCGTTTGTTGCGCAAACGCGGGCGCTGACTTATGCTTTGGCGTTGCCTCAGGAAACACTGGAAATCAGTGCGCTGTCGATGGGCAATCCACATGCAGTGCAAGTAGTGGCTGACGTGGATACGGCACCTGTAACTGAGCAAGGATCGCTGATTGAGCGCCATGCGAGCTTTCCGCAACGGGTCAATGCAAGCTTCATGCAGGTGCTTGACCGCAGGCACATCAAGCTGCGTGTATACGAGCGGGGTGCTGGTGAAACGCTGGCTTGCGGAACGGGCGCGTGTGCTGCAGCGGTGGCCGGGATCATGCGGGGCTTGCTGGATAACGAGGTGCGAGTGACCACACCTGGCGGCGACCTGGTGATCCGCTGGGCAGGCGAAGGCCAACCGGTGTGGATGACAGGTCCGGCGGTATCGGTATTCGACGGAGAAATTGAATTATAGTTGTCAGATGTAGGTAGGGTTACGCTGGGCTAACCCGACGTTGTGCTTCTATCATGTCGGGTTACGCGATAATGCCGCTAACCCGACCTACAAGCTGATGGCTAACAGCCAAGGAAAGAGAATGAGAGAAGAAGACGTAGCGGCCTATCTGGCCATGTACCCAAAATTTTTCGAAACGCATGCACATCTTTTGACTGATGTGGTAATTCCCCACCCCCATGGCGGACGGGCGATTTCCATCGGCGAGCGGCAGGTCATTGCCCTGCGCGACAAGGTCAGGCTGCTGGAAACCAAGCTGGCAGAGCTGATTCACTTTGGTGAGGATAATGACGCCCTGGCTGAGAAAGTGCATCGCATAACACTGGCATTAATGATGTCGCGCAGCCTGGAATCGCTGCTGCACTCGATCTACTTGAACCTGCGTGAAGACTTCGCGGTGCCGCATATGACACTGCGCCTGTGGAGTGACGGCGGAAGCCATGCCGATTTGAAAGAATTTTCGCCGATCAGTAATGAGCTGCGCATCTATGCTGAAAATCTGATCAACCCATTCTGCGGCCCGCATGTGGTGCGCGATGTGGCGGGCTGGTTCGGCGAGGACGCTGACCGGTTACGCTCATATGCATTGGTGACGCTGCGCGCTGAAACATCGTTTGGTCTGCTAGTGCTGGCGAGCGAAGATGCGCAGCGCTTCTATCCGGAAATGGGCACCCTGTACCTCAAGCGCCTGGGCGAGCTGATCAGCATGGCGCTGGCGCGTTTTCTCGGCAAAGAGTAGCGCACGGTGGCCGGCGAAACTCCCTATCTTGCCGGCTATTTGACTTATCTTGCGGCTGAAAGGCGTTTAAGCCGCCTTACCTGTGTTAATTATGGGCGGGACGTACGCCTTCTGCTTGAGCTGGCTGGCAGCACCCCGCTTGCCGATTTGCAAATCCATCATATCCGCCGTTTTGCCGCACAGTTGCATGGCCGCGGTTTGGCTGGTAGAAGCATTGCGCGGGTATTGAGTGCCTGGCGCGGATTTTACGATTATCTGGCGCGAGATCACGCTGTTACGCAAAACCCATGTCTTGGCGTACGCGCACCGAAATCGCCAAAAACCCTTCCTCATGCCTTGTCACCGGATGAAACCAGTCGATTGCTCGGTGCATCGCCAGAGGGTGAGCCGCTTTCTGCGTGCGATAAGGCAATGTTCGAACTGTTTTATTCCTCCGGTTTGCGTTTGTCCGAATTGACCGGACTTAACTTGGGTGATGTGCAGCCGGATGAAGCCATCGTGCGCGTAACCGGCAAGGGCAACAAAACGCGCGTCGTGCCGGTGGGACGTTTTGCCCTTGAGGCATTGCAAACCTGGCTGGTGCAACGGGCAGGGTTGGTAAAGCCGGAGGAGTTAGCGCTATTTATTAATAGACGTGGTGGCCGCATCGGCCAGCGCACGGTGCAAATGCGCCTGAAAGCATGGGCTAAACGCCAGGGCGTGACCAGCAACGTGCATCCACACGTGCTGCGCCATTCCTTTGCATCCCATGTATTGCAATCGAGCGGCGATCTGCGCGCGGTACAAGAAATGCTTGGCCACGCGAATATTTCCACAACGCAGGTGTACACGCACCTGGATTTCCAGCATTTGGCCAAGGTGTATGACGCGGCGCACCCACGGGCCAGGAAAAAGCCGTGAAGTCAGCGTGCTTTAGGGCGCCTCTAAACTTTTATCTGTTGAAGCGCGTATGTTTTCGACTTATGATGACCAATATATTTAACGAATCGAATAGCTGGTAACCAATCGTGGTTTTTTCTTTTTTCCGCAAAAACAAATCAACCGAAGACGAGCCTAAACAGGCTAAACCAGTCAAATCTCGCCAACCGGTCGGCACCGATACGCGTCCTGTTACCAAACCGGCGCCTGTTACTGGTTCACAGAAGACGCCAGAGAGCACCTCACCTAAAGCGTCCGATACAACGATTTTCTCTGCAGGGTTTGCCGAGGGCATTGAGGTCGTCGAGACTCATGCCGAATCCTGCAGCGCCATTGAGGAAGCGGCGATTTATTATGCGAATGCACGCATTGATCAGGCTATCGCCTCCTTGGTGCATGGCGTCAAGGAAAATGCTGACATAAAAGAATCGCAGCCTTGGCTGATGTTGTTCGATTTGTATCAGGAGAGCGGCAGCAAGCAGAAGTTCGAAGAGCTGGCAATGGAGTTTGTGGTCAAATTCGAACGATCGCCGCCGGCATGGATCGAGAAAAAACTGCCCAGCGAGGCAAAGCAGCCAGAGAAGAGTGGTAGCGGAAATTATTTTGCATTCACCGGTGACTTGTCTGCGGCAGCGGATAAACAATTCCAGCAATTGCACGCTACCGCCAAGAATGGCGCTGTACGTCTTGACCTCTCTAAAATTCAAAGTATCGATGCAGATGGCAGCCGCCTGCTGTCGGTGACGCTGCAAACCTTGTGCAAGGAAGGCGTGAAGATTCAGTACAGCGGTGTAGCAACGCTGGTAGGGCTGCTCAACAAAGCCATCGAGGCCGGGTCCGACAGCGATACCGCGCACTGGCTGTTGCTGCTGGACTTGAACATGCTGCAAGGCAAGCAGGTTGAATTTGAAGATCTGGCAGTGGAGTATGCGGTTACCTTTGAAGTTTCCCCACCGTCCTGGGAACAACTGGCATGCCGCGTCAAGGCTGAAGAAGTAAAGGAACCAGCAGCGCCTGCCGGAATTCAGGCGGCAGCGGCTACGATAGATGGTTTTGCTATGGAAGGCGTGATTTCCGCAGCAAGCGAAACAAAACTCAAAGAACTGGTCGCCTATGCGGCGGGCAAGTCAGAAGTCCATATCGACATGTCGCGCGTCACCCGCGTGGATTTCGTAAGCGTGGGCAGCTTCCTCAATGCGTTGATTGAAGTGAATCAAGGTGGCAGAAAGGTCTTTATCGAGGGCGCTAACGAAATGGTTAATGCGCTCTTCGGCGTGATGGGCGTTGGGCAGTTCGCCACTATTCTCAGAAAGACCAAATTTTAAGTATCAGCATTACGCCACTTCGTTTTCATTCATTCCCCCAGTTTTAGAAGTGCCCTTTAATTCAAGCAGGAAATTTATGGAACAATATCACGGCACAACCATTCTCTCCGTGCGGCGCGGTAAGCGCGTGGCGCTTGGTGGCGACGGTCAGGTAACGCTGGGCAACATTATCGTTAAAGCTTCGGCGCGCAAGGTGCGACGTTTGTTTCACGAAAAAATTCTGGCCGGTTTCGCCGGCGGCACAGCCGATGCGTTTACCTTGTTTGAGCGCTTCGAATCGAAGCTGGAAAAGCACCAGGGCAACCTGCTGCGCTCTGCGGTGGAACTCGCCAAAGATTGGCGAACAGACCGGATTCTGCGGCGTCTGGAGGCTATGCTCGCGGTTGCAGATCATGAGACCTCGCTCATCATCACCGGCAACGGCGACGTGCTTGAACCGGAACTGGGCCTGGTGGCGATCGGCAGCGGCGGGCCGTACGCCCAAGCTGCGGCGCGTGCCTTGATTGAGCACACCGACCTGTCGCCGGAGGATGTGGTCAAACAGGCGCTCACCATCGCCGCCGATTTGTGTATTTATACCAACCAGAATCACGTGATTGAAGTTCTGGAATAATCATTATCACCACGGGGAGCACGGGGTTCACGGGGAAATCTTTTAAAAAGTTCTGCCTCGTGTTCCTCGTGTGCCCCGTGGTTAATCTTAGGGCTTGAAAAATGTCTGAGATGTCCCCGCAGGAAATCGTCCACGAACTCGACAAACACATCATCGGCCAGCACGCCGCTAAGCGGGCTGTAGCCATTGCGCTACGCAACCGCTGGCGCCGTTCGCAGGTGGCCGAGCCGCTGCGCCAGGAAATCACGCCGAAAAACATCCTGATGATCGGCCCCACTGGCGTGGGCAAAACGGAAATCGCCCGCCGTCTGGCGAAGCTTGCCAATGCGCCGTTCATCAAGGTCGAAGCAACCAAGTTCACCGAAGTCGGTTATGTCGGACGCGATGTGGATTCAATTATTCGCGATCTGGTGGAGTTTGCCATCAAGCAGACGCGCGAACAGGAAACCAAAAAAGTTCAATTCCGTGCCGAGGAGCATGCGGAAGAACGCATTCTCGATACGTTGCTACCACCTGCACGGGAAACGGCTTATGCGCTGGATACGGAAAGCGCGGCGGCAAAGGATGAAAGCACTACGCGCCAGAAATTTCGCAAAATGCTGCGCGAAGGCAAGCTGGACGACAAGGAAATCGAGATTGAAGTCGCCGCACCGCAGGCGCGCATGGAAATCTTTGCGCCGCCCGGCATGGAAGACCTGACCACCCAGATTCAGGGCATGTTCCAGAACATGGGCAGCACGCGCCAGAAGACACGCAAACTAAAAATCAGCGAAGCCATGAAGCTTCTCACCGAAGAAGAAGCAGGGAAACTAGTTAATGACGAAGACATTAAGCTCAGCGCAGTGCAGAGCGTAGAGCAGAACGGAATCGTGTTCCTCGACGAAATCGATAAAATCACCAGCCGCTCGGAAGGAACCGGGGCGGAAGTTTCGCGCCAGGGTGTGCAGCGCGACCTGCTGCCGCTGGTGGAGGGCACCACGGTCTCCACCAAATACGGCATGATCAAGACCGACCACATTCTGTTTATCGCCAGCGGCGCGTTCCAGTTGGCCAAACCCTCCGACCTGATTCCCGAATTGCAGGGACGCCTGCCTATCCGTGTGGAACTGCAAAGTTTAAATGTGTCAGATTTCGAGCAGATACTCACCGGCACCGACGCCTGCCTCACACGTCAGTACCAAGCCCTGCTGGAAACCGAGGGAGTGAAACTGGAATTCATGCCAGAAGGTGTTCGCCGCTTGGCGGAAATCGCCTTTGAGGTGAATGAAAAAACCGAGAATATCGGCGCGCGGCGGCTGTATACAGTGATGGAGCGCTTGCTCGAAGAAGTTTCTTTTGAAGCCAACCGCTATACGAAAGAAACCCTTGCCATCGACGCCGCCTACGTGAACGAACGGCTGCAAAATCTGGCGCGTAGCGAGGACTTGGCCAGGTACGTATTGTAGCAGTTCCAACTTAACGAATATGCCAGATGCGAACTACTGATTTCGACACACAACTGCCGCTCACAGCCTAATATCGAGTGACCGCTAAGCGCCCGTGGATTCAACCGATGTATGCCACCGATGATATCTTTCAATACCGCCATCTCCAGAGATTTCGCTATCTGCTGATACAAACCCCGATTAACTGATAGTAAAAATCTTGCCGAAATTGGCCACATCCAATACCGGCTTAAAGATTTTGCGGACTAACTTTGCCATGACAAGCAGCAGGATTGGAACCAGAATCAGAAACGGCATCAGGGTGCGCAGCGCGCTAACTTGTGCAATTTCGTCACGCACTGCAGTCTACTGCGCCACGGCCAATCGCTGTCCGGTGCTGAGGGTTTTAATCAAAACCCGATAGGTTTCACTGCCAATTCTGAGGGTTTGCATAATCCACGTTGCGTTGGCGGCGTGCTCAGCGCCACCATGGCGTCACGAGGAGACGTGCGCAATCCCTTGGCCACCCTTTGTGTTCCATGCGATACGACTCGATGACTGGCCAAGATAGCGCGACCATAATATTGGTCGCGGGTATCCCTTAGCAGTTAACAGATCTCGGGGCGTTTGTGCCACGACAGCACCAGTTGCAATTGTCGAACAAACGCCGGGCCTAGATGCGAAGAGTACCCACGACTTTTTTTATGAAGCTCGTCCTCCTTTGACGAGCTACGGCTTCCGGTTTAAAACGATAGGCGTTGGCGCTGTTTTCGGCAGTTCATATTTGATGAACGTGAAGTGAGCCTTGTTGTGACAAGCATTACAGCCTTTAGTCGCTTCATCGAAGGCTGCATCGAAGCTCTTGATATCCTTCGCGTCTATGGTTTTTGCCAACGGATCCAGAAATTTCGACTCGTACTCTTTCAGTGGCTTGGCACGTTTAGGTCGCGTTGTTTCGCCTACTTCCTGAATCTCTCTTGCTTCTTTGAGTTGGTAGTCGGCAAACTCCCAATTCCCGCCATGGGCAGCATAGTACATAGTCGTGAATCGGCTGCTGTATTCCATCATTATGGTACCCAGGCCCGGTTGCAGATCGGCCAGCGTTTTGAGCTGTTCCTCAGTACTTCCCTTGAGCCAAGGGTCGTCAGCATAAACTACTCCGCTGACTGCCATGATGCAACCGCCAACTAATAGCGCGTTACGTATAGTTAAAGTGGTATTCATTTCAATCTCCTGTATGGAAAGAATACGGCGCTGAACAACCCAGTTTCGCCGCAACGTTGGACAGAACGAGGGGGCGTTCCCTCTTAGATATTTCGATCATGGTTTATCTTTACTTTCTTTACCTTCCCCCCCCCAGGTCCAGTACAGACCGAGGTAGCCCGTGGTGTGCGTTTCGCCAGCAATGCTGTGCCCGACTCTAAAAAGCAGGTTACAATTGCCGCAGGCCTTGATGTCGTTGTAGTAGCCACCGACGTTAAAAAAGGTCGCGTGTTGCCCGTCTTCGGTGGTTGCCCCTTGGGCAAAGAGTTCGCCACCGAGGATGAGACTGTCTGTCACCTTACGCTGGAGTAGCCAGCCGCCAAAGTTGTAGTTCCGCATCCCGGGAGCGTTGTTGAAGGCCCGGCCACCACCACCATAGGTTGTCCAATCCCCCCAGCTCTTTTGGACCCAGACTGGTAGGGTCCACCAAGCTCGGCCATTCCCCAGACTCTTGTCCGAATCTCCGGTCGGCAGTTCGAGCATCGGGAAGATGCCGATCTGGGGATGGATGTCGGATTCATGCACGAAGCGGTACTTGATCCCGACCTCCACATCCCCAAGGCCATGTTGCTTTTGGGTTCCATCGGCCGGGTACAGATTGGTGAACGGAACCATCAAGTGCAGGTGAACATCCTCGATAGGGCTGGTGTTGTACTCGAAGGCCGGCAGCTGAGTCTGTTTACCGCCGTCCGGCCCCTTGTCATAAGTTGAAAAAACATAGGCTTCAGAATGCTGGTACTCAAGCGGTTCTGGATCGTCAGTCATGAACGGTGGTCCGGCAACCGTGGTTTCCGAGGCCGCCATTAAGACACTGGCTACAAGCGCAAGTCTCACTGTCTGTTGTTTCCGAGTAATCATGGTCGTCTCCTTAGGCGTTATGGTGTTGCGTCGTAGTACCTACTTTCCCTGCAGCAGATCCATGAAAGGCGGGAACGTCAATGCGAAGCCGATCACGAGCAGGGCGAATGCTGCAATGCTCACTTTGTCGAGTGCCACGTCACAGTCTGCCCAAGCCTTGTCAAGCGAGAACCACGAGGCCAACCAGACTGCGATAGCGGAGATGGTTACACCAGAGAGCGGGCCTGTCGGAACATAAAACTTGAAAAAGCTGGCGATGCCCGGAAAAGCGTCCCCCAGCAACGCAAACACACCCAAAGTGGCACAGCCGATTCCGGCAGCCAGCAGGGCAGCAGCGGCCGGTCCATTGGGTAGTTCGATCTGAGTGCGGACTTCATTGGTTGTACCCATGATCATTCTCCCTTCATCAGATGGATAGTGTCACCCCCGCGAACTGGGGCATACTTGTTCAGGAAAGCACCGAATGCGCCGGCTATTCCGGTGGCGATGAAAGCTGCTATGGCAAACACCAGCACCGCTTTGCGGAGGCTTTGATTGACATTTTTCCAATGCGGGCCATATTTAGCGTACACATAGGCCACCATGGTCATCGCAATGGGAGCAATCCAGGCTACATGCTCTTTCCACTCCATGCCCAGGCTGTGCCAGCCGCTCGTTGTCGGGCTCGACATCAACAGCTTCTGTGGAAACCCAGAAAGATCGATGGTGCCGACAGGTGGGATGGCGCGGTACCACGGATAGACGATGTAGGCGCCCGACAAGACTGTGAACCACGCCAGGATAACCATGACCGCCAAGTAGGTGCGTAACATCATTTGGTCTCTGCCACTAGCCACCGTCGGCGCACCAGGTGCAGACATCCGGTAAAGTTCAGCGATGGCGCCGGTAAAGGCAAGCATGAACAGTGCGCCGAAACCCATGCCATGCATGACGGTAAGCATATCGCGCAAACTGATTTCCATGATTGGCCTCCAATAAATAGGGTACGATTTGATAATAGCGACTGGTGTCCAACAATCGGATTGCACACACATTACAAGTGTGCAATGTTCAGCACCAATCCAGGCTCGTTAGCCCGGGTGCCCATGAGGAGTGTAATGAGGATATTGATCGTCGAGGACCAGCAGAGGACAGGAGACTATCTTAAGCGAGGACTGACGCAGGCAGGTTTCGCCGCAGACATAGCCACTGACGGACGGGACGGACTTCATCTGGCACTCAGCGAGCGTTATGACTTGGTCGTGCTGGACGTAATGCTGCCTGGTCTAGATGGCTGGGAAGTGATGCGCGGCATTCGTCAGGCTGGCAACCAGGTGCCGGTATTGTTCTTGACGGCCCGTGACCAGGTTGACGACCGGGTCAAGGGCCTGGAACTGGGGGCCGACGACTACTTGGTCAAACCCTTCGCTTTCTCCGAGCTGCTAGCACGCATTCGAGCCAGATTGCGGCGCGGTCAATCAGTACAAGCGCTCGATCGGTTGTCCGTGGCGGATCTGGAACTCGACCTCGGTCGACGACGCGTCCTCAGGGGTGGTCGGCGGATCGATGTTACCGCCAGGGAATTCGCCTTGCTGGAATTATTCATGCGTCGAACCGGCGAAGTACTTCCCCGCTTGCTAATCGCTGCCGAAGTGTGGGACATGAATTTCGACAGCGGCACCAACGTCGTCGACGTAGCGGTGCGCCGTCTGCGAGCCAAGATGGACGACGACTTCGAGCCCAAACTGATTCGCACGGTTCGCGGCACTGGCTACGTGCTAGAAGCACCTGAGTTATGAAGCGGCCGATCTCGCTGACAGCGCGCATGAGTCTCCTGTTTGCCCTGTCGGCGGCGGCTACGCTACTAGTAGCCGGTATCTTGTTCGTGCGGGCAAGCAACAATCGTTTTCTCGATAACGATCGCGAGGAACTCAACGGAAAAATAGACCTCGTGCGGGATATCCTCAGCTCGGCACAGACCCCGCAGGATTTGACGATCCTACCGATCCGTCTGCGTGACACCGCATTTGGACATCCGGGAATGGTCGTGCTGGTCGAAGAGAATGACAAAGTGCTATATTCAACGGGGGATCGGAAGGTATTGGACTATCTCGCCAAGCGGGTGGAGGTAGACAGTTCCCAACCTGCCACCTGGAAACTAGACGACCGTATCTACCGCATCGTCGCCTCACACTTTGCCCTCCGTATCCCCGGCCATAAACCCGCTTTGGTAGCCATTGCCCTGGATGTCAGCGAGGACCAGACCTTTCTCCGGGAGTTCAAAGAATTTCTATGGTTCGGTATCCTCCAGATCGGCTTGGCCCTGGGTTGGCTCGGCTGGGTGGTGGTGCGGCATGGACTGGCGCCGCTACGAGAAGTATCCGCGCAAGTCGCGGCCATCTCGGCGCAAGCTCTCGACCGTCCCCTCGTAGCCACTAAAGTGCCGCGCGAACTTGAAGAACTGGTGGCAAGCTTCAATACGATGCTAGCGCGCCTGCACGACTCCTTCCGGCGCCTGACGGAATTCTCGGACGACCTTGCCCACGAGTTGCGGACGCCGATCAATAACCTGTTGCTCCAGACCCAGGTGACGCTTGACGGGGAAGCAACCTTGGAGAACTATCGTACCGCTTTACAAGCCAACGAAGAAGAGTGCCAGCGATTGTCGCGAATGACCTCGGACATGTTGTTTCTCGCCAAAGCTGACAACAAACTGGTGGTGCCAAAACTGGAAGAGCTTGACCTCGAAGCCGAGGTCGCCGCCGTGTTCGACTTCTATGAGGCGTTGGCAAGTGAACACAATGTTCGTTTGGAACAAGATGGTGTGGCGCTGATCGCCGCTGATCGACTGATGCTGCGCCGCGCCCTCTCAAACTTGCTGTCCAACGCCATCCGTTTCACGCCAAGTGGGATGGCGATCCGTGTTCACATCGGTAAGTTGCAAGGAGAGTGGGTACAACTGGCTGTCACCAATCCCGGCCCCGAAATTCCGGAGGAACAACGAACACGAGTTTTCGAGCGCCTGTACCGTATTGATCCTTCACGTCAGGGGGGGCAGAGCGACAACGTTGGCCTGGGTTTGGCAATTATCAAATCCATTGTTGAGCTGCATGGAGGCAACATTGATGTGCAATGTGGCAACGGAGAAACCACCTTTACCCTGTGTCTTCCCGAGGGTATTTGCGCTGCCAGATAATCTCTAACCATGTTTTACCACTGGCAGCAATATGCATTATAACGGACACCGTTTTTTTGCACTTGACCGTCCGCAATTGGCACAACTTTGCCCTCTCCCTCAGTCCAGCCCCCGCGTGCGAGAAGGAAAACCACACTGTCTTGAAACTTGATCTCTACTTGGCGCCCCAGTACGGCGTAGCAATTCCCTCGCCCAGGTCAGCCTCCACCAAACGGCGGCGTACCTCCAGCAGTTTCTCGATCAGCGCCGGTTCGTCGCGCCCGTAGGCGTCGGCATCAGGGCTGCGCTTGACCACTACACCGAGTAGTTCGGTGATGGCGTTGCCGATCGAATTCTGGCTGATGGTGACAATCAGTTTGCCCTTGTCGTTGCGGTAGATCAGTTGCTTGAAGGCAGGCTGCCAGCGGATCGAGTTGGCGTATTTGGCGTCGGTGATGCAACGGTCGCGCACCATCTTTGCCGTTTTCAAAAAATCGTTGTTGAACTGCAGCTTGTTCTTCACCAGTTCGGGAAAGTAGATGTCGCGCGGCAGCGGGGCATTGCGTGTGGAGACCTGCGTGAAGAAGGTGCGGTAAAAATCGATGAAGCCTTTGAGAATGGTGTCGTATTCCTTCCAGAAGCGTACCTCTCTTAACATCCCCACGCCGCCGTGAATTTCCCAACTCGGTAGCCCCTGCGGGTAGCCGGTCAGGGCAATCTTGCACGAGCCATCCTGGCAGGGACGCAGAATCTGCAAGTCGAGTTCGTCGAAAAAGTCCCGGTAAACGTCGCGCATGTAGGCCTGGAACAGCGAGTGCTGGCCGCCATCGGTCAGGTTCGGATTGTTCGCGTCGGCGATTGGCGCATCGCGTAGTTGTGCCTTGTTGAAGACGATGAAGTGGTTGTGCAGCATGCGAATACTCGGTACGCCCGGCGAGGTCATCGGCCAGGTCGCGTCCAGGCTCGCCTCGCCGGCCAGCACCAAGGTCTCGTCCGGGTCGGGGTAGTGCTCCAGCATGTACTCGATGATAATCTGGTTCATCCGGTTCCACACGTTCTTCACCGGCTCCGGCACTTGGGTGCGGCGCACCGGGCGGCCAAGCGGATCGAGGATACTCTGCGAGGTATTATAGATGATCGAGGCATCGAACTCGTTGCTGTGCCCCAGCGCCTTGCGGTAGAGCAGCAGCCCATCAGGGTTTTGCAGCAGACCATTGTTGTGAACCAGATCGTTAAGGTTCTCGGTGCTGTTGAAAAACTCGTTCGGCTTCATACCCTCCGGGACATCGAGCGGTATCGGACGGAACGGCGTGATGATCTCTCTTGGGCTTGACTGCATGGTGTGTTAATCCTCGAGATAGTGTTATGGCGTAATAAATTGCGTGATAAACAACAACGGTGTACCGCCGGAATCACGCATGATAGAGGCTAGCTTAGAGCAAGTAAATTGCACGTGTTCAGGCGCACCGTTTACGCTTGAGCGCAGTTATGACGATTGCGAAAAAGATGGGGCTGCTAGCCATGAGATAGGGTAGCCATATCCCCATAAAGAGACGAGAGAAGATCCAGCCGGGCAACCAAGGTATTGCACATCCGCCAGTCTGCTACTTTGAGAAAATCTGCGATGGACAACATGCCGACCAGTTTTTTTGCTTCATCTATAACTGGGACTCCTCGAATATGATGGCTACGTAGCAACTTCCAGATTTCTTCCAATGACTGATCAGATTTAACCGTGACAACCTCCCGCGTCATGATGTTTTTTAATCGAATATCACCCATCCGCCGTTGGTGGGAATGACGGATCGCCAATGAATAAATTTTTTCAAGATCTTCGCCGGTCACGTCAATATAACCATTCATCTCCCGCAGTGCGGCAGTCAAGTCCTCTTCGCTGAAGCGCAATTTAACTGGTGGCCGCTCGCTTCCATGAGAGGCGTCTTTACCAGGTAACGAAAGATTAAACGGGTAGTGCCGTCTCAGGATCAACGTGTTAATCAGAAGGGGCAGCACACAATAGAACCACCACGTTCGCGAGTACGGGCAGAGGATGAAGGGCAACCCATGGAATGGATCTTTGGTCACCAATAACTGTTAAAAGAGCGGTTGCTCCACCTGGCGGATGGATACAGCGCAGGTAATACATGGCGACGATTGATAGCCCAACGGCCAGTCCGGCAGATAGGTAGATGTTGTGCAAATGCATAGCGCAAGTTACCCCAATGGCAGCAGACACCAAGTGGCCTCCGGCAAACGGCCATGGCTGGGAAAATGGGCTATGCGGCGCCCCTAAGAGCAAGACGGTTGAAGCGCCCATTGCAGCCAGTAAATAGGAGGCCGCCACTGGCCCAATGAATATGTGGGTCGTCCAGGAGGTGACCAGGATGGCTGCTATTCCACCAAGGCCGGAGACAAGGCGTTCGCGATGAGAGACGGTGGATTGTCTGGGAAATAGGTAGGAGAAAAGCGTCTGCGCAGTCATATCGATTTCCTTTCCTGGCTCATGTCATGAATGAAAGATATTGTGGTTCATGTTTAATTCGTTATTCCTGCTTTGCCAAGCAATCCGCTTGACGCCACGCTGGCTGTCTTGATTGAATCCAGTTCGGAAAAACCATCGATTGCCGGGTGTTTTTTAGTCGTTTTTTATAGCCAGTCTAGAGTTTTTTTTGGTGGTCGTATTAGCAGAGGGCATTTGTATCAAATCAGCCACGCTATATAAATCCAGGGTTGCCAAAAAATTTCTCTTGGCTTCCATCAGTATGGATTTGAGCGCACAGGCGGGGAGCATTACGCATGTCTGAGTGCCCGCATCAAAACACTCCGCTATATCCATGTTTCCCTCAGCATCGCGCACAACATCACCCAGGCTGACCATCTCCGGCCGTCGCGACAAACGCATGCCTCCCCCCTTGCCGCGCACAGTGACGATATATCCGTGGATGGCAAGCTTGTGAACTATCTTCATCAGATGGTTTTCGGAAATGAGATGCTTGTCAGCAATTTCTCTGATAGTGACCAAGCGATCACGCTGATGCCCCAGATATATGAGCACCCGCAATGTGTAATCCGTGAAACGAGTAAGTTGCATAAATTAAGCCATCGCACTGACAAGGAGTACAGGTATATTATATGTATCTTTGCTAATTATAGCTCATAATTTTCTCCATTTATTTAATAAACATCTCTGCCGCAAGCGCTGGGTAATTTAACCAGAATAGACTATAAAAAGTGAGTACATGCATAAATATGGGAGCTGTATAAGATATATATAATATATTGCTTTTAAATTTGGAGGGTGCTAAATTGAAGATTCATAGTTTTTACATCTTTGTAAAACGTGTGAACTTGGATGAGCGTATCAATGCTTACAGAGGAAGAAGTTCGAACAGCCTTGCGTAGTGTCATCGACCCCGAGGTCGGCATGAATATTGTCGACCTCGGGCTGGTGTATGGCGTGGTCATCACAGATAACCAGTTACATGTGGATCTGACCATGACAACGCCTGCCTGTCCCATGGGCGAAATGATTCTCGATGATGCACAGCAGGCCTTGGAAGCGCTGGTGCCTGAAGGTGTCGAAATTGACCTCAATCTTGTCTGGGATCCTTCCTGGAGCCCTGCCATGATGACCGAGCATGCACGCCAGTACTTCGGTTGGACGTAGGTAAACTGCCGACCCATCGAAAATATTTAACTCAATCATTAGGAGAGCAACATGACTACTGCAACTACCAAAACCACCGTCGACGTCCGTACCATTGCCCCGCGCGAACGCCATCCGCTGATTTTCGGCACCTTTTCCAGCCTGGCACAGGACGAGGCTTTGCTTCTGGTCAATGACCACGATCCAAAACCGCTCTATTACCAGTTCCAGGCAGAGCACGGCGGCGAGTTCAGCTGGGAATATCTGGAAGAAGGCCCCGATGTATGGAAAGTGCGCATCGGTCGTGTTGCGGCTTGCTGCGCCTGAAAAAAGCGTCATGAGACCGGGCGACCTGAGCGTCCCATTCCGCCTCCCTCTCCTGATCATGGGATTCATTTCCCTGGTGATCGGAGTGGGGCCGGCCTGCTACGATTGGGCTGGGCCGTTCCGATTCCATCAGCGGAGCTGGCGATGCTGCATGGCCCGCTGATGGTGTCAGGGTTCCTTGGCACCGTCATCGGGCTTGAGCGTGCGGTCGCATTGGGCCGCCGCTGGGCGTATAGCGGCCCGCTATTAACCGGTTTGGGCGGCCTCAGTATCCTGCTTGGGATTCAGCCCGTGGGAGCGACAGCCATGGCGCTGGGTAGCGCTATCCTGCTCGTAGCATCGCTCCTGATTGTGTATCGCCAAAAAGAGCTGTTCACGGTAACCATGGCTCTCGGCGCAGCAAGCTGGCTAGCGGGTAACCTGCTATGGCTAGCCGGAACAACCGTGCCGGGAATGGTGGCGCTGTGGATCAATTTCCTGGTGTTGACCATCGCCGGAGAACGGCTGGAACTGTCGCGCTTCCTCCCCCCTTCGCCGAGCGCAAAGCAAGTTTTTGCAGGTATTCTGGTGGCGCTGTTAGCAAGCAGCGCCATGCTCTCGATGCCCATGGGGACGATCATTTACGGGATTGGGTTACTCGCTCTCGCCCTGTGGCTATTGCGCCAGGACATCGCGCGGCGCACGGTAAAGGAGCGGGGGTTGACCCGTTTCATCGCGGTTTGCCTGCTCTCCGGCTACGCCTGGCTTGCCTTGGGCAGCCTGATTCTGCTGGGCGCTGGCGGCTTGTCCGGCATGGCCTACGATGCGGTGCTGCACAGCATTCTAATCGGCTTCGTGTTTTCAATGATATTCGGTCACGCACCGGTGATTTTTCCTTCGGTGGTACGCGTCAAGATGCCCTATCACTGGAGCTTCTACCTGCCGCTACTGGCGCTGCACGCGTCACTGATCGTGCGCCTCTTGGGGGTGATATCATGACGCTACCCTTGTTGCGCAGCTTTGGCGGCTTATTTAATGCGGTGGCTTTGTTGTTGTTTATTCTGAGCAGCATTGCCAGCGTGATCCGCGGATTTCGCGTAGCAAAAAGCCAAACGCGCGACCGTCACTAACCAGGAGGATTATCGATGTTAGCAATGCATAAATTATCGGTCGCGGCAGCAGGACTGGCCGTATGCTTGAGTATTAATATGTCGGTTGCATTGGCCCAGGATCATAGCCATTCCCACGATGGCAGCGGGTCGACGCAGCTCACGCTCAACCATGGCAAGAAATGGGCAACCGATGAGAATTTGCGCCTTAGTATGATCCGTATCCGCGATGCACTGGAGGCCGAGTTGCCAGCAATCCATAGCGGTAAGGCATCGGCTAAACAATACCAGGCGCTGGCAAAAAAAGTGAATGACCAGATCTCGTTCATGGTGCAGAACTGCAAACTGGATCGGGACGCCGATGCCATGCTCCACCTGGTGTTGGCTGAACTTATCGACGGCTCGGATGCCATGGTGCACCAAGGCAGCGGTGAGGCTATGCACCAAGGTGTGGAGAAAATCGCCCACGCCCTGGAAAACTACGGTACCTATTTTGATCACCCTGGTTGGCGCGGGGTGAAATAACGCTTAAGGATAACGTGACGCGTTGCGTGCATGAACGTTTACGTTGAGAAGGAGTTCGCATGAAACCAAACCGCTTTCTCAGTTACGAATGGGACGCCATCGCCGGCATATTGGCCGCCGCCATGGCCATCGTTCTGCACATGTTGCATATCGTCGACGAGCAGATTATTTTGCCGATCATGCTCGCCTTGATGGCGCTCCTGTTTATCAATTTTATGCGGCACACGCGAAGCAATGAACATACTGCAGAGCAAGTGGTGCAAATCCAGAAAATGCTAGCGAAGGTCAAGTCGTCATTGGCCGTGCCTGACGTGGTGCTGATTGGTCCACGCCAGCTGCACGCAGAAAACGAGCATTTCACGCACAACATGCGCGGTGAAGCGATCTTTTTTAATGTCTGTCTGTCGATGTACCGGACACAGCCGCTGTTCAATGCCTTGCTGCGCCCGGCAATCGAGAACCCTCAGGTAACGTCCATCCAATTCGTTCTCGACGAAAGCCAGAAAGAATTATGGGAGGCAGAAGTGCTACCAAAAGTCACTGCCTGCAACGGCGCGAGCAAGGTGCAGGAGCCACGTTGGTGCGCCCTTGACAAGAATTTGTCCTTCATCCTTGCTGACACGCAGTCAGACGGATCGGCCGAAGCGTTACTGAGTTTCTGGGGAGAGCCGTTCATGTCCCAGTCAACCGAGCGAAATGTACCACGCTATATTTTTCACGTGCAGTCACATTCGGAATTGCTGCCGCAGCTAGTAGAAATGGAACGAAACTGTCGCATGAGTACTTGACGCCTCTGAACCAAAAAGGGATACCGGTTTTTAAGAAAATGAATAAAACATTGTTGGTGGGCCAATGACATGGCAAACAATCACACCGTCATTGTCGAGCCGCAGTTTCAGTAATGGAGAATTTTCATGAACTACCCTGACTTTTTCGATTCGGTTCCTCAAATTAAAATGCACGACCCTCTGGCGGATTTTCTGGGCGCCATTAACGATGGGGTTATCGAATACCGCTATATCGATGTTGTCAAACTTGCTGGCCATTCCTGTCCGACAGTAGCGTCTGCGTATTGGATGACATACCAGGCACTTCAAGCGCTTTATGGCAACGATCTTCCCGAACGCGGCGCCATTCGTGTTGAATTTCGCGAGGACAGCCTGGCTGGCGTCACGGGTGTTGTCGCCAATGTCATCTCAATGCTGACAGGCGCAACGCACGATACTGGCTTCAAAGGCATAGCTGGGCATTTCGACCGGCGGAATTTGCTGTTCTTTGGCGCAGACGTGCCATTGGAGATTCGCTTTATGCGCCTGGACACCGGTGCGCAGGTCGATGTCGCCGCAAACGTTCGCCAGGTTCCCAGCAACCCCGAGATGCCCGTATTGATGCAACGCAGCCTAAGTGGAGAAGCCAGTGTGGAGGAGGCACAACGCTTTGGTGCGCTATGGCAGGAGCGGGTACGTTGCATCTTGCTCGATCATGGCGCAGACCCAGAAGTCTTTATCGTACGCCGAGCCGGCTAACGTCCTTTCCTCGCGCATCTGACAAAATGAACTTGTAGAACTCAAGATTTAGCACAGCATAGCTTCAAGGAATATTTCCTGAGAAGATGGCATGCCAAAGACATTTGTTGGCCACGAACTTTAAACCTCTTTTCGGGGCGATCAAATCAAGTCTGAACCTCTACAAACTAAATGCTGACGTAAGTCCATCCCTGTTGCAGACGTGTCACTACTTCATCCAGCGCCGACGTGGGCAACTGCGTTGTTTCTGGTAACAAGCGCACTTCCACGCCACCTTTTTGAAGGCGATCTATCGTCTGCCTGCAAGCAATAAACGACAAGGTGCCATAGGTCGCCTTCATGGATTTGATCCGTTCGGCATAAGGTGAAACATCTGCGCGCAGCAAATCCAGGCCGCCGCCGCTGACCACCAGTTCCATCTGAATCTGGCGTCCGGCATGGTGGTAGCGATTCAACAGATACTCGGCTTGATCAAGACTGGCCTTGAGTTTTCCCGGCTCGGAAGATCCCACGTGCAGCACCACCTTCTGCTGGCCGGACCATTTCGCAGCCAGCTGCTCCGGCTGCAGGTAGTACACCTGCTGCCTACCGCTTTGCAGGCCAAGCGGATCCCACCAGTTGTGGGCAAACCAGCCAGAAAACGTGCCAACCACCAGGATCAAACCCGCTGCCATGGCATGCCGATATTTCAGCAACGCACTGGCTCCGCGCGAGCCCTGCTGCGCAGAATGCGGGGTACGCTGATAGGCATGCGACACCAGCACCTTCAAGCGCTGCGCGTCACAAACCTGGGCACCCAGTTCCGGATCGGCATTAATTGCCTCCAGCAACTGGTTTTTTTCGTCTGCACTGAGTTGGTCATCGATGAATGAGTTAATCAGTTCATCGGAAACATGTTCGATTTTTTTCATTTTATTCTCCTGATTGCCACTTGCGACCAGTCCTGCTGCTGTACCAACAGCGCCATCTTCAACTCCTTCCGCGCGCGGCACAGGCGACTCATCACCGTACCCACCGGAATATTCAATATCTCAGCCACTTGAGCATAGGAAAATTCTTCCAAATCCACCAGCGTCACCACTTGGCGCTGCCCCATCGGCAGGTTGGCGATGGCCGTCCTGACTCGGCTAACGATCTGGTTACGCGCATGGTCTTCTTCCGGACTGCTATCGGATACCAGTACAGCCTCATCCAGCCCATCCAGTTCCTCGGTGCCGCGCAGGCGCCGGAAATGATCGCGCCAACAGTTGGACATGATGCTGAACAGCCAGCTTTGCAGCAATTTTGCGTCACGCAACTGGCTGGCCTTGGAAAGCGCTTTGGACAGTGTCTCCTGCACCAGGTCATCGGCCAGCGCAGCATCGTGGCACCAGGCATAGGCAACGCGGTACAGCTTGCTGCGGCTTTCTTCCAACTGCCGGTGAAATTCGCGTGAGTGAAATAATAGTGACAGTAATTTCATTGGCCTCTCGATAGGCAATTGACCCAGATACAGCTAAGACGCTGTAGCCTCCCCATTTATTCCATCGCTCAGCAAAAAAATGGAATAAATTTCCCTGCTGGTACGTCACAACTTATATCAAGCTCTGAAACAATCCTCGCTGTTATTTTACGCTGCACGCGCAGTATTTCTTCAACCCCAAGCTTCGCCTCACGCTGAACTATGAAGTACGCGAGCTCAAAGTGACCAACCCCGGCGGCCCAAGCCACCTAACTGAATGACGACGAAATTATCGGCAATTCGATGGGCAACAGGCTCAGTGCCCAGATAACCTGTATTTTTTAAAGCTGGCTTTCCTGAACAAAAAATAAATTCCAGCAAATTGGAATAATTCGCAATCCCATCTCGTCTTACTCCTAAGCCCTCAGACATGAGAGCGGTGAGTTCTCTACATCCAAACCAGGGAGCTTTTCTTACACACCAATTGGAGATAATGATGAAATTACAAAAAATAAGGGTAGGGAGCCTGGTCGCACTTCTTGCGCTTGGTTCGCAAAGCGCTCTGGCAAGTCACATCGATCCGAATCTTGGTATCGGCGTGTCTCTTTTCTCAAGTGATGGCGCGGGCAATTTCACACTGCAAGTTAACGAATACATGAGCGCCTATGGGGATTTATGGATAGGCACTCTGGGTGGTCCTGGCGCGTGGGATGCCACGTTCTCCGGCCCGAACCTTGCCTTCAGTGTGACTGGTGCGAGCATCACAGGCCCTGCGACAGGCGCTCTCAATTACCAGGGTATAGTGGACACGACAGGAACTACTTTTTATAACGTCCCCGCACCTACCTGGGCTGTGAATATCGACCCCTATGGAGATACCACGGACGCCGCAAAATATACCGGGCTATTCAATTACCATGTTACCGGCTTTAATCCTGCGCAGACGTATAGTCTCACCGCCACGGTGACCGATTGTTGCGAAGATGTGCCGCCACCCACTCTCGTATCGGCACAGTCACACATAACGTTCAATCCCTCTGTTGCCACGGTTCCGATCCCTGCTGCCGCATGGCTGCTGGGCTCAGGCTTGCTCGGTTTGATCGGTGTCGCGCGTAAATCTAGGTCTTAACCAAGAAAAAATCTAAGCTTTCTACCATAAAGAGGAGATTGTTGGCGCGCGATGAATATTGAAGAGCGGTGTGCGCTGAATTTTCATTAGGCGCATTTGCATCTAAATTAATCAGATGCTGTTGATAAGTGTACCAGACTGCCTCGGTATTGCACCTCCCGTTAGTTGATTTTGAATGA
>JBBRTU010000023.1:0-43999 GCA_038244115.1 Burkholderiales bacterium
AGGTCTGACCCGGCTCGGCATTCAGCTGTTCATTCAGCTTGGCAAAAACGCCCTCACGGCAATCCAGCAGAATGACCGCAAGATTTTCGTCGCGCGTGATTTGCCGCTGCCCATTCAGGAATAATCGGGTCTTGCCAATCTCGGTGGCGTAGGTGGCGGTGTGCGAGGTATCGTGCGGTGTGTCGAGCGGGATAAGCCGGCTGATTTTGAGATTGCCATCGCGAAAATAGGATTGACGCAGACCGCCGCTGCCTTCCGAAACGATCAGCAAATGGTGCTCTTTCAGATGTAATTTTTCGAGCAGCGAGCGCGTGACCATCGGCAGCAGGTAAATTCCGGCCAGCGGATTGCCCACGGCTTGAATCGTGGCCAACCATGGCCGCAGCAAATCCGGCAGGGTCAAGGCCACGAACAGGAAGATATCATCCTTGCGTTTGTCAGCTTCGCGTCCCTGCTGCCAGGCTGCGCTGAAGGGCGCGTTACGGAATACCTGCTTGAGCTTGCGTGACACCATATCGCGATGTGCCCGACCGCTGACATGCGGCAGCGTTTCGCTGCGGAATTCTTCTTCTACGCAGTCTACGACCAGATAAACCGGCAGGCTGGAATGGGCCACCAGCAAGCCGCCGAAGCCGTCGCGTCCGGCAGGATCGTTCTCGAAGGAAGCAACATCAGCCAGTTTTTCATTGCGCCAGAAAGCGGCAGTTGCGCGTTCGGCGGAAAGGTAGAGAAGGAGTTTGGAGGGCATCGTGATTTTCTTACAGTTTCAATTTGCCGATGATGTCATACACCGGCATCAATACCGAAAACATGATGAACGCCATGATGATGCCAAGAAATACCGTCAACGCCGGTTCCAACAGTTTAAGTGAATTGTCGATGGCGTCTTTCACTTCGCGATTGTAGAAATAGCTGACATTCAGCAAGGCGTCATCCAATGCGCCGGTGGTTTCGCCTACTTTCAACATGCGAATCACCAGTGGCGGGAACAAGCCTAGATTATGAAAGCTTTCAGTCAAGCCATCGCCCGCGCTGATGCGTTGCCCGGCGCGTTGCAGGCCATCGGAGATGACGCGGTTGGCGACGATGTCTTCACAGGTGCGCATGGAGTCAAGCACGGTAATGCCGGAACGATATAACAGGGCGAAAAAATTGGCAAAGCGCGCCAGGATAATCTTCTGCAAAATCGCACCGACAAAGGGCAATTGCAACTTCATTTGATCAGCAAGGTAGGCCGCCCGGTCGTTGCGTTTAATCAGCGCCAAAACACCTATGCCAGCAACGATGGGCAAGCCGAAAATGATGGGCCAGAAATGCACAATCGCGTCCGAGAGGAAAATCAGTATCCGGGTTTGTAATGGCAGCGCGACGCCCATGTTTTTCAGCAGTCCCACCACTTGCGGCACCACCATCACTATCAGGATCACGATGACGATACTGACCACAACCAATACCACGCTTGGATAGATCAGCAGGCGGCGCGTTTGGGCGACCAGCTCGTCCTGCCATTTCAGCGTACTCGCCAGGCTTTCGAATACATGGGTCAGCATGCCGGTCTGCTCACCGGCCTTGACCAGGCTGACGAAAATTTTGTCGAACACATCCGGGTGCACAGCTAGCGCCTGAGACAGCATTTTGCCGCCTTCCAGATCCTCCAGCAGACTGGTGACGATTTCGCGAAAGCGCGGATTGTCCATGCTGTCGCGCAGATCGCGCAAGCCTTCCAGAAATGAAATGCCGGCGCGACTGATTTGCTCCATATGGAAGCAAAACGTGATCAAATCCTGACGGGTGATTTTTCTGCGCGAGAATGCTGCCATGCGCGGATCGGACTGACGGAACGTGACGAGATCCAGGCTCATGCGCTTCAGGCGCAGTTCCAGATCAATATCGTTAACCGCATCCAGACTACCGCGTACCGTATGCCCAGCCTTGTCTACTGCTCGATATTGGAAGTTGGGCATTGTTATCCTGAGAACCAACCGTCTAACCACGGGGGGCACGGGGAACACAGGGGAAAGGCAATATGGATCGAGATCAGGCGATATTGCCAACCGGGTAAATGTTCAAAACCTGGAAATATTTGGTTTTCCCCGTGCACCCCGTGGTCTCCGTGGTTAACTCTGTTTTTTAAGTTTCGTTACCGCAGTCGTCCGGTCAAATCGACCACACGTGATACCTCGGTCAGGCTGGTGATACCTTCCAGTACGCGACGCACACCATCTTCGGCCAAGGTGCGGAAACCCTTCTCCATGGCCTTGCTCATCAGTTCACGGGGGGTGGCGCGACGGGCAATCAGTTCGTCCATGTCGTCATCTACATGCAGTAGTTCCATCAGCGCGATGCGGCTCTTGTAACCCTTGAAGTTGCAATGCTTGCAGCCGATTGCGCGGTAGATGGTGGCGCCGTCGGAGGCCTCTAGGCCCAGTACGTGTTTCTCGCTGTCGTCCGGCTGGTAGGCTTCCTTGCAATGCGGGCAAAGCCGGCGCACCAGGCGCTGGGCAATAACGCCAATAATATTCCCGGCCATGATGTCCGGCAGGATGCCGATATCGAGCAAGCGGGGAAAGGCCCCCAGCGCCGAGTTGGTGTGCAGAGTGGTGAATACCTGATGGCCCGTCATGGCAGCACGGAAAGCCATTTCAGCGGTTTCCTGATCGCGTACCTCGCCCACCAGGATGATGTCCGGGTCCTGCCGCATGATGGAGCGGATACCGTTGGCGAAATCCATTTTCACGGCATCGTTAACCGAAGTCTGACGCATTTGCGTGACCGGATATTCGACCGGATCTTCCAGCGTCATGATGTTGACGGATTCAACGTTGACATGCGACAGCAGCGAATAAAGCGTGGTGGTTTTGCCGCTGCCGGTCGGGCCGGTGACAATCAGAATTCCCTCGGGGCGGGTCATCATCAGTTTAAGCGTATCCAGTGTATCGCCAGCTAACCCCATGTTCTCCAGGGAGATGATAGATTTCTCGCGATCGAGAATACGCAGCACGATATTTTCGCCGTAAATAGTCGGCTGACTGGAAACGCGGAAATCTATCGGGCGGCCATTCATGTTCAGCGAAATGCGCCCATCTTGCGGCGCGCGCGTCTCGGCGATGTTCATGCCGGAAATGACCTTGAGCCGCACGGCGATGCCGGGCCAGTAATTCTTGTGCAAGCTGCGGATCTGCTCCAGCACGCCATCAATGCGATAGCGCACGCGCAGGAAGGCATTCTCCGGTTCGAAGTGGATATCGGAAGCGCCGCGTTTAACCGCGTCCACCAGCAACGCGCCAACCAGCCGCACTACTGGCTGGGTGTATTCCTCGCTGCCGGTTTGTAAACTCTGGTAGTCAATTTCGCCGGTCTCGATTTCGCGCAAAATACCGTCTACCGACAATTCGAAACCGTAAAATTTATCGATGCATTCTTCCAGTTGTGCCTCGCCCGCAAGTACCGTCTGAATCTCTACCTGACCACCCAGATTAGCGCGCAATTGATCCAGTGCCACCACGTTGAATATGTCGGTGATGGCGACGATCAACACGTTATGGGCGGCGTCGAAGGCAATAGGCAAAGTATGGAAACGGCGCGCGAATTCTTCCGGCACCAATTTCAGTGCCTCGGCATCGGCTACGACATGGGACAGGTCGATGCTTTCCTGACCGATGGTATGCGCCAGCAAATCGCGAATCATGGCCTCCGTGACGAAGCCCAGTCTTACCAACTGGCGGCCAATAGGCAAATTACTCTCGCGCTGCTCGGTCAGCCCAATGCGCAGCTGATCCGGCGTGATCACGCCCTCTTGCACCAATAATTCGCCGAGGCGAAGTTTTTTGCGTTGTTCAGCCACGTTAGTGTTTTTCCTCGCTGGAGGTGGAAGTCAGTTGTGCGATGCGGGCGGCAAGACTGGCGGTATCGAAGTGAACTCTTCCCTTGTCATTGGCGAATTGCTGCGCACGCCGGTAATAAGTCAGGGCAATGGCGGGCTGGTTGAGATGCTCCAGACTGACCGCCAAGTTGAAAGCATAGTCTGCATTGGCCGGTTCCAATTGCTGCGCCTGGAAATAAGCCTGTTCTGCGGCAGGCCACTTGCCCTGCTCGGCATACAGATTGCCCAGCGTGAAATACAGGAAAGCAGAAGGCTGATTGGCTAACAGTTGCTTCAGGCGAGACTCCGAAGCTAATGGGTCGGCGCTGCCAATCAGGCCGATTAATCCGGCCTGCGCGGCAGCATTTTTGGGGTCGGCTTCCAGTGCTTGCATGTAGTATTTTCCCGCTTGATCAGCGTGGCCTTTTTGTAAAGCCACGGCAGCCATGCCAAGCGATGCGTCAAGGTTGCGCTGGTCGGAAGTGGCAAGTTTTTGGTAAAGGGATTGCGCCTCGTCAAGATGGCCGGCCTGTAAGGCACTGTAGGCAGAGACCGCCACGGGGTTGATTTGCGGCGCGGCAAAGTTGCTTACAACCACGCTGGGTTCCCTCGACACCCGTGTTGCTGGTGCTGCTTGCGCGTGACGCACGGGCGCGGGTGGCACACTGCCGGCCTGTGCGGGAAAATCATCCGGCGCTGGTTTTTTCATGGCTACGCTAGTTTTCTTGGCTTGGCTGCTTTTCATTGCTTCGCTGCTTTTCATTGCTTCGCCAGTGCCAAGGTCGGGCGCGAATTCGACAACCGGTGTTGGCGTCATGACCGGTTTGCCTGAAGTAGCCGCCGGGTTGAGACTCCCCGCCAGCGGTGCCGGCGGACGCGTCATCAAATAAATGTAATAGCCGTAACCAGTACCGAAGAGCAGCGCGAATAACAGAGTCGACGGCACCAGTGACCAATTGCGCGGGTCTAGCCAGAGACTGAACGTGTTCGAACTGGCGGGAGCTCGGGCGGCGAAATAATTGCTTGCTGCCTGGGCGCCGATGGGATCAAAACTTTTTGTGCCGCTGGTCTCTTCCAGCGGTTCCAGCGAGAGGCCAGAAACCGCCCCATTCGCTTTGCTGTTGCCAGGGCCGGCGGGATGTTTCTGCTCGGCCTGTTTTAACGCTTTAATCAGCAGGCTCATGGCTTGGCGGATTGAGCGGCGTTAGCGGATGGCAGATAGCGGCGAAAGAATTTCAGTTCATCGCTGTCTAGCGAAGGGTGAGTGATTACAGTGGGTCGCAGGAAAATGACCAGTTCGGTTTTGCTGGTCGCTTCGTCACGGTAGGCGAAAGCCTCGCCCACGGTGGGAATATCGCCGAGTCCCGGCACCTTGTCGCGGTTGCGCGTGGCGTCATCCTGCATCAGTCCGCCGAGAACCACCGTCTGCCCGCTAACAATTTGCAACACGGATTCCATTTCGCGCACCTGCACTTCGGGTACCGGATTGTTGATGCGTGCGCTGCCGCTGCCTAGCGCCGGATTGGGGTCGTTTTTGAAACCCACCACGCGCGAGATGGTGGGCCGCACGGTGAGCGATACCAGCCCGTTATCATTGATTTGCGGGGTGACGCTCATGACAACACCAACGGGAATGGTGTGCGCAGTGGTCGAATAAGTTGGCGCGGTGATAGTGCTGCCGGTGGTGGAACCCGGCTGCACTTCAATCGAGAAATACACCACGTTGTTGACTACTTTCAGCAGCGCCGTCTGGTTGTTCAACGCCATCAATTTCGGACTCGACAGGACGCGCGTATTGCCGAATGATTCCAGCAAGCTCAAGGTGGCGCTGAAGTTGCCCACACGCGAATCGCTGTTGGCATAACCGATGGTGATATTGGGCGGGTTAGCGGTGCCCAGGTTGCCGGCCAGCATGTTCTGGTTGATGGTAAAGCCGCTGATGCTGGCGATTCTGCTCCAGTCCACTCCGGCCTTGTATTTGTCGCTCAGATTCACTTCCACGATAGTGGCTTCGATCAATACCTGGCGTTGTGCTGCCGACATGACGCCGTCCAGGTATTGCTGTACCAGTTCCTGCTGCCGTTCGGTACCCAGCACCGCGATGGTGCCGGCAACCGCATTCACAATAACCTCATTTTTGTTTTCACCCGTCTGGGGTGTTTGCGCTGCGCCGAAAGCCGTGGTGAATAAATTGGTCGCACCGCTGCCGGCGCGGCTGACTGCTTCTACCTGGGCCATGCGCTCCTCACGCGCGGAGCGCGCCGCTTCGGCGCGTGCGAGTTTGTCTTCAGCGGTCTGCGTGACCGCCTTGGTGGAACTCAAAATATTGCGAATATTTTCCGTCAGCACATCCCAGAAATTATTGTGCGAAGTGCTATTTACCGTGGTGCTGGAGCTGTTGCCGCCACCACCGTTTTGTCCTGCACCGGAACTGCTACTGCCAGTGCTGGCGATCTGCGCGGCAACGCCGATGGCCGAGGTGGTTTCGCGCGCCACGTTGACGTAGTTAACCGGGTAGGTCTTGAGGTAAGGCGTGTCGGGGGTGACGATCAAGGTATTGCCCTCGATCTTGTAACGGATGCTGACCTGCTTGCTGAGCCGATCAAGTATCGCGGGCAAGGTCTCATTGACCGCATTCAGCGTGACCAGCCCCTGAATGTTGGGATGAATATCGATGTTGTGCTTGGTATCACGCGCCAGCGCAAACAGGAGTTCCTTCACCGGCACTTCGCTCACCACCACGCTGTAGGTAGGTACTTTTTCTGCGGCTTTGGGTGGCGGTACGTAAGGTGCAACAGTTACCGGTCGCGGGATGTCAGCAATGGCTGGAGTTTGCTGCTGGGTGGGTTGGCCGATATGGCCGTCGGAGGGAGGAAAGGGCGGGGTATGCGCACAACTGCTAAGTAAAACAAGCGAGGCCATGACAAGGCCGAACCGGCTCAAAGTTATAGCATTGGCCATTCCTTGATATCCCTTTTATTAACCCAAACATCATCATAGCATGATTATTGAACGGGTTGAGCAGGCTGGGGCGGCCTGTTGATGCGCGCCAACTCAAACTTCGGCGAGGATACCTTTTAAAAAGGTGGTGGCGTGTTATGTAGCGTCTGCCCCTGAGGCTTCAATTCTTTTGAACTTGGTTGTGGTGCCATCGCTTTCTATTAATTGAAATTCATTGGGCGTAGTAGATAGAACCGCATTGGCGTCATGGGTTATGCTTGAACCAACTTTAACACTCCAGATTATTTTTTTATCCTCATAGCGCCAAACACCATACTGAAGAATGGCGCCACCAGCAGTTTTGATCTCCCATTCGCCATTCTCATACAGGGAAAGCGGCGACGTTAGCTTGGATGACTTCCAGGTTCCGACAAAATTGCTTTCCTTTGGTTGTTTGGTGCCGGATGCAAAGTAAAACAAACAAAGAGCAAGGGCAAGAAACGCTAGAGCGATTAATTTAAAATGATTTTCCAAAAACTTCATATGAGTGCCTATTTGTGCGGTTAGCGATTTCCCCGCTAACCGGCTAGTCCTCGCGTTGGAAACGCCACTTGTTCTTTTCGGCTTCAATGCGCTCAAATTCTGCTTGTTTTTTATTGCGCTCTGCTTCCGCAAGCTGCTGCAGTTTGTATTCTTCCGCGCGGCGAGCTTCTTCCTCTGCTTGACGAAGATTGGCTGAGACTTCGTCAGCTCTGCGTCTGCCCTCCTCTTCAAATTGCTTGTATTTTCGTTCCTGCTCTTCCGAACGGCGACGTTCTTCTGCCTTTTTCCGTGCCTCGACTTCAAGCAGATCGGCTTCAATTTTACTGCCAGGACGAATCCCGTTTTCCTGATAATATTCTTGCAGGATTACTTTTTCCTCAGCCTGCTTGGAAGCTACACTCGCGCTGCTTTCAGCATCGTTTCTGGCGTGCATGGCATTGCGGTAAATCAACAACAGGATGCCGATCAGAATAATCAGCACAATCGCCTTTAAACTGGCAATAAGGGGGGATAAAAATTTCATCGGCGTCCAGTTTGCTATTTCCATTTTCGTCTCTTCGGGAAATGAAATAGCTGGCTTGTCGGGTGTGCTGCGACTGGCTAAAACCGCATCATAGGCCACTCGAGTCCGATCATTTGCTAACGTCTCATAAGCTTGTTTAATAACTTTAAGTTGGATGTCCATATCCTCTTGGCTTAGGCCGGGAACGCCCGATTCAAGCCGCGAAGATAATATTTGATAGGCAAGAATAATTTCAGCGTGCGTAGCGCTAGGGGAAGTTTCCAGCAATTCGTACAGAGTTTTTTGTTGCTTCATCACGCTGTTTCCGGATCGGCTTTTTAAATTTTGTTCTGGAACATGCCACGGGATTATCTTACGCGGGACGCGCTATTTTTGGCAAACAAATAAAATGGATTAGAGGCCTCAGTTAGAGAATTCAGGGTTGATTTGCCTATTTCGTAGATATCCCCATTTTGTTAATCTGAATGTCATGGTTAGATTATTGAACTGCTTGGCCAGGCTGGGACGGCGTGCTATTGCGCGCCTGCTCAACTTCGGCGCGGATGCCTTTTATCGATCGCAGAATGGGGTGATTGCGCTTGAAGTTGTCTGTCATACCATCCAGTGCTTGCGCGGCTTCTTTGCGGCTGGCGAAGCTGCCATAGGTAACGGTCATCGACGGTTTTCCGCCCACCTGGGTGCGAAATACATACACCTGATTGGCCTCCAGTGAGCGTCCCAGCGCGGCGATAAAGTGTTCGATCATTTGCGGGCTATTGCTGCCCACCAACTGGATGGTAAGCGTATTCGGTACTTGTTTTTCCAGCCATGCGTCGGTTTCGGCGAGGCGGTTTTCGAGTGCATCTGCCGCCGGTTTGGCAGCAATAGGCGTTGTTGTGGCTGGCTCAGATTTATGTTCTGGCTGAGCCTTGGGTAGCACGGCAGTCTGGGGTGCGGGTGGAGTCAGTGTGCTTGCCGGGGCAGACGAAACGGCCGGATTGGAGCGGTTGAACAACAGACCGATAGCGATGCCCAGTGCGAGCAGCACCAGCGCGGCAATAGTTGGTTTCAACCAGCTCAGTGGCTGTTTTGGCACAGTGCCGAACTCGCTGTCGTTTGCCGCCGTTTTAGCGTGCTTCAGGGTAATGTTGTGGGTGTTGTCGGCGAATGCCGCCAGCATGGATTTGTCCGCCAGAATATTCACGCGGCGGGTAAGGCCTGCGGAAACATCGGCCATATAGCGGATCACTGCCGCGCCGAACAGGTCGGGGCCATGGTAGCCGGCAGTGCGCAGACGAAACGCCAGATATTCGTGGATTTCATCCGCTGTAAGGGGGGGCAGGTCAAAGCTGTGGGTGATGCGTTCGCGCAACTGGCGCATCTCTGCCCGGCTGATGTTGACGTCCAGTTCCGGCTGGCCGAATAGAACAATTTGCAGGAGTTTGTCGCGCTCGGTTTCCAGGTTGGACAGCAAACGGATTTCTTCCAGCGTGGGCAACGGCACACCCTGCGCTTCCTCGACGAACACCACTACATGCTTGCCCTCCGTGTGGCGGGCCAACAGATAATTTTGCAACGCCTGCAACACTTCGAAGCGACTGGATTGGGCTGTTACTGGCAACTGCATTTCGAAGGCGATGGCGTGAAGAATATCTTCCGGCGCGAGATTCGGGTTGGCCAGATAAACCGATTCCACATGTTCCGGCAGATGCGATTGCAGCATGCGGCACAACATGGTTTTTCCGCTACCCACTTCACCGGTCACCTTGACGATGCCTTCACCGTGGCTGATGGCGTAAATCAGCGCATCCAGAATCGCCCCGCGGTTGCCCCCGGCAAAGAAGAACTCCGTGTTGGGGGTGATCTTGAAGGGCGGTTCGGAGAGGCCGAAGTGGTGGTAATACATTTGGATGCTTTAATCTAGAAAAAAATGTTGGACGCAGAGGAACACAGATGAGCGCAGATAGAACAAGAGGTTGTTAGCATATCTGTACGCACCATATGGGTGAAGGGGCACATCTCTTCAACAAATTAAAATCTGCGGTAATCGGATTGTATCTGCGTCCAATAGCTTGCTTAAGGTTTGTCTAACCATAGTGAAGCATATTCACTCATCACTCGAGTAAGTCTGCATGCGGCTGTATAGCGTCGTGCGGTTGATGCCGAGTAACTTCGCCGCCTGCGATAGGTTGCTGTGCGTCATGTTGAGCGCCGCTTCGACATAACTTTTTTCCCACTGCTTCAAGGTGAAATCCAGGTTGAAATTGTTTTGCGCCTGGAGTTGTTTGCGCGCCATTTCGTACAGGGATTTGGCATCGCTTGCCAATGGAATTTCGGAGGGAAAAGCCGTATCTGAATCGAGTTCTGCCTCGAGCTGGTCGGGCGTGATGGCTTGTCCAGCATATTTTGTTGTCAGGCGAATGACGATGTTGCGCAACTCCCGCACGTTGCCGGGAAAATGGTAATCCTGCCAAACCTGGCGCGCCTTGTCGTTGAGCTGAAAAGGTTTGCTACGGCTCTCGCGCGCGTAGAATTCGCGGAAATGTTCGAGCAGCAGCAGCTTGTCATCGCCCAGTTCGCGCAGCGAAGGCACGGCCAGGGTAAATACGCTGAGGCGATGGTAGAGGTCGCTGCGGAATCGTCCGGCTTTCACTTCCTGGCGCAGGTCGCGGTTGGTGGCAGTGATGACGCGTGCATTCGACTTGCGCGTCTGCGTTTCACCGACACGCTGAAACTCGCCATTTTCAAGTACACGCAGCAATTTGGCTTGCAACTCCAGGGGCAGTTCACCGATTTCGTCGAGGAACAGGGTGCCATCGCTGGCGTCCTCGAAATAGCCGGAACGCGTTGCGTTGGCACCGGTGAATGCGCCTTTGCAATAGCCGAACAAGGTGGGTTCGACCAAGGTGGGGGAAATGGCCGCGCAGTTAAGCGCGAGATAAGATTTCTTGGCGCGGATGGAAAGGCGGTGCAGGCTGGTGGCGACCAATTCCTTGCCGCTACCGGATTCGCCTTCGATCAGGACGGGGAACGGCGCATCGGCATATTGGCGGATTTGCTGGCGCAGTTTATCGATGGTGAAACTCTGGCCGATGATGCCGATGTCGCCGGCAGGGGCAGGCACCGCCGCAGCGGTGATCTCCGCATCGCGAATCATCAGTGCATTGAACAACAGCGATTTCAGTTGCTCCGGTTCGCAGGGTTTGGAGACGAACTCGATAGCGCCCAAGGCACGTGCGTGGCGGGCATTGGCTTCGTCGTTCTGGCCGGACAAAACCAGAATTTTGATACCGGCAGAGTAAGCGAGTAGATCGCTGATAAGCTGGAAGCCTTCGTCCGGTTTGTGGGGCACGGGCGGCAAACCCAAATCGACCAGTGCGAGTTGCGGCGGTTCACCTAACTGAACCAGCAAACTCTTTACCTGCGCGCGGGATTCCGCGACATAGACTTCGAAATCCTTGCTTAAGACGAAATTGAGCGTGTCCGTGATTAGCGGATCGTCGTCCACGATGAGAAGACTGGGTTTGCGCTCGACATTACTCACTGGTGCCCCCTTGTTGCGGTTAGTTTTAGGGTACCTCTAAAAATCCAGATTTGCGAGCATCCGCTTCGCGGCTTGCCTGCTTACCCCACTTCATCCCAACTGCTGCGTTGCGGAAAAAATTTCTTGCTTACATATCACCCATATGCGGCGCTGCAAAATTTTTTCCGCGCCTTGCACACGACTCCGCACGGGCTTCAGCCCGTAGCGGATCGGAGTCCCCTTGTGGGGCATTTGGGCGAACTCTGAATTTTTAGAGGTACCCTTTATATAATCATTTTGCCAGAATAAAAAGGCCCTGTCATAACGGGGTGGCCGCTATGCAATGTAGGAAAGCCTGCTCCAGGTCATCGCTGCCTGTCTTGGTGCACAGTTCGGCAGGCGTGCCGGTGAATTGCAGGTGCCCCCGATGCAGCACGGCCATCCGGTCGCATAGCTCGGCCACATCGGCCAGTACATGGGAGGTGAGAAACACCGTGCGGCCCGTGTCTTTCATGCGACGCAGTTCACGTTTCAACAGTGCGCGTGCCTTGGGATCAAGTCCGCTGGTGGGTTCGTCCAGCACAGTGATGGCCTTGTCGGAAAGCAGGCTGGCGACCAACCCCAGCTTCTGTGTCATGCCCTTGGAAAAGGCGCGCACCGGCTTGGACAGTGCGCTTTTATCCAGATCCAGTGCCGACAGCATGTGCATGGCGGTTTCATCCTGGCATTTCTGGTCTTGCAGCGCCAGCATGTAGCGCAGAAAGTCACGCCCCGTCAGGTAATAAGGCGGAACAAAACGTTCTGGCAAGAAAGATAGCGGTGCGCGGGCGTTGCGCGCGTTATGCGGCTTGCCCTGGATACGAATTTCGCCGTTGTCTGTTTCACAGAAATCGAGCAGGCATTTGAGCAGGGTAGTCTTGCCCGCGCCGTTTTCTCCCACCAGGCCAAAACACTCGCCACTATTTACCGAAAAAGAAATGTCCCTGAGCGCATCGGTATGGCCGTAGCGCTTGGAGACTTGGCGGAATTCGAGGACTGGGGTGGTCATAAAAACAGTATAACCGAAGGCGCTTGGTCGGCGAGTTGCAATAGACCATCTGCTATCAGGTGCAAGCTTGTACCCAATATTTTGGTTACAATAGCGCATAACTATTAAACTTAACGGTAATACATGCTTCCTTCATACTGGCAGGATGCGGTGGCAGCGCTATCAGAGCATGACCGGATTCTGAAAGAGCTTATCCATCGCCATCCCGATATTTCCCTAAAAAGCAGAGGGGATGCCTTCAGCACGCTAGCACGCTCGATTGTCGGGCAGCAGATATCCGTCAAGGCATCCGAAAGCGTGTGGCAAAAACTGCTGGTGGTAGTACCGGATGTGGCGCCGGCAATATTGGTGCAGATGGAAGAGACTGCATTGCGCGAATGCGGCCTGTCGCAGCGGAAGGCAGGCTATCTCAGGGGATTAGCGCATCATTTCCTAGAAGAGAAATTGGTGCCGAGCCGTTGGGAGACGATGGATGATGAAGCGGTGATTGCCGACTTGATGCAGGTAAAAGGTATTGGCCGTTGGACCGCAGAGATGTTTCTGATTTTCAACATGCTGCGCCCGGATGTGCTGCCGGTGGACGATTTCGGCCTGCAACGTGCCATGAGCATGTTCTACAATGAAGGCGAACCCCTCTCCAAACTAAAAATTCGCGCCATCGGCAATCAATGGCAGCCGTGGCGTTCGGTGGCCACCTGGTATTTGTGGCGCAGCCTCGACCCGTCACCGGTTGAGTATTGATTTGAGAAATAAGTTGGACGCAGAGTAACTCAGATAAGCGCAGATAAAACGCGAAGCTGTAGAAAAATTTGCTTGTACCATATGGGTAAATGCGTACGTTGTTTTCAACGAATTAAATCAGCAGTAATCGGATTTGATCTGCGTCCAATCGCCATTTTTAGAATTAACTATTCAACCGTGCCAGCAGCTGGTGCATCCTCTCCGGCTCATTCACTTTCAGCAGTTTGGCGGCAGGCCCTTCCAGCGAGGGGATGTCGCTCTTGAGTATCTTCTGCTTCACCGACAATAAATTGGTAGGGTGCATGGAAAATGTGCGCAGGCCGAAGCCCAGCAGCATGCGGGTGAAGGCAGCGTCGCCGGCCATTTCACCGCACACCGATACCGGCACACCTAGCTGATTGGCGGTCTTGATGGTGTGGGCCACCAGTTGCAGCACGGCGGGATGCATGGGGTCGTACAGGTGCGAGACGGTATCGTCGGTGCGGTCGATCGCCAGGGTGTATTGAATCAAATCGTTGGTGCCGATCGACAGAAAGTCCAGCTTCTCCGCGAACGCGCGTGCGGTCAATGCAGCAGCGGGAATTTCGATCATGCCGCCAATCTGGATTTTGTCGTCGAAGGGAATGCCGTCGTCCAGCAGGCTTTGCTTGGCAACCTGGATCATGTGCAGGGACTGATTGACTTCCGGGATGCTCGACAGCATCGGAATCATCAGGCGCACATTGCCATAATGTGATGCGCGCAAGATGGCGCGTAGCTGGGCATGGAATAATTGCGGTTCGGCCAAACACAGACGTATGGCGCGCAGGCCCAATGCGGGATTGGCACTGGTCGCCTCGACGCCGTTGATCTGCTTGTCGGCACCCAAATCCAGCGTGCGGATGGTGACCACCGCGCCGCGCATATCTTCCGCCACCTTGCGGTAGGCGAGAAACTGTTCTTCCTCACCCGGCAAACCGTTGCGGTTGAGGAATAGAAACTCGCTGCGGAACAGGCCGATACCCGTAGCGCCATTGGCTTTTACCTGGGCCACATCCTGCGGCAGTTCGATGTTGGCGTGCAGTTCGATGGTAGTGCCGTCCAGCGTAGCGGCACGCGTGGTGCGCAGACGTTTGAGTTTTTGTTTTTCGATTTCCCACTGGTTCTGGCGCAGCCTGTATTCCGCCAGCACCTGCTTGTCCGGGTTGACGATGACGACGCCTTGTTCGCCATCCACAATCAGTAACTCGTTCTCGCGAATCAGCGTGCGCGCATGATGCAAGGCCATGACGGAAGCGATGTTCAGGCTGCGCGCAAGAATGGCAGTATGTGAAGTGGAGCCGCCAACATCAGTGATGAAAGCGGCAAAAGGCTGCCGCTTGAAAATGATCATGTCGGCAGGACTTAAATCGTGGGCCACCAGAATGCTGTTCTGCTCCAGACCTGCCGGTGCAGGAATGAAACTAGGGTGACCCAGCAAAGCCTTGAGTACCCGTTCGACGACTTGAATCACGTCTGTTTTACGTTCGCGCAGATAAATATCTTCGATCTCGTCGAATTGCTCGACCAATGAGTCTGCTTGTTGTTTAAGCGCCCACTCGGCGTTGCACTGTTGCGCCTCAATCAACTGACGCGGCACCTTGGACAGGGTAGAGTCATCCAGAATCAGCAGGTGCATGTCTAGAAATGCGGCCAGTTCGGACGGCGCATTCAGCGGGATGTGCTGGCGCATCGATTCCAGCTCGACACGGGTAGAGGCAATGGCCGCATCAAAACGGGCGACTTCTTCCGGAATATGCTGCTTGGGCAGGACGTAATGCGCCACTTCCAGTTTGGTGTGCGAGAACAGATGCGCAAAGCCGATGGCAATGCCACCGGATACACCCACGCCATGCATGGTGAAACTCACAGGCTTTACTCCCCTTCCCCGAAACGATCAGCAATCAAGGTGGTGAGCGCATTTATTGCATCTGCTTCGTCTGCGCCATCGGTTTCTATTCCCACCATGGAGCCCTTGCTTGCTGCCAGCATCATGACACCCATTATGCTTTTGGCGTTGACGCGACGTCCCTCGCGCGTTAGCCAGACCTCGCACTGGTATTGCCCCGCAGTTTGAGTGAGCTTGGCAGAGGCGCGCGCGTGGAGGCCAAGTTTGTTAATAATCTCAACCTCTTTTTGTAACATCGCAGGCTTCCATGGTGATGTGTAGCACGCCTTCCAGCCCGCCTGAAAGCGCCTTGCCGACGACAGTCGGGAGAGGCTGGTTGCGATAAGTGATGGCGCGCACCAGCATTGGCAGGTTAACGCCGGATATGCCTTCAACCTTGCCTGACTCCAAAATGCGGCAAGCAATATTGGAGGGTGTAGCGCCATACATATCGGTGAATATCAGTACACCATCACCTTGGTCGAGTTCCGCAATCATCGCCTTAACTTTAGGCAGCACTGCGTTAGGGTCGTCCTTAACCGTGACAGACAGCGCCATCAGGTGTGTTGGAGTGCTGCCGGTGACATGGTTGGCACAGTGGATCAGGGCGTCGCCCAGCGTGCCATGAGCGATGATGAGAAAGCCGATCATGATGGTTTCAGAAGTTATCCATAAATACCGCGCTGGCCGGAATGTAGCTGCGACTTCGCTACGGTGGTTTAAAAATTTGGTTGTGAGCTTCTCATTCTAGCGCAAACAAGGGTGTTCTGGCTTTAGGGGTGCCCTTTATGGTATTTCTTGTGACACTTGCGCTTGCGCGGTAAAGGTCAGCCGTTTTTTCATCGCGCTGGTCAGGTAAATATGGCCTTTCTCGTCTATCAGCATTGCCTCCGCAATCCCCATGCCGCGTGCCGCCTGGCGCCAGCCGCTTACGCCCGAAATGAAAACCGGCTTGGAAGCCACGTCGGACAGGGTGCCTGCCTTTGGTCCCGGCGGTGCGATGACAGTCACAGCCTGTACGCCTTGCACCGGGTGTCCGGAGCGCGGGTCGATCAGGTGGCAGTAGCGTTTTCCGTCCAGCATGAAATAGCGTTGGTAATCGCCGGAGGTACCGATCGCCTCGCCATCCCGCAGATCCAGTGCTGCAATGGCCCCTGCCTCGCGCGGGTGCTGGATGCCTACGCGCCATGGCCGGTCACCATGTTTGCCAATAGCAATGATGTTGCCGCCGATATTGATCAGCGCGCTCTTCACACCCTGTTCGCGTAGATAGTTTGCCGCCAGGTCGAGCGCGAAACCCTTGGCATAGCCGCCCAAGTCAATTTGCACATCCGGATTTTTGCTATAGAACTCAATGCCATCAATTACAACATCGCGCATTTGCGGGTTGGATTTGACCAGCTTTGCGATTTCATTTTCGCTGGGGCGAACCGGCGTGAAAGTGTCGGCATGAAAGCCCCATAATTTAACTAGCTTGCCGATGGCGGGGTTGAACAGGCCGTGCGACATTTCCGAATAGCGCGCCGCGTCCTGGATGATGTCGATCATGCCTGGGGCAATCGCTGCCCGCGCTGGGCTTTGCGCCAAAATCTGGTTCATCCGCGACAAGGTACCGGGTTTCCAGGCATGCAGCATATTGTGCAACCCGTCGAAATCGCTGAATATTTGCTTGGTGAGCTGCTTGGCGCGTGCTTCTGGCTCGCCGTAAATGCTGATATCCACCAGCGTGCCGAAGACGTAACTTTGCTGCTGGTACAGCGGTTCCTTTTTTGCACAGGCGGTAAGGTTTATGGCAATCAGGATTGCCATAAACCCGTTTCGGGTTACGAGTTTCGAGTTTCGGGTTAAAAGCCTCGACAGCCAACCCGAAACTCGAAACTCGTAACCCGAAACTAGCACTGCCCCTCCAACGCATCCACAAACATCGCCGCCACATTAAACCCCGTCTGCGCGGTGATTTCCTGAAAGCCGGTGGGGCTGGTGACGTTGACCTCGGTGAGGTAATCGCCAATCACGTCCAGGCCGACGAGAAACAGCCCTTGTTCCTTGAGTCGCGGCCCGAGTGTCGCGGCGATTTCCTGGTCGTGTTTCGACAGTGGTTGCGCTACCCCCTTGCCACCGGCAGCCAGGTTGCCGCGCGTTTCGCCGGCCTGCGGGATTCTGGCCAGGGCAAAAGGCACCGGCTTGCCGTCGATGAGCAGAATACGCTTGTCGCCCGCCGCGATCTCAGGAATATAACGTTGCGCCATAACGGTTTTTTTGCCCAGCAGGGTGATGGTTTCAATAATCACGTTAATGTTCTTGTCTTGCGTATGCACGCGAAATACCGAGGCACCGCCCATGGCATCCAGCGGTTTCAGAATGATGTCGCCATGCTCGGCGAGAAATGCCTTGATCAGATGCGCTTCGCGCGTGACCAGCGTGGGTGCGGTGAATTCGGGGAATTTGGCAATGGCCAGCTTCTCGTTGAAATCGCGCATGGCGCGCGGCTTGTTAAATATCTTGGCGCCTTGTTGCTCAGCCAGTTCCAGCAGAATGGTGCTGTACAAGTACTCCATATCGAATGGCGGGTCTTTGCGCATCAGTACCGCATCAAACTGGTTGAGCGGCGTTTCTTCGATACTGTCCAGTCGATACCACGGTTCGCCACCGTCGATGAAATTAAGTTGCTTGGCGAAACCGACGACACTGTTGTTTTTGAGTACCACGTCCTGCTGTTCCAGCACGTAGAATTCATGGTTGCGCGATGCCGCCTCACGCATCATGGCGTAGGTAGAGTCCTTGTATATTTTGAACGTGTCGAGCGGATCGGCGATGAAGGCGATTATCATACTGCCGTATCTTCCAGCTCGATTGCCGCAGCCAGCAAGGCGAGCCGCGCGATGACACCATAGGCATAGAAGCGGTTCGGCGGTGCATCCGGAAAGCCGCTACAGTCCGGCAGCGTGCAAGTAGTCTGGAATGCCAGCGGTTCGAAGCGCATGCCGGGCGCGTTCAAATTTTCGTCCTTGCCGCGCGCGGTGTGTACCCGGTAAAAGCCGCCAACGACATAATGGTCGATCATGTATACCACCGGCTCGGCGACGGCATCGTTCACGTTTTCGAAAGTGTATACGCCTTCTTGTACGATAACGTCGCTGACCTGCAGGCCTTCCTTGATAACCGACATCTTGTTGCGTTGTTTGCGGTTCAGGTTCTTGACCTCGGATGCGTCCTTGACTGTCATGATGCCCATGCCATAAGTACCGGCATCCGCTTTGACAATGACAAACGGATCTTCCTTGACGCCGTATTCACTGTACTTCTCTGCAATATCCTGCAACAGTGAATCCACGTAGGACGACAGGCATTCTTCGCCCTGCCGCTCCTGGAAATTTATTTGGCCGCAGGTGGCAAAGTAGGGGTTGATCAGCCACGGGTCGATGTTGAGCAAGTTCGCGAAATCATCGGCTGCGGTGTTGTAGGCGGTAAAATGCAGGGATTTACGCCGGGTCGCCCAGCCTGCGTGCAACGCAGGTGTCACGGGCTGTTCGAGGCCCTGAAGAATGGCCGGAATGCCGGCGGAGAGATCGTTGTTCAGCAGGATCGCGCATGGGTTGAAACCATCCAGTTTCAAACGGTTTCCCTCACGCTTGATCGGCTCCAGCGTGAGAGTGTCGCCATTGGGCAGGTCAATATTCGTCGGCTCGGTAATTTCCGGCAACAAACTGCCGATGCGCACATTCAGCCCCGCCTGATGCAGGATGTATTGCAGTGTCGCCACGTTCTGCAAGTAGAACGCGTTACGTGTATGGTTCTCTGGAATTAGCAGAAAATTTCTTGCCACCGGGCATATTTTTTCTACCGCAGCTTGCACGGCTTGCACGCACAGCGGCATGAAGTCGCGGTTCAAATTATTGAAGCCGCCAGGGAATAGATTGGTATCCACCGGTGCTAACTTGAAGCCGCTGTTGCGCAGATCGACTGAAGCATAAAAGGGGACTGAATATTCGCTCCATTTGGTGCGAAACCAGTGCTCGATAGACGGCATATTGTCCAGAATGTGCTTTTCCAGATCGAGCAGCGGGCCGGTGAGGGCGGTGGTTAAATGAGGAACCATCGGGGGGATACCTTTTTCGTGAATTGCATTGATTCTAGCTGATATCCCGGATGTTTCATAAATCTGCCCGATGATCGCGCCGGGCCTTGGTTGCCAGGGAAGTTTTGCGAAGGAGCGGCGTAGTTATTCATACGCCCGACTGAGCAAAGCCTTTCATGGCGGGCAAGGAACAAGCGAGGGCGGGCGGATTTATGAAACATCCGCGATGGTTGGGCTGGCCGTCAGAAACGCAAAGATACAAACCGCAAGCTTGCCCCCGGATGGTTTATAATGTTCGGCTTTGAAATTTCAGATTTTTTCGGGAAGCGACCTTGATCTCCACCGCCAACATTACCATGCAATTCGGGGCCAAACCCCTGTTCGAAAACGTCTCCGTCAAATTTGGCGACGGCAACCGCTATGGCCTGATCGGTGCCAACGGCTGCGGCAAGTCCACGTTCATGAAAATCCTGGGTGGCGACCTGGAGCAGACTTCGGGCAACGTTTCGATTGATACCGGCGAGCGCCTCGGCAAGTTGCGTCAGGATCAGTTCGCCTATGAAGACAATATCGTGCTCGACGTGGTGATGATGGGCAACACTGAGCTGTGGGAGGTGAAACAGGAGAAGGATGCAATTTACGCCAACCTGGAAGCCACCGAAGACGACTACATGCGCGCTGCCGAGCTGGAAACCAGCTTTGGCGAACTGGACGGCTACACTGCGGAAGCGCGTGCCGGCGAATTGCTGCTCGGCGTGGGTATCGCGCTGGCGCTGCATACCGGCCCGATGAAGGAAGTGGCACCGGGCTTCAAGCTGCGTGTACTGCTGGCACAGGCGCTGTTTTCCGACCCGGACATTTTGTTGTTGGACGAACCGACTAACAACCTGGACATCAACACCATCCGCTGGCTGGAAGATGTGATCAATAGCCGTAACAGCACCATGATCATCATTTCGCACGATCGCCATTTTCTGAATAGCGTATGCACGCACATGGCTGATCTGGACTACGGCGAGATCCGCCTTTTCCCCGGCAACTATGACGAATACATGATCGCCGCGACGCAGGCACGGCAACGCATGCTGACGGATAATGCCAAGAAGAAAGATCAGATTATCGAACTGAACGCTTTTGTGGCGCGCTTTTCCGCCAACGCCTCCAAGGCACGCCAGGCTACCAGCCGCGCACGGCAAGCGGACAAGCTGAAGGACGCTATTGTTGAGGTCAAACCATCCAGCCGGCAGAGCCCGTACATCCGCTTCGAGTATGACGAGAGAGACAAACTGCATCGCCGCGCCTTTGAATTGCACGAATTGGGCAAAGGCTTCGACAAGCCGCTGTTCCACAATTTGAGCCTGCTACTGGAGCCGGGCCAGCGGCTTGCCGTGATCGGTCCCAACGGCGCGGGAAAATCCACGCTGCTGAAAACTATCGTGGGCGAAGTGGAGCCGGATCAGGGCGAAGTAAAATGGGCGGAGAAAGCCCAGATCGGCTATTTCCCACAAGACCATGCGGCGGATTTCCACAAGGATGAAACGCTGTTTGACTGGATGGAAATGTGGGGCCGCAAAAGCGACGATGACCAGATTATCCGCGCCACCCTGGGCCGCTTGCTGTTTACCGGCGACGACACCAAAAAATCGGTGCGCGTGCTATCCGGTGGCGAAAAAGGCCGCATGCTCTACGGCAAATTACTGCTCGAGCGCCCCAACGTAATGGTGATGGACGAACCCACCAACCACATGGACATGGAATCCATCGAATCGCTCAACATGGCGCTGGAACAGTACAAAGGCACGCTGGTGTTCGTCAGCCACGACCGCCAGTTTGTTTCTTCGCTGGCCACGCAAGTGCTGGAACTGGACGGGAATGGTGGCTTCAAGCATTTTATTGGCAATTACGAGGATTATTTGTCGAGCCAGGGTGTTGCTTAATCTAAGACGCTGACTAAACAAATATATGGGACGTGTCATAAATTCCGCTGCGCTTCCTGTGCACCCTTTTCCACATTGACGCGCACCAGTAACAACAGCCCGAATACGAAAAACACGATCAGCGACAGGATGGCAATGCGGTAACTGCCGGTGAACTGCAAGGCCAGCCCGAACATGAGCGGCCCCATCCAGCTGGTGCCTTTGTCGCTGATTTCGTACAGCCCGAAATATTCCGATTCTTGCCCCTTGGGAACCATCAGCGAAAACAGCGAACGGCTCAACGCCTGGCTGCCGCCGAGCACGATGGCGATGGCTGCAGCCATGAAGTAGAAGTCGCGCTCGCTGTGCAGCAGTGCGTAGGCATACACCAGGGTGCCGATCCACAAAATCAGGCTAAGAATGATCGCGCCTTTTGCACCCATTTTTTGCGCCACAAACTTGAACAGAATGGCGCCCGCAAAGGCGAGGAATTGCACCATCAGGATCACCGTGGTCAGCGTGGTCATGCTCAGGCCCAGTTCTTCCTGGCCAAATACTGATGCCAGCGAAATGACCGTCTGGATGCCATCGTTATAGAGCAGGAATGCGGCAAGAAACAGCAGTGCCTGCGGATGGGCGCGCACCTTGACCAGCGTGTGCCAGAGTTGGCGCAGACCGACGCTGAGATAGCGCTCGCCGGGTGGCAGGTGCTTAATCGGCGCGCGCTGCTTGAGTCCGGTCAGCGGAATCAGGGTGAACACTGCCCACCATAGTCCGGCTGAGGCGAGATTGATGCGCACGGCTTGCCCGGTGCTAAGTCCCAATGATGCTGCCTTGGAAAATAGCAGCAGGTTGAGGGCGAGCAACAGACCGCCACCCAGGTAGCCCCATGCCCAGCCCATGGATGAGACATGGTCGCGTTCCTCGGGGTGCGCGATATCCGGCAGGAAGGCGTTGTAGAACACCACCGAAGCGCCGAAGCCCAGGTTGGCGATGATGAACAAAGTGCCGCCCAACAGATAGCGCGTGCCCTCTAAAAAAAATAAGCCAAGCGTCGCCAATGCACCGATATAGGCGAAGATCGCCAGCATGCGTTTTTTGAAATGCGAGTAGTCGGCAATCGCGCCCAACAAGGGCAGCAACAACACTTGCAGCACCACCGAAAGCGAAACTACATAGGGGTAATACGCGTCCGCTGCCACCGGTATGCCGAATGGATGGACGTAGCCGCCGCTGCTTGCGGCCTTGGTAATGCTGGTGAGGTAGGGCCCGATGAAGACGGTCAGTACCGTAGTGGGAAAGGCCGAGTTGGCCCAGTCGTACCAGTACCAGGCGCGTTGTTCGCGGCGGCGTGTGTTATCGGGGATAGGAGACATGTGTGGGCCGGTCAGGATTTATCAGACGGCATATTATCCTGAAAAATACTGTTTAACCACGGGGAGCACGGGGTTCACGGGGACAACTTGTGTCGATGAGGAAGCGGTTGTTTCTTGTCTTCCCCCGTGATCCCCGTGTACCCCGTGGTGAAACTTTTTTAACGCACTTCCGCTAGCAAACGATCCATCATGTCTTCCGCCTGGCCCGCATAGCCGCCGCCAAACAGGTTGGCGTGATTCAGGATGTGATAGAGATTGTATAAAGTTTTTCGCAACGGGTAGCCGGGATCGAGCGGCCAGGCTTCGCAGTAAGCATCATAAAAGCGGGCAGGAAATCCACCGAACAACTCGGTCATGGCAATGTCCACTTCACGGTCGCCGAAATACACTGCCGGGTCGAAGACGACAGGCTGGCCATCGCGGGTGGCAGCGTGATTGCCGCTCCACAAGTCGCCGTGTAACAGGGAAGGCTGTGGTGCATAGCCATCAAATAGCGCGGTAAAATTTTCGAGCAGTTGCGCACCTTTTTTCTGCAAGTTGCCGCGCAATCCATTGTTGGATGCCAGTGCAAGTTGGGAACCTAAGCGGTGTTTACGCCAGAAATCGATCCAGTTATCGCATGGTGTGTTGATCTGCAGTGTCGAGCCGATGGTGTTGTTTCGATACCATCCAAAATTGACTTGCGTTGCGCGGTGCATCTGCGCCAGTTCGCGGCCAAGTGTCTCTGCACTGGCACTCGAATCGCCGCCCAGTTCCAAATATTCAAGAACCAGGAATGACTGTGATTCTGCCGTGCCATAGCACACCGGCACGGGCGCTTTGATTGTTTGGGTATCTAGGATTGCGCGCAAACCTGCGGCTTCGGCCTCGAACATGTCGAGCAAACTTTCATCGTTGGTCTTGATGAAAAAACGTTGTGCTTGGTTTTCGATTACATAAGCGGTATTGATGCAACCGCCACCGAGTGGATTATTCCGCTCAACGGTAAACGGCGTACCGGCGGCAGCGGAAATGTGTTCGCCGATGATTTGCCAAAATGGCATTTAAGAAATCAAGCTTGTCCCAGTTTGGGCTCGCGGCTTTCGCCTGCTGCTTCCATGCGCGACAAGTATTTTTGCCACATTTCGTCCTGGTTTACGCCCAGGTTGTAAAGATAGTCCCAGGAATAAATGCCGGTATCATGCTTGTCGGAGAAGAACAACGTTACGGCATAGTTGCCAACCGGCTCGATGTGTTTGATTGAAACATTTTTCTTGCCGGTCTGGAGTGTTTCCTCGCCGGGGCCGTGACCACGCACTTCGGCGGAGGGCGAATAAACACGCAGCAATTCGCAAGGAAGGTTGAATGTTTTGCCGTCGTTAAAAGCGATTTCCAGCACGTTCGATTGCGCATGTAATTTAATTTCAGTGGGGTGGGGGGTGTCTTTGTCTAGTCCTGCCATTTCAATCTCCAGCGATGTTTTATGTAAGCCGGGGATAATACCCCAGTAGATTTGTCAATTATACGCGATTGTTCAAAAAGGCCACGGGGTGTGTTCGAGGGATGTGAAACGGGCGCTGTATTTTTGGCCCGTTTCCGTACGGAATTTTTTGTATCACATAACCATTTGATTTAATGGTGCGCCCGAGACGATTCGAACGTCCGACCCCTGCCTTCGGAGGGCAGTACTCTATCCAGCTGAGCTACGGGCGCAAGGTTGGAAAGCATAGCGATTTTTCCGGGAAACGTCTACCAGTGCACTTTGGCATGCGCTGAGTTTGAAGTTATAATGGCGCACTTTTTTATTTGTTTGCCAAGGAAATATCATGAGCGATGAGTCGAGCGAAACAACCCTGCAACAGTTCATCTTTGCCTTGGTGGCGGGATTGCTCCCAGTCATTCTTGCATGTTTGCTGGTTGCCCAATACGTGAGTGGCTACTTGAGCGGCCATTCCGGCAAGGAAGATCCGGCCAGCATAGCCGAGCGCATCAAACCGGTTGGCGACATGGCCGAAGGCCCTGCTGCTGGCGGCGCAGGCAAGGCCGAGAAAAGCGGCGAGGAAGTGTTCAATTCTGTGTGTACTGCTTGCCATACGCCAGGCGTTGCCGGTGCCCCCAAGCTGGGCGACAAGGCGGCCTGGAGTCCCCGCATCGCTCAGGGTTTTGATACCCTGGTCACGCATGCCTTGGGTGGTTTCACCGGCAAAGCCGGCATGATGCCAGCCAAAGGCGGCGCAGCCGATCTGAGCGACGATGAAATTAAACGCGCAGTTGCCTACATGGCCAACAAGGCGGGTGCCAACTTCAAGGCGCCTGAAGCCAAAGCACCAGCCGCAGCAGCACCGGCTGCTAGTGCAGCTCCTGCTGCGACAGCCGATGCTGGCAAGGGCAAGGCCACGTTCGACACTACCTGTGTTGCCTGTCATGGCACGGGTGTGGCAGGCGCCCCCAAGGCTGGCGACAAGGCTGCCTGGGGCCCACGCATCGCCCAAGGCAAGGACACTCTGTATAAGCACGCGCTGGGCGGCTTCACTGGCAAGGCCGGCATGATGCCAGCCAAAGGCGGCAACGCTGGTGCGGCTGACGCCGACGTGAAAGCGGCGGTGGACTACATGGTGGGTTTGGCCAAGTAAGCTGAACCTGACCGCAAAGAACAAAGGCGCTCTCGGGCGCCTTTTTCTATTGAGCACTCCTGCTTGTTGACCTATCCTAAACTTTTTCTACCGAACTTTGGATTATTCCATGACTATCCCCGCCGACACCCGAGCTCAGGCTCAAGACCTGATTGATTTCATCGACGCAAGCCCAAGCCCATGGCACGCGGTGAATAGCGTTGAGCAGCGCTTGCTGGCGCAAGGCTTTACCCGGCTGAATGAAGCTGAGCGATGGAATCTGGAGAGCGCCGGGCGTTACTTTGTCGTGCGCGGTGGTTCGTCGATCATTACGTTTATTTCGGGGCATCGGCCCGTGGCGGAAACCGGTTTCTGCATCATCGGCGCGCATACCGATTCGCCCGGGTTGCGCCTGAAACCGCGTGCAGCCCATAACAGCGACGGCGTAGTGCGGCTGGGTGTGGAAGTCTACGGTAGCCCCATCCTTGCGACATTCACTGACCGCGATCTGAGCTTGGCCGGGCGGGTGAATGTGCGCACTGCTACCGGCTTCGAAACCCGCCTGCTGCGCTTCGATGAGCCACTGGTGCGTTTACCCAACCTGGCGATACACATGAACCGCGAGGTGAACGAACAAGGACTCAAGCTCAACAAGCAAACCGAATTACCGTTAATCCTTGGCCTGGTGCAGGAAGGGATAGAGGCGGAGGGCCAATTTCTGAGTCAGGTAGCCAGCAAGCTTGAGGTGGAAGCGAAAGATATTCTTACCGCCGAGTTCAATATTTTCGATACCCAGAAAGGCGCATTCTGGGGAGCAGAGCAGGAATTTTTCGCCGACAGCCAACTGGATAATCTAGCCTCTTGTCATGCTGCATTAACTGCCTTGCTAGCCACAGAAAATCCTGCCAGTACGTGCGTGTGTGCCTTTTTCGATCACGAAGAAGTGGGCAGCGGCAGCGCCGTGGGCGCAGGTGGCAGTCTGGTCTCGGATGTTCTCGCGCGGATCGAAGCGAACGCAGGCATGGACGAAGAAGTCCGCCATTGCGCCTCTGCGCGGAGCTTTTTTATCAGTGCCGATATGGCACATGCCTATCACCCCAATTTCCCCGCAGCGTATGAACCGTATCATCGGGTGATGGTGAACAGCGGCCCGGTAATCAAAACCAACGCCAACCAGCGCTACAGCACCGGCGCAGAAACTGCCGCAAGATTTGTCACGCTGTGCGAAAGCGCCGACGTGCCGTTTCAACAATACGCCCACCGCACCGATCTGGGCTGCGGCAGCACCATCGGCCCGATTGTCGCCGCGCGCCTTGGGATGGCGAGTGTGGATGTGGGCTCGCCGATGTGGGCGATGCATAGCCTGCGGGAAAGCGCCGGGGTGCTGGATCACGGTTATATGATTGCGGTGATGAAGGCCGCGTTTAAGGAGAAGTAACACGAGTAGGGCAATCATTATTGCGCCGCATGAAACTCGAGGTGCGCTTGGCCATGATGGTTGAAATGCGGTGCAATGCCCGTTGGTTATTGCACCCTACGCTAGCTGTGTAATGCAGCGGGGTATCCGATTCTGCCAGCACTTTCTTAATGGCTTCTCGCCAAGATTTCTCCACCGAGGTCTCCAAAAAATCTAACGCCTATTGGCCGACCGAAATGGTGGCTTACAAGGAATCATTCTGCACGCAGGTTGCAAAAAGCTCAATCCAAACGGCATGTTAATTTACACTGGCTGATTTCTTGATGCAGCCATGCAAATACCATAACCCCGGCATCGATCTTAAAGGCCGATCCATGGGTTGAAGGTAGGAACGGCAGTCAGCTCGAAGTCGGCCACGTTACGCGTTACAACTGTCATGCCATGAACCAACGCAGTTGCAGCAATGAGGGTGTCTCTTTCGGCGCGAGGGTCGGGTACATGAAGTCTTGCACAACGTTGGGCAACGGCGACATCGACGGCGAGCACTCGGTTTTGAAATGCTGGCAGAACATGGCTATCCAACCAGGTGCGGAGCATTGCACCTTGCGTCGGGTCACGCCGCTCAACCAGGAGCACGCCGGTTTCCAGCTCCAGGATTGTGATAGCCGACAGAAACAGGCTGCCCGGCGGAACGCTGGCCGCCCATGCCGTCACGTTCTTGTCGGCTTTTCCGGCCTTTGCCTTCCGCAGTTCGGAAATGACGTTGGTATCGAGAATGAACATCAGGATAAATCTGCTGGATGAAAAAGGTGGCCCGCGCGCGCCGGCTCAAACTCAACGTCTTCGATGCCAGGCATTGTCAACATATCGATGATGCTGGCCGTTCCGCCGGTCATTTTCTGATATTCCTCAATGGTCAATAGCACATGCGCTGGCTTGCCGCGATCGGTAATAAACACTGGGCCAAGTTTGGCGGCTTTCTTGGCTTTACTGGCATCCTGGTTGAACTCGCGGCTTGATAGGGTTGTGATGGTCATGGCGGCACCTCCTCCTTTGATGTAGTTACGTTACTACAAATATAGCCCGTACACAAGGTTATGTAGGCACGTATATACATAACAAGTTGAGCCATCACTTCAACTAAGCTTTATTCAGCATCGCCTTCAACCGCGCCAGCCGTTCCGTGCCTTCCGCCTTCTGCTCTTCCGGACTAGCCTTGTTGCTACTGCCGCCCACTTCCTCACCCAGTTCTTCGATAAAACGGCTTGGCTCGCACACCTGCCATTCGCCTGCGCGTTTGCGCTTGCGACAGTAGCTCACGGTCAAACTTTTTTGCGCGCGCGTCACGCCCACGTACATCAGGCGTCGCTCTTCTTGCACGCCGTCGCCGTCGATGCACTCGCGGTGCGGCAGGATGCCTTCTTCTACGCCGGCCAGGAATACATGGCCGAACTCCAGGCCCTTGGCGGCGTGCAGGGTGGACAGGCGCACTGCATCGATGTCGCCATCTTCGCGGTTTTCCAGCATGTTGATGAGGGCGATGGTCTGCGTCAGTTCGATCAAGGTTTTGCCATCTTCCTCGCCTTTTTTTGCGATCCAGCCGACGAAATCTTGCACGTTGCTCCACTTGGTTTGTGCAGCGCGTGGCTCTTCGGTGTCGAACAAATAGATTTCGTAGCCGATGGCTGTGAGCAGGTCATTCACGATTGCGGCGGCGGGTTCGCGTTGCGCGCGGAATTCCAGGCGATTGATGAAGGTGCAGAATTCAGTCAGTGTCTCTAGGTGTTTGCCGCCCAGTTGCTGGGCGAAGCCAGCTTCGAATACGGCGGCAAACAAACTGATGTGTCGCCCGCCGGCATAGTTGCCGAGTTTCTCCAGCGTGGACGTTCCGATGCCGCGCTTGGGCGTGGTCACCGCGCGAATAAACGCTGGATCGTCGTCGCTGTTGGCGATCAGGCGCAAGTAGGAAATCAGATCCTTGATCTCGGCGCGCTCAAAAAACGAAGTGCCGCCCGATAGCAGGTAAGGGATATGCGCGTTGCGTAGCTGTTGCTCAAACACGCGTGCCTGATAGTTGCCACGGTAGAGAATGGCATAGTCGGCAAAGCGGGTGCGGTGCTCAAACTTGTGCGTCTGCAGGCGCATCACCACGCTTTCGGCTTCGTCTTCTTCGTCCTTGGCCGCGATGAGGCGGATCGGATCGCCGTTGCCCAATTCGCTCCACAGCTTCTTTTCAAACAGCTTGGGATTGTGGGCGATGAGGTGATTGGCGGCGCGCAGAATGCGCACGGTGGAGCGGTAGTTTTGCTCCAGCTTGATCACGTTAAGTCGCGGGAAATCTTTCTGCAATACATTCAGATTTTCCACGTCTGCGCCGCGCCACGCGTAGATCGCCTGATCATCATCGCCCACGGCGGTGAATGCACCGCGCAAGCCGGCGATCTGGTTAACCAGGCGATACTGGCAGGCGTTGGTGTCCTGGTATTCGTCGATCAGCAAATAGCGCAGGCGGTTGCGCCATTTTTCTAATATCTCGGGTTCTTGTTCGAACAATTCCGTAGGTAAACGGATCAGGTCGTCGAAGTCCATGGCCTGATAGGCTTTCAGCGTGTCCTGATAGATGCGGTAGAGTCTGGCGGCCTGCTGGGAAACTTCATCCTCTGCTGCATGCACGGCGGCATCTGGCGACAACATGGCATTTTTCCAGCGCGAAATAAAATTCTGCAAGCGCCGGATTTCCTGCTTGTCGGTAGTCTTCAGAATGTCCGACACAATGCCGGCAGCATCGGCGGAATCCAGAATTGAAAACTGCGGCTTATACCCGAGTGCTCTGGCTTCCTGCCGCAGGATATGTACGCCGAGCGAATGGAAAGTGCTCACCGTCAACCCGCGTGCAGATTTGCCCTGCATGACTTTGCTCACCCGCTCCTGCATCTCGCGTGCGGCTTTGTTGGTGAAGGTGATGGCGGCGATGTGGGAAGCCGAATAGCCGCATTCCTCAATCAGGTAAGCGATCTTGTGGGTGATTACGCGGGTCTTGCCGCTGCCGGCACCGGCCAGCACCAGCAATGGCCCATCCAGATACTTTACGGCTTCACGTTGCGGGGGATTGAGTTTGGACAACATGGTGGGGCGGTTGATGCAAAGGGGAGCATTTTACCATTGGCAGGAATTCGCCCGGAAAATGAATTTATAGAAGCGCCCTAAAACCGTTCATGCGGCGGCAGATAGCGCCATTGTCCCGGTGGCAAGTTGGACATGGGCACGCGCCCGATACGGATGCGCTTCATGGCTAGCACCTTCAGCCCAACGCGCTCACACATCTGCGCGATCTGGTTAGGCCGTGCATCTTTGATAGCAAAACGCAGCCGCGTTTCGTTCTGCCAGCTAACCTTGATGGGAGGCAGCTCCCGGCCATTAATTTTCAGCCCATGGTTGAGCAGCTTGAGTCCATCCGGCACCAACTCACCGCTTACCTCGACGATATATTCCTGCTCGATTTTGGCGGCATCGTCATTCAGTTTGCGCGCTACCCGCCAGTCCTGGGTAAATACCAGCAAGCCACTGGCACCGGCCTGTAGCGGCAGGGTCGGTGTCAATTTGGTGAAGTGGTGTTTGAGCACGTGGACACCGGAATGGTCGTCAGCCGCATGCGTCGCGGTAGTAATCAGCTGCTGCGCGAGGGTGGCATCTGCGTCGGCGGGCATGTGCAACAAAATGCTTACCGGCTCAACCGGTGCAAGGCTGGCAGCAGGATCGATCTCGATATTTTCTTCCAGTACCTTGAACTGCGGCTCTTCCACCACTTGCCCATCAACACGCACCCAGCCGTTTTCGATGTATTGCTCGGCCTCGCGGCGGGAGCAGGGGACGAGCGCAGCGACGCGCTTGGCGAGGCGAATGGGTTCACTCATGACAATAAATGGAACACTGTGTAGGAATTAGATTCATCGGGTTAGGCGCGAAAAAGCTGCACCTAACCTGACATATATTTTAGATAACGCCGCAAACAATACGTGCGCCGCCACCACCCAGCGGTGCTGGCTGGTCTGAGTGGTTGTCGCCACCGGCGTGGATCATCAAAGAGCGGCCTTTTACATCCGAAATGCTCAGTCTGGGTGCTAACACAGGATTGCTTGCTTTACCCGCTGCGTCCACGAACAACGGCGGCAGGTCACCCAGATGGCCATTGCCCCATGGTGTGTCGTGATGTTTGCTCGCAGCTGGATCGTAATGGCCACCAGCTGCCAATGCAGGAGTCATTTTTCCATCTTTTTCCTTGGGTTCACAACTTGCATTTTCGTGCACATGGAAACCGTGCGATCCCGGTGGAAGATCGGTCAGTGCCGGGGTAAACACGAGCCCGTATTTGGATTCGCTAATGACCACATTACCGACGGATTTTCCAATGCCATTTGCATCGACAATTTTCATCGGAACGGTAATGTCCGCCTGCGTCACAGCGCTTAGAGATAAGGTAATGGCTGCAAAAATAATTTTGAATTGCGTTTTCATGAGTGTTCCTTTTGCTGGTTAAAAATTACTACGGTAAAACTGTTTATCCTAGAAAAATCATTTGAACCGCAGAGGCGCAGAGTGAAATCATGGTATTAGCAACGCTTGTTCTGCCACCCGTTTGGTGAAGGCGGAACGAGTTTCAAGTTCTTGATTTCTCCGCGTCTCTGCGCCTCTGCGGTTAATGAATTGCCGTATTTAGGTTTATTCCCAACCGTTCAACTGAAAAAATCCCGCGCGGTTCAGCGTATCCTTCGAATAGTCGCGGTGGGCTGTATAGAAGTCAATGTCGAGACCGTTGCGAATGGCTTTAAGGACATTGCCGGGGCCGCAGTTATAAGCTGCCAGCGCCGCGCACAGCAAGGGTCGGCCCTGCATGTTTTGCTTGCGCTGGAAAAAATTGCGGCAGTCGGTCAGTACCTGGCAGCTGTAAAGAATATTTTGCTGCGGATCCTGCCACTTACCCGTGCGTGCGAATTCGTGGGCATCGAAATCGATCTGCATCAGACCACGCCCGAAACCACCGTCGTCAGAGGGTAACGCGCCCTTGCGAAAGCGCGCCGGGAAACCGCGCTTGGCAAAATCACCGCTTCCGGTCGGGCCGATGGGCTTGAGTGCCAGACCCCAGTTTGACTCGCGCGAGCCCAGTCCGGCTACTAGCGAAGCGTCAAAGCCGTATTGCTTTGCTGCCTGCTTGATGAATTTCAGATATTTGGTGGCTGCGGCGAGTTGTTTGAGAAAGTTGCTGTCGTTGCGCGGTATCGTCGTGGGGTAAATTTTTTCAGGCACCGGCACTGGCGTGCCGAGCAACGCCGCCCAGGTCAGGGCACCAGCAACGCCGTCGTCGTCCAGGCCGTGTTCGCTCTGGAACTGCTTTAAGGCAGCCTCGGTGTCGCGCCCAAACATTCCGTCTGCATCGAGCTTGTAACCTTCCTGCTTCAACTCATTCTGTAATTCTTTCACTTCATCGCGCAGTTCGGACGACGTGTGGTCGTAACCATCGTTCAATCTTAAAATCGGTCGGCTCACGGCGCGCTACCTCCCTGGGTGAAATTGGCAGGCAATCAAAAGGCCGTATACATGGGCAATCGATGAGGGGTGAATTTTATGCATACACTGTAGATAGACCCATCAGAAATTATTGCTAGCTTATTTATATGATGGCAATCTCATTAAGTCAAGAAAGTTCGAGTGGCATTATTGCCGCATCAATAATCTGTACGGTTTTTTGCGATTATGGTCCACAGCGTTAGCGCAAGAATGCCGCCGAAGGCAACAACAGCCCACCCTGGAATGGTGACATCCAGAAAGCGCCAAACCACTTCGGCGCAATTGCCATCGGCCTGGAACATCGCCGGCCACCAGTTGGCAAGCGGGAGAGTATCGAGGATTTTTTCTTCCGGGCTGATGCCGCACTCGAACGAATGCGGATAGTGGATGAGATAGACTTGTCGCAGGGCAACAGTCAAGCCGGCGAGGGTGCCGACGCAGATCACACTGCCGTATACAATTCGTCCACGTCTGCCAGGGTTGTGCAGGGCCGCGACCAGCGCCACCAGACCAGCAATGAGAAAAGCGATGCGCTGCATCACGCACATGGGGCACGGCACAAGGTGTTTCACGCCTTGCAGATAGATCAAGCCGAAGGCCATCAAGCCAAAACAGCCTAGCGCGATGGCGGCATAAACCATTCGATTGCTGATGTGCATCTTGCTACCCCTGATTGAAATGCTGTTTGGAATAATTCCCGTCATGATACGCAGGCTATGCTTACCCTGTAAAATGCGCTTTTCTGAAATATTCATCCAATCATGTCCACTTACGTCATCGGCGACATCCAGGGTTGTTTCTCGGCACTGCAAAAACTGCTGGAGATAATTCATTTTGACCGCGCGCGCGACCGGCTGTGGCTGGTGGGCGACTTGGTCAACCGGGGTTCGCAGTCGCTGGCTGCACTGCGCTGGGCAAGCCAGATGGGCGATGCATTGACCATGGTGCTGGGTAATCATGACCTGCACTTGCTCGCGGTGGCGGAAGGCTATGTGCCGCCGCATCGTAGCGATACCATTCAGGATATTTTGAACGCGCCGGATCGCATTGAATTGCTCGATTGGCTGCGGCACCGGCCATTGTTGCATCTGGAAAATGAGTTCGTGCTGGTGCATGCGGGGCTGCTGCCGCAGTGGACGCCACAGCAGGCGCGCAAGCTGGCGGCTGAGGTGGAAGCGGAACTTGCCGGAGACAACTATCGCGCATTTCTCTCTCACATGTACGGTAACCATCCCAAACACTGGCATGACGACCTGACTGGCATCAGCCGCTTGCGCACCGTCACCAATGCGATGACGCGCCTGCGTTTCTGCACGTCAGACGGCGTGATGGATTTTGCCCACAAGGGATCGCCGGATAATCCGCCGGAAGGCCTGATGCCGTGGTTTGATGTGCCTGACCGAAAAAGCCGCAAGTCCACCATTCTTTGCGGGCATTGGTCAGCGCTTGGCCTGAAAGTCCGGGAAGATATTATTGCGCTGGACAGCGGCTGTTTGTGGCGCGGTAGCCTTACTGCGCTGCGGCTGGAGGACCGGCAGGTGTTCCAATACCACTGTGCGGATTTGCCAGGTGCAATGCATTGGCAATAGCCGCTTCAGCCTCAATGGCTAACATGCGCCGGGTTTTGCCTGCGCTCGGTATCGGTGCAAGAAACGTGAGTTCCGCCCGAATATCTTTTTGATCTGCAATGCGCTTGAGCGAATCTGGAAAATTCATGTCATCGATATACGCCGGTGCAACGTTGGCAGCGCCATTGGCAAGCGGGTAGCGAATCGCTACCGGTTGAATCAAACTGCCGCAATCGATGGCAGCTTGCAGCAGGGATGCGTGGAATGGCCTGATTTTCGTGCCGTCCGAGGTTGTACCTTCGGGAAATACCACCACCACGCCACCATTATTCAATGTGTTGCGAATATCGTCGTTGATGCGATGCGCGTCGCGCTTGCGCGAGCGCTCGATGAACAGCGTACCGATTTTCCTAGCCAACAGGCCGATCACTGGCCAGTCGCGCACTTCTGCCTTTGAGACGAAGTGCGCAGGCTGTGTGCTCATGATGAGGAAAATATCCAGCCACGAAATGTGGTTGGCGATGATCATAGTGCCGTTTGCAGGCCTGGAAGTGAGATGGCCGTGAATTGTTGAGTGAACGTGGAGGATGCCGAGCAGTTGCCGTGCCCAGCGGTGCGCCAGATATTCGCGTCCCTCGATATTGGCTACAGCGTAACGAGTAGCGGCGGTCACCACGCCATGCAACAGATGCAAGGTGAGGCGAACCAGCCGATAATTGCGAATGGGAAGCCTCTAAAGCAGCTGAGCTTAGTGCGAAACGCGGGTTACCCCACCACCGGTCAGGATGCGCACGCGTTCGCCAACGCGGAATTCTTCGTCGGCTTCCTGCGTGATGGCGAGCAGCTTGCCGCTATCCAGCTTGACGGTGATTTCCAGGCCCGCTTTCTTGGTGGTGCCCTGTTCGAGGGCGGAGCCGAGCAAACCACCGCCGACCGCACCGAGTACCGCACCAACGGTACTGCCTTTGCCTGCGCCGACGTTGCTGCCGGCAACGCCGCCAACCACTGCACCGGCAGCAGTACCAACACCGCTGCGCGTGCCTTCGATTTGCACATGACGCACGCTTTCCACTACAGCCATCCTGACTTCCATCACTTCGCGCGCTTGTCCACGGGAATAGGCGCTACCGGAGAGACTTTCCGCACAGCCGCCGAGAATTACACCGGACACGAGCAGTACAGCCAACAAGTTAGTCGATTTCATGTTTGAATCCTTATGGTGAACATACAAGGTAGTTAGACGAAGTTGTAGCCGAATTGTTCCTTGAATTGCGTGACAATTTCGTCACGTGAAACAACGTGGTTTTGCCCGCCACGGCTGGCAATCTTGATAGCACCCATTATGGCGGCAAGACGCCCCGTCGTTTCCCAATCCAGGCCTTTCGCAATACCGTAGAGCAAACCGGAGCGGTATGCATCGCCACAGCCGGTAGGGTCAACCACTTCACTTGCTTTAACGCATGGGATGTCGAAGCGTTTACCATCGGCATAAATCACCGAGCCTTTCGCACCCAGCGTGAGGATCAGCGCCTTGACTTGGTGGGCCAGCTCTTCCAGTGGCTTTCCTGTACGATCCTGCAACAGTTGTCCTTCGTAATCGTTGACTGCAACGTAGTCGGCCAGCTCAACGAAATTCAGCAATTCTTCACCATTGAACATGGGCAAACCCTGGCCCGGGTCGAACACAAACGGAATGCCCGCTGCGCGGAAATCCTGCGCGTGGCCCAGCATACCGTCGCGCCCGTCAGGAGCGACGATGCCGAGCTGGATATTTTCGGCCTGGGTCACTTTATTCTCGTGGGAAAAATTCATTGCACCAGGGTGAAATGCAGTGATCTGGTTGTCATCCAGATCCGTGGTGATGAACGCTTGTGCCGTAAAAGTGCTGGGCATGTGGCGAATGTGGTCTTGCGCCAAATTGAGTTTTTCCAGCCGCTCGGCGTAGGGCTGAAAATCGTCGCCCACGGTCGCCATGATCATCGGCTCGCCACCGAGAAGCTGCAAATTGTAAGCGATGTTCCCCGCGCATCCACCGAATTCGCGGCGCATCTCCGGCACCAGGAAAGCCACGTTGAGGATATGAATCTTCTCCGGCAGGATGTGGTTCTTGAAACGATCATGGAACACCATGATGTTGTCGTAGGCCATGGAGCCGCAGATTAAGGTACGCATTACTTTCCTCACACCAAAAAGTTAATCAAACAAAATCAGGAGCCATACGATGATGACGTTTGCCAGGCTTACAAAAACGGCTGCGCTACCAATGTCCTTGGCGCGCTTAGCCAGCGGATGGTGTTCTGGAGAAACGCGATCCACAACGGCTTCGATGGCGGAATTGAGTAGTTCGACAATGAGTACCAGCATCACGCTGGCGATCATCAAGGCTTTTCCGGGCGCACCTACTGGTAAATACAGCGCCAGCGGAATAAGTACGATGGCCAGCAGAAGCTCCTGTCGGAACGCGGCTTCATGTCGAAACGCGGCAGCAAGTCCGGCGAGCGAATAACCCAAAGCATTCCAAATTCGCTTCAGGCCAGTGCTGCCTTTTTTTTGGGGAGCCGGGTTTATGGGCACCTCTAGAAATTCATTTTGCGGGATGAAGCGCAAGGAGCCGCACAGTGAGCGACGAGACATATCGAATGGATAGGCGAGGAGCGGACGAGCACGCGACGCCGCGATTCGCCCGCAAAATGAATTTCTAGAGGTGCGCTTATGCCTTCCAAACCAGATCCAGCTCGCGTGCCGCTTTCACATCATCCAGCCGGCGTACCGGGGTGGTATGCGGCGCATTCTTGACCAGCATCGGACTGTGGTGCGCTTCCTGCAGAATTTCTTTCATCGCAGCGACGAAAGCATCCAGCGTTTCTTTCGATTCCGTCTCGCTCGGTTCAATCAGCAAGCATTCCGCCACCAGCATCGGGAAATAAGTGGTCGGTGCGTGAAAGCCTTTATCCAGCAGCCGTTTTGCCACATCCATGGCGGTTATGCCGGTCTGTTCCTTCAGGCCTTTCAGCGTCACGATGAACTCGTGGCTGGCGCGGCGGTCGGGAAATGCCAGCTCGAAGCCGGCCTTCTTCAGTTCTGCCATCAAGTAGTTGGCGTTCAGCGTGGCAAATTCCGCTACGCGGTGCATCCCCTCCGCGCCCAGCATACGGGCGTAGATGTAGGCGCGCAGCAACACGCCAGCGTTGCCCATGTGAGCAGACAAGCGACCGATGGATTGCGGTAGATCTTTCTCGGTGAGCCAGCGGTAGTTGCCGCGCTCATACGTCACCACAGGGATGGGCATGAACGGCAATAAGCGTTCTGCCACACCCACCGGGCCGGCGCCTGGGCCGCCGCCGCCATGCGGGGTGGAAAAGGTTTTGTGCAGGTTCATGTGAATCACGTCGAAGCCCATATCGCCTGGCCTTACCTTGCCCAGAATGGCGTTCAGGTTAGCACCGTCGTAATACAACAGGCCCCCGGCATCGTGCACAATTTTCTGAATATCCTGAATAGTCTTTTCGAATACGCCCAAGGTCGAGGGATTAGTCAACATCAAGCCGGCGGTCTGGGGTCCGACCGCTGCGCGCAATGCGTCAAGGTTGACGCTGCCGTCACGCCCGGTCGGAATTTCTTTTACCTTGTAGCCGCACATCACAGCGGTCGCCGGATTGGTGCCATGCGCGGCGTCCGGCACGATGATTTCAGTGCGTGCCACATCACCACGCGATTCATGATAGGCGCGAATCATTGCCACGCCGGCGAATTCACCCTGTGCGCCAGCCATGGGCGTCAGGGAGACCCCCGCCATGCCGGTCACTTCCTTGAGCATTTCCTGCAATTCATGCATGCAAGCGAGAAAACCCTGGCCAGTATCTTCCGGTGCGGCGGGGTGGCGTGCCAGAAATTGCGGCAGCGAGGCCAGCGAATTGCAGGCGCGCGGGTTGTACTTCATGGTGCACGAACCGAGCGGGTAGAACTGCGTGTCGATGGAAAAATTCTTCTGCGACAGGCGGGTGAAATGGCGTACCACATCCATTTCGGATGCTTCCGGCAGCATCGGCCGCTTCTTGCGACGCAGGTTTTCCGGCAAGCCAGTTGCAGGTAGATCAGTGGCGGGCATTTGGGCCGTGGCCGTGCGGCCAGGCCGGGAACGTTCAAAAATCAGCATGCTTGATTACTCTTCGTCCTGTAATATTTTTAGTGCCTCGGCATAGTTCGGCTCATTCTGGATTTCCGGCACCAGTTGCGCATACAGCACGCGGTCACGCTCGTCGAGCACGATCAAGGCACGCGCCAGCAAACCGGAGAGCGGAATGTCAGTGATCATCACACCGTAATCCTTGTGGAAATCCCGTCCGCGCATGGTGGATAGCATAATGACTTTGTCGAGTCCTTCCGCACCGCAGAAACGCGACTGCGCAAACGGCAGATCGGCGGAAATGACTAACACCACTGTATTGGGCAGATTGCTGGCAATGGTGTTGAATTTGCGCGTCGATTCGGCACAGGTAGGGGTGTCGATACTCGGCACGATGCTGAGGATTTTGCGCTTGCCAAAGAACTTGCTGAGCGAAACATCCTTTAGATCCTTGTCCACCAGCATGAAGCTATGTGCGGTATCACCGACTCGTGGAAAGTTGCCGCCAACATTAAGCGGTTCACCACCAAGGTTTACGGTCGCCATGGGTATTCTCCTCTATGAATCACTAAGATTTGTAGGCACACGGCGGCGCTTCACGCCGTTTGCTAAGAATGCGCGCCAACTGCTCGACGTATTTTTTCGTGTCCGCATCGGTTTTGGTTTCAGTGGCGCAGATCAGGATTGCCTGGCCCAGCTCGGGATAGTCGGCAGTCAGATCGAATCCCCCCAGTATGCCTTGAGCCTTAAGGGCTCGCAACACATCATGTGACGGCGCATTGACGCGTAGCACGGCCTCGTGAAACAGCGGGCCGCTGAATACGCGTTCTGCGCCTTCAACTTTATCCAGATTGGCTATCAGCGCGAGCGTATTGGCGTGGCAAGCCTGTGCCACCCGCTCCAAGCCTTGCGGGCCAAGCAATGACATATGAATGGTAGCGGCAGTGACGGCCAAACCCTGGTTGGTGCAAATGTTGGAGGTTGCCTTGGAGCGGCGGATATGCTGTTCGCGTGCTTGCAGTGTCAGGGTAAAACCGCGCTTGCCATCCACATCCACGGTGCGGCCGACAATGCGTCCTGGCATCTGGCGCACCAAGGCTTCGCGGCAACACATGAAACCGAAGTAAGGGCCGCCGCTGGCCAGCGGTGCACCAAGTGGCTGGCCTTCGCCCGTCGCCACATCGGCGCCTTTGCCACCCCATTCACCGGGCGGCTTGAGCAAAGCCAGTGAGACCGGATTGACCAGGGCGATGACCAATGCACCTTTGCTGTGCGCCCAATCAGTGAGTGCATCCACGTCTTCCAGTGCACCGAAGAAATTCGGTTGCGGAATCACCAGCGCGGCAAACTCGCTTGCATCGTTGGGCACAGGCGTGGTGCCGGTGGCGGGGTCGTAGTCGAGTTCGACGATTTCAATATTCTGGTTCTTTACCAAGGCGTGCACGACCTTGCGGTAGTTCGGATGCACTGTTTTAGGCATCAGGATACGGCGTGAAGATTTGTGCGCACGCACGGCCATCAATACCGCCTCGCCTAATCCAGAGGCGCCGTCGTACAGGCTGGCGTTGGAGATATCCAAGCCGGTGAGCGAGGCCATCATGGTCTGGTATTCGTAGATGAGCTGTAACGTGCCCTGGCTGGCTTCCGCCTGATACGGCGTGTAGGCGGAGTAGAACTCGCCGCGCGTAGCAATCTGCCATACCGCGGCGGGAATGTGGTGCTCGTAGGCACCGGCGCCGATGAAGTTGAGATAACGGCCATCTGCTTCGGCACGTTCCTGCATCAGGCGTGCAATTTCCATTTCGGTCAAAGCGGGCAGGACGTTTTCCAAACCGCCGCAGCGCAACGCAGCAGGGATCTCGTCAAACAGACTGTCGATAGACGGCACGCCAATGCTGGTCAGCATGGCTTCTACGTCTTGTTCGGTATGCGGTATGAACGGCATGTTAGTGGGCTTCGCTCTCAACTAATTTTTGATATGCGCCTGCATCCAACAGACCGTTCAGGTCGGCTGCATTATCCGGCTTCATCTTGAACATCCAGGCAGCGTAAGCATCCTGGTTGATGGCCTCAGGTGAAGATTCCACCGCTTCGTTCGAAGCAGTGACCGTGCCGGCAATCGGCGCATACACGTCAGACGCGGCCTTCACCGATTCCACCACGGCGCATTCTTCGCTGGCGGCAAGATGCCGGCCTGCGGTTGGATTTTCCACAAACACCATATCGCCCAGCAGATCCTGGGCGTGGTGCGTAATGCCCACAGTCACGCTGCCGTCGGCTTCCTGTTTTACCCACTCGTGGGATTTGGTGTATTTCAGATCGCTTGGAATTGTCATCATGTCATCCCTAGTTAATTAAACTTTTGCCATTTCTTACAAACGGATATTTCACTACTTTGGCGCTGAGTAATTTATCCCGAATTTCAACCTGAACCAGGTCGCCTAGCTGAACGCCAAGCGGCACGCTGGCCAGTGCAATGGATCGATTAAGCGTAGGTGAAAAGCTGCCGCTCTTGATTTCACCGTCACCATGCGCGCTAACCACTTTCTGATGCGAACGCAGCACGCCTTTATCCACCAACAGCAGGCCAACCATTTGGCGTTTGAGTGTTTGCGCTTTCAGCGCGGCCTTGCCGACGAAATCGCGCAGGCTGTCCAGATCCACCGTCCATGCTAGGCCGGCCTCCAGTGGCGAGGTTTCTTCATCCATGTCCTGGCCGTAAAGATTCATGCCCGCCTCCAGACGCAGCGTGTCACGCGCGCCCAGGCCGATAGGTGCCACGCCCTGTTCAGCCAGTGATTTCCACAGGAATGGTGCAGCCTTCACCGGCACCATGATTTCGAAGCCATCTTCGCCGGTATAGCCAGTGCGGCCGACAAACATCGCCCCTATTTCAGTTGCCTGGAAAGGTTTCAGGTTCTCGCTAACCTCCTGCGAGCCGGGCATGGCTTCCCACATTTTCGCGCGCGCGTTCGGGCCCTGCACCGCGATGATGGCCAGATCGCGGCGCGGGGTGATTTCCACAGCGTGTCCGCCAGATGTGCATTGTGCATTCATCCAGGCCAGATCTTTTTCCGCCGTGCCGGCGTTGACCACCATGCGAAACCAGTCTTCGCGCATGAAGTAAACAATCAAGTCATCGATCACACCGCCGCGTTCATTCAACATGCAGGAATACAACGCCTTGCCGGGCAACTGCACCTTGTCCACATTGTTCGCCAACAGCCCACGCAGGAAGCCGCGTACATCAGCGCCTTTCAGGTCTACCGCCAACATGTGCGACACGTCGAACATGCCCGCGTCACGACGTACCTTGTGGTGTTCCTCGATCTGCGAACCGTAGTGCAGCGGCATGTCCCAGCCGCCGAAATCGACCATCTTGGCACCCATCTCGCGATGGGTGGCGTTAAGCGGTGTTTGTTTTAGCATGTTTGTTCCATTTAATTATCGGGACGCAGATGAACGCAGATTTTCGCAGATAAAATAAAATCAGCGGATATCTGCGTTCATCTGCGTCCTATTGTTTGCTTGAATCTCTTCCGCAAAATAAGAACTGCGCACCAGCGGCCCCGCCTTCACCCAAGTGAAATTCATCTCGCGCGCCAGTTGTTCGTACTCGGCAAATTCGTCCGGATGAACGTAGCGTTCTACCGGCAGATGATCCAGAGACGGGCGTAAATATTGCCCCAGTGACACACGGTCAACTCCAGATGTGCGCAAGTCGGTCAGCACTGCCAGTACTTCATCTTTGGTTTCACCCAGGCCCAACATCAAGGAAGACTTGGCTTCAACGCCGGTTAATTTTGCAGCTTGTGAGAGCAAGTCGAGCGAGCGCTGATATTGCGCCCCTTTGCGTGCGGTGCGATACAAGCGCGGCACGGTTTCCATGTTGTGGCCCCACACCAGATCGCGGCGCGCGCTATCGGGCAATTGCGCCAGCGTGTCGACCATCATTTGGAGTGCATTGTCCTGGCAACCACGGAAATCGGGGGTGAGAAATTCGATGCCGATAGCGGGCTTGGCATGGCGCAGTTGTTTCAGCGTTTCGGCAAAAATTCCAGCGCCGCCGTCGGGCAGTTCGTCGCGATTGACTGAAGTCAGTACCACATAATCCAGCCCCATACCGATGATGGCATCGGTCACGCGGCGCGGTTCGTCAGGATCATGACAGCCAGAGCGTCCGGTCTTCACCGCGCAGAATCCGCAAGCACGTGTGCAGGTATCGCCCAACAACATGAATGTCGCGGTACCGCGACTCCAGCATTCACCGCGATTAGGACATTTCGCCTCTTCGCACACCGTGTGCAGGCCATGTGTGTGAACTGATTGCTTAGTGCTGGAATACAACGCGTCACGTCCCAGATTCTGGCGAATCCAGACCGGCATGCGGGTGATGTTGCGGGTTGCGGTTATGGTCATGGCATAAGCCGGTTAGGGTGAAAACCAGGCGCTAGCGCCTGCAAGCTGTTACAAATAGACTGCGAGTGGATGCGGTCACTTTTGAAACAGCTTCTAAGTTTCACCCCTCTGTCCTTATACCTGAGAGATTGAGCCCCTTCGGTGGCTGGCTTTATCCAGCGCTCTCCAGAGTGCCTGTCCATGCGGTTCGGGGTACCTGAGCGGTTATGGGTGATTACGCCTTCGGCGGTACGCGTTGCGTACTCTCTCCCGCATGGATTGAGAGGCAGACCGAACTATACCGTAGCGGGCTTGGGTGCGGCAAGGCTGGCTTGTGAGCTGATTTGAGTGAATGCTTGCCGGACAACGGGTTAGACGGAAGGGCTAGAGTAAAAACTTTTGTTTTCCTGCTGCACTGGGCAACCTGTTTCAGATCGGGCGTGCGCTATTGTTATCGGGGGGGGGGAATCCGCCCGGATCCGCGCGAAAAGCCGTGCAGGCCGCCGAATTTAAACGTTAAAACCCCTCGTCTTCCCTCAAATACCGCCACTTCCCCATCGGCAAATCGCCCAGCATGACCTTGCCGATGCGCACGCGTTTCAGGCCGATCACTTTCAACCCGACCAGCTCGCACATGCGGCGAATCTGCCGCTTCTTGCCTTCTTTCAACACAAAGCGCAGTTGGTCACGGTTCTGCCAGGATACACGTGCGGGCTTGAGCGCGGCGCCGTCCAGGCTGCGGTCACCGATCTCGTACGAAAATTCGCGGACGGGTTATCAAGGGTGTATAGACTTGGGACATAGGTCAGCACCCCCTAAAAACAGTGGGTCAACGTGATGAGCGAGGCCCGATTTTCTGGACGGGCAAGTTGATGTTAATTTATCAACTTGCAAGGAGTGTCCATGAAACGCATACCCCGCCGTATTTTTACGGCAGAATTTAAAAGAGAAGCAATCCAGCTAGTAACAAAGCAGGGCCTGACGATGTCGGAAGCCAGCAGGAAACTGGACATTGCCACCAAATCACTACGCACCTGGATTGAGCAATTCGAGCGCGGCGAGCTTAAGGCCAGCCTCGGTGCATCCAAGCTCACGGCAGATCAACAGCGCATTCGCGAGCTGGAGCGGGAACTAGCTACCGCCAAGATGGAACGAGATATATTACAAAAGGCGACGGCGCTCTTCGCCAAGGAGTCGAAGTGAGATACGCCATGATTGATCAACTCCGTAAGCAACATCCGGTTGCCAAGCTGTGCGATTTACTCAATGTGGCCAAGAGCGGCTATCAGGGGTGGAGTGCTGGCAAGGTCGTTCCACCGCGCAAACTCGAAGATATGCGTCTGTTGGTAGCCATTAAAGCCGCGCATCAGCGTGGCCGCGGCACCTATGTGCCGACTGACGAAGGCTGGCTCTATTTGGCAGCGATCAAGGATTTGCACAGCTGCGAAATCGTCGGCTGGGCAATGGATAGCCGCATGACCCAGACGCTGGTGACGGATGCTTTGCGTGCCGCGTATTGGCGCAATAAGCCTAACCCTGGGTTGCTGCATCATTCGGATCGAGGTAGCCAGTACTGCAGCCATGCGTACCGTGCCTTACAGGCCAGCTATGGCATGCAAACGTCGATGAGTAGGAAAGGCAACTGCTGGGACAATGCGCCGATGGAGAGTTGCTTTGGCACGCTGAAGACGGAGAGCTTGCATCACTACCGTTTCACCACCCGCGAGCAAGTGAGGCAGACGATCTTTGAATATATCAAGGTGTTTTACAATCGCATCCGCCGCCACGCAAAAATCGGCAATCAAATACCGGCTGATTTCGCTAAGCAGTTTTACGCCGACAGTAAAATGGCGGCATAATCTAGATGACTTGCCCGTCCACTAAACTAGACCGCGCTCA
>JBBRTU010000024.1:0-40975 GCA_038244115.1 Burkholderiales bacterium
GGAGGAAAAGGTCAAGGCACGCACCGAGGAAATTCGCCAGACCATGGGTTTCCTCGAACTTTCCCACGAGAAGCTGAAAAAAAGTTTTATCACCTCGGTAAAAATGTTTTCCAATTTGATGGAAATGCGCGAGGGAACGATGGGTGGACATTCGCGCCGGGTAGCGGAATTGGCGCGCTCCATCGCCGTGCACATGAACTTGAAAGACAGCGAGATAAACGACCTGATGGTGGCGGCCTTGCTGCACGATATTGGAAAGATCGGCCTGCCCGATAGCCTCATCCGTAAGCCTTTCTCCATGTTGACCAGCGAGGAACGAGCTGAATATATCAAGCACCCGGTTAAGGGGCAGATGGCGCTGATGGAGCTGGATCAGTTCAAGGGTGCTGCTGAATTGATCCGTGTTCACCATGAGCGTTTTGACGGCAAGGGTTACCCCGATGGCCTGAGCGGGATGGCGGTTCCGCTTGCAGCGCGAATTCTTGCTGTAGCGAATGAATATGACGCATTACAGAATGGCAGCCTCACTGCCAAGCCGATGAAGGCGGCGGAGGCTAAGCAATACCTGCTGGAAGGCCGTGGAACGCGCTACGATCCCTTGGTGATAGATGCATTCTTGGGGGTGGTGACGGAGTTGGAAAAATTTACCGTCAATCGGGAGGAGGAAGAAATGGCGCTGCGCTCGAACCGGATCAAGAGCGGTATGGTGCTATCGCGCGACCTGCATACAGCCGATGGCATCATGCTGCTGTCCAAGGGCTACGTACTGAACGAGGCGGTGATCGAGCAGCTTCAGAGCTATGAACGTTCAGAATCCAAGATGCTCACCATTTACGTGCGAGGCTGACGATGTACCGGGTTATGCTGGTTGACGACGAAGAAAATATTCTCAATGCGCTACGGCGTGTGCTGGTATTGCCCATCTCTTACGAGGGGCAGGAGTACCCGTTGCAGGCTGAAATCTTTACATCGCCCTACAATGCTTTGCGCCGGGCCGAGGAAACAGCATTTGACCTGGTTGTGTCGGATTACCGTATGCCGGATATGAACGGCGTGCAGTTTTTGACTGCGCTCAGAAAAATCCAGCCGCAGACGGCGCGTATTATCCTGTCCGGCTATACTGACCTGGACGCACTGCTGGGTGCTATCAACGAAGCACAGATTTTTCGTTTCATACCCAAACCCTGGCATGACTACGACCTGAAGGTAGCGATTGCCCAAGCACTCGCTTATCGTAATCTGTTACTCGAAAACCAGCGTCTGGCCGATCTGGTGCGCGTGCAGCAGGGCAAGCTATCCCAGCAGGAGCATGCTCTGCGCCGCTTGGAAGAAGAAAGTCCCGGCATTACCAAAGTGAACTGGGGGCCGAATGGCGAGGTGATTTTCGATGAAGAGGCGTGAAGCGCGAAATGGTGAAGCGGTGAAGCGGGGCGCCCCCCGATCTCCGCCTCTCCGCTTCTCTGCTTCCCGAAGCCGTGGCTGAATTTGACGAAGAGAGCAACAAACTCACCGTCAAGCTGGTGTACTACGGCCCGGCGCTGTCGGGCAAAACTACCAACTTGATGCGCCTGCATGATTTGCTTGCGCCGGAATTGAAGGGAGAAATCATGACCCTGGAAACGCAGAATGAACGTACCTTGTTTTTCGATCTGTTGCCGCTTGGTTTCCGCGCACCGTCTGGCCTGCTGATCAAGGTTAAATTGTTTACCGTGCCCGGCCAGGTGGTGCACGATGCCACGCGTAAAGCGGTGCTGTCGCGCGCCGATGGCGTGGTGTTTGTGGCCGATTCGCAACGCGCGCAGGGGGAAAACAACGCCGAATCGTTCCAGAACCTGGAGGAAAACGCCAAACGCGTCGGCCTGGATTTCGACCGCCTGCCGCTGGTGGTGCAGTTCAACAAGCGCGACTTGCCCAACGTTCTTGCAGAAGAAGAAATTATGCAGCGCTGGGGCGTTGCACCCTGGCCCATTGTCTTTGCCAGCGCGCTGATTGGCGGAGGGGTGCGCGACACCTTCATCAAGTTGCTGGAGCAGGTATACCCGGTGATAGACGGTTTTTTCAAGCTGGACGAATTGCATCATGTCGATGCCCCGGCTTTCGTCAAAGCGGTGGCGGGTCTTTCTTGAGAGAGCCGTGGAAATCTACCCCAAACATTTTGACCGTGAATTCAGCCTGAAGGAGCTGCTGGCGGGCAATACGCTGGAGCGCCTGGGGCATTGCCTTGACGCACTGCTCGGTGCGCCTTATCGATTGACCAGCACCAGCGGCGCGTTGTTGCTGGGCGAGGCGGATGCACTCGCACAACCGCGCCGCATTCCCATCCACCATGACCTGGAACCGCTGGGTTACCTGGAATCGGAGCAAGCGGACGAGGAAAAATTCAAGGCCGCAGCGGCGCTGATCGAACTCATGCTACAAGTATCGGCTCGCTACTACATGGCAGCGGAACTGCATATCGAGTCTGTTCAGGCCAACTACGAGGCGCTGAAACAGAAGCATGTCGCTTTGCAGGAATCGGAGGCAAGTTACAAAGCTCTGTCTGAAAGCCTGGAGCAGCGTGTGCAGCAGCAGGTACAGACCATCGAAACGGCCCAGCGCCAGCTCTACCACGCGGAGAAAATGGCCTCGATCGGCCAACTCGCCGCTGGTGTGGCGCACGAAATCAATAACCCGATCGGTTTCATCCGCAGCAATCTCGCGACCGCAGGTGGGTATGTGGACAAGTTGTGTCACCTGGCAGCATTGATCAAGGCAGGCGACAATATTCAGCTAATAAACTTCTGGCACGATGCTGACATGGATTTTCTGATGGAGGACTTTGGCGCCCTGCTCAAGGAAAGTATTGACGGTGCAGACCGCGTGGCGCGCATCGTGGCGGAACTGAAAGGCTTCTCCAATGTCGACCAGGCAGAAGAGGAGGTGGCCGACCTCAACGAGAATATCCGCACCACCGCCAGTATGCTGAAAAGCCGCTTTGAGGGCCAGGCTGAACTGAAACTGGAATTGGGCGAAATCCCGCGCGTCCTGTGCCTGCCTGGGCATTTGAATCAATTGTTCGTCAACCTTATTACCAACGCGCTGCAAGCCGTGCCGCGCGGCGGCAGCGTGACGGTGGCGACCGATGTGGCGGATGACACTATCCGCATCCAGGTGATCGACAATGGCCACGGCATCCCGGCCGACTTGCTGCAGAAGGTTTTTGATCCCTTTTTCACCACGCGCGAAGTTGGCCAGGGCACCGGCTTGGGGCTTGCCGTCGCGCGTGATGTGGTCAATGCTCATGGCGGACGCATCAAGGTGGAAAGTTCAGAGGGCAAGGGGGCGACGTTTACCGTATATTTACCTTTGGGCGGCCCGAACACGGATAACCGGAAACCATCAACCACGGAATAGAATATGTCTCGATATTCGTCACTGTTTTCTGGTGTAGCAGAAGAAAGTTCCACGGAAGCAAGCCGAAGTGTCCGCTACCGGATTTTGCTGGTCGATGATGAACCGAACGTGGTCAACGCCCTCAAGCGGGTGTTCCGTCAGGAGAACTACGATATTGACACTGCTGCCAACGGCCAGGAAGCACTGGACAAGCTGCGCATCGATACTTTTCATCTGATGATCTCGGACTACATGATGCCGGTGATGAACGGCGCGGAGTTGCTGCGCCAGGCCAAGCAGCTCCATCCGGACATGATTCGCATTATGCTCACCGGGCATGCGGACACCGGCGCGGTGATGGGTGCTGTCAACGAAGGCGCGGTGTACAAATTTATTCTCAAGCCGTGGAACGACGATGATCTGCGCGTGACCGTGGCGCTCGCGCTAGAGCAGCATGAGCTGATCCAGAAGAACAAGGCGCTGATCAAGGACAACGCCCACAAATCCAGGGAAATTTCCTCGCTGGCAAAAATGGCGGTGACCAACCGCAGCCAGCTCGCCATCATGCTGCACAAGCGCGACCTGCTCAACAACCAGCAAGTGCAGGAACTGCACCGCCTGCAACAGCACCACAAGGAGCCGATTATCCGGCTGTTGCTGGAAAAGGACTGGGTGCCGGAGAGAGTCATCCGCGATATCCTGCGCAAGGATCTGCTGGTGGAAGAAGTTTCGCTCAACGAGTTTCAGGTTGATCCGGCGGTAGCGTCGCTGGTGTCGCAGACCTTCTGCGAGAAGCAGTGGGTGATGCCGCTAAAGCTGGAAGGACGGCGGCTGATGCTGGCGCTGGCCGACCCGATGGACATGGGCCTGCTGGATGATCTGCGTTTCGTGTCCGGTCTGGATATTCACCCAGTGATGGCCGACGTCGCTGCCATCAAAGCCAAGATCGCCGAGGTGTACGGACCGGGGGAGGGGGTCTCGTTCGAAGATTTGGAAACACTGGTGTCCAGCCCCGACCCTTACGAAGGCATCGAGGTAGTGATCGAGGACGAGGACAGCGCCTCGCTCGAAGAGTTGCTGCGCGGCACCGAAGAGCCGCCTGCCATCCGCCTGGTGAACTCGATCATCCTGGAAGCCATCCGCCTGGGTGCCTCGGACATTCACATTCAGCCGCGCACAAAAAGCGTAGTAGTGCGGTTGCGCATCGATGGCATTTTGGTGGACAAGATTCACATCCCGCATCAGTTGCACCAGTCGCTGGTATCGCGCCTGAAGGTGATGTCGGAGCTGGATATCAGCGAGCGGCGCCGCCCGCAGGACGGGCGCATCACGGTGAAAAGCCCGCTGCGCATCGTTGATCTGCGCATCTCCACGCTGCCCACTATCAACGGTGAAAAGGTGGTGATGCGTATCCTCGACCGCAACTCCGCCATCATCAGCATCGAAGGCTTGGGATTTGCCAAGCCAGATCAGGACAAAATTTTGAATCTGGTGGACAAGCCGCAGGGCATTATTCTCACCACCGGGCCGACCGGCAGCGGCAAGACCACCACGCTTTACGCGCTGTTGCAGCACAATGCCACGCCTGCAAAAAATTACGTCACCATCGAAGACCCAGTCGAGTACTACATGGATATGGCGGGGCAGGTGCTGATCAAGGAAAAGATTGGACTGACCTTTCCCATCGTGTTGCGTTCCATTCTGCGCCAGGATCCTGATGTGGTACTGCTGGGCGAAATCCGCGACTTTGAAACCGCCGAAGTGGCGTTCCACGCCGCGCTTACCGGCCACCTGGTTTTTTCCACCTTGCACACCAATTCCGCTGTGGCGACGATTTCGCGTCTATTCGATCTGGGGTTAAAGCCCTATGTTGTTGCGACGGCGCTGGAAGGTATTATTTCCCAGCGCCTGGTGCGCAGAATCTGCGAGCATTGCCGCGAACCTGTCACGCCAGACCCTGTGCTTATCGCCCGGCTGGGGCCGGCGTTTGCGGGGTGTGTAACTGTCTTCAAGGGCAAGGGATGCGATCATTGCCACGGCCTGGGTTACCGTGGCCGGCTAGGCGTATACGAAGTGCTGACACCAGATGAGGAAATGCGTCATCTGATTACCAGCGGAGCGAGCGTGCGGGAGATCGGCAAGCAGGCAAAGGAGATTGGTACGTCAAGCCTGATCGAGGATGCGTGCGACAAGGTGAAGCAGGGGCTGACTACGCTGGAAGAAGTGTTGCGTGTAATTGGACCACAGTAGGTATATCAAATATTAATAGCGGGGGCGCGATGGGGCTAAAACAGGATATTGAAGATGCTATTCAGGTACATGGCGCCTGGAAGACGAAATTCAGGGATTACCTTAGCGGTAAGACAGCGATCGATTTGGATGTTGTCGGGCAAACAAGCAGTTGTAAGTTGGGAAAATGGCTAGAGCAGGAAGGGCGTAGGTTATTGCCGCAACGAGATCATGCTGAGATTTGCAAACTGCATGCCGAATTCCACCATGCTGCCGCAGAAGTCACCAGCAAAATAAAACAAAAGAATTTTGCTGCTGCGCGCAACAATCTTGCACCGGATGGCGCTTTCAATGAAGCTAGCCGTATCCTGACTGCATGCCTGTTGAAGGCCTTGCTGCACACCCCATCCAAGCCTGTGCCATCTGAGCCAGTTACTGCGGAAGCGAAGCCAGTGGATGAAGCACCAGCCAGCGCACCATTGGATAGTACCAAAGCGGAATGAGCATTCCCGATAACACGGCAAATCAGTGCAAGGGGAAGAATAGCGGCGACCCGGCTGCTGAGTCGGTAGTGTTACGCCAAGCGCTAGACAATCTTAATGATGCCGTCATGCTGTTCGATGTGGCCGATCCGCACGGGATCTTTTATCTTAATCAGGCGGCACGCGAACTAATGGAGCCGCTTGACTTGGCGGAGCCACTTTCCATCCAACAATGCTTTGCAAAGCCGGAACGCCTGCGCGAAGTGCTGGCAGAATCGGTATCTCATCCTTATGGAGAGGAGATCATTCTCGGCGGTGGTGCCTATTGGTTAACAATTTCTCCCATCTGGCACGCGCACGAACCAAACAGGGTGGCGTGTTATCTGGCGCAGTGGATGGCATGGCCGCCACGCCGGCGGGGAGAGCAGGCACATCCGGTAGAACAAAGCCTGGAGTACATGGCTTATCACGATGCGTTGACCGGCCTGCCAAACCGGCAGTTGCTGTATGACCGCATGACCCAGGCCATGGCCAGCGCGCGCCGCCGCGAAATGCTGCTCGCTGTGCTATTCCTCGACCTGGATGGATTCAAGGCGGTCAACGATAATCTGGGTCATGCGGCTGGTGACGAGCTGCTCAAGGAAGTCGCGCGGCGGCTCAAACAAGAGGTGCGTGGCGAAGATACCGTGGCGCGTCTGGGTGGTGATGAATTCGTGGTATTGCTGAATGAGGTCGCCCATGTAGACGACGTCACCGCGCTACTCAACCGTCTGACAGAAACGGTGCACGGTGCAGTATGGCCGGAAGGAAGTAAACCGATGATCAGCGCCAGTATCGGTGTCACCTTGTTTCCGCTTGACGATGGTGACGAAGAAACGCTGCTACGCCACGCCGATCTTGCCATGTACCAGGCCAAGATCCATGGACGCAACCAGTTTCAATTTTTTGACATCAATCGTGCGCAGACGCTGCTGGCCAAGCAAGAGTTGCGTGAGCGGTTGGGACGCGCGCTTCATCAGGGAGAGTTCTGCCTTTATTATCAGCCTCAGGTCAACATGCGTAGTGGTGAAGTATTTGGAATAGAGGCGCTGATTCGTTGGCAGGATCCTCTGCGCGGCTTGATCAGCCCGGATGAATTCATTCCGGTGGCCGAGGGCTCCGATCTGATTCTCGGCATCGGGCGTTGGGTACTGATTGAGGCCTTGTCACAGACAGTTCGCTGGCGCGAACAAGGCATTATATTGCGGATAGCGGTCAACGTGGCGGCACGTCAGTTCATGGCACCGGGTTTCGTGGACGACCTGCGCGGGATGTTGGCAGCCTATTCCATACCGTCCGGTCAGCTGGAATTGGAAATCACCGAATCCACCGCGCTCAGAGATATGGATGCAGCCCAGCGCATCATTGCCGAATGCCGCAAACTGGGCGTGCGCTTTGCTTTGGATGATTTTGGCACTGGTTACGCTACGCTTACCTATTTGAAGCGCCTATCTGCCGACATAGTGAAAATCGATCAAAGCTTCGTGCGACATATGATCGATGCAGCTGACGACGTAGCCATCGTCGAAGGCGTAATCGCCATGGCCAACTTGACTAGGCGCAGTGTGTTGGCAGAGGGCGTGGAAACCATCGCGCATGGCATCATGTTGCTGCGGCTGGGTTGTGATTTGGCGCAGGGCTATGCCATTGCACGGCCCATGCCTGCTGCGGAATTGCCGGCCTGGCTGGCCGAGTGGAGCGCTAATCCGCTTTGGCAGGGCGAGGCGCATGCTAAATGGGATATTCAGGACTTCCCTTTGCTGGTCGCAAAACACGACCATGTATTGTGGGTCGAGCGAGTAATTAATGCGGTGCATGATCCTGATATGAAATTGAATATGCAGGAGGTGACCAGCTACCGTCAGTGCGGCCTGGGTAAGTGGTACGACAAGGAAGGAAAAAAACGCTACAGCCACCTGCCTGCATTCAGGAATATTGATGCCATCCACCGTAAGGTGCATGAGACGGGCATTAAGATGCTGGCGTTGAAGAATGCGGGCGATTTGGAAGGTGCGGAGCGATTAGTGGAAGACTTGCTCGTCTACAAGACGCAGGTGTTAGAAAAATTAACACTGCTGCATAATTCCGTTGAACAGTGAAAACCCGCAACTTCCCTATTGTTCCCGATCGTGGATTTTGAGATTTTATTGCTAGACACATGCTGATCGGGGTGCTGATTTTTTTGGCTACTTTGGCCTTGGTAATCTGACAGCCCAAGGGGCTGGGAATCGGCTGGAATGCACTGCTTGGCGCGGCAGTGGCGCTTGGCGCCGTGATGAACAACCTGCCCACGGTGATGGTAGGCAGCCTGGCCATTCACGACGCGCATCTGTCCGCCCTCTCGCGTGAGCCGATGATTTACGCTAACGTGATCGGCTGCAATCTCGGATCGAAGATGACACCGCTGGGCAGCCTGGCCAGCTACTGTGGCTCCATGAGCTGGCGAATCGCGGTATGAAAATTGGCTGGATACAATATTGCCGTTCCGGCGTGGTGTTGACGCTACCGGTGCTGTTGTTCATCTTGTTGGGATTGGGTGTCTGGCTTATCATCTTGCGATAGGGTTAATCGTGAAATGTGATTTTCACCATGGGGAACACGGGGATCACGACTTTTCAGTATTACTTAGATTGTTCAGTCATTTGTTTTTCCCCCGTGTTCCCCGTGCGCCCCGTGGTTAATAAATTTTTCCAGTTTCGAAAGGGGATCATGAGTTTTTACGGACTACTTGCTGTCGGTGTGGGTGCAGCATTGGGTGCGTGGCTGCGCTGGTGGTTCGGCTTGCTATGGAACCCATTGTTTCCCACGCTACCGCTCGGTACGCTGGCGGCGAACCTGGTTGGTGCTTATCTGATGGGTTTAGCGATAGCCTTGTTTGCCGATCATTCCGGTTTGCCGCCGGAAGCGCGTTTGTTGATTGCCACCGGCTTCCTCGGCGGCTTGACCACTTTCTCTACCTTCTCTGCAGAAACCGTAACGCTGCTGCTGCGCGCCCAATATGCCTGGGCCGCCGCTATTATTGGAGTGCATGTGGTTGGCTCGGTCATCATGACGCTGCTGGGTATTTGGTCTGTAAAACTGCTTAGGGGGTGAAGCTATGCAAGGTATCTGCCTGAAATTATTCGTCAGTGAGGCGCATCGCCACGGTGGCGATCTGTTATACGAATGGCTGTTGGGCCAGGCGAAGAAAATGGGTATTCTCGGTGGTACGGCATTTCGCTCTATTGCCGGTTACGGGCGTCACGGCCGGTTGCACGAGCAGGCTTTTTTCGAACTGGCGGGTGAACTGCCGGTGGAAATCGAGTTCCTTTTGGATGCGTATCAAGTTGACCAGCTCATGGAGTTGCTCAGGGCCAACAATATAAAGTTGTTTTATGTAAAAATGCCAGCGGAATATGGGGTGACTAGCTAGTAGTCCTGATGAATTTTTCCCAGCACTTCGTTCTCTTCATCGCATCGTTCGTTGCCAACTGGTTTTCTGCCTTGTCCGGCGGCGGAGCGGGGCTGATTCAATTTCCCATGCTGATTTTCCTCGGGCTGCCGTTCGGCGTGGCATTGGCCACGCACAAAGTGGCCAGCGTCGCGCTGGGCTTGGGCGCTACCCTGCGTCACTGGAACGAGAGCCATCTGGAGCGGCGTTTTTCCCTGATCATCCTCGGCGCGGGTTTGCCGGGCGTGGTGCTGGGGGCCAGCACCATTCTGAAAATTCCGCCCGGCATCGCGCAGTTTACTCTTGGTGTGTTGACCCTGGGGCTGGGCCTGTATTCGGTATTCAAACCCAAACTCGGCATGGAACATGCGCCGAGAAATCGCGCGGGCAGGGCGTTGCTGAGTGGCATGCTTGGCCTGTTCGTAGTCGGATTTTTGAATGGTTCGATCACTTCCGGCACCGGGCTGATCCTGACCATGTGGCTGATCCATTATTTCGGTCTGGACTACAAGCGCGCCGTAGCCTACACCCTGGTGTTGTGCGGCCTGGTGTGGAACGGTACGGGCGCGCTGGTGCTCGGTTATCTCGGCACCATCGCCTGGGACTGGATGCCGGCGCTGATTCTTGGTTCGGTGATCGGTGGCTATATCGGCAGCCACTACGCCATCAAAAAAGGCAACCGCTGGATCAAGCGCACTTTCGAAATTGTTACCATCCTGATCGGGCTAAAACTGATTTTCTGATTGGTTGCTGGCAAGGTTCAGGGTTTAAAAAGCCTGTCTTAAAACAGTTCCACCGTACCCTGATGCCGGATATCTTCCAGCTTGCCTTCTCTGACCAGTTGCTCGTAAGCATGCACCTGGTTGCGGCCATTTTTCTTGGCGTAATACAGCGCTTTGTCAGCCTTGCCGATGATGGTGGTGGGCAATTCCTGGTCGGTTATCTCGGCCATGCCGATACTTACCGTGACTTTGCCAACCTGGGGAAAACTGAAGGCTTCCACCACTTTTCTGAAACGATCCAGCACGGCGCAGCTTTTTTCCGCATCGACATTTTTCATGATCACAATGAACTCTTCTCCGCCGAAGCGGAAAAGCAGATCGCTTTCGCGGAAGGTGTTGCGCATCAGCCGGGTAAACAGCAGCAGCACCTCGTCGCCGTAGAGATGGCCATACTGGTCGTTGACGCGCTTGAAGTGGTCGATATCCAGCACAGCCAGGCCAAAGTACTCGACCTGGTCAGTGGCACGGCGTCGCGATTCGGTATACGAGCACATTACGCGCTGGATGCGCTGATCGAAGCTTTTGCGGTTGAGCAGGCCGGTCAGCGTGTCACGTTCGTTATCGCTCAGAAGCAACAAATAATTCTGATAGATGCGCAGAAAGCTGGTGATGAGTTCCTGTTCGCGTGAACTCAAGGTTTTAGTCGCGACGCAAAGGACGCTGACTATTTGCTCTTTAGTCACAATCGGGTAAATAGCCTGAGTTTCCTGCGCTTCGGGATGATAGAGGGCGGGCTGTTGTGTTTTCAGGCAATCCAGCAACACCGGATCGTCTACGCGCAGACAGGCCTTTTCTGGCGCTGAATCGAGGACGGCTCTACCTTCCTGGTCAAGCGTGGCGTCCAGCACCAGCGTGAGTTCCAGCTTCCCGCTAGCCTCGCTACACTCGTATAACTGTAGCCGTTTGGCAGCAATCAATTCTTCCAGGGTTTGGATCAGACAGATTTCCAGGGAGTGCTGGTCACGTTTTTCAGTGAGGCGGATGATCGACTCGAGCAGGTGGGAATTTTTCACAGAATTTATTGGGGACGGCCAATTCGGTTATCAGGATTGTTTGACTAGTTTAACCGTAACATCAGGGCGAATAAACCCATTGGTTGATCAGCGCGCGCGCGGCGTCGATCACTTCGCTGGCGGTCAGTCCCACTGGGCCGATGCCGTTTCGCACTTGTTCATCCGCTGCGGCGCCATGCAGGTAAACCCCCAGCAATGTCGCCTGGCGTGGATTGACACGCTGCGCGATGAAGGCGCCGATCATGCCGGCCAGCACGTCACCCATGCCGGCGCTAGACAAACCCGGATTGCCCGTGGGATTGATCCACCAGTTTTCGTCCGGCAGGGCACAGATCGTGCCGGCGCCTTTCAATACCACCATGCTGTTGTAACGTCCGGCCAGCACCAGCGCGGCACCCAATCGATCCTGTTGGATGTCGTGGCTGCCACAGCCCATCAGGCGTGCAGCTTCTGCTGGGTGCGGGGTTAAGATAGATTGCGCTTTGCGTGCCTTGAGTTGCTGCCCCAATTCGGGATGGGTTGCGATCAGATTCAATGCGTCGGCATCCAGCACCAGCGGCAGATCAGTGGATAGCGCCTGTTCCATTAAGGCGTATGCGGCATCTGATTGACCGAGGCCCGGCCCCACCACCAGGCAGGAAAGTTGATCCAGCAGATCGAACAGGTGCGCCGGCGTACGCAGCATGATTTCCGGTTGGCCGGTATCCATGGCAGGCGCATTGTCTGCCAGTAATCCCAAATAAACACGGCCCGCGCCGAGTTTCAACGCGGCACGTCCGGCCAGAAAAGCCGCGCCGCACATGGATTCCGCGCCACCCAGCACGCCCACGCTGCCAAGCAGACCTTTGTGGCTGTTCATCGGGCGCGGCTTCATGCAGGACGCGACTTCTTGCTGGGCAAGCAAGCGTCCTTTGGCAGCAGGTAGCGATGTTGCACCTATGCCAAGTAAATCGAGGTGAATTTCTCCACAGTAGTCTGGCCCATAGGCCGTGAGCAGGCCAGGTTTCAAACCGAGGAAAGTCAGCGTGTGGCTTGCCTTGATTACGGCACGAAAGGGCTGGCCGGTCTCGCTGTCCAACCCGCTGGGAATGTCGACCGCAAGCAGCGGTAGTTTGAGGGAATTTACGCGCTTGACCAGCGCATAGTGGCGGTCGTCCAGATCGCGATCAAGCCCGATGCCAAACAGTCCGTCGATGACCAAATCCCAGCGTCCATTTTCAGGCAGATCCTCGAGCAGGGTGCCGCCAGAATCCAGCCAGACGCTATACGCTTTGGCTGCATCGGGCGGCAGCTTATCAGCCTGGCCGGTGAATACTACGTCTATCTTGTACCACCACTGCTTGAGATGGCGGGCGGCGATCAACGCATCGCCACCATTGTTTCCCGGCCCTGCCAGCACCAGGATGGCGCTGCCGTTGCCAAGCCATGCGCGGGCTGATTCCGCTACGGCCAGGCCGGCACGCGCCATCAGATCGGGCGCTTGGGCCAGTGCGGCCGCATTCTTTTCGATCTGGCGAATTTCGTGGGCGTGGAATAGGGATTGTGGGAGCCTATCGTGTAAAGTGATCATGAGCCTGTTCCGGTGAACTCCGCTATTGCTAAGTAGTCTACAATGAATATATAAATCCATTCAAAGCGCGAGGTTTCATCGCGCATCAAAAAGGAGGCGTGCCATGACGACCACTCATCTTAACCCTGCTGGGGCACCAATAACCACCTGCGAAGGCGACGAAGCGTGTGAGATTGTGTCATGCGAGCTGTGTCTGATCGAGATACCTACGTCAGTTGCTGAAAGCCACGAAGGTACCGACTATGTACACCATTTTTGCGGACTGGAATGCCTGGGAAAATGGCAGGACAAGCTGAACGCAAGCAAGAAATAAGCCCCTGGGGACGGTGTGGTTGACACGCTGTTGCCTTAACGACAACATAGCGGCTCGACTCACTATAGATGCGATATTTTTTATGTCTGAAGAAGATTTTTCCAAGGAACAGCGAATTCTGCGCGTGATGCGCAAGGTGCTGGCCAGCATTGTCAAGGACGCCACGCCACAGCCGGGCATGTTGCACCCCCTGTCCGAGCGCACCATCGAAGATATTCGCGACTGTTTCGGGCTGATTTCGGCACGCGAGAAGGAACTGGCCGAGGAACTGGGTCTAGCTCAAGAGCGCCCTTACTACCCTGGCGACGAAAAGAAGGGTCACGTGGTGAGCATGCCCAAGTCGAAAAAATAGATGCTCGCGTTGTAAGGACGAAGTCCTAATTATTTTTCCGAAAGCCTCACAACTCGAATCGGGGCGTGAAATCGGGTAAAATTGCGGTTTTCCGACCCGTCCCGGCTTTCTTCATGTCGCAAATTCTTAAACTTCACGGGCGCAACGCTCTTTCCGGTTTTCGTCTCAACAAGCTGATGGCGGCGCTGCAAATCAGCGCACCGGAGATTACCCAGGTTCAAGCCGAATACTGGCATTTTGTTTCCATCACCCGGCCGTTGACCAAGGATGAATCGGCAACGCTGGAAAAAATCCTCAGCTACGGCCCGACCTCTTCCAAGATGCAGTACAAGGGCGAGTTGCTGCTGGTGGTACCGCGTTTTGGCACTATTTCCCCCTGGTCCACAAAAGCCACCGACATTGCCCGCCACTGCGGCTTGGACGCTATCGAGCGCATCGAACGCGGTGTGGCGTTCTATGTTCGCAAGCCAGTTCTGGGACCATTCTCGGACAGTGAAAAGGCCGTGCTGTGGCCGTTGATTCACGACCGCATGACCGAGGTGGTGTTGACCGCGCTGGACGAGATTCCGCGCATGTTCGAGCACTATCCGCCCAAGCCGATGAACAGCGTGGATGTGCTGGGTGGCGGTGCGGTGGCGCTGCGGCAGGCTAACAAGGAGCTGGGTCTGGCGCTGTCTCTGGACGAGATCGACTATCTGGTGGAAAACTTCACCCGCATCGGGCGCAATCCGACCGACGTCGAACTGATGATGTTTGCGCAGGCTAATTCCGAGCATTGCCGCCACAAGATTTTCAACGCCGATTTTGTTGTCGACGGCCAGAAACAGGAGCTGTCGCTGTTCGGCATGATCCGCAATACACATCAGGTCAGCCCGCAGGGCACGGTGGTGGCGTATTCAGATAACTCCTCGGTGATCGAGGGTGCGGAAATCGAACGTTTTTATCCGCAGGCAGGCAGTGCGCAATACGGCTACACACAGGACAAGACGCACATCCTGATGAAAGTGGAGACGCACAATCATCCCACGGCGATTTCGCCATTTCCCGGTGCGGCTACCGGTTCCGGCGGCGAGATTCGCGATGAAGGCGCCACCGGTAGCGGCTCCAAACCGAAGGCGGGCTTGTGCGGTTTTTCTGTATCCAATTTAAATATTCCAGGCAGTAAGCAGCCGTGGGAAGGCGATTACGGCAAGCCTGGCCGTATTGCTTCAGCATTGCAGATCATGCTTGAAGGCCCAATCGGCGCTGCCGCTTTCAACAACGAATTTGGCCGCCCGAATCTGGCCGGTTACTTCCGTACTTACGAGCAGGAAGTGGCGGGCGAGATGCGCGGCTACCACAAGCCCATTATGCTGGCGGGCGGACTGGGCAATATTTCCGACCGGCATTCCTTCAAGCACGAAGTCATTACCGGTGCGTTGCTGATTCAATTAGGTGGCCCGGGCATGCTAATCGGCCTGGGCGGTGGTGCCGCATCCAGCATGGACACCGGTTCAAACGCGGAAAATCTGGATTTCGATTCAGTGCAGCGCGGCAATCCGGAAATGCAGCGCCGAGCGCAGGAGGTGATCGACCGCTGCTGGCAGATGGGTGATGCCAGTCCTATCCTGTCGATTCACGATGTCGGCGCGGGCGGTATTTCCAATGCCTTGCCGGAGCTGGTGCATGGTTCACGCAAGGGCGGCCATTTCCGCCTGCGCGATGTGCCGAGCGAAGAGCCGGGCATGTCGCCTATGCAGATCTGGTCGAATGAGGCGCAGGAGCGCTACGTGTTGGCTATCGCACCACAGAGCTTGGCGTTATTTACCGCCATGTGCGAACGCGAGCGTTGCCCTTTTGCGGTGATTGGCGAAGCGACCGATGAACAACAACTGGTAGTGGAAGACAGCCATTTCGGCAACACGCCAGTGGACATGGATCTGTCTGTGCTGCTGGGTAAGCCGCCCAAGATGACACGCGATGTAACGCACCTTAAGCGCGATCTGCCCAAGTGTAATTTTGTCGGTGTGGAATTTAAAGAGGCTGCGTACCGCGTGTTGCGTTTACCCACCGTGGCAGACAAAACTTTTTTGATCAGTATCGGCGACCGCAGCGTGGGTGGCATGACCGCACGCGACCAATTTGTCGGGCCGTGGCAAACACCGGTGGCCGATGTTGCCGTTACCACCATGGGCTACAAGACCTATCTGGGCGAAGCCTTCGCCATGGGCGAGCGCACGCCGCTGGCGCTGGTGGATGCCGCCACTTCCGGACGCATGGCGGTGGGCGAAGCCATTACCAATATTGCAGCAGCGCTAATTGATAAAATTGGCGACATCAAATTGTCGGCAAACTGGATGGCCCCAGCCGGCCATCCGGGCGAAGACGCCGCCTTGTACGACACGGTGAAAGCAGTCGGCATGGAGCTGTGTCCAGCGCTGGGCATCAGCATTCCCGTGGGAAAAGATTCTATGAGCATGAAGACGGTGTGGGAAGAAAACGGTGCCAGGAAGGAAGTGACAGCACCGGTTTCCCTCATTGTCACCGCCTTTGCACCATCGCCAGACGCGCGCAAAACACTGACGCCGCAACTGCGCACCGATTGCGGCGACACCGACTTGATCCTGATTGATTTAGGTGTAGGTAAAAACCGATTGGGTGGCTCTGCACTGGTACAGGTCTACAACCAGATCGGCGATGCAGCGCCGGATGTGGTGAGTGCAGCAAGTCTAAAAACATTCTTCGATACGCTGCAGAAACTTAATCGCGAAGGCAAGCTGATTGCCTACCACGACCGCTCCGACGGCGGCCTGTTCGTGACCCTGAGTGAAATGATGTTCGCCGGTCATGTCGGCGTGACAGTGGACGTTGACGATCTGTGCGCCGAGCAGATTCGCAACGATGTCGAATTACGCGGGCAGGAAGAGCCGGATATTTCGCCGGGCAAATACTCGGAAAGAATTTTTAATGTCCTGTTCAGTGAGGAACTGGGTGCCGTGCTGCAAGTGCGCCGCACCGATACCAGCGCAGTGATGGACGCCTTCTTCGCCGCTGGTCTGCGCAGCGAGCTGCATGTTATCGGGACATTGAATCGCAATGATCGGTTATGTGTTTTGCGCAATGACGTGGAGATTTTCAACGAAACGCGAATTGATTTGCAGCGTGCCTGGTCGGAAACCACCTGTCATATGCAGAAGCTGCGAGATAATCCGGACTGCGCACAACAAGAGTACGACCGTATTCTGGACGCCACCGACCCCGGCTTGCATGTGAATCTTAGCTTCGATCTCAATGAAGATATTGCCGCGCCGTTTATAAGTGGCAGCAAGCGCCCGCGCATGGCGATCCTGCGCGAGCAGGGTGTCAACGGACAGGTAGAGATGGCCGTTGTGTTCGACCGCGCCGGGTTTGAAGCGGTGGATGTGCACATGAGCGACATCATCGCCGGACGCGTATCGCTTAAGGACTTCAAAGGCTTTGCTGCCTGCGGCGGGTTTTCCTACGGCGACGTACTGGGTGCGGGCGAAGGCTGGGCCAAGTCCATTCTGTTCAACCCGCGCGCGCGCGATGATTTCGAAGCCTTCTTTAAGCGCGCCGATTCATTCGCGTTGGGTGTGTGCAATGGATGCCAGATGATGAGCAACTTGCATGAAATCATTCCCGGTGCGCAAGCCTGGCCGCATTTCGTGCGCAATAAATCGGAGCAGTTCGAAGCGCGCTTCGTCATGGTGGAAGTGATGAAAAATCCATCGCTATTTTTGGGTGGTATGGCAGGTAGCCGCATGCCGATTGTGGTGTCGCACGGCGAAGGTTATGCCGAGTTCCGTGATCTGGGACATATGCTGAAGGCAAATATTGCGCTGCGTTATGTGGATAACCGTGGCAAGGTGGCTGCAACCTATCCGTTCAATCCTAACGGTTCAGCTCAAGGGATCACTGGCCTGACCACGCCGGATGGACGTTTCACCATCATGATGCCGCATCCAGAACGGGTGTTCCGTGCTGTGCAGCATTCCTGGCATCCTGATGATTGGCAGGAAGATGGTCCGTGGATGCGGATGTTCAGGAATGCGCGCAAGTGGGTGGGCTAGCGAGGATGCCTCATGATTCGGCCAGATACAGATCACCAAAAACTAGAAAACCGTGCAGAGCCACCCTGTTGATGGCTGGCGCGGTACTGTTTCCTGATATGATTCACGGGCCTGATTGCCTTCCAGCCAGTATTGCGATCATGCATCTCAGTAACGACTGCTGCCGCACACCTAGGACAACTCTTGGAGAATCGCCATGGCGAAAAAAATGCTTATCATGATGACCAGCGGACCCGACACACCGACCCGCCTCGCCACGCCATTTCACCAGGCCATGACCGCGATTGCGATGGACGCGGAAGAAGTGGTCGTGGTGTTCACCATGGAAGGTACCCGGCTGCTGAAAAAAGGAGTGGCGGAAAAGGTTTTTGCAAAACAGGGTTCCGGTCACAGCGTGCTTGAAGCGATACAGAACTGCAAGGAATGCGACATCAAATTCTATGTCTGCCCGTCCTCGCTGGAACTGCATGACATGACACTCGACGACTGCATCCCGGAATTAGACGGCGGCATGGGCGCGGCCAGCTATGCGGCGATGGGCATGCAGGAGGATGTGGTGGTGTTCTGTTATTGAGTACGCATGCGGGGGTGTCAACGCTGCTGCGTTAGTCCTCTGGATAACGGATGCTACTCAGCCTCGCTTGGCCACTTTCATGACTTGTTCTTTTTCCCGCTTCCACTCGCGCTCTTTTTCCGCTTCGCGTTTGTAGCTCCGGCCGCTCACTATGTTCGCTTAACCTGCCCGCTGCGCAGCCAGGTTAGCCTGCACTGCAAAAGGGATGCCGCCTAGCCCCTTTTAGCGATCTTCATAACTTGCTCTTTCTCACGCTTCCATTCACGCTCTTTTTCGGCCTCCCGTTTGTCATGTTGTTTCTTGCCCTTGGCAAGGCCGATTTCCAGCTTGATGCGGCCACGCGTGTAGTGCATATCCAGCGGCAGTAGCGTATAGCCCGCACGTTCCACCTTGCCAATTAGCTTGCTGATTTCCTCGGCGTGTAGCAGTAGCTTGCGGGTGCGTATGGGATCGGGGTTGATATGGGTAGAGGCGGTGGTGAGGGGGCTGATGTGGCAGCCGATGAGGTATATTTCCGCGCTGCGGATGACGACGTAGGCTTCCTTGATCTGCACGCGGCCAGCCCGAATGGCTTTGGCTTCCCAGCCTTCCAGCATGATGCCCGCTTCATGCTTCTCTTCAATGAAATAGTCATGGAAGGCTTTTTTGTTTTGCGCGATGCTCATTTTACCGTGTGTGATTCGTTAAGGCACATAAAGGCACATATTCTATCAGGTTTTGTCGGTGCCCTTTTCGCGGTAAAATAAAGCAATGGCTAAGGTTGAAAAATCAGTACTGGCTGGATACTCGGCCAGCCAAATGTTCGAGTTGGTGGATGCTGTCGAAAGATATCCAGAGTTTCTGCCTTGGTGCGGCGGTACGGAGCTGATGCAGCGAGATGCGAGTCTGACCGTCGCGACTATCCACATTGACTATATGCACGTCAAGCAGAAATTTACCACCGAGAATACCAAGCAGGCGCCGCATTCCATGTCGATCAAGCTGAAAGAAGGTCCCTTCCGTAATTTGGAAGGTAGCTGGCGTTTTATTGAACTTAACCAGTCGGCGTGCAAGATAGAATTTCGCCTGAGCTACGAATTTTCCAGCAAACTATTGGAGAGTGTAGTCGGGCCGGTATTCAGCAAAATTGCCGACAATTTTGTGGATGCATTTATTCGCCGGGCGGAAAAAATATATGGGTGATGAGATTAAAGTAGAAATCGCTTACGCCGTACCACAGGAGCAGGTCGTCTTATCCTTGGTTGTTGCGCCAGGCACAACGATTCAGCAGGCGATTGAGCAGTCTGGCATATTGAAAAAATTTCCCGATATCGACCTGACCAGAAGCAAGCTTGGAATTTTTGCTAAGCTCAGCAAGCCGGAAACCGTGCTGCGCGATCGTGATCGGGTGGAAATTTATCGACCTCTTGTTGCTGATCCGAAGGAAGTGCGCAAGAAACGAGCTGAAGAAGGCAAGGTTATGAAGAAGGGGGCTGGCGAGCTGGAAAGGGCTGCGGATGGGGATGCTTAGCAAGCTAAGAATGGCTCTGCTATTTTCTGGATTTTGGATTAAGGTCAACTTTGGCATTTGCCCAGAAGTCATCATCGTCTGATTTCGGTTTAGCCGGACCGGAAATGTTTTCCTGATTGTTGGGGTCTTGCTTTTTTTCCTCTTCGGCAATCTGCGCAGCTGAATAATACAGGGGGTTCTTGGCATCGAAATCATGTCCTAGTGCCTGCACCTTGCGCCACTCATCTTCGTCATCAATAGTCTCCTTGAAGCGGCGAGCGAGCTTGTCAAATGCTTCTTTTTTCCCTTGTGAACGGTAAATGTCGAGTAGCATGATCCATGGTTGGATTTCCTGCGGAATTTTTTCGATGTAGCCACGCAACAACTCGATCGCTTTGTCTGCCCAGCCATAGATTAAGTATAAATCTGCCTCCTCAACGACCGAGTCCATTTCGGTTAGGGTGAGCTTCTCGTCTGTGTGGGTAAAAATACTGCTTGGGTCGTAGAGCGTTTCTTCGTTTGTTGCATTGTCAGATTCGGTTTTTGCAAGTTTTGGCTTTGGTGTGATCAAAATCGGTTCGAATCTCGCGTCTTCCGATTTGAAATTCGCATCCAGGTTCAACGGTTCCGGCGAGATTTCGTGACTGCGGTAGCGACGTGCTGTGAAAAACAGGCCGAGCAATACGCCAAGAATCCCCAGCCCGAACCAGAAATTGTGCAGGCCAGAGACAGTCAATGGATTGACAGTTTTTTCGGGCATTGCCTCTTTACGACGTGCCAGCGCTGGCTCTGGTTGCGGTGCCTTGTCCATACCCGCACTCAATCTCAGACTCATCTCGCTTAAACGCGATTCGAGATGCTTGACCTGATCCTTCAGTGCCATGATATTGGCGACCTGGTCATCCGTATCAAGCAGAAGCTGCTTTTCTCGCAGCTTGAGGCGGTCCTCTTCCGTCATGTTGCGGCTGGCGGATAGGTCGATCTCTCCGGCGGAGAGTTTTAACTCAAACTTTTCAGATGTCGCGGGGTGCGGGGTTGTGACACTGCGAGCGTGTTTCTTCGGTGCATCATGGCCAGTGGATTCACCTGTGGATGCCGTATGCCTGGCAACAGTTGAATTGCGTCTGTTCATAGGCAATTCGGGAATTTTCAGGGACTGGCCAACGGGTAAATCACCCCTGAAGTCAGCGCTGAAAACAGCCGGGTTGGCAGCGGCAATAGCCTGTTCAAGTTTCCCCTGTTTAGTAGGGCTATTGGGGTAAACGGCGCGTGCAATGTCAGCCAGCGTGTCGCCGGGCCTGATCTCCCATATGTTACCGGGGCGGGGCACGGGTTTGCTCGTATCATGTTTTGTTTGTGTTGTTTCTTCTTCTGCAAATGCATCGGCGCTCGCATAATTGGCAGGGTCTAGCAGGATGGTGAACTCGCGGCTTAGACTGGCTTGCCCGCTACAGCTTACTTGCAGAAAAAACTTGAATACAGGGTCATTTATGATGTGGGGGGAACTAATATGAATCACCTGCCCGTCGGCCGAATTTTGTACGGAGACTTTGGCCTTCGATAAAGTGGGCAAATCTTCCAGTGCGCTGGGTGGCCGAGGAAGTGAAATGCAAGATTCGTCGATAGATTCATCGGTACTCGTCTTGACAGCTATCTGTGCCCGCAGCGGTTCGCCAAGGCGGGAGCGTACCACCAGATCGCCCAGCGACAACGCACTTGCACCAATTGGCGTAAGCGCCAGCCAGGAAGAAAATCCGGCAGCTAGGTAACGCGTTAGAGGAGGGGGTCGGCACATGGGAAATATAATTTGCTTGGATCCTGTTTATGTTAGCAAGACTTGTGCCAAGTTACTATCAACGATTGTGGCCAGCTTGTTAAAATTACGGCCTATCCAAACGGATAGGCCGTTTTTATTTCACCAGCGGTGAAATATTGGCGGATAGGGGCAGGGACTATTTACACCAGGAATCGGCATCTTTCTTGGCACGCTCTGTTTCACGCTGGCGCATAGTATCGTCCATGATGACTCGCTCTCCTTTGTCATCGGTGGTGGACATGCGGCCACCCTCCTGGAGCGCGCGTAACGCTGTGCGAGCACGCGTGCAATTTTCCTGCTTTTCCTTGGCGGCAGTTGCTTCCTTGTCTTTCTTCGCGGCGGATTCCTTGGCTTCCTGGCGGCGTTTATTGAACTCCATCTCTTTGTCCGCCAAGGTCTTTGGGGTGGCTTTTGAACCGGCTTTAGTCTCCGTGACGGACGCAACAGGCGATTTGCCCTTGACGCGCTCTATGCTTTTTGCATTGGCGTCAGGAGGGGGTTGGTCGGAGTATTGCACTTTGCCACTTGAATCCACCCACTTATAAAGCTCAGCGTGGGCCGAAAGAGTAGCAGCAAGCAGAATCAGGGCAAATAGTGTTTTGCGCATAGTCTAGGTTATGCGGGGCACGGCCAGGCCGAACCCCGCTTCCTTTATTTGTTGGTGGTCAGAGGAGGGTTGGTGGTCACAGGATAGCTGGTTTGTTCGATACCCAGCTTTGCTTGTTCGCTAGCGACCTTGGCGTTTTTGATGACGGCCTTGCTGTCAAATTCTGCAGTGGCAGATTCGGCTTTTTTCAATGCTTCATCGGACGTAGTCCAGAGCGCTTTTTTCGCCTTGGCCGCCTTGACATCTGCCTGAGCTTGGGCAAGGGCAGTTTTTGCATCTTCCGTAAGCTCTGGTTTCGCCTCGGCCTTCATCTCAGCTTTCGATTCCCCCCCCGACGCAACGGCTTCGCCTTTGGTCGGATATGACCCTTCGCACCCACCCAGAAAGAGCATGGATACGCTGCTTATAGCAATTAAGGTTTTTTTCATAGTCATTTTTCTCCTTTGATTGATGCTTGTGTCTCTGCTGTAGGCCGTTGATATATTACTTCAACACGATAAACATAGCGGCTTGTTCGGTTTTCGTCAATTCTTTAGATTGGGCTAATAACCAATCCCGCGCGGGCTTGGTTTGGTTAAGACAGCTTATGGGATGGTATCTTTGGCTTGTTTACTGGGCTGCGCTGAAAACGTATAATGTTTTTTTGCAAAAGGATTATAAAAACATGCGTGTTATTCAGAAAGCACTCACGTTTGACGACGTTCTCCTCATCCCCGCCTTTTCTCAAGTTTTGCCGCGTGATGTGAGCCTGCGAACCCAATTGACCCGTTCAATTACATTGAACATCCCACTGGTGTCTGCCGCCATGGATACGGTGACCGAGGCGCCCTTGGCGATTGCGTTGGCGCAGGAAGGCGGTATCGGCATCATTCACAAAAACATGAGTCCTCAGGCGCAGGCAGCCCAAGTGGCGCGGGTCAAGCGCTTTGAAAGCGGTGTGGTAAAAGACCCAATTACCATTTCCCCGGAGATGACTGTGCGCGATGTATTAGGTATTACTCGGCAGCACAAAATTTCCGGTTTGCCGGTGGTGAAGGACGGCAAGGTGGTCGGCATCGTGACTAACCGCGACCTGCGTTTTGAAACCAATCTGGATCAGCCCATCGGCAATGTCATGACCCCGCGCGAGCGGCTGGTTACAGTCAAAGAAGGCGCTTCCCGTGAAGAGGCCATGGAGTTGATGCACAAGCATCGCCTGGAACGCGTGCTGGTCGTAAGCGACAGTTTCGAGCTGCGTGGTTTGGTGACGGTAAAAGATATCCAGAAATCCACCGAGCACCCGCTGGCTTGCAAGGATAGCCTGGGCCACCTGCGCGTAGGCGCGGCGGTGGGAGTTGGTGCGGATACGGACGAGCGTGTCGAAGCGCTGGTTGGAGCCGGCGTGGACGTGATCGTGGTGGATACTGCCCATGGCCATTCCAAGGGCGTGCTTGATCGCGTCAGATGGGTCAAGGACAAATTTCCGCAGGTGCAGGTGATCGGTGGCAACATTGCCACGGCCTCGGCAGCGCTGGCGTTGGTTGACCACGGTGCAGACGCGGTAAAAGTGGGCATCGGCCCCGGCTCGATTTGCACCACGCGTATCGTAGCTGGCGTGGGCGTGCCGCAGATTACGGCTATCGCCAATGTGTCCGACGCGCTCAAAAGCTCCGGCATACCGATGATTGCCGATGGTGGTATCCGTTACTCCGGTGATGTCGCCAAGGCCATTGCTGCAGGTGCCAATCTGGTGATGCTGGGCGGCATGTTCGCTGGTACCGAGGAAGCGCCGGGCGAGATTGAACTGTTCCAGGGGCGTTCCTACAAATCCTATCGCGGCATGGGTAGCCTGGGTGCCATGCAGCAGGGCTCCAAGGATCGCTATTTCCAGGACGCCGAAGCCAGTGCCGATAAACTTGTGCCGGAAGGCATCGAAGGGCGCGTACCCTACAAGGGCAGCGTACTTAGTGTGATCCACCAGTTGATCGGCGGTTTGCGTTCGAGCATGGGTTATGTGGGTGCTGCCACCATCGATGAAATGCGCGCCAAGGCCGAGTTCGTCGAAATCACCTCCGCAGGCATCCGCGAATCGCACGTGCATGACGTGCAGATAACCAAGGAAGCGCCAAATTACCGCGTTGAATAACAACTTATAACCACGGGGAACACGGGGAACACGGGGGCTTGTATTTCCCCGTGCGCCCCGTGTTCCCCGTGGTGGAAAAAATACCATGTCCCACCAAAAAATTCTGATTCTCGATTTCGGTGCCCAATACAGCCAGCTCATCGCGCGCCGCGTGCGTGAAACCAGTGTCTACTGCGAACTGCATCCGAACGATGTGAGCGAGCAATTTATTCGCGACTTCAATCCCAATGGCATAATTCTTTCCGGCGGCCCATCTTCGGTCTACGAAGAAGAAACGCCGCGCGCGCCGGACGTGGTGTTCAGCCTCGGCGTGCCGGTGCTGGGAATTTGCTATGGCATGCAGACCATGGCCGCGCAATTGGGCGGCAAGGTGGAAAATGCTGCCAAGCGTGAATTCGGCTACGCCGAGGTGCGCGCTCATGGACATTCGGTATTGCTGAAAGACATTCAAGACCGTGTTGGGGCGAATGGCGAAGGCTGGCTGGACGTATGGATGAGCCACGGCGACAAGGTCACCGCAGTGCCACCCGGCTTCAAAATAATTTGCGAAAACGCTGCCACGCCGATCGCTGGAATGGCGGATGAAACGCGGCATTTCTACGGTGTACAGTTCCATCCGGAAGTCACGCATACCCTGCAAGGCAAGGCGATCATCGAGCGCTTTGTGCACGATATCTGTAATTGCGGCTACGACTGGAACATGCCGGATTATGCCGAGGAAGCCATCGGCAAAATCCGCTCCGAAGTTGGCTCGGATGAGGTGATTCTCGGTTTGTCCGGTGGCGTGGATTCGTCGGTGGTGGCAGCGCTGCTGCACCGCGCCATCGGCACGCAACTGACTTGCGTGTTCGTGGACAACGGCCTGTTGCGCTTGAACGAGGCAGAGCAGGTGATGCAAACCTTTGCCAAAAACCTGGGCGTGAAAGTCATTCACGTGGATGCCAGCGCAGAATTTATGAAGCATCTCACCGGCGTCACCGACCCGGAACAGAAACGCAAGATCATTGGGCGCGAGTTCGTCGAAGTGTTCCAGCAACAATCCGCCAAGCTTCCCAACGCCAAGTGGCTGGCGCAGGGCACCATCTACCCGGACGTGATCGAATCCGCCACTTCCAAGACCAAGAAAGCACACACCATCAAGTCGCACCACAACGTCGGCGGCTTGCCCGACACGTTGCATCTGAAATTGTGCGAACCGCTACGCGAACTGTTCAAGGACGAGGTGCGCGAACTCGGTGTCGCGCTCGGCTTGCCGCACGACATGGTGTATCGCCACCCCTTTCCCGGTCCTGGACTCGGGGTGCGTATCCTGGGCGAGGTGAAACGCGAGTATGCCGAGCTGCTGCGCCGTGCCGACGCCATTTTTATCGAAGAGCTGCGCGCTTCCGGCTGGTATGAAAAAACCTCGCAGGCCTTTGCCGTTTTTCTGCCGGTCAAATCTGTCGGCGTGATGGGCGACGGGCGCACTTATGATTACGTGGTGGCGCTGCGCGCCGTGCAGACGCAGGATTTCATGACTGCGCACTGGGCGGAGCTGCCCTATACGCTGTTGGGCAAAGTTTCCAACCGTATCATTAACGAAGTGCGCGGCATCAACCGGGTGGTCTACGATATCAGCGGCAAGCCACCGGCGACGATTGAGTGGGAATGATGTGGATTATTCGGTAATTCCACTTGCAAGTTAAAAGTGGTAATTTATTTTGCGTCGCGCTCTGCTTTAGCCTTTTTCAAATCGCTGGCACGCTTCAACCTGCGTCGATCCATCCACCAGGCGAGAACAGGCAGTGTCAGAAATCCCCCGGGTAACAAGAGCGGAACGAGATACGGACTTAGCTTCGATAATCGCCTTAAATACGCCCTGATCTGCTTGCGATCTTCCGCTGTCCAGCGGTAGCCGTTGCGCTGTTTCATCAGCAGCGGCATCAGGTCGCGCATTTGCGTAGCCTCTTCCAGCAACTGCTTGCGCTCACGCGTCATGACCGTGTAAAACCAATAAAATCCGCGCCGTGGCGGGGCGATTAAACGGTTGAAAAGAGAGCCGAGTTGCTGGAGCATCGTTGTTTTTTTTATAACTGGAACTGGGCGTATTGGAAAAATGTGTAGCTTCAGGGTACTGCCAGATGTTGCTTGCACGCAAGTGTATTGAGGCGATCTTGATAACATAAACAGCGCAATGGCCGCCTCCATGCTAGAATGTGCGCCTTGCAGCGATCGCTCAGTCTTCGCGCTGCATGCCCATACCGGTTTTTCAAAACCCTCATCTGTCTAAGACTGGCGCCATCGAAGGCGACAGGCCGATGTTACCCCTAGGAAATTAAATGTCATTTACCACCCTCGGCTTGTCCGATGAACTTATTCGTGCTGTTGCCGACCGTGGCTACACAATCCCTACACCGATCCAGTTGCAGGCAATTCCTGCTGTACTCTCCGGCGGCGACTTGCTGGCCGGCGCGCAGACCGGAACCGGCAAGACTGCCGGTTTTGTATTGCCGATTCTGCACCTCTTGTCTGACAAGAGTGTCAAGGGGCCATCTGAAGGCCGTCCGCCGATTCGGGCGCTGATTCTTACCCCTACCCGTGAACTGGCAGCGCAAGTTGAAGAAAGCGTGCGCGAATACGGTAAATATCTGAAACTGAATTCGCTGGCGATGTTCGGCGGGGTCAACATCAACCCGCAAATTACCAAGCTGAAAAGTCGCGTGGATATCCTGGTGGCGACACCGGGCCGTTTGCTGGATCACGTGCAGCAGAAGACGGTCGATTTATCGAAGGTTCAAATTCTGGTGCTGGATGAAGCCGACCGCATGCTGGATATGGGCTTTATCCGCGACATCAAAAAAATTCTCGCGCTGTTGCCCAGACAGCGGCAAAACCTGCTGTTCTCTGCAACTTTTTCGGACGAGATAAAAACGCTGGCAGACGGGCTGCTCAACAGTCCGGCACTGATCGAAGTGGCACGTCGCAATGCCACCGCCGACAAGATATCGCAGAAAGTGTATCCAGTAGATCGCGACAAGAAGCGTGAACTGCTCGCGCATCTGATCAAGGAGCGCAACTGGCACCAGGTGCTGGTGTTTACCCGCACCAAGCATGGCGCCAATCGCTTGGCCGAACAACTGGACAAGGACGGCATTCCATCCCTGGCTATTCATGGCAACAAGAGCCAGTCTGCACGTACCCGCGCGCTGGCTGAATTCAAGACCGGCAAGCTGCAAGTATTGGTAGCAACCGATATCGCCGCGCGCGGCATCGACATCATCGAACTGCCGCACGTAGTGAATTTCGAACTGCCCAATGTGGCGGAAGATTATGTGCACCGCATCGGCCGAACTGGTCGCGCTGGTTTGGAAGGAGAGGCCTCCTCGCTGGTGTGTGTGGATGAATACAAGCTTCTGGCGGATATCGAAAGGCTGATCAAGCGGGAAATTCCCGAAGAAGTCGTGCCCGGTTTCGTGCCTGATCGTAATGCCAAACCAGAGCCGATTCAAAATGGCCAGAACCGTGGTGGCGGCGGTGGGCAGAGAAGAGGGCAATCGAGTGGGCGTTCCGCGCCCAGATCGGCAGCAGCGGGTACGGCCAAACCAAGAACCGGCGCGCCAGGAGCCGGTGGTAAACCCGGTGGCGGAAGACCAGGCGGAATGCCGGGAAGCGCCAAACCAGCAGCGGCGCGCCGTCCGGGTGGTAGAGGACGTTAGGTAGCAGTTACCGCCGATAGCTTATGGTGCTTCAAAATTCATTGGCTCGCCAGCAAGGTGGATGGCGCATAGGCGCGTATTACACCCCAAACCCGCCACCGGTACGATGCAAAGTTGGCCGTTAATTATTGGAAAATGCAGTGAAAATAAAAATCGCCTTTTATCTGCTGTGGTGTGTGATGATGGTGGCCGTCCCTTCCCAAGCGCAGCCACTTGAGAGCGTAGTAGTAAGCGTGCCCGGTCCTCGTAATATCTCCTACTTACCCATTGATCTAATTCCTGCAATTGGTGCTGACAAGGAAGAAGGCTTAACCATGCAGTTACTTCACACAGGTGGAGGTGGCGTTGCGTTAAGCAATCTCACGGCACGAAACGCAGATTATGCGGTGGCGGGCGTGCCGGCAGCCATGTCTTTAAGAGCCCATGGGGGAGATGTGGTGGTCATTGCGGCGGTTGATGATGCTCCCCTATTTGTGCTTATGGTGCGGTCTGCACTGAAGGGTAAGGTCAAGCGTATTGGGGATTTACGTGGCAAGGTGATTGGAGTGAATACCAGCACCAAGAGCAGTAAAACCACTTCGCAACAGCTGGTGGAATTGCTGCTTAAAACGAATGGTGTCGCAATTGATTCCGTACGGATAGTCCATGCTGGACAAAGTTGGGAGGGGCAATCTTCCATGTTGATTACCGGCACGGCAGATGCTGTCATGGGTGATGAGCCCTTCGCTACCCGCCTGTTAAAGGAGAATCAGGTTTTTTTCCTGGCCAATTTGGCAGAGCCAGCTACAGTGCGCAATGTTCCCGGTGCCAATTTCTTGCATGCAGCGCTGGAAACACGCAGCGATATTATCCAGAACTCTCCACTGCAGGTTGAAAAAGTAGTGAAGGCGCTGCGTAAAACCTTGCAATGGATAGCTGTTCACAAACCAGAGCAAATCGTTGACACCCTGGGTGTCTCTGATCCTGTTGAGAGGGAATCGCTACTGAGTGCCCTGAAAAAATATACTCAGGCATTTAGTGCCGATGGTCGGTTCTCTACCCAGCAATTGAGCGAAACAGATCGATTCTTTCAGTCTGGCAGTAAAGACAACACCAATGCACTGCGTATTGAAAACATGGTAAATGATAAATGGGCAGGCCGTAGAAAGTGATGTCACGTGTCTTGAACTGAAATCCAAAATTCAGAAAATAGTTCGATCCGGAATTCTGCTACGGTCGAATATACGCGTACCCTACTAATTGCTTTAACATTAGACCACCCATGATTTCGCGTAGCCTAGATCGGGCAGCATATCGTCCCGGGTGAACTTCTGTTTGTTCATGCTGTTCTGGCAAGCCATCACCTTTACTCGGCCACCGACCTCGGATTCTAGCTTTAACATTGACAGCCCAGGCCCAAAGGCTGTCCCCCTTTCAAGAAACTAAGGCCCCATATCGCTGCAACAAGTTAGATGCGGCGGTATTGCAGTCCCTTCATTCCCCACCCGCGGGTGATTTCGTATTTATGATTTGGAGCAGTTTTTTCCGATCAAGCTGCTTTATGCAACGCCACCTCCGCACGGCTTGCGCGCATCGGGTCAGCGCCGATTGTGCCTTGCAGGCTTTGCAGGTAATTCTTGCTCTTCAACCACTCCAGTTTGGTTTTAGCTTTCGCCAGACGATCCGGAATATCCAGGCGTGCCGCCATGTCCTGATGGCTGGCGCGGTTGGCGAAAGCGGTCAGGTAGGCGACGTGGCGTTGCCATAGATGGATGTCGCGTTCCTGCTTCACTTCCAGGCGCTCGCGGTACCAATCGGATGCGAGCAGCGCCTCGCGGGTAAACAGGGCGCGGATATCGGGGTGGTGCACGTCTTTGCCCCCAAAGCTGCCGGTGGCCATGATGGTGAGCAGGGCTTTGAGCGGCGGGCAGGCTTCTTCGATGCTGCCGTCTTCCAGGTAGCGCGAGGCGACATTGTGCTGCGCTTCGACGATGTTTTCCACGCCGTCGACGAAACAGGCCAGATCCTGTTTTTCCGGACGCAGAATATCTTCGCCGAACACCGCTCTGGGCGTGTCGAAAATCTTGCCTAGGAAGCCGTGTATGAAACGCTCGGTGATGCGGTAGCCCAGACGGCTGGCCTGAACCAGGCGGCCTTCAAATTGGAAGTCTTCTATTTTTTCCAGATGGCCGTGTTCGATCAGGAAGCGCGGGTCGCGCTCTTGTGCGGACAGGCGTGACCAGATTTCCGGCACCAGCAAACTGACGTCGTGATCGACGCGGAATTTCGGCCCGATGTAACCGGCAGCGGTGGAGTAGCCCGCATAGCCGGTGAGGATGAAGGACACCAGCGCGTTGTTCAAATCTGCCGTGGGGCGTAGCGCGTTGAACGGGCCTTTGGTCAATGCGCCTTCGCTACCGGCGCCAGTGGTGGAGGGCGATTTGCCGGTGAGGCTGCACACCACGTCCATGAACAGTTCGGGCAGTTCCTGGTAATGAATCGGGTTGTATACCGCCAATGGCCGGATGCCGGGTTCCGGCGGGTTGTTGCGCCGCCCGATCAGCACTGCATTGACCGGCTCGCAAACTGTCTTTTCCAGCGGCAGGCGGCGGTTAAGGCGCGTGCCAATCTCGGCTGCATAACGCCGTACAGGGTTGGAGAGGTCAGGGCGCAACTGAAGGTAACGCGGGTTCTTGCTCGGCTTTCCGTCAACCAATCTGGGGTGGGCAGACGACACCACGTAACTGTTTGAGTGGTGGGCGTCGAGCAGCAGATTGCGCATCGGCTCTGTGTACTGGTTAAAGCCGACCATGTCTTCTACAATTTCAGTGAGCACTTCGCCTTTGAGCGGTTCGTAGTTGGCAAAAAAATTATCGTGCAGTGCCATGTCCTGTTCGGTTTGTTTGTCGAAGCCGCGATGGATAGCCTCGTCCGGGCGCTGGAACAGACGGTACTCGCAGTTGCGCACCAACTTCACCGAAGGGTCGCTGCTCTTAGGTGAGAGATTGCTCAACGCCGTGGCAGGCACCACCACGGAAGCGCTGATGTCGTCTTCCATCTGCACTTTTTCGGCGGCAATATAATCCTGCCGCATCTTGAACACGCGCCAGGCGCCGTTTTCCTCGAAGCCTACGCGTAGGTAAGAGCCGACCAGCTTGCGCTCGTCGAGTTTGAGTTCGTGCCCGGGTTGGCCGTTGATGAAATCTACCGACAAACGCTTGCGCCAATCGGTGCCCCAGTCGGTGTGGTACATGCGCCGGATGACGAAAGCCAGAGCCAAAATGCGGTTGGGAATGCTTTCCAGCCAGGCGTTGTATTCGTCGGTGTAGGAAGGGGAGGGTGTGAGCAGCTTGATTACCGATCCCAGGCTGCGCTCCGTACTGAGCGGCTTGCGCGACGGATCGCGATCTTCATGCTCGAATCCCGGCTTGAAGCGCTGGCTGTAATCGCGCTGGAAAATTGATTCGACTTGATCCATATCCTGTTTCAGATCGGCCACGAACAGCGGGCCGTAAATCACCGCATCGTTGAGTGATTTGGAAATCTCCGACTTGCCGCCGCCGGAAACAGTGCAGGGTTTGTGACAGAAGGTGCCTTCCGGATCGGTGCCGACCAGGCGCCAGGATGGCGCGCCCGGATGCTTTTGCATTTCGATTTTGTAGCCGTTGGGCTGCACGTAAATTTTGTTGGGCTGCATCTTGATGGTTTGCGTTGCGCCATCCTTGGTCCAGGAAATACTCTGGCCAGCCAGATCCATGCGCATTTCTTGCGGCACGTAGATGATTTCCGGGTGTAGCTTGTCGATGCCATGGCCTTCCGGCTGCAAGTTCATCAATTCGCCGAATTGGCTCAGCATTTCATCGAACAAATAATCGGGTGCGCGGCTGCGGCTGTCCACGCCGTATTCCTCGCCGTGGTTGCGACGCGGGAAGGCCAGCGCGCCGCCCGAGTGCTCTTCTTCAGCCAGGCCGAACAGGTTGGCGGCATAACCGATCTGGGTTTTGACTTCCTTCTTGCAATAGCCGTAATAATTGTCGGCCAGAATGGTGATGATGACGCCGCGCTCATCGCGTGCGGTGATCTTGAATGCGGCGCCGTCGTTGTAAAGTTCACCTGCGTCACGCCAGCACATCTCGTCTGCTTGCTGGCGTGGCGTGGCGGCATCCCACTGCGGCAGCCCCAGTTCTTTCTTGGTGAAGCGGGTGAGGTGGGGCGCCAGAATCACGCAGCCGCTGTGGCCGGACCAGTGATCGACATCCAGTCCGGCATCGTTGGACGACAGAAAAGGATTGCCGCCGTTGCCGAAAATGCTCTCGACAAAATCCAGATTGCTCACCAGGCTGCCAGGCGCGAAGAAGCGGATCTCCATATTCTTTTCCGCGTCCTTGCCAGGAATTTCCGGGCAGACCACCGGGCGCAGCAAGAGCGACACGAACATCCGCGCTTCCTGCAACTGGCCTGCGGTAAACGGCAGGCGCATGAGCTGATCGGGCGGTGTAAGCGCCTTGCGCAGCAGGTTCAAGAAAGCAATTTTTGGTACTGCTTTTTTGTCGCCGGGAATCGGCAGGCCACCTTCGGCAATATGGAATGACCCTTTGGTGGTGCGGCGGTCGCTCGTGGGATTGTGCAGCACGCCATTGCGAACGCGGTAGCTGCTGACATATTCACTTTTGTATTCTGTCTGACTTACCGGCAAGGACAGCTCGCGGGCAACACCATGACGGTCGAGAATCAGTGTATTTTCTGGCAGGCGCGGCACGGCACCGTCGGCGCAATCGGCCAGGTAGTCGTCCAGGAAAGTCTGGATGCGCAGATCAGGCGGGCAGAGATAACCGCTCAGCAGTCGGGATTTTTCCCGATAGCTCTTCAAAAGATCGTTGGCCACCGCCATGAAATCGCTGTAGATGCCTTCCACACAAGCTGGCTGGCCGGAGGATGACAGTTTCAGGTTGATGTATAGCTGTAGGCGCTCGCGGGCTTCCTGAGAATCATCCAGATTTTCACCCAGCCCTAGAAATTGATTAAGATCCATAGATTACGCCGCCCCGTACTTGATCCCGCTTTTTTAACCGGGAAAAATTGACTATTTTACCCTGAAATTAGTGAAATTTGAGCGTTGAAAAACAGACTTTCGTTTGCACAGGAAAAAAATGGGCACTTTTGCCAAGCTGCCCATTTGTGTTTCGCACTACCAATTTCACAATACGGCTCAGAACAACTCGATCTCGCCACCCACTGGTTTTTCCTTGATGCTGTCGATGTAGCTGGTTTCTTGATCGGCAATGATATTGTTGTGCAATGAGCGCAGCCGTTTAACCAGTGCCTTGCCGGTGACTGGATAGTAAACCACCATGCGTGGGTAGATTTCGCCTACGTCTTCCGATATCACATGCAAGCCTTCTATCTTCAGGTAGTCGCGCACGAAAGAAATATTGCGATCACCGACATCGGTCATATTCTGCAGAATGCGCCCGCCGCCGAAAATTTTCACTTCCAGGTTTTTGCGTTCGCCACCGTTGCGCAGGATTTCGTTGATCAGATGCTCCATGGCGTAATTGCCGTAGCGGGTGGAAGCGCTCAGACTGGCGGCTTTCCAGGCATCGGCTTCAGAGGCGTCTGTATTGGGAAGCATGAAATGGTTCATGCCGCCAATGCCACGGACACGGTCGCGGATACAGGCAGAAATGCACGAGCCGAGTGTGGTACAAACGCCCTCGTCATGTTTGGTGACGTAGTATTCCCCCGGCATGATGCGGGCCGCATAACATTCCAGCTTGTTATTCCAGCTGCGCTTGACGTGCTCGAAGCCAGGCAGCGCAGGCTTTAGTGGTGGGATGCTGGATTCGGTTGGTATAGGCATTGTCGTTATCGGGCAGTCAATGCCTTATATGTCCAAGAAAAGCTTCTCGATTTCTGCAACTTCAGCTTGGGCTTCACGCACAGCAGGTTCAAGCGAAGCTTCGTCCAGCCCGGTGATTTCCCAGGCAAGCGGATTAATTGCGGGTACGTCACCAAGACTGAGCGAGTCCAGTTCAGCCATCTGGGCGACAATGTTGGCAATGTGAATCAGCGCGGTTTCACGCGGATAGCGCTTGGCTTCCTCAATGCGGTGATGATGGGCAATACATTCTTCCAGCAAGGGAGGGAGCTTCCATTGACGTGCCAATTCGCCACCCACGTCGCTGTGATCCAGCCCCATCAGTTGCTGCTCCGCCTCGTGTACAGACAGCGCTTCCATGCTATCCAGCACCAGTAGTAGCGCTTCTTTGGACAGCTCCGGCAAACGATTGAAAAGCACCAGCTCGCCGATATCGTGCAGAAGACCAGCGGTAAACAATGCATCGGGGTCGCATCCTCGCGCCTCTTTTGCCAGATGACGCGCTACCAAAGCGCATAGCAGGCTATGCCGCCAAAAATTCTGCATAGAGACGAGTTCGTTGGGTAGCCCGGCAAAGCTGCGGGCTGCCGACATGGACAAGGCAAGATTGCGAATCTGCGACGTGCCGATAATCGAAACCGCCTTGGATACAGTATCAATGGCGGAAGGAAAGCTATAAAGGGCACTATTGGCGATTTTTAACAGGCGCAGCGTAAAAGAGGGATCTTTGCTAACGGCTTTGGCGATGTCTGCAGTTGTGCAATTGGGGTCTTCCACAATCCGGTTGATATGCAGATACATCTCCGGAAGCGAGACCAAGCCCCCAATATCGGTGACCAATTCGCTTGCGCTTTTAACCATTCTTTCCTCATGGGATAGGAGCTGTGTGATTAGATCACAGTTTATCGGTAAACTTCATCCTTTTCCGCTGCCGGATATTGAAGTATTGCATCCTTAACAAAGCGTGCTACTTCAAAAATTCCGGCAATGATGAGATGACATGAAAATAGCAGTAAGTGAATTAATCGTAAGGTATCTGGAGCGCTTGGGGATTGAAACTATCTTCGGCATGCCGGGCGCGCACATCTTGCCCGTCTACGACAGTCTGTACGACTCGAATATCAAAAGCGTATTGGTCAAGCATGAACAAGGAGCGGCATTCATGGCCGGTGGCTATGCCAGGGCCTCGGGTAAAATTGGCGCCTGCATTACCACTGCGGGTCCTGGCGCGACCAATTTGGTGACGGGAATAGCCAATGCCTATGCGGATAAACAGCCGGTATTGATTATCACTGGGGAAACCTCGACTTATATTTTCGGCAAGGGCGGGCTGCAAGAAAGTTCCGGCGAAGGGGGCAGCATCGACCAGGCAGCCCTGTTCAAAGGGATAACTAAATACAGCAAGGTGATTGAGCGCACCGACTATCTGGAGCATGTTCTGGGGCAGGCAGCAAAAATACTGCTATCGGCCAACTCTGGCCCGGTGCTTCTCAGCTTTCCCTACAATGTCCAGAAAGAGATGGTGGAAGAACGAATACTGGATCGCGTTAATACAAGCCAACACGCCTACTCGCTTCATCATCGGTACCTCCCGGTGGATGCGTTAACTGAATTGATTGTCAGCGCACAATCCCCGGTCATCGTGGCAGGTTATGGCTGCATAAAATCCGGAGCACAAGACGTTGTTTCACAATTGAGTGAATTGATGAACATTCCTGTGACCACCAGCCTTAAGGGGAAGGGCGTGGTGGGTGATGGTTCGGCGCTTTCGCTCGGCAGTCTGGGCGTTACCTCAAACGGTCAGGCATATAAATACATTGTTGATCATGCCGACCTGGTCATATTTTTAGGCGCCGGATTTAACGAGCGGACAAGTTACCTGTGGGACGACAAACTACTTGATCAGAAAAAAATTGCCCAGATTGACAGCAACCATGAACAACTGGAAAAAGTATTCAAGGCGGATGTTGCCATTCATGGCGACATCAAGCATGCCCTGACGGAAGTATTGAGCAGCCTGCATGAAAGCGGCGCCAGCAGAAAAGATCTTGCCAAATTTCACAGCCATGCCGATGGCTTAAGGAAGGAATCAAGCAATAGCGTTGCGCCTGCGCCGGAGTCGAAGTTTTTGTTGGTAGCGCAGTTTTTTGCAAAGCTGGAGAAACATTTTCCGCAAGACGCGTTGATCTTTGACGACAATATTATTTTTGCGCAAAGCTTCTTCAATGTTTCCAGCGGAAACCGGTATTTCCCGAATTCCGGAATATCCTCGCTGGGGCATGCAATACCCGCCGCGATTGGCGCACGATTCCATGAAAGCAAGCCGATCTTTGCCATCCTGGGCGATGGCGGCTTTCAAATGTGTTGCATGGAAATCATGACCGCAGTGAACTACGGCATACCGCTGAATGTGGTGGTGTTCAACAATGCCACCATGAGTCTGATTCGCAAGAACCAGTCCCAGCTATACAACAATCGCTTTATCGATTGCGATTTTGTTAATCCGGATTTACAGCTTCTTGCCAGATCGTTTGGCATCAACCACCAGAAAATCGAATCCGAGTCCGACCTTGACGCGTTGTTTGCCAAGGCGGATTTGGAGGGTTCGATCAATCTTATAGAAATCATGTTGGACAAGAATGCTTTTCCAAACTACCTGTCTGGTCGATAAGCCCGATCTCGATGCGCAGATTGTTGCGCAAAAATCTGCCATTGCGGAAATTGAAAGGGAGCTTTGGGCGGGTGGCCTGAATATTGCGTTGCTTGAAACTTATCAGGCAGCATTTCGTGAGCTGGAGCAGCTTATTGCCTCCAAGGGAAACGACGACCGCCACAGTTTTGTCATCGTCATTCCGGTTGCGGACAGGCCGCAACACCTGAAGACTTGCCTCGATAGCGTGCTGGAACTATGCCGGGCATTTGCCTATGGCGGGCTGCGCGACGGCACATACCAAAAGATCTCAGTGGTCATCGCCGATGACACACGCGATGCCGACAACATTGCCCAACACCAGGAGCTTGCCCGTCATTTCAGTCAACTGGGCATCGCCACCCACCACTTTGGCCTGAGCGAACAACTCGCGCTCATGGATTCGCTGACCAAGGTGGAAAAGAGCGAACTATCCAGAGTGCTTGGCAGAACAAAACGGGATGCTTTCAGCCACAAGGGCCAGGCAATCATGCGCAACATCGCCTACCTGAAGTTGAGCGAAGTGCAGGACGCGCGGCGCCTGATCTATACCATCGACAGCGACCAGGAGTTCAAGGCAAAAGTCAGCACGGCACAGGGCGACTGGGATGTGTGCGCCGTGAATTTTTTCTACTATCTGGACGAGATTTTTTCCAGAACCGATGCGCTGGTGTTGACCGGGAAGGTGGTCGGAGATCCGCCCGTGTCGCCTTCGGTCATGGCCGGAAATTTCCTGGAAGATGTGATCGGTTTCCTGCGCGAGATGGCCACAAGCGGTTCGCATTCTCCTTGCCAGCATCACCAGACAAGTTCGCACAGCGGGGGCGAAGCTTCCTACCATGACATGGCCGATCTGTTCGGCTTCAAGCCGGCAAGCGAAGCCTATCAGTACCGCTGCACCCTGGCCGGAACGCACACCGACGCGGATTGTTTTGCGCATTTCGCGAGCAGGCTGAACAGTTTTTTCTACGGCGAGCACCCGACCCGCATCTCCTACTATCGCCATGAAGATCTTTTCCAAAGCATTCAACCGGCCCGCACCGTGTATGCGGGGAACTATATTTTTCGTCCAGAGGGGTTGTGCTATTTCATCCCGTTTGCGCCGTTGAGATTAAGAATGTCCGGCCCGACGCTGGGACGCTTGATCAAGTCGGAGATCAAGGGGCGTTTTGTTTCCGCCAACCTGCCGATGCTACACAAGCGGACAGTGGGCGACACGGGGCAGTCGGAGTTTCGGCCCGGCATCCATGCCGAGATTCACGCCATTGAACTCCACGATGAATTTGAACGCCAGTTTTATGGCGACGTGATGTTGTTTTCGATCGAGCGGCTCACGGCCATGGGATTCCCGCAGCACAATGTGCCAGCTGAAGTGGTCGCCGCAACACTGGCAGCCGTGCAGGCGGACATGCAGCAGAAATACAACGCGAAGCATCGGGTTATTCTCGACAAACTCGGCTTGTTGCAGGGCATGTTGCACGACCCGGCGAATTGGTGGAACCAGTCTGCCGATCATGTAGTCGCTGTCGAAAATTTCAAGAAGTTTGTCGGCAATATGACGCACAACTTCGGTGAGGATTCGCCTTGTTACGACCTGATAAATTCAGCCGCGAACTGGGAAAAATGGCGTGCCAAGCTGCATGAAGCCGTGAACCGCTATCCGGAGGACAGTCGTGCCTGGCAGAAAATTCTGTCATCATGATCCATCCTCTGCGCCACTGGCTGCATAGACGGCGCTACCCGCAGCGCTACATCCATCTCGACCAACTGTTGCGCAACCAATCACTGACCCGCGAGCAGGTTCTGCGCAAACAGCAGCAAGACCTCGCCGATATCATCGATCATGCGGTTGCGCATACAAAATATTACGAGGAAAAGTTTGGCAAGTTAGTTGTTCAGAGAAATGCTTCTATCGCCGATCTGCCTATCCTGCACAAGGACGATGTGATCCGCCGTATGGACGATCTGCTGGCACGCGGCGCCGACAGAAGGCAAGTGAAAACTGGCCATACCGGCGGCTCAACCGGCAAGCCGCTGGCTTTTTATTACGATGACGCCAAGCACGAACTGATGCGTGCCGGCATGTGCCGCAGCTACATGATGTCGGGATGGAAACCTGGGCAGAAGATTCTCAACTTCTGGGGCGCGCGCCAGGACGTGATTGCCGGCGGCGTGTTTGGCGCGAAATACAGCGACAGTATTGCCGCAGAAAGGACCATCGCCGCGTATGAATACACCGAAGCGCAGTTGCATGACTGGGCCACCTTCATTCTATCCTACCGGCCAGTCCTGCTTCAGGGTTATGCTTCAATCCTGGCCGAAGTGGCGCGTTTCGTCATCAATAACAAGATGGTGATGCCGAAGAGTTTGCTCGGCGTCTACTCGACCGCCGAAGTGCTCAATTCTTGGCAGCGGGAATTGATGGAGCAGGCTTTCGATTGCAAAGTGTTCAATCAATACGGCAGCCGGGAGATCCCCAACATCGCATGCGAATGCCGTCACGGCAACCAGCATGTTTTCACCGATATGGTGTATCTCGAGTCGCTGCAGCTAGACAATGAAGACAGGCTTGTCATCACATCGCTGACCAATCGGCTAATGCCCTTCATCCGCTACGACATCGGTGATTCAGGACGGCTCAAGGAGGGCGAGTGCGACTGTGGCTCGCCGTTTCCGCTAATGGAAATGGGCACCTGCCGACGCAATGACTTCGTCATTACCCGCAGCGGCAAGCACATCCACCCCTCGTTTTTCAACCGCCTGTTGTATGGCCAGACGCAAATCAAACAATATCAGTTCATGCAAAGCGAACCGGACAAAATCACTCTAAGCCTCGTCTCATCGCCCAGATTGCGCGCTGAGATCGAGCACGCGATCAAGGAGAAAATTCGTGCAGAGGTCGATGATTCGATGGTGCTGGAAATTAATTATGTGGATGAGATAAGACGCAGCGTTTCAGGAAAGCATCGGTTTGTGATTAGCGCTTAAGCCTAAGAAGCTGTGATGCATCAATCTTGAATTTCCCACTGAGGATTCCATACGGCTTCCCACAGATGCCGATCGGGATCTTGAAAGTAGCCCGCGTAACCTCCCCAAAAGGTGTCCTGAGCGGGCTTTACGATAATGGCGCCAGCACTTTTCGCTTGCTCCATAACCGCATCGACTTCTGCTTTTGACGACACGTTATGACCGAGCGTGAACTCGGTTGGATTTGGGCTGCCTTGCGGAAGGCCTGAATCATGGGAAATGCTCTTGCGCGGCCAGATCGCAAGCTTCAACCCAGGCTGCAAATCAAAGAACGCCACTGCGCCATGTTCAAACTCCTTGCCGAAAATGCCCTCCGTTTTTAGGCCAAGGCCATCACGATAGAATCGAAGCGACCTTTCCAAATCGTCAACGCCGATGGTAATGACAGTAATTCGAGGTTTCATGCGCGATCTTCCCATGAGGCAACGTTTGAGCCACCGGTAAGCCGGTAGCATGTCAGGAGTTGTCCCCTTCGTCGTAACTCTTCGTCGCTGGAGCAACTTGTTGGGCGCCATTAGCACGTTGTTTCTCGAGAATGACCAGCGCGATTCCACCTAGTATAGCGATGGATGCCAATACCAAGCTCAACGTTATGGACTCACCGAGGAAAACAATACCTCCCACGGCCGCAATGACCGGGGCACTGAGTTGCACTGTCGCAGCATTGGCGGCTTTCAACGCAGGTAGTGCTGTGTACCAAATGGCGTACCCTATTCCAGAAGCCAGTGCGCCCGACGCAGCTGCGTACCAGAATCCGGCGCTATCCAGAGAGGTACCGTTTAGCATTAATAGGCTCAATGCTGCCGCGATAGGGACAGCGCGGAGGAAATTACCCGCTGTTACCTGAGTGGGATCGCCCGCACCTTTCCCGCGCAAAGAATAGATGCCCCATGCAACCCCGGCGCCCAACATCAATACGGAACCGTACAGTGGAGGCGCCGAGAGACCTGGCAGTAATAGACCAACGAGTCCCCCGAAAGCAAGCATAAGGCCAACGAGCTGCGGCCCCCGCAAACGTTCCCCCGTCCAAATTCCATAGCCGATCATCGTTGCCTGGACAGCACCGAAGAGCAGCAGCGCACCGGTTGCCGCAGGCAAGCTCACATAGGCAAAAGAGAATCCGGCGGCATAAGCAAACAACGCAAATGCCGACACCCAGTTGCCTATGCCGCTATGTGTGCCGCGCCGCATCCGTACCACTAGCCACAACATCACCGCGCCGGAGATCAATCTGATTGTAGTGAAACTGGCTGCATCAATGCTGGTATGTTTGAGCGCGGCCCGGCAGAGCAGTGAATTACCTGCAAATGCAATCATGGCGAGTGACGTCAGGGCAATTATGCGTGCATAGGGCATTGAAAGTTTTCCTTATGCATTAATGCAGTCCTGTTCGAATGCAGAGTTAAGCAGCGTGATTGCAAGACCTCGTACCCCGCGACTCTCA
>JBBRTU010000025.1:0-38276 GCA_038244115.1 Burkholderiales bacterium
TCAACTAACGGGAGGTGCAATACCGAGGCAGTCTGGTACACTTATCAACAGCATCTGATTAATTTAGATGCAAATGCGCCTAATGAAAATTCAGCGCACACCGCTCTTCAATATTCATCGCGCGCCAACACGTCGGCGACAAAATGATTCTGACCACCTATGGGCGTTCGTCCGGTTTCTGCATCGACCCCATTGAGAAAAAACCGCTCAACCATTTTTACCCCGGCTCCAGCATCCTGTCTTTCGGCACCGCAGGTTGCAACTTGGCCTGCAAGTTCTGCCAGAACTGGGACATCAGCAAGGCCAAGGATATGGACCGGCTGATGGACGAAGCCACACCGGAAGCCATTGCCCAGGCTGCCCATCAGCACCATTGCGACAGCGTAGCCTTCACCTACAACGACCCGGTGATTTTCGCCGAATACGCCATGGACACGGCGGATGCCTGCCACGCACACGGCATCAAGACCGTAGCAGTAACGGCAGGTTACATACACGAAGCGGCGCGGCGCGATTTCTACACCAAGATGGATGCAGCCAATGTCGATCTGAAATGCTTCACCGAGGATTTCTACGTCAAATTATGCGGCGGACATCTCCAGCCCATCCTGGACACGCTCGCTTATATCCACCACGAAACAGACTGCTGGCTGGAAATTACCACGCTGCTGATTCCCGGAAAAAATGATTCCGACGAAGAACTCGCGGCGCTATCCAAATGGGTTCGAAAGGAACTCGGCCCGGATGTGCCGCTGCATTTTTCCGCCTTCCATCCCGATTACAAAATGATCGACATTCCGCCCACGCCGATTGAAGCCCTGGTGCGCGCCCGCAACATCGCCCTGCGCGAAGGCCTGCATTACGTCTATACCGGCAACGTGCATAACAAGGAAGGCGACACCACCTTCTGCCCCTCATGCCACGCGCCACTGATCGTGCGTGACTGGTACAAGATCGAGGCCTATCATCTGAATCGTCAAGGGCACTGCCCGCATTGCAATACCGCCATTGCCGGGCGCTTTGCTGAAACCGCAGAGCATTTCGGCAGGCAGCGCATACCGATAGCGATTCACCAGCCGGTTTAGCATTTGGACGCAGATTAACGCAGAGATCGCAGATTATTATTTCTGAGTCCCTGACATAAGGAACAATAATGACTACTGCCAAACTGGAACAGCTCGTCCATATCCCCGATGGCCCCGTGCAAATCGAAGGTATGCTGGAGTTACCGGAGAACGCACAAGGGCTGGTGCTGTTTGCCCACGGCAGCGGCAGCAGCCGTCATAGTCCGCGCAACAACTATGTAGCCAACGTGCTGCGCGAAGCTGGCATCGGCACCCTGCTTATGGATCTGCTCAGCGTGCAGGAAGACCGCAATTACGAAACCCGCTTTGATATTCCCTTACTCACCCGGCGACTGATAGCCGCCACCGAATGGGTAAAGCATGAGACTGCAACCAGACAGCTACCAATTGGCTATTTCGGTGCCAGCACAGGCGCAGCGGCAGCATTACAAGCTGCCGCTGAAGTTGGCAGTGAAATTGGCGCCGTGGTATCACGCGGAGGTAGGCCTGATCTTGCCGGGCCTCTGGCACTCCCCCGCGTGCAAGCTCCCACATTATTACTGGTAGGCGGCTTCGACGACGTGGTGATCGACCTGAATCGGCATACATTTGCACAGATGACTTGCCATAAGGAAATGGTCATCATCCCAGGCGCTACCCATTTATTCGAGGAAGCAGGCACACTGGAGCAAGTAGCAGAAAAAGCGGCAGCCTGGTTTCAGCACCATCTCAAGGCAAGCGCCTTGGGTTCGTAGCGCAGGCGCTACCGTCTAGGGAAAGCACTGCATGTATGAACCAGCCACAATCGTTTTCACCGCACGCAACCTGACCAAAACCTATCGCATGGGCGAGGTGGAAGTTCTTGCCCTGCGTGGTCTTGAGCTGGATATCTACCAGGGCGAATTTGTCGTACTGCTAGGGCCTTCCGGCAGCGGAAAATCTACACTATTGAATATTCTCGGCGGCCTCGATACACCCACCGGCGGCGAAGCCTGGTGGCGCGACCACAATCTGGCCAAAGCAGATGAAAAAGAACTGACCCGCTACCGGCGCGAGCATGTCGGCTTCGTATTCCAGTTCTACAACCTCATTTCCAGCCTCACCGTGCGCGAAAACGTCGCGCTGGTTACTGACATTGCGGATAATCCTATGAGCCCGGACGAAGCCTTGAAGCTGGTCGGACTGGAAGCACGTGGCAACCATTTTCCCTCACAGATTTCCGGCGGCGAGCAGCAGCGCGTGGCCATTGCCCGCGCTATCGCCAAGCGCCCCGACGTGCTGCTGTGCGACGAACCCACTGGCGCGCTCGACTACGAAACCGGCAAAGTGGTGTTGGAAGTGATCGCCAGGATCAACCAGGAATTGGGCACCACTGCGGTGGTCATCACTCACAACGCCTCCATCGCCGGCATGGCAGATCGCGTGATGCGTTTGGCCAACGGGCACATCGTGGCGGTAGAAGCAAACCCGCACCAGCTCACGCCATCGGAGCTGAGCTGGTGAGCTCCTTTATATAGGTTTTCATATATGAAAACGCTCGACCGAAAACTCCTGCACGATCTGGCCAATATGAAAAGCCAGACCATCACCATCGCGCTGGTGATGGCCGCCGGGATCGGCGCTTTCGTCACCCAGCTTTCTACCTACACCTCGCTGCAAGCGACGCGCCAGAGTTACTACGAAGATGCCCGCTTCTCCCAGGTATTTGCAGATGTGAAGCGCGCACCGAAAGCGGTAGAACAGCAGATAGTCGAGCTGGCCGGGGTGGCGGAAGTGGAAACCACAGTCATGTTCGATGTCACACTTGATATCCCCGAAGTAGCAGAACCAGTCATCGGCCGCATGATCGGATTGTCTAATTCCAACCAACCGCAAATGAACCGTCTCACCCTGCGCCAGGGACGTTTCATCGAACGCGGCGAAGCCAATGAAGCGCTGGTTTCGGAAGGTTTCGCCAAAGCGCGCAGGCTCAAACCCGGCGATCGTCTGGCCGCGATACTCAACGGCAAGCGGGAAATGCTGACCATCGTCGGCATAGTGCTTTCACCGGAATATATCTTTGCCACACTTGGCGGCGCACTGCCGGACGACCGAAGTTTCGGCGTTTTCTGGATGGATCGCGAGCGGCTGGCGTCCGCCTTCAATATGGAGGGCGCCTTTAACCACGCCGTGCTGCGCATGGCGCCCGGCGCCAGCGAACCTGCACTGATCGACGCGCTCGACCGCCTGCTCGAACCCTACGGCGCACGCGGCGCGCATGGCCGGGACGACCAGCTCTCCCACAAAATATTGAGCCAGGAAATAAACCAGCAGAAGACCATGTCTACCATCTTCCCCAGCATTTTTCTGGGGGTGGCGGCCTTCCTGCTCAACGTGGTGCTGTCGCGCCAAGTGGCCACGCAACGCAGTGAAATCGCAGCACTGAAAGCAGTCGGTTATACAGATACGGCCATCGCTACCCATTACCTGAAAATGGTCCTGGTCATCGTATTGCTTGGCATCGTCATGGGTTTGGTGATTGGCATATGGTTAGGTTACTTCATGACGAACATGTATACGGATTTTTTCCATTTCCCCAAACTGGCCTATCGCATTCAGCCCTGGATACCGCTTACCTCTGCTGCAGTGAGCGCGCTGGCTGCCTTCGGCGGCGCCTTCAACACCCTGCGCGGCATCATGCGTCTGCCGCCCGCCGAGGCCATGCGCCCGCCCTCACCCATGCAGTACCGGCGCATGCTGCTGGAACGGATCGGCATGGAACGCCTGCTCTCCCCGCAAGCACGCATGATCGCGCGCACCCTGGAGCGGCGCCCGTTTCGCGCCGCGCTGACCGCCTTCGGCATTGCCTGTTCGGTGGCCGTCATCGTCTCCGGCACGTTCTGGCAAGACGCCATCGAATACCTGATCAGCGTCCAGTTCAACGCAGCAGACCGCGGTGATATTCAAGTGGTGTTTGCGGAGCCGGTAGCGGACAGCGCGCGCTATGAGATCGCCCATCTACCCGGCGTGCTGTTTACCGAAAACAGTCGTGCCGTGCCGGTGCGCCTGCGCGCCGGGCATCGCTCCTACCTCACTTCCGTTTCCGGCTTGCCCGACGATTCACGCTTGCGCCGCCTGCTGGATGAACAGCAACGCCAAATTTACCTGCCGCCAGAGGGTGTGCTCATCACCGATCGCCTGGCAGATAGGCTTGGGGTGAAACCGGGCGACATCATCCAACTGGAAATCCTGGAGGGAAACCGCGTCAAGCGCGATCTGCCGCTGGCCGGTGTGGTCAACGACCTGTTCGGCCTGACTGTATACATGGACATCCGTGCCCTCAACCGGCTGATGGCTGAGGGTGATTCCATTTCGTCCGTGAACATCGCCAGCGGCGGCGACCCTGATAAAGCGCTGCTGGCCAGGCTCAAGGAAATGCCCAAGGTCGCCACTGTCTCCATTAAGGCCTCTGCGCTGCAAACCTTTAATGAAACCTCCGCCAGGAATATGCTGGTGTTCACGGCGATCGTCACCATTTTCGCCATCGCCATTGCCGTTGGCGTGGTTTACAACAGCGCCCGTATCGCACTGGCCGAGCGTGCTTGGGAACTTGCCAGCCTGCGTGTGCTCGGCTTCACACGCCACGAAGTGTCCGGCCTGTTGCTGGGCGAACTTGCTATCGAACTGCTGGTAGCCATCCCGCTCGGACTGTGGTTGGGATATCTGCTCTCCGTGCTGATCATCTCTTTTACGCATACCGAAACCTTCTCGATTCCGGTTATTATTCAGCCCAGAACCTATGCCTACGCTGCCCTGGCCACCTTGCTGGCAGGCGTGGTGAGCGCACTTATTGTGCGGCACAGAATAGACCATCTGGATCTTGTTGCCGTACTCAAAACAAGGGAATGACATGCGCCTGAGCAATAAATTTTTTACCATCCTTTTCGGCCTTGCACTCATCGGGATCCTCACTTGGTCTTTCACGCCAAAACCAGTAGCGGTTCAGGTCGCGGAAGTCACGCGCGGCACCTACCAGCAGGTGATCGAAGAAGACGGCAAGACCCGCGTACGCGAACGCTATATCATTTCTGCACCACTGTCTGGAAAGCTCAATCGCATCACACTCAAAGCCGGTGACACTATTGAAAAAGACCAAGTTGTCGCCACCCTCGTCCCCAACGACCCTGCCCTGCTGGATGCACGCTCGGTGCGCGAACTGACTGAACGCGTCGGCGCGGCAGAAGCCGCCAAGGCGCGCGCATCAGCCGAAGTCGCTCGCGTTCAGGCCACCCTGGAAAAAGCCAATGCCGACCTGGCGCGCATAAAAAAACTCGCCGCGGGCGGTTTTGTTTCCCCCACCCAACTGGAACAATCCCAACTGGAATTCAAGATAAACCTGCGCACACTGGATGCAGCACAACAAGCCGTGCATGTAGCAGAGCATGACTTGTCCACGGCTCGCGCCGCCCTGCTGCAAACCAGGAGCGGCGGCGCTTCTGACAGCCTATGGGAAGTGCACGCACCCGTGGCCGGCAACGTGCTGAAAGTGGTACAGGAAAGTGAAGGTGTCGTGCCGCTGGGCGCCCCCCTCGTGGAAATCGGCAACCCCGCCGACATGGAAATTGTGGCCGACGTGCTGTCGTCTGACGCTGTACAAATCCAACCCGGTGCGCTGGTAAAGATTGAGCGCTGGGGCAAACCGGAACCGCTGCAAGCACGCGTGCGCCGCGTGGAACCTTCCGCCTTCACCAAAATCTCCGCACTGGGTGTGGAAGAACAACGCGTCAATGTGGTAATGGACATCACCTCGCCGCCTGCACAATGGCAAGGGCTGAGCGACGGCTACAAAGTCGATGCCAAAATCATCGTGTTCACTGCCGAAAATGCGGTAAAAGTTCCAGTCAGCGCGCTTTTTAGGAAAAACAGCCAGTGGGCCATATTCATGGTTGCCGATGGCCGTGCTCAAGAACATCTCGTGCAAATCGTCCGCCGCAGCGGGCTGGAAGCGATGGTGGAAAAAGACCTGCAACCGGGAGACAAGGTGATTGTTTTTCCAGGTGATGCGGTGAAATCGGGGGTACGCATTAAGGTGCGCTAGCTTGCAGGGTTATGATTTGCCTTATCCCTCCAACAACTGCTGAATAGAAAAGCCCCAGCTATTGCCTGGGGCTTTTCTACTGGTAATTTTCTTCGTTTGGAGCACAACAACTTAAGCCGATGTATTTACCTGTTTACCCACAGTTTGACCACTGGTGTTAACCGTTGGAGGCGCCTTGGCGGGTGCTTCAGCAGGTTTATTCTCGGATTTGGTAACACGCTCAGCACGATGCACTTCTTTGTTCTCTTCATGCCGATGGGGTGACGGTGGTGGCGCCTGATGACCAGAAACAGAACTTACTGACATGATAATTCTCCTTTAATTGGAAAATCCCAAGATCCAGTTCTGGTAGTTTCAGAAAAACCTATTTTGTTTATGGCCCATATTTATGAATATGTCAAATTATTTAACATATTGGATTGACCAGGGGTTGGTAATACATACAACAAAACGTACGCATTGAGAGGAAGCGTTTTCGTTGTAACCTGTCAGAGAGGTTACGCTTCGCGCAGCACCCACATACAAATTTCCATTGTCGATTTATGGTGCCAGCGGGCTATTTTGTGGCCTTAATCTGATTCAGCACGTTCAAGTATTCGAAGTATTTCTTGTTGGCTGGGTTGAATTCACGTACTCGGCCGAGCAGGTTTTTGGTTTCGTACATCAGGCGGTCGTCTTTGCCTTGCTTTTTCATCAGCCCGATCAGCATGCCGCATAGGTTCATGATCATGACTTCGCTGTTTGGCAAGGTTTGCACCGCTGATCTCAGTAGCTTCACAGCTTCTTCGAATTTGCCCTCCCTGGCCAGCACCACACCCTGGTTGTTGATGTTGATGACTTCCTGCTTGGATTCCTTGATGAGGTTTTCGCCCTCTTCGCCAAGCTGTTCGCCTTGGAATACGGCTGATACCAGGCTAATGATTTCGGCGTTCTCGTGATTGTTCTTCACCACGCTTTGCAGCAGGCCGCAGGCCTTGTCCTTTTCTCCCATCTGAAACAGTGATTTGGCCATATCCATCGTGACATCGGCGCTGACCTTGCCAGCCAGGCTGCCCACGAGTTTTTCCGCCGCGGCAATCGCCGCTTCGGCTTTGTCCTTCTGTCCCATTTTCTGATATGCCATGCTTTCGAGCACGGCGGCTTGCAGTGCGGCTTCGGTGTTGTCCTTGAATTCGACTTTGCCGCGTTCCAGCACCTTCAAGGCTTCCTCGGGGACACCCTTGTCGTTGTGCACCTTGGCTAGGCCGGAAAAGGCCGTCGGACTTTTATGCACCGAATGCTCGCTGAGTTTGATAGTTTTCTCGTAGGCTGTCTGTGCGATATCCAGGTCACCGTTCTTGTACGCGGCTTCGGCAAGGCTCTTTTGCCTGACAGGAGAGTTGGGGGAAAGCTCCATAGCCTTTTGCAGCACCTGCTGGGCTTGTTCCCGGTCACCGAGTGCATCCAGGGTTTTTGACAACCAGTCGGATGCTTCCATGTACATTGGGTTTTCTTCCAGCACTTCCTGGAAGATTTCCTTTGCATGCAGGTATTCATTGGTATGGAAATAAATCTTCCCGACCCCGGTCCTGGCCCACGGCACGCTACGGACTGCAAGAATCTTATCGAACAAGGCTTTGGCCGTATCGTAATCGCCAACCATCAGTAGCAAGTCGCTTTTGATACGCAACAGATCCTGGAGGTTGGCTGGCTGCGTTTTCATCAGCTGGTCACACGAGGCAATTGCGGCAAGATAGTCCTGCGCATTGACGGCCTTTTCGATATCACTGAGCGACTGTTTCTTGGCGATCAATTTCTCCAGCCGGCCTTCGAGCATGGCTTCATTGATAGGCTTGAGCAGATAATCGTCCGGCTTGGTTTCCGCCGCGCCCATCACCATGTCCATGGTCTTTTCTGCGGTGACCATAATCCAGATCGTGGAATAACCGATAAACTTGCGCAGCTTGGCTTCTTCCAGTATCTGCTGACCGTTCTGCCCTGGCCCCAGGTTGTAGTCGCAGATCACAACGTCGTACTTATTCGCGCTCAACAGGTTGATCGCTTCCTTGCTGGTAGAAGCGGTATCAATCTTGGTAACACCCATGGCCTTGACGAATTCTCTGAGCATCGTGCGCATGCCCTGGAAATCGTCAACGATAAGAATGTGGGATTGCTTCAGTGGAATAGTCATATGGTTCTTCGTGTCCGCTCGGTCTGTTTATCATTGGCCAGTTATCGCTTCGTGTCAGCAATCCGCATTACGGCAGCCTTACCACGAAACACCCGCCGCCATAGGCGCCACCGTTCTCGATGATGAGCGAACCTTGGTTGGCGCCGTTCTTGTGCATGACGGCCACTCTGGAGGAAAAATAAAAACCCAGCCCCGTGCTACCACTGGAAAAATTGATCCCCTTGTTCGCCGTAACGCTATCGTTCCGCAGCATGCTTGGCGGATAACCCTGGCCATTGTCTTCCACACGGATCTCGAGAACTCCCCCATCTATTCTAGCGGTCACCCGGATTTTGTCGGAGGTGTATTTGTAGGCGGTGTTGAGCGCGTTGATCAGCACCCCGGCCAGCAGGTCCCGGTCGAAATACCAGTAACAGCTTTCATCGCACTCTACCTCCAGGGATATTCCCTTGAAATCCATGATCGATTTATCCTGCAATATCGCTTCGTCAATCACTTCGCGAACGGATTGCTCGCTGATATCTATCGGGTAAATCGATTTCCCGAGCTTGTACAAACTCAACAACTGAATGAGGTTGGCATTCATGCGGTTGGCTTCGTAGATCATGATGCCCAACTTCTCGAATGTCGGCGTATCGCCATTTTGACGGCACTGAATGGCAATCTTTTCTAGGGCACTGATCTGCATGTTCAGCGAGTTTTTCATGTCGTGAATCGACGAGGCAATCAAATCAGTGAAACTGATATTTTCTTCTGGCATAGACCGCTCTCCCAGTGTATTTCCAAAAATTATTGTGGGGTGGTATGAAACGGTGCTAGACGCTCGCGGCCATGATGCTGCGTTTGTCCTTCCTGATCTTTTGCATTCTAGCGAATATTTAATTAACTTTCTCGCGCTCGCCAATCCGGCACCCCAGTACCACACGTCAAGCCAGCAGCACCGCCGCAAGCGGGTGATTGTTTACCGGGAGGAAATGGCAAAATCCGGACTGCGGGTTACGGTACCTTAGCTGAACCTCGCTGATCAGTCGCATTAAAACTTTCTATACAACGTTTCAATACTTCGGCAGCGCTGGCTTTGTTATTAATAGTGCAGTCATCCGACGAATCCTGACGCGCAGCATCTGCACTCCCTGCCGGCTTATTCTGAGATGGTGCCCCCAGTGCTTTTGATGGTTGGATTACAGTCTTTTTCTTCAGTGCCTGTAGTTTTTTGTTTTCTTCCTGGAGCTGTTTATTTTTCTTTTCCAGTTCCAACATCTGGGTCCGCTCAAGTGCACGTGGTTCACTCAATTTTAAGGAAACCACGAACACTATTGACCCAATGATCGTTAGCAGCAACGGTATCCAAATTATCTTTTTTCTGACTAACGCTCCAATTCTTGCACCGAGTCCAGTCGGCGGCTGTCCCTCTTCTCCACCCTCTACGGCACTTTCTTCATCCCTACCTTTCCCTACTTTCGCCGACTTCCCCTCGTCTCCGGAAATTAATTCAGCCGCATCAGCTAGATCGGCTGCCGACTGTTCTTTCGATTTTCTTTTAAAGATAGAACGTAGCCGGGTCCACAAATTTTTCTTGGACGTGCCAGTACTTTCCTCGACTTGCTCTTCCTCAGAACCGCTTCTGGCTTCGGTATCCTCCTCTGTCTCACCTACTTTTTTCTTCCTGCGGAAAACCTCGTTAAATCGGGCAAAAAAACCTGGCTTTGATGACGCATCAACTTGTCCGGTACTATCTCCCTCCAGCCCCTTTTCTGCCTTCTCCGTCTTCCGCTTCGCTGGCGCTGCAGCCTGACTTCCACCCTCCACCCGGGAAAATAACTCAGCGGCATCCGCTAGATCAGCCGCTGCCTGTTCATTCGATTTTGGTTTAAAGACCGCGCGCAGCCGAGTCCACAAATTTTTCCTGGGAATTTCCTCAGCGACTTTCTGCTCAGGATGGCCGTCCGATACCTCTACTTCTTGTTGCACTTCCAATTCATGCTGCAGTTCATCTTGCCCGGAACTTTCCTCATCAATTGGCAACGCTGTTTTTTCACGCTTGAACAGCCCCATCAGCCGCATGCGCAAATTTGGCTTCTTGGCAGCCAGCTCTTCATCGGCTGCCATTTCTTTTCGCGATGACCCTGACTCCTCTTCCGAAGGTTCCGCTTTCCGAGTGCCTGCAAAGGAATATAACTTCTTGAACCAGCCGGCGGAAAATCTCATTCACATTCCTGTAGATTGTCTTCAGTCGGCATTTTGGCCGTATCTTTGATTGCGCTCAACAGATAAGCCGCTGCTATAATGCTTATCACCCAAAATAAAATTGGTATCCAAAATATATGCGCCATTTTATATTTCTGCTGCGTTTGCCTCTGCTGTTTGGACTCGCTTTCCTGTTTGCCGGCTGCGCGACAAATGGGGTCAAACGCGATCCACTCGAGCCAATCAACCGGGTCGTTTACGGTTTTAACGAAGTCGCCGACAAGGCGGTTATCAAGCCCGTCGCGACGGTTTACCAGGACATCATACCAAGTCCGGTGCGCACAGGCGTCACCAACTTCTTTTCCAATCTTGGCGATGTCATCGTTATCATGAATGACCTACTCCAATTCAAATTGGACCAAGCTGCCTCAGATACCACACGCTTGATAACCAACACTACTTTTGGCGTCCTGGGCATATTCGATGTTGCCTCCCAGTGGGGACTGGAAAAGCATGACGAAGATTTCGGGCAAACACTTGGCTATTGGGGCGTGGGAAGCGGGCCTTATTTGGTGCTGCCGCTGCTTGGCTCAAGCACCTTGCGTGACACAGCTGGATTATTCGTCGTAGACAATCATGTGGATCCCGTACTCAACATCGAACCGGTTTCCGATCGCAACGCAACCATTGTATTAAAAACCATTGATGCCCGAGCAAATCTCCTGGGCATCTCCAAAGTGCTAGATGAAGCGGCCTTGGATCCCTATAGCTTCTTGCGCGATGGATATCTGCAACGGCGGCGTAGCCTGGTATACGACGGCAAAGCACCAATAGATGGGCTGGAGGAAGACGACGAAATGTAGTGTATTGACAGCATCTAAACAGCCAAGTACATAGCAACGGTGTGTATTTAAGCGATTCTGGCAATGCTGGCGGCGTGCAGAAAATTGACCTCACTGCATAAACCTGTTCCTTCCTTTCCCGTCATCGTGTAAGTGGTTGCGGGATTTTTTTTGCATCTCCTCTTGAAATCCCTACTAGCACCCCAACTATTGCTCACTGATTCAAATCAGTGAGGACAATCGCAACATGCAGAACGAACAACCGGACAGCCTGCCGCCTGCTTTGGAAGCGCAAGCTGAGACTAGCGCCGACCAACAGGATATCAATCAACCAGAAGTCATGCCCAGCCTGGAAGAAATGCTGAAGCAGGCTGAACTGCTGGCCCAGGAACACCACGATGCCTGGCTGCGTGCCAAGGCCGATGCGGAAAATATCCGCAAGCGCGCCCAGGAAGATGTCGCCAAGGCGCACAAGTTTGCCGTGGATGGCTTTTCCTCCGAAATGCTGGCCGTAAAGGACAGTCTGGAGGCAGCACTAGCTAATCGCGACATCAGCATTGAGAATATCGTCAGCGGCATCGAGCTGACCTTGAAGCAACTGACTTCAGTGTTCGTCAAATTCAACATTTCAGAAATCAATCCCGTTGGCGAAAAATTTGATCCGCATAAGCACCAGGCGATCAGTATGGTGGAAGCCGATGTCGAGCCCAACACGGTAGTCACGGTGCTGCAAAAAGGCTACTTGCTGAATGACCGGGTATTGCGCCCAGCAATGGTGATGGTAGCCAAAGCCAGAGGGGCTTGAAACAAATCGTAGCATCCCCATCTTGAAAACAAGGTTTCCGAATCCAACTGTTTATCGAATCTGAACGAGGGAAAAATTATGGGCAAAATTATTGGCATTGACTTGGGTACCACCAACTCCTGCGTAGCAGTGATGGAAAGCGGGCAGCCCAAGGTCATCGAAAATTCTGAAGGCGCGCGCACCACACCATCTATCGTGGCATACGCCGAAGACGGCGAAATCCTGACCGGTGCACCGGCCAAACGCCAGGCCGTCACCAATCCGCGCAACACCTTGTATGCGGTGAAGCGCCTGATTGGCCGCCGCTTCGAGGAAAAGGAAGTGCAGAAGGACATCGACCTGATGCCGTACAAAATTCTCAAGGCTGACAACGGTGACGCCTGGGTGGAAGCGCGCGACAAGAAAATGGCACCGCCCCAGGTTTCCGCCGAGGTGCTACGCAAGATGAAGAAGACCGCTGAAGACTATTTGGGTGAAGAAGTCACCGAAGCTGTCATTACCGTGCCCGCTTATTTCAACGACAGCCAGCGCCAGGCAACCAAGGACGCTGGCCGCATCGCCGGCCTGGAAGTGAAACGTATCATCAACGAGCCGACCGCAGCCGCGCTGGCTTTCGGCATGGACAAGAAGGAAGGCGACCGCAAGATTGCCGTATTCGATCTGGGCGGCGGTACCTTTGATATTTCCATTATCGAAATCGCCGAAATCGAAGGCGAGCACCAGTTTGAAGTGCTGTCTACCAACGGCGACACCTTCCTGGGTGGCGAGGACTTCGACCAGCGTTTGATGGACTACATCGCCGACGAATTCAAGAAGGAGCAAGGCGTCGATCTGCGCAAAGACGTACTGGCACTACAACGCCTGAAGGAAGCCGCAGAAAAGGCCAAGATCGAGCTGTCCTCTTCGCAGCAAACTGAGGTCAACCTGCCCTACATCACGGCAGATGCCAGCGGCCCGAAACATTTGGCCGTAAAAGTTACCCGTGCCAAATTCGAATCACTGGTAGAAGAACTCATCGAGCGCACCGCCGAGCCTTGCCGCATGGCCATCAAGGACGCTGGCGTGAAGCTCGACGACATCGCCGACGTGATTCTGGTGGGCGGTCAAAGCCGCATGCCCAAGGTGCAAGATAAAGTTAAGGAAATCTTCGGCAAGGAACCGCGTAAGGACGTCAACCCGGACGAAGCTGTGGCCATTGGCGCCTGCATCCAGGGCGGCGTGCTGCAAGGCGAAGTGAAGGACGTGCTGCTGCTGGACGTAACCCCGCTGTCACTGGGTATCGAAACCCTCGGCGGCGTGATGACCAAGCTGATCCACAAAAACACTACCATCCCGACCAAAGCGGCGCAGGTGTTTTCCACTGCCGAGGACAACCAGTCTGCGGTGACCATCCACGTGTTGCAGGGCGAGCGCGAAGTGGCTGCCGGCAATAAGAGCCTGGGCCAGTTCAATCTGTCCGACATCCCGCCGTCCTCACGCGGTATGCCGCAAATCGAAGTCACCTTCGACATCGATGCCAACGGCATCTTGCACGTTTCAGCCAAGGACAAGGCAACCGGCAAGGAAAACAAGATCAAGATCCAGGCCAGTTCCGGCTTGAGCGAGGAAGAAATTCGCCGCATGGAGCAGGATGCCGCAGCCCACGCCGAGGACGACCGCAAGGCGCTGGATCTGGTCAACGCCCGCAACCAGTGCGACAACATGATCCACTCGGTGAAAAAAGCGCTGACCGACTATGGCGACAAGGTCAGCGCGGACGACAAGACCAAGATCGAAGCCGCATTGAAAGACGCCGAGGAAGCGCTCAAGGAAGGCAACGACAAGGACACCATCGAAGCCAAGACCAAGGTGCTGGCCGATGCCTCGCACAAACTGGCTGAGCAGATGTATGCCCAGGAGCAGGCGGCTCCAGGTGGTGCTCAGCCAGAAGGCGGTGCGCACAAGGATGACGATGTTGTCGACGCGGAATTCGAAGAAGTCAAAGACGAAAAGAAATAATCTTTAACCACGGGGGGCACGGGGAACACGGGGAAAACCGGGGTAATCCCCGTGTCCCCCGTGCTCCCCGTGGTAGAGCATAAATGTCAAAAAAAGATTTTTACGAAGTACTCGGCGTCAACAAAGATGCCTCCGATGACGAGATCAAGAAGGCCTACCGCAAGCTTGCCATGAAGCATCATCCGGATCGCAATCCGGATAATCCCAAAGCGGAAGAGCACTTCAAGGAAGCCAAGGAAGCCTACGAAATCCTGTCGGATGCGCAGAAGCGTGCCGCCTACGACCAGTACGGCCACGCCGGGGTGGATCAGCAAGCAGGTATGGGTGGTGGTTTTGCCGATGCCTTCGGTGACATCTTCGGCGACATCTTCGGCGGCGGCGGACGCGGCGGACGTTCCAACGTCTACCGTGGCGCCGACTTGCGCTACAACCTGGAAGTCAGCCTGGAAGAAGCCGCGCGCGGCACCGAAACCAAGATACGCATTCCCACCATGGCGGAATGCGATACCTGCCACGGCTCCGGCGCCAAGCCCGGCATACAGCCTGTCACTTGCACCACCTGCGGCGGCCACGGCCAAGTGCGCATGCAGCAAGGCTTTTTCTCCATCCAGCAAGCCTGTCCGAAATGCCACGGTTCTGGCCGCATGATCAACGACCCGTGCAACAACTGCCACGGCGCCGGGCGTATCAAGCAGCACAAAACACTGTCCGTAAAAATTCCCGCCGGAGTAGATGAAGGCGATCGCATCCGTCTGTCCGGCGAAGGCGAAGCCGGCGTCAACGGCGGCCCCACTGGCGATTTGTATGTGGTCATCCACCTCAAACAACACGCCGTATTCCAACGCGATCACAACGACCTGCATTGCGAAATGCCGATCAGCTTCACCATTGCTGCACTCGGCGGAGAAATCGAAATTCCCACGCTGGACGGCAGCGCCAAAATCAAAATTCCCGCTGAAACACAGACCGGCAAAGTCTTCCGCCTGCGCGGCAAAGGCATCAAGGGCGTGCGCAGCTCGACCCACGGCGACCTGATGTGCCATATGGTCGTGGAAACACCAGTGAGTTTGACCGAGCGCCAAAAGGAGTTACTGCGCGAACTGGATACGATCAATCAGGAAGACAATTCACGCCACAACCCACGCGCGAAATCGTGGATGGACAAGGTGAAGGCATTCTTTGGCTAATGGGCAATGGTTCAGATTTAACCTAAAACGGCGATTGGACGCAGATGAATACGGATAATCGCAGATCATTCAAGCTGTTGAGGCAAAGAAAAACATCATGCCCCATTTAAACAATTGGCAACGCCTATGGGTAGTACTTTCGGTAGTTCTGCTCATAATAATGACGTTCACGATGTTGTCTTCGGATTGGCCGACCAAAGACCCAAAAATAGCTGCCGATCTCGCATCCCCTGCATGCAGGGGATGGGCGGAATTGCCCAGCGGTTTTTTCCCGGAAAGTTATCCAAAGGCCGACGACGCGTGTTATGCGTTGCAGGTATTTCTCTTCGAGAAACAGACCAACATCAAGACGTCGGATGAATATGCAAGCTTTTTGGCGAAGGCCAGAATCAAGACACTAGGCTTCTGGTTTACGATTTGGGCTGTCACCATTCTGTGGTTATATGTGATCGGATGGGCGACTGGGTGGGTGTCAAGGAACTTTAACAAACCCCCTTCACCTTGATTGTCGACTACCACTCTGCGATTTTTTTCTCCATAGGCAGCGCTGTCGTAATGCGTGGGGAAGGTCACACGTGCTTTGAATTCATCAAGTTTGCCGAAAACCTGCGCTAGATGAATCCGCACACCCACAAGCGTCTGCTGGCCTGGCTATAGTGGGCGAAGAAAAGGCGCCAGAACTGCTGGCGCCTAAATGTTAGCTTCCACGCTATCGTTATTTCTTGCGTTTTGCGCCAAATCCCAATCCTGCCATCCCGGACATTAGTAGCCAAACTGCTGCGGGAACGGGTACTGCTTGGATGTCGCCAGTAATCTTCAAGTTATCGGTGTCGATGGTGAAATCAACATAAGTAGGTTGATTACCAGCCGGGTGTCCCGGCAAGCTGCCATAAACGGCAGTTTGGCTGAAATCAATCGATAGCCTGCGATAAATGTCCCCCACGGCTGCGGCTCCGCCGACGCCAACTGCATCGCTGAATGTTGCGGTTGCGCTCAGTGGGCCTGGATTGGAGCTCCAAATCGAGAAGTTGTGGCCAGTACTGGAGTTGATTGTGCCAACTGTGCCAACCCCCAGGTAATCAGTGTCAAACACGGTATTGCCAGGCGCTCCATCCAGGCTGACGCTGGTAATACCAACGCCAAGCCCACTGTAGTTGGTCAGAGTCCAGGCGCCGGTACTATCGGTGCGGCAACCGCCACAGACGTTTAATGCCCATGAGCCGCTAACACCAGCACCGAGAAGCGTATTGTTCCAATTGGATGTTGATGCTGTGCCATTGGAAAAATGCGCGGTAACACTCATGCCACCCATCATGTTGCCGTAAGTGTTTGCTGTGTCGATGCCACTTACCGAGTTTTGCAGCGTTCCCGAGACAAAGACATTACTGACTGAGGCATGGGAGATACTTGCTGTACCGAGCATGACTGTTGTAAAAAGGAGGCTGAGGGTAGTTTTTTTCATCTAAAAATCTCCAGATATATTTATATTTATACGCTACCTAATAGGTTCAGGGAAACCGTAAAAATATAAAGCAATATTCATGCCATAAAATACATACGACCATCTATAGTGCTGATTTATTTGTTCAAATAATGCAACATAAGCGGACGTTGGGCGGCGTTTCAATTGCAAGGTCTTAACGGTTGTAAAATTCTTCGACAGAATATATTGATTGAAAATTGCGTATTGCCCCGCGAAATCTAGTTAGTCAAGGCCGCATTATAGAAGCCAATTTTTGAAGGCGCTTGTAAATGTGTATGCAAAAAAGGCGGCAGAAAACTATCGCCTTTTGTTGTTTCAATAACTATGCCTCTTTCAGCTTCTTGTCGAATGCCTGCCCCGGCGGCGGAAGCGAGTTGCGCCCTACCTTTCCTCAATTTCCGGCCTAGCGAAGTAATAGCCCTGACCCCAATCCACACCGATGTCGCGCAGCAAATTGGCCGTTTCCTCATCCTCCACGCATTCGGCCACAGTAATGATATTGAACTTGCGCGCAGTGCTAACCAGCGTTTCCACCAGTTGGCGCACGCGTTCGTCCTTGGTGATGCGACTGACCATCCAGCCTTCGACCTTGAGAAAATCCACCGGCAATTCGGTCAGGTAAAGAAATGAGGAATAACCGCTGCCGAAATCGTCGAGTGCTAGGCGGAACCCTGCATCGATCAGTGGCTGCAGGTTCTTTTTCAGGGTCTGGATATCGCTTCCCTGTCGCTCGGTGATTTCAATCACCATAGGTCTAAGGTCGCAACCGACCACGCCGCATTCCGTAGAGGCATCGCGTGCCTCCTGCAATAATTTTGCCACCAACTCCGGGTTGGCTAGAAATTGATGCGAGAGGTTAATGAAATGCGCACGCCCGTTTTTCTCGTTGAGCGTCCTGGCACAATGTTCCATGGCGCCGCTCGAGATGGTCTTGTCAATGGCGGAAACCAGATGCAGCGCTTCTGCCGCCTCGATGAAACTATGTGCCGATACCAGGGAATCATCCTTAGCGCGAATGCGCGCCAAGGCCTCGTCTGCAACCACTTTGCCAGTGCGCAGATCCACGATGGTCTGAAATACCGGCAACACGCGGCCATCCTGTATCGCGCCTTGCACTTGGGAGCCTTCCCAGTTGACGCTGCCCTTGCGCGTGCCGCCACGCCCGGAGCACATCACCTTGTCGCGCCCGGTGTGCTTGGCCTCGTACAGCAGTGAATCCGCCAGCGCCAGCATGGCGTCGACGTTTTCATGCGCCTCGTTGTACAGTGCAACGCCCATGCTGACGGTAAAAGAAAGCTCTCCGACAGCGCACTTGATCGGCTTGGCTTTTACGATCTTGCGCAGCCGCTCTGCGGCGGTGTGCGCCCCGCGGTGATCCATTTCGTGCAAACAGAGCAAAAATTCCTCGCCGCCCCAGCGACCGATCCAGTCGCCACCGCGCAAGTTGGAAGCAATCGTCTCGGAAATATGCTTCAACGCCAAATCGCCCACCTGGTGGCCATACTGGTCGTTCACCAGTTTGAACCGATCGACATCCACGATAGCCAGTGCGAAGCCACCTGTACCCCGCCGCGCACGCTGCCACTCCATTCCCAGACGATCTTCCGCCGCGCGCCGATTAGGCAGTCCGGTGAGATGATCTTCCAGTGCAATGCGCGCGATGGCCTGCTCCGTTGCCTTGCGCTCGGTAATATCGTGTTGCACTGCAACGAAGTGGGTCACTTCACCACTGTCGTCGGTAACCGGCACAATGGAAATATCCACCCAGAAGCGCAGCCCCTCTTTTGTATAGTTAAAGATTTCAACGCTCACGCTACGGCCGGCTGAGAGCGCTTCACGAATAGCGATGCGGGTAGCCTGGTTGGTCTCTTTCCCTTGCAATAAGCGCGGGTTTTTGCCCAGCACCTCCTTCGCCTCATACCCGGTAAGTTTGGTGAAAGCCGGATTGACGTACACGATTTCCTGCTTGGCGTTGGTGATCACCACCACCTGGTCGGATACCTCAATAGCGGTAGACAACAAGCGCCGCTGCTGGATGTCGCTTTCACTTTGCGACACATTGGATGTGAAACAGCGCAGCCACGCACCGCCGCCGTTTTCATCAAGAATGGCGAACACTTCCAGCGCAACCCGGTGTCCATCCTTGTGACGCGCCTTGAATGAAACGCGGCTATTGGCTTCCTTGCTGCGCGCCATTTTGAGCAACTGCTGAAAGGGACGGCTATCGAAGATTTTCTGAATCTCAAGGCCGTCAGCCTCATTCTTGGTATAGCCGAGAAAATCCAGAAAGGCTGCGTCCGAGTCAGCCAGGGTGTTGTCAGCCAGGTTCACGGAAAACTGACCCACTTGAGCGGCTTCCATAAAGTCGCGCTCGATACGCTCGGCAAGCTGTTTCTCGCGGACAGAGAATACGGAGGTCAACTCGTGCATGCTGGAACCAACCAAAATGCCGGTGAGTTCTGAAGAAAGCCGGAATACGTCGGAAAGAAGCTGTCGGGCCTGCAATTTATCGCCCTGGGAGGCCACCTTCATAGCGGCCTGTGCAGCGGTCAGAATCCGCGCGTGCAAATCACCAAGACTGGCCCACTCTGCACGCAGCGTCACGTCGCTCGACTGCTCGACGCGTGCGCGACCTTCGCCTTCATACCACTGCCAGTAGTCTGTATCGAGTTTAACCGGCTTGTGGACAAGCTCACCGGCCAGCACGGTGTCAGCAACCTGCTGCAGGAGCGCCAGATGGCGCTGCAACTCAATCAGCAACGGCGGAAATGCGGTTTTGAAACTGACTATAACCTTCTCCCTCGGATAGAAGTATTTTCTAGGCGGATTCTACCGGAAATGCTCGGCAATGAAAGGCCTCGACATATCATTTTGTATTTTTCAGTCTACAGTTATAATCATCCCATGAATCCAAGCAGATTTTTCCTCTTGTACTGCCTGCTATTCGCCACAGCGCCGGCCTGCGCGGATATCTACACTTATACCGATGCTAACGGCACAGTACACTTCAGCAATGTGCCGGACAATAAGCGCTACGCCCTGTTTATGCGCACCTCTACTGAGAAATCCACTCCGCTGCCGGACAACCATAAAACCGCAGGAATGCTAGGCAACCGCGTCCGTTTTACGCCCATGGTGGAGGAAGCAGCCAGCTTGAATCGTCTCGATCCCGCTCTACTGCACGCCATGATCACCACGGAATCAGGTTATAACCCGCGTGCGGTCTCTCCCAAAGGAGCCATAGGGTTAATGCAGCTAATGCCTGATACGGCGCGCCGTTACGGTGTATCGGACGCCTACAATCCATCACAAAACATACATGCCGGCGCACACTACATGAGCGATCTTCTGCAAATGTTCAACCAGGATCTGAATCTGGCCTTGGCAGCCTACAATGCCGGAGAAAAGTCCGTCATTAAATATGGCAACCGCATACCCCCTTACCGGGAAACCGTGGCCTACGTGCCTACCGTGCTTAACCACTACCGTAAGCTCCGCACTGCATTGCAATAAGGGCACACACCCATTCAGGGTTCTGTAGATACCGGATTATTCGGCTCCTGATTATTCTGACCCACCGGATTATCCTGGCCTTTCTGCATGATATCGATATTCAGATTCGGCAATCCTGTCGTCGAATGATTCTGACTGCATTGCGCGTATCGCTCTTGCGCAGATGCCTGACACCTATTCCCGTTTTCCTCGCCATGCTTGGACACGATAGCCTGACACACCGTTGAATCATTCAACAGCAGCGTGTCGCAGGAGGATTCGACATGTGTCTGGTTGCCTGGGGGGAGAAATCGCAGATTTAGCGGCGGTTTTGCAGGTACGGGAGGTTCTTTCAATGGCGGTTCAGGTGCTAATAATGGATTTGGCGGGGCGGCTATTGACTGGGGAGTCGCCTCTGCTGGCGAATAAACAAAGTGCCAGTCCGAGTAATGCGCCTTGCCTGCCAAGTCCTTATCTACTTCACGGAAGTTGCCTTGTTTGATAGGTTCGTCATCGGACAAACTGTAAACACCGATGATGCGATCATCGCGTGACTTGACCAGTCCCCATTCGGTTTGCCCGGTAATCGGGTCGCGGTAAATACGGCGCAAATAGCGTTGCGTCGTAAGCTGGCGCGGGTCCTTCAACAATTCCTCAAGCGCCTTGGGAAATTGCTTGACCGTGCCTGCGGATCGATTGTAATAGGTAGCGATAGCCTGACGGAATTGCTGCCCGACGAACAGCAATTCCCTTTCTTTTTCCCGCTTCTGTACGGTATGCCAGACCATACCTGTCAGTGCCAAAGTAGCGCCGAGTATGGCAATAAAAAACAGCAACCCAAGATAGGTAAAGCCTTTTTGCACTGATAACTGAAAGCTGATAACTGGTAACTTCTTCATTACCACTCTGCATAGGGAGTGCCATCCAACCCGTTGCCCGGTGCGCCGCTCTTCACGTCAAATACGCTGTCCTGCTGGGCATCAGGCGGCGACACTGGCACCCAACTCGTCGCTGTTTCCGTGAGCGGATCAACCGGAATAGCACGCAGATATTTTTTTGCAACCAATGCATCCAGCGCATCCGGATAATGGCCGTTGTCGCCATAATACTTGTCGATAGCATCGCGCATGGTGGACAAATCTTCGCGCAACACTGCTTCTTTGGATTTATCCACGCTATGAAAATAGCGCGGCACAGCAATAGCCAGCAGCGTAGCGATAATGGCCATCACCACCAGCAGTTCGATGAGGGTGAAACCAGATTTGGCGTGGTCAGTCATCAGTAAAAACCCGCACTGACAGCTGATAACTGACAGCTGATAACTATCTCACCAATCACGATACGGCACCCCATTCAATCCAACCTTATCTGATAGCGAGTAAACGTCGAACACATCGTCCCCTTCTTGCGGCTCTTCAGCGCTGCTCTGGTAACTGCGCAAGCCCCAGGTCTGCGCTGCCGGCAGGCTGGCATCCCGCGCCATCGGGTCGCGCGGAATACGGCGCAGAAAATAAAGTTTGGATTTTTTCGGGCTCAAAGCGTCGTCCACGCCTTCCACCAAAACGTCGAGAGATTTTGGATAACCCGAGGCATCGGCTGCTTTGGTAACATGCTTGTCGTCCATGGCTTGTTTGTACGCATCGATAGCGGCTCTGATTTCGCGCAATGCAGCATGCAATTCCTGTTCCTTGCTGCGCTGCACGGTCACTTCCACCAAAGGTAACGCAGCCGTGGCGAGAATTGCCATGATGGCGACAGTCACCACCAGCTCAACCAGGGTAAAACCGGTAACACATGAGGGGCGACAAAGTTTCATTATTGCATCACGCCCTGTTAAACCCTCACGGCACGACCACCAGATTGTGTACCACTGGAAGCACCACCGGCGGCATCTTGGCCGCTTCGCCACCCGCCGACAGCGCAAGCAGCTGGATCTGGGACTGGGCAGCAGACTGAAGCGGCGTGAAGGTAATGGACAAGATGCTGCCCGCCCCTTTGGCGCCGTCCCCGGAGACTCTTCCCATGCCGACAAAAATGCGGCCAGTGGCCTGATCCACGCGCTGGCTGAATTGGGTCTGGGTGTTATTCTGCCTCAGAAAATCACCCTCGTTCACGGTCACCGCCTGCAAAGTAGCCTGGTCGTAGCCAATCAGCAGGGGAAGTGTACTCACAGCCAAGTCACTCGCCAGATTGAGCGTGATCGTGAACGGTTGGCCCACTTTTGCTTGGGCAGGCCCCAGCCAGGTTACACCCAGTGCTGACTGAGGTCCGGGTTTGGCTGCATCAGGCGGCTGTCCGGCTGGTGGGGTGGCAGATGTTGGTGGCATGGTTCCGGCAGCAGGGACAGCGCGCGGCGGCACAGCCTGCACATCAGCCGTCTTGAGTGAAATGGGGGCCGATCCGATACTGGCTTCTGTGCCCGACATAAATTCCGACGCGCCCACCTCCGGCCGGGCAATATTGCGAATCACATGGGGCGTTATCAAGAGTACGATCTCGCTTTTTTTATCTTCACCCAAATGGCTGCCGAACAAGCGCCCGAGCACCGGAATATCGCCCAAGCCTGGCACCTTGTTGGCAGACTTGCGGTCTTCGTCGCTGATCAGCCCGGCCAGCACCTGTGTTTCCCCGTCTTTTAGGCGCAATACGGTGGCAGCATTGCGCGTACCCACCTGGTAAGCCAGTGTTCCGCTTGTGCTTTTGATGGTGTTGACGATGTTACTTACCTCCAGTCCTACCTTAATAGCCACATCATTTTCAAGATATATGTTTGGCTCTACATCGAGTTTCAAACCCACATCCAGGTAAGACACCGATTCGGATACGCCGACGTTGGCAGTCGAGGTGGTGGTGATCACGGGCAGGCGATCGCCAATGTGGATCTTGGCCTTTTCCCGGTTCCTCACACGGATACGGGGATTTGCCAACAGGTTGGTGTCACCGTCTTCCTTGCGCACATTGATGGTGGTTTTCAGCGACGAGACATTGATCCTGCTTGAATTGATGTTCTTTGCATCAACCAGCGTAAAGCTACCAGTCGTGGCACCCGTCGGATCGAGCGAAACCTGATTGGGCCAGGCGATGCCCAGTTCCAACAGCCGATTGCTGCTGATTTCCAGCACCTCCACATCTAGCATGACTTCCGGTTCGGCGAGATCCAGATTAGCCAAAATTTTCTCTGCCAGCCGCACAGCTTCAGGCGTATCGCGCATGACCAGCAAGTTCAGCTTCTCGTCGATAAACACATCCTTGGTCTTGACCATGACCTTGACCAGATTCAGCGCCTGCTTGACATCGGTATTGGCCAGATAAAAACTCTTCACCATCAGTTCCTGATAATCCTTCTCCTTGGCCGGAGTGTTTGGGTAGATCAGGACAGTGCTGTCGTTGAGTATTTTTTTATCCAGCTGGTTGGTGACCAGTAGTAGCTTGATGGCATCTTCGATGCTGCTGTTTTTGACAAAGATTGTTGCCTTCAAATCAGGCCGCACGTCTCGGTCGAAAATGAAGTTGATGCCGGAAGTGCGCGAGATCACTTCGAACACGGACTTCAGGTTGGCGTCACGAAATTCCAGGGTGATCGGCTTTTTGAAACTCGCCTTGAGTACAGGGGTGGTCGTGGCATCCCGCGCCAGCTTTTCCTCAATGCGCCGTTGCAGGATGGATGCCTCGCGCGATCCCGGATTTTCCTGCAACACAGAGCGCAACTTGTTTTGCGCACCTTCAATGTCGCCCTTGGCAAACAGCGCTGCCGATTCTTCCATGGTCACTTTATGATGGCGATCCATGGCGACCACGGCCAAACCTGTTTTGGCACGTTCAAAGTTCGCATCGATGCCCAGCATGCGCCGGTAAATAGCTTCGGCTTCATCCAGCTTCCCGTTTACGCGCAGTCCGTCCGCTTCTGCCAGCATCTGTGTCAGCACCAGATCCCGGCTGCGAAACAGGTGCGCACGGTATTCGTGATTGCTCGGGTCGTCCTTGGCTGCTTCATCCAGCTTGGCCAGCCCCGCCTCGACTTTGCCTTCCGCAAGCAGCACCTTGCCCTCGCGGAATTCTCGCTCTGCCGCACAGCCTGTCAGGAGCAAACCTGCCAGAAGAACCACCAAAAAAGTTTTCAGCCCGTTCAATTGTTATTCTCCGCCGATCATAAGTGTCTGTTTAATTTTCAGGGGTAGATAAGTCAATGTCATCATGCGTGCTCTGACCTCCTCCACCTTGTAAGTGCCGTCGATGGTGTCTCCCACTTTCACCACATAATTTCGATCCTGCTTGGTCAAGAACACTGTCATTTGTCCGTCTTCAATCAGCTTGCCCATGTAGGTAAACGGCAACGGCGGCGCGCTGGGTGGAGGCGGCGGCACAGCCTTGGGCGGCGGAGGTGGCACGTACCATGATTTAGGCGCAAACAAATCCGTCTCGGCTTCTTCAGTTTCATCGCGCTGCAATTTTTCCAGATTCAATTCCGGAATGGTCTCAACTGTATTTTTCCCAGGCACATTTTTCCTAACCCCATTTGTCTCAGCCACTTTCACTTTCCGAGCAGGTTCTCCCGCATGCGCTTTTGCCACAACCACAGCCGGCTCATCGCGCTGGCTCACCCATGCCGTGGCCGACAGGGTTAATCCAAGCAGCAGGATCAGCACCGTCCAGCGTTGTTTGCGCCCGACACTCATACTTCACCATCCAGATAAAGTGTCAGCTTGATCTGTGTTTCAACTATCGTGTCGCCAATTTTTTGCCTTTGAAAGCTGATGCTGTCCAATGAAATCGTGGGCAGGTCGGCAAGCACGCGTCCCAAAAATTTACGCACAGCCGGATAGCTACCCCGTACTGGCAAGGTTACCTGGTAGCTTTCCAGTTTATCTTCCTTGCTCGACACCCGGCGATAATCTCCCTGTTCCAGCACAATACCGGACGCCTCCGCAGCGCTGTATAGCTTTTCCAGTAAATCCGGCGTGGCCGCAAAATTTGGGAAAAAATGGTAGAAATTTGCCAGCTGCATCTGCGGCGTCACTTCCTGCGGCTGCGTTTTCATCTGCTTAAAGCGCGCACCCAAACTGCCTGCCTGGTCATGCATCTCGGCCAATCGAATTTTGGCGGGCAGCAATGCCGACCAGTAGAACGCCAGACAGAAAGCCAGCAAACCCAACCCTATCATCCCTGGCCAACTGAGTGATTTCATGGCTGACTGAACGCGCCAGCGCAAATAGGCAATTACTTGGTGATCCATCGCGCACTCAAATTGAATCGCACCGGTTGCTGCGGGTCCTGCATCTGAACTTGATGGGACAGCAGCGCAACCTCTTTCAAGGGCGCTTCTTCTCCCAGCCGGCGCATGTAGTCCAGCATGGCGGTGACATTTTTTGCCTCGCCGCCTATGGTCACTTGCCCCTTGCGCCGATCCGGCTGGATCGCCAGCAGCGCCACATCCTTGCCTGCCGCATCTTCAACGGCCGCAAAAAGTTCATCCCAGGGCAGCGTCAGTTGCCCCATGACTTCGACAGCACGCTTGGTTTCTGCTGCGGACAGGTCTGTATCTTTTTTGACGGGACGTGGCGCTTTATGGCCGGTCAGGCGTTCCAGTCGGGCAAGCTTCGCTTCTCCCTGATCAACCTCAACAGCCAGGTCACGGTAATCAACATACAGGGTGGCGCCGAGTAACAAGGCGGCTATCAACAGCACTACGCCAGCACCGCTCACCGGCATGGACTTGCGTTGAAAATCGAGCTCAAGCCGGCGCATCATTTTCCTCCGCACATGGCCAAGCCAAATAGGCCGTCAGCCAGCGGCGAAAATCCATCCTGTCGCGGCAGCTTGAGGGCGCGTATCGACCACTTGCCTGCCGCCGGTGTCAATCCAGCCTGCTCCGGCGCGTAAACCAACGCACACTGCGGCACACTATCCAGGCTTGCCAGCAAACGCTCCTGTTCCAATACCACGGGTAACACCTCACCCAATGCGCCATCCAGGCGCCTGCTCTGCACGCCATGCCAACCGCCATTCTTAGCCAGGGCCAAAGTCAAATAGCCTGACTCGGCGATACCAAACCAGCCGCCATCCTGTGGCAATTCGCCACGCCAACGGTTAAATGCAGCCATCAGTGCGGGCTGCACCGAATCCAGCCGCACGCCAGCCTGGGCGCAGCATTGCTGCAATGCGCCCAGCAAACCCTGTTCCATTCCGCTGGCAAGCATGGGGGCGGCGTAATCAGCCGGGCTCACTCGCACTTCCCAGTTCGCCGCCGTGCCGTATACCTGGCTATAGCGATGCCGCGCCAGCGCAGTCAATTCCTCATCGCCGCTGACATCGTCGCTCCAGGGAACCGTGACATAGCGCGCAAAATGGCTGGACAACCCCACCGTAGCAACGGCGCCGGTCTGCTTGTCCAGCAGTTTTTTCAAGGCAGTAATGGCCGTCTGCCATGTTTCGCCTTCTACCGGCATGCAGGTTTCAACGCGTTTATCCGTCACGCGCGGGCGCAAGCCCTTGCCGAGACGCACCAGCGTCACGCGTTCGGGTGAAAGCGCAATACGCAGCACGTTACGCCACGAAGGTGACACGATTGATCTCCTGCAAAGTGGTTTCTCCAGCTTTTACCAGATCAATTGCTGCCTCGCGCAGAAAGCGCGTACCGTTGCGACGCGCCGCTTCTTTGATACGGCGGATCGGTTCGCGTGCCACAATCATTTCGCGAATTTCATCGTTCAGTGACAAGGTTTCAGCAATCGCCTTGCGCCCTTTAAACCCGCTGCCGCGACACTGTCCGCAGCCACGGCCAGAACGGAAATTGAATTCAGCCACCTGTTCCGGATTAATGCTAGAGTCATGCAGCAACTGCGCATCCGGTTGGTAGGATTCTGTGCAATGCGGACAGTTAATGCGCACCAACCGCTGCGCCAGAATGCCGTTCAGGGCAGACACAAAACTATACGGATCGACACCCATGTGCATGAAACGTCCCAGCACGTCGAACACGTTGTTGGCATGCACGGTGGTAAATACCAGATGGCCGGTCAACGCCGATTGCACGGCAATCTGCGCGGTTTCCGCATCGCGAATCTCGCCCACCATGATGTTGTCGGGATCGTGGCGCAGGATGGAACGTAAACCGCGCGCAAACGTCAGTCCCTTTTTTTCATTCACGGGAATTTGCAGCACACCCGGCAACTGATATTCCACCGGGTCTTCAATGGTAATGATTTTGTCCTGACCGTTATTGATCTCGCTGATCAATGCGTACAACGTCGTCGTCTTGCCGGAGCCGGTCGGGCCGGTCACCAGCACCATGCCGTAAGGCTCGCCGGAAAAACGCCGCATCAGCGCCATGGACTCGGCATCGAAACCCAGATAATCCAGACGCAAGCCCTGCATTTGATCGGCCAGCGCCTGCTTATCCAGGATCCGCAGCACCCCATCCTCGCCGGAAATGCTGGGCATGACGGAAACACGGAAATCCACTTCGCGCCCTTTGATCGACACTTTGAAGCGCCCATCCTGCGGCACCCGGCGCTCGGCAATATCCAGCTCCGCCATCACCTTAACGCGGGAAATCACTTGCTCGGCCATCTCCGACCCCTGCACCGAACCCACCGTGGTCAACACCCCATCGATGCGGTACTTGATGGTGAGCCCATTGCCCCCCGTTTCCAGATGCACATCACTGGCGCCCGCCTTGAGCGCATCATACAGCGTGGAATTCACCAGCTTGACCACCGGACTAGTATCTTCGCTGATCGCCCGGATGGACAAGTCTTCCACATGGTGCGCCGTACTGCCTGCACCCTCGCCTTCAGCCAGCATGCCGTCCATGGCGCGCATGGTCTCTTCATGACGCGCAAGGTAGGCAGCCAAATCAGCGCTATGGGCAACCGCCCAAACAAATGACGTATGAATCCTCGCCTGGGCCCAGGCACGCAAGTCGGCATTGAACGGATCAGCCAGGGCAACCAGCAGTTTGCCTTCCTTGTCGCGGAATACCGCGCATTCATGCTGTAACGAATCGGTATAGGTCAAGATATCAAAGGCCGGTTCCAGTTCGTGCAAACGCGACATCGGCAGCGCGCGCATATGCAGCGCCTCGGCCAAACACGCGACGAATTCCTCTGGAGCAAGCCCCACCGCTTCTTCCAAAACCTCGACGAGCCGGCGCCGCACCCGTGTTGCTTCCGCACGGGCCGCATGAATTCGCTCTGCAGTAATTAATGCCATTGTCACTGGATACTTCCTGCCAGTTCGAATATCGGCAAATACATCAGCACCACAATACCTCCGATTACCACACCGATTACCGCCATCAGGATCGGCTCAAACAGCCGTGTAAACCAATCCACCCAGCGCGCCATTTCTTCGTCATAGAAACTGGCGATACGCTCCATCATCGACCCCATATTGCCCGTGCGTTCGCCAACCCGCAACATTCTGAGCGCCACCGGGGTGGTCAAGTGGTGCGCTTCCATCGCCTCGGACATGGTTCGACCCTCACGCACCCATTGCGCCGCCTGGCGCAGATTGCCGCGCATCGCCGGCGTGAGCAGGCCAGACGCCATCTCCAGCGAAACCACCGCCGGCATCCCACCGGTCAGCAACATACCCAGCGTGCGGTAGAAGCGCGCCAGTTGATACAGCCGCATGCGTTCACCCAGCGCCGGAATTTTCCACAGTTTGTTACCGAACCATTGGCGGAAGCTGAGTCGTGTAGCCAGGTAGACCACAACAGCAAGCATGCCGACGGTGCCCAACATAATCGCCCCGCCATGCGCTTCCAGCAGCTTGCCCCATTCCAGCAGCGCGCGCGACAACAGCGGTAAGTCACCACCCATGTCTTCGTATACATGACTGAATTTTGGCACCACATAGGCAAGCAGAAACAGGGTGACCAATCCACCTACGCCCATCAACAAAACCGGATAAATAGACGCGCTGACCAGTTTTTTTCGCACCACTTCGAGCTGGGATTGATAGCCGACATAGCGCGTCAAGGCATCGCGCATGCCGCCGCTTCTCTCGCTGGCACGCACGGTAGCGACATAGAGTTGGGGAAAAGCAGCAGGAAACTGGGTCAGTGCTTGAGAAAAAGTCTGGCCTTCATACAGGCGACCGATTACCTGGTCGAGCACGCGCTTGGTATCCGTGTAGTGTTCTTTTTCCGCCAGCGCTTCCATCGCCTCAACCAAAGTCAGGCCGGCATCCAGCAGGGCAAGCAATTCCTGGCTGAACAACATGAGCGGGAAACGGGCATTGCGACGGGAAAAACCGAACTTCCACGCACTTCCACCCTTGACAGAGAGCACCTTGAATCCTTGCTTCTCTGCCTGCTGCATTGCCTCTGCGGCATTGGCAGCGTCAAAAGGCAGCGCTACCACCCCATCGGGTTCCCGGTATCCTTTGACCAGATAGCGCATGCAGTGCTCTACCAGTTGACAATATCAACGGCATCGCCAGTGCCGCCCGGCTGACCATCCTTGCCATAGGAAAACAAGTCGACCTCGCCATGCTCGCCGGGTTGTTTATACATATACGGTTTCCCCCATGGATCCATGGGAACCGCTTTCTTGAGGTAGGGGCCAGACCATTTTGGCTCATTGGCTGGCTGAACCATCAGCGCATTAAGGCCTTGCTCCATACTGGGATAATGCCCGGTGTCCAGACGATAGGTGTCCAGCGCCTTCTCGAAAGCATCGATCTGCGCACGCGCAGCCTTCACTTCAGACTTGCCCACCTGGGCGAAATATTTGGGCCCCACGTAGCCCGCCAGCAAGCCGATGATCACCATCACCACCAGCAATTCCAGCAGCGTGAAGCCACGCGCCTCCCGAGGGAAATATTGTCGATTTATTTTCATAATTATAAATTGCCTCTCCAGCAGCATGACATGTTAATTCAAGATTATGACGGCAATGTTAATTCAACTGTTGGTGCCGCTCAAGCAATCAATTATGCGGGCGAACACAGGTTAGCGGCGCACTCTAACTCTCCCAGCGGTTTTTTCATAGAAAAAGCAAGAAACCATCCGCAAAAAAGACCAATCCGACCAATCCTGTAGCCATGCCGAGCAGCCAGACGGGTTTTTTCTTGAGCAACCCTGCAATGGATGAAAGAAGAATGGCAATCTGCAAATAGATGACTGCGATTCCGAAGCCTTTTGAGTGACTTTGCGCCTCGTCGCGAATGCCTTCAAGCCGCTTGGCTTCCGCCTGAATCTCCGCTTTCTCTTTTTCGTATTTGTCTATTTTCTTCTGGTACTCGGCAATTTTTTTACCGTAGGTATCAGCCAGGGAAACAGGAATATTTTTCAGTTCCAGCTCCAGCTTGTCCTTTTGCATTTCGTACAGATAGAGCTTCAAACTCTTTGCCTGATAGAAAGCCCATTGATCCGATGCTTGCGATTGGCTCATCACAGAGCGAGTGGAATAGCCACCGCCCTTGAAAGTGGAAAGCGTGGCGCAAACCGCAAAAATGACCGTGGTTAACGCCAGATAATTTAGCCAAGCTTCTTTCTTTTCTTCTGCCATGTTGCCCTCTCTAATTTTAGTTTCACTTTTCTGCCAAGTTGCGCCTGCACGGGACAGACTGCGCTTTAATCGTTATCATGCGGCTCTTGCGATTCCCTGCCCCTGCATCGGAACCAATCCTCAAGGGGTTTGCGGTAAACCATCACGATCAGCATTAGCAACAAGCTAATGGCAATCACGCCAAACAAAGCAACATAGCGTGCGCTCTGGAAATACACTCCGCCCACGGTAAGCAGGGCCGTGCCAAACAAACGGCCTGTTATAACCACCAACAGAAAATCGCGCTGCCGCATATGCCCCAGACCAAGCAGATAGCATAGATAATCTTTTGGAAATCCCGGCATCAGAAACAACAGGAACGCCAGAAACAACCCCTTATGCTGCACCAGGTATTCGTAGCGCGTGATAGTTTCTGCACTGACGATCTTTTCTATGAGTGGCCGCCCCAGCAACTTTGCCAACATGAACGCCAGCCAGGATCCGAGCGTCAATCCAAGCGTGGAATAGACCATTCCCCATACCGGCCCGAAAATCATCCCGCCGACAAAACCAGTCAACTCCCCGGGTATCGGCGCGACTACAACCTGCGCAGCCTGTAGGCCGATAAAAATAAGTGCTGCATAAGCACTATGCCGATGAATGAAATCTAGCAACCGGTTCTTGCTGATAAAAAAATCGAGTAAACCGGACAAATAAAACAGATAAGCCACGCCAGCAAGGCCGGTGCCGATAATCAACAACCATAGGAACTTTCTGTTTCTGGATTGAAGCACGGTTTCCTGTAAAGGCAATTATCTTGGAAAAAGCAGTTGGACGCAGAGGAACGCAGATAAGTGCAGATAGGGCGGAAAAGTATGGCATATCTCTTTAGCAAATTGAATCATCAGCGGTAATCGGGTTTTATCTGCGTCCAATAGCCAATTTTTAGAATCAAGACAACAGCGCTGCCAGCCAATCCGGATGCAAGCTCAAACCCAGGAAGCCAGCCGCGCCGAAGATCATGCCTATCAATCCTGAGCCCCACGAGAAATACAACAGCCACCAGCGATCGGTTAAGGCCGCGACTGCCGCTACCGCAATGGCGATAGACAACGCAGCATCACTCATATCGAACTGATCATCGTGAAAATTCAGCGCGTCGTATTTGGCCTCGTGGCCTTTCGCCCGCTGTTGAATCTGCTGCGCCTCCACTTTATAGCGTTCGATTTCGGCCTTCAGCGTCGACTGCTCACGCTGAAAAGCCTTGGCGTTTACCACACCCGATTCAGCCAGCATGCCGGATTGATGCAGCGCATTTTCGGTAAGATGCATCTTGATTTTCTTGGCCTGATATTCGGACCAGGTATCTACCGCATCCGCCTTGGCCTGCTGCATAGCCTGCACTATGTTGTCGTCCTTGATCTTGCAAATCGCCATAAATACCGACAGCAGAAGCACGGTAATAGCGACCAAGTTATTAAGCCGCTTGTTCTTGGCTTCGGCACTTACTTCAATTTCCATGTCTTACATCCCCTTCAACATTCACGTTTAAATTATCAGCTTACTGCCCAACCCGCCCGTTTAGCCCAAATCCACCTCAACGTGATGCTCTCGTCTATCGTCCACGAGGGGGATAAAGTATTGCGGCTGCGCTATTCCATCCACCGCCACGCGGATCATGCGCTCCGGCTTTTGTCCGACGCGCTTGATGCTGATGTGATAGAAAGTCTCGCGGTAGCGATAATGAATTTTGTATGACTCCCAGTGGGCCGGAATACACGGTTTAATATGCAGCTTGTCCGCTTCCAGATGCAGGCCCAGCAGCGTTTCCACGGTCAGTCGGTACATCCAGCCAGCCGCCCCGGTATACCAGGTCCAACCACCCCGCCCGGTGTGTGGTGCGGCAGCGTAAATATCCGCGCACATGACGTACGGCTCTACCTTATAGCGTTCGCTCTCTTCTGCCTGACTGCCATGATTGATGGGGTTGAGCATGGCGAACAATTCCCACGCACGTCCTTTGTCACCCATCATGGCGAACGCCATCGTGGCCCATATCGCGGCATGGGTGTATTGGCCGCCGTTCTCACGCACACCGGGCACGTAACCCTTGATGTAACCGGGCTCCAGGTCTGATTTGTCGAACGGCGGGTCGAGCAGTTGGATCAAGCGTGCATCGCGACGCACCAAGCGTTTGTCCACCGCGACCATCGCTTGCTTGGCACGGATGACATCGCCGCCGCCTGAAATGACTGCCCAACTCTGACTGATCGAATCAATTTGGCATTCGTCATTGCTGGACGAACCCAAGGGTGTGCCATCATCGAAGTATGCCCGCCGATACCAGGCGCCGTCCCAGGCATTGGCCTCAATGTTGCTGCGCAGCAGCGCAGCCTGCTCGCTGCAAACCTCGGCGAACGCCTCGTCGCTTCTGCCACGGGCCAGGTCTGCAAACAACCGCAGGTTGTCGTACAGGAACCACGCCAGCCAAACGCTCTCGCCCCTGCCATCGCGACCGACCAGATTCATGCCATCGTTCCAGTCACCGCAGCCCATCAACGGTAAATGATGGTTACCAAAACGCAAACCGTGTTTGATTGAACGCACGCAGTGTTCGTAAAGGCTTGCCACTTCAGTCGAACGCAGCGGCTGGTCGTAGTAAGCCTCCTCTTCCGGCGTAAGCTCACGGCCTTCGAGGAAATGCACAGGCTCGTCGAGCACGCCGGTATCGCCTGTCGCCAATACATAGCGACAGGTTGCATAGGGTAGCCACAAATAATCATCGGAGAAATGCGTACGCACGCCGTGCCCGCTGGGCGGATGCCACCAGTGTTGCACGTCGCCCTGAGGAAACTGGCGCTCGGCGCAACGAATCAACTGCTCGCGCGCGAGCCACGGTGTGGTATAGATCAGCGCCATGGTGTCCTGCAATTGATCGCGGAAACCGTAGGCACCGCCGGACTGATAATACCCACTGCGTCCCCAAATCCTGCAGGACAGTGTCTGGTACACCAGCCAGCCGTTGGCCAATACATCCAGCGCGCGGTCGGGTGTCTCCACGTGTACGGCACCCAAAGTGTGGTTCCAATAGCCCCACACCGTTTCCAATGCCTGGCGCGCCCCAGCACGTCCGCCAAAGCGCTGGATAAAATACTGTGCTTCGTCGGTGTCGCGGGCAGCGCCGAACACGAATACGATTTCGCGCTCTTGGCCGTCGGCCAGTTCGATCTGCGTTTGCATCGCGGCGCACGGGTCAAGGCCCGCGCCGGTCTTGCCCGACAAGCGCTTGCGGCGCATGGCCGCCGGCTTGGCCAGCGACCCATTGCGGCCAATGAACTCCGTGCGGTTTCCGGTCACCTTGCGCGTCGGCTCGCTGACCTGCACGAACACGACCCGATTGGCGCATTCGCGGCCATATGCATTGTGCGCAAACAGCGCGCCGCTGTGTGGATCGGTTTCGGTGACAATATGCATCAGGTTAGCATGTCGCCACTCACCCATTACCAACTCCCAATACCCGGTCAGCGACAATCGGCGCGGACGGCCAGAATGGTTGCGCAGCTTTACCACCGCGAACTTCACTGGCGCATCCATCGCCACGTAGGTGAACAGTTCCGAGGCGATGCCGGCTTCATAATGCTCAAACACGCTATACCCGAAGCCATGCCGGCACACATAGCCGGATCGACCGCGGGCAGGCAGCGGCGTCGGCGACCAGAATGCGCCCGATTCCTCATCGCGGATATACAACGCCTCGCCGCTTACATCGCTGAGCGGGTCATTGTGAAAAGTGGTCAAACGGAATTCGTGCGCATTCCCTACCCAGGTGTATGCGCCCCCGCTTTCGCTGACGACCGTGCCGATATGCGGACTGGCGATGACATTGACCCAGGGTGCCGGCGTGCTCTGACCCGGTTCCAGGGTGACGACGTATTCGCGCCCGTCGGGCGTGAAGCCTCCTAGCCCGTTGCAGAAAATGCGTTCGCGCGCCAACAAGGATTGCACCGGTTCAGCTGACGCTTGCATCGACGGCTCCAGACGATCCGATGCACGCTCTGGCGACACGCGGCGTTCCACTTGCTCGATCAATGTCTCGGCGGTATCGGTGAGCACGACGCGGGCGACAGACTGGAACAAGACCCGATCCTCCTCGGAAAGCTCTTCGGCGCGCCGCACGAAAACCCCAGCCGGCTTGTCGACAACTTGCGCTTCGGGACCCGCGTTGATCAGCCCCATGATCTGGTCTTGCAGTACCGCGCGGTAGCCAGAGAAATCTTCGTTCAGAATCACCAGATCCGCCTTCAATCCCTTCATCCGCCAATAGGCATGGGCTTGCAGCGCTTGCTTTACCAGCTCGATACGGTGCAGGTCGCCGATACGTACCAGCACGATCGGCAGATCACCCGAGATGCCAAATCGCCACAGCCCGGCTTGCCCTAGTTGATTGCGCGCAATGATGCTGGGTGCGGTGCGGCGCAAGGCGTTGCCATAAATGATGGAGGTGGCCAGGCGCCCGTAAATCTGTGCATCCGCTTCAGTGATATTGAGATGGCGTAACACCTCCTGACTTTGGAACCATGCCATTTCAAAAGCACGTTCAACGAAGTGCCGGTCACAATATTTCCCAAGCAAAGCCAACGCTGCCTCGCGCGTGTCCGCGACACCGGAGATAATCTGCACGCTCGCCGATTCGTCGGACGACAAGGTAATGGTGCGGCGGATCGCCACGATAGGATCGAGCACCGGGCCATCCGTGTTGGATAACGTCGCCGGGCTATCACGGCTATCTAATACCACTGGGTTGGCTGCTGTTCGACCGCGACCGATGAAGCGGGCGCGATCAGTCTCGTATGATGTTTCGTCGGCAACTGCGCCCGGCGCGACCAACAGGTGAAACATCCACGGCGTGCGCTCCTCCGGTGTGCGGCGGCGGCGTGTGCAGAGAATCGCCTGCCGGTCGGGCAAAATTTCGGTTTGCACAAACAGGTTGCTGAAGGCGCGATGTGCCAGGTCGGCATTCAACGGCGCCAACACCACCTCCGCATAGCTCGTCACCTCGATGTGACGTGTACGGGACGACAAGTTTGTGAGCGTGACACGGCGAATCTCGACATCGTCTTCAGGTGAAACGCTGATCTCGGTGTGCACTTCGATGGACTGATCGCGCCGACGGTATTCAGCGCGCGCCTGCACGAAGATCGCCTCGTAGTGATCCGCCTTTTGCAATGTCGGTTGATACGCCGCCGACCAATAACGCCCCGTGTCGCGGTCGCGCAGATAGATGAAGCTGCCCCAGGAATCAGACGTTGCGTCCTCACGCCAGCGCGTGATGGCCAGGTCGCGCCACTGACTGTAACCGCCACCGGCATTAGTCGCCATGACGTGATACCTGCCGTTGGACAACAGATGCACCTCAGGTATCGGCGTGCTCGGGTCAGTGAACACACGCATGATCGCACCCGCTTCCGCAGTAGGCGGCCGGGCAGCGGCACTCACTTCAGCCGCGTGCGGGTGCAGCGTCGCTCCCTTCTTCGGCACGCGTTCCTGCAGCAATAATTCCGTCGCCCGTACCAGCGGGTCTGACATGAACCGGCGCTGCATCGGGCGGTTGAGCAACACATGCTCAACCGCCAACAAGCTCATGCCCTGATGATGCGCCATGAACGTGCGCACGATGGTATGGCTTTTGCCCCGCACGACGCGCGACGGCGTGTAATCAATCGCCTCATAGAATCCGTAGGCACCGAGGAACCCACTAGTGGCCAATGTCTGCAAGTTGCGACAGGCTTCGCGCGGCATCACCGTCAGCGCCAGCGCACTGGCGTAGGGCGCAATTACCAGGTCGTCCCCCAGCCCGCTCTTGAAGCCCAGCCCAGGCACGCCGAACGCCCGGTATTGATAGACCTGGTGCATATCGGTGGTGTTGTAGCAGGATTCGGAAATACCCCAGGGCACGCCGCGTTGCCGGCCATATTCGATCTGACGCGACACAGCGGCCTTGTACGTCTGTTCCAACAAGGTGTTGTCGTAACTCGGCATAATCAGCTGCGGCATGAGGTACTCGAACATCGAACCGCTCCATGAGATCAAACTCACGTTGCCGCCCTGGCTTGTCAGCAAGCGGCCGAGTTTGAACCAGTGCTTCTGCGGCACCTGTCCCTGGGCAATAAGCAGGAAACTGGCCAGACGCGCTTCGGATGCCAGCAGGTCGTAACAGGACGGATCGCGGCGCCGTTCGCTTACGTCGTAGCCGATGGTCAGCAAGTCGCGAGACATATCGTAGAGAAATTCAAAATCCATCGCCGCCAGTTCGCGGCAACGTTCAATCAAATCGTCGATGATTCTGATCCGCTCCACCGCGCCTGCATAGCGGACCTGACTGGTTGAAGCCACAGCATGCGTCGCCGTCGATCCAGCCTTGGCCAAATCTTCCACTGTTGGGACATGCTTGAAGTGCTGCGCATCAGGCACCAACGACCGCAGGTCATCGCGCAGTGCGCGGGATTGTTGGCCGAACGCCTCAGCCCAGTAATACAGTTCGCCATCGATATCGATGTCAGCAGGTAGCCAGGCCATCAGCTCCCCACCGGCGCGGTGAACCTCCTCGAGCATTACCTCGGCGGCAGCCAGCGTCAGTGGCACTCCATTTAGAGTGAGTAAGTGGAGTTTGTCCTGCAGGTACTGGATCTTCTTCGCAAGATCCGGGGCCGGCGACGAGGGTACGTGTTCGGCCAGCACCCGCAAGGTGTCCGCCAGACCCCGAAACGCGCTCGAGGACAGGATGGGCTGGCATTTCAGCTCGGCCAGTCCCGCTTGCAAGGTGAGCAAGCTGCCGGCCAGGTTGCCGCTGTCTACCGAAGAGACATAGTGCGGGCGGAGCGGTTGCAGCGTGCGGGTGTCGTACCAGTTGTACAAATGGCCGCGGTAGCGTTCCAGCTTTTCCATCGTGGCCAGGGTGTTGTCGGTGCGAAGCAGGAATTCTCCGGCGGAAATGTAACCGAAATCATACGCGGCCTGGTTCGCCAACAGGGCCATGCCGATATTCGTTGGGGAGGTGCGCGAGGCAATAGCCGATGCCGGTGCTTCCTGGAAGTTGTCGGGGGGCAACCAGTTATCCAGCGGCGTAACGAAGTCCGCAAAGAAGCGCCAGGTGCGTCGCGCCAGCGCCCGCAGGAACACTCGCTGTTGAACGGTCAAGTCCGGTGCAGGCGTGCGTAGCGGCGTGCTGATCCACCAACCGACGACTGGCGACGCGAGCCAGAGAAACAAGACTGGCGCCCAGAAGAGCAACTCTGCCCATCGTGTAGCGCCCAACGCAAAGGCCAGCACCACCGCCAGAACCGGCGCGATCCACATCTCCAGGAAAAAATCAGCCAGCGTACGGCGCGTGTTGCGACGTGCGTAGGAGCGAGTATGCCATAGCAATAATCCTCGTCGAGTGAACAGCATGCGCACGCCCGAACGCAGGATCGCATCCA
>JBBRTU010000026.1:0-37355 GCA_038244115.1 Burkholderiales bacterium
CGCACCTTTAAAAAATGCGCAGCCGTTATCAGCCTTTGTGTTTTAAGGGCACCTCTAAAAATTCAGAGTTCGCCCAAATGCAAGGCGCGGAAAAAATTTCGCCGCGCAGCATAGGGGTTATATGTAAGCAAGAAATTTTTTCCGCAACGCAGAAGTTGGGATGAAATCTGGATTTTTAGAGGTGCCCTTAAATGCAGCAACTTGAGCCGGTAGACCTTGCCGCATGGCTTGCGGACACAGCGCGGCCACGCCCCTTGTTGCTTGATGTGCGGGAATACTGGGAATACGAGCGTTGCCGCATCGCAGGTTCCCGCCTGGTTCCCATGGGTGAAGTATCGCAACGCTCCAATGAGCTTGACCCGGAAACCGATGTGGTGGTGATTTGCCATCATGGCGTGCGTAGCTATAGGGTGGCCATGATGCTTGAGTACAGCGGGTTTGCTAAAGTTTACAATCTGGTTGGCGGTGTCGAGCGGTGGGCGCGCGATGTTGATCCTACTATGCCAAGATACTGAGAAAGGGTGTTCCATGAAACGCTTGTCTTTATTATGTTTTAGTCTGATGCTGGGCTCTTCCGCCGAGGCCGCAAGCCTGCTTGATATATATCATGAGGCACAGGAGCAGGATGCCACTTTTGCCTCAGCCAATGCCGCTTATCAGGCTGGTTTGGAGAAGGGGCCGCAAGGCTTGTCGTTGCTATTGCCAACGATCGGGGTGAGTGCCAACACCACCTACAACGATGTAGACACACAATATCGCAATGGCAACACGCCGTTTGTAAAAAAATACAATTCCAGCGGCTACACCTTGTCGCTTAATCAGCCCATTTACCGCAAACAGAATTTTGCTCAATACGAGCAAGGCAAATCGCAGGTCAGTCAGGCCGAAGCGCAATTTGCCATTGCCAAGCAGGATCTTATTCTGCGTGTAGCGCAAGCTTATTTCGATGCGCTGCTTGCTCAGGACAACGTGACCCTGGCTGGCGCACAGAAGGCAGCTATCTCCGAATCGTTGGCCCAGGCCAAACGCAACTTCGAAGTCGGCACGGCGACGATTACCGATTCTCAAGAGGCGCAGGCGCGTTACGATTTGACCACAGCCCAGGAAATTACTGCGCGCAACGATCTGGAGATCAAGCGCCGCGGCTTGCAAAGACTTATTGGCAAGCTTCCCGCTACGCTGTCAACGCTGGGGAATGCGTTGCCGCTGACAATGCCGGAACCCAACGACATGGATAAATGGGTGGAAAGCGCGGAAGCGCAGAATTTGCAATTGCAGATTCAAAAGGCTGCGCTGGAAATTGCCACGCAGGAAGTGGAACGCAATCGCGGCGGCCATTTCCCTACTCTCGATCTGGTCGCCAGCTATGGTGATAACAGCACAGCAGCCAGCATTACCGGGGCATACGATAGCAAGGTAAAAATGGTGGGCTTACAGTTAAACGTGCCGATTTATCAGGGCGGTTTGGTCAGCTCCAGGGTGCGCGAAGCGGTGGCCAACCAGGAGAAAGCGCGCCAGGATACCGAAGATAAACGGCGCCAGATAGACCTGGAGGCAAACCAGGCGTTCCTCGGCGTGACCGGCGGCGCTGCGCAGGTAAAGGCGCTGGAACAAGCCTTGGTGTCGAGCCAGAGTTCTCTCGATTCGACCAAGCTTGGTTTCGAGGTAGGGGTGCGCACCAGCGTGGACGTGCTGAACGCGCAGCAACAACTTTATAGCGCCAAACGTGATTTATCCCAGGCGCGCTACAACTACATCATGAATCAATTGAAATTGCGGTCTGCTGTCGGTACTTTGGCAGAGGACGATCTGGTTCAGATGGACAAGTGGCTGGTTAGCAAATAGGCAGCCAGCCTAAGAAGCCCTATCTTAAAAATTCAAAGCCTGCTTGTTTCCCCACTTTGTAAAAGGGGGCTAGGGGGGATTTGAACGGTCAGAAGAAGCACCGTAGAGTGAGTGCTAGCCCAAGTATGGGCGGATCATTTTCATTAAGCGCAGCGTAGCGCCGGCGTGCTGGCGGCTGAATTCCAGCCCGGCAGCACGCATGGCTTGACGCTGTATTTCATCCCGTAGCAACGTACCTAAAGTGTGAGCCAGATCGGCGGCGTCTGTCACGCGCTTTGCCGCACCTGCCTTCACCGCCTCGTCCACAGCCATGCTGAAATTGTAAGTGTGCGGCCCGATCAACACGGGCGTACCGACTGCGCAAGCCTCAATCAGATTTTGCCCGCCGTAGGGCAGTAGACTGCCGCCGATGAAAGCGATGTCGGCGGCGTAGTAGTAAGCAAACATTTCCCCCATGCTGTCGCCCAAAACAACCTCAGTTTCCGGTTCGATGGGCTGATTTTCGCTCCTGCGTTGAAAAGGGATATTGCGTTTTGCGAGCAATGCGGCGACTTCGCCGAAGCGTTGCGGGTGACGCGGCACAATGACCGTTAACAAGCTTGGAACGGATTCCTGCCGCAAGGCGTCGAGCAGCAATGCCTCCTCGCCTTCGCGGGTGCTTGCGGCGAGAAATACCGGACGATTGCGCCCGAATCGTTCCCGAAATATGCCGCCTAGCGCTATCAGTGACGGGGATGGCGTAACATCGAATTTCAGGTTGCCCATTACGCTTGCTGGGCATTCGCCCAAGACGTTAAAACGCCTGACATCTTCTTCGGTTTGCGCGGCGATAGCCGACAGGTTATGCAGGCTCTCCCGCGCAAGCTGCGAAAATTTGGCGTACTTACCCGCCGACCTTTGCGATAAACGGGCGTTAACCAGCAGGACAGGAATGCCAGCCCGCTTGCTGGCATGAACCAGGTTGGGCCAGATTTCAGTTTCCATGAGCAGGCCAATGACCGGTTTAAAGTGGTGCAGAAAACGCCGCACGGCAAACGGGTAATCGTAAGGCAGGTAACAGCGCAGTACCTGGCTGCCAAATAAAGCAGTGCTGGTTTCGCGCCCCGTGGGCGTCATGTGCGTGAGCAGAATTTGGTGGTTCGGGTAGCGCTCCAAAAGCTGCTGAACCAAGGGCACGGCAGCCCGTGTCTCCCCCACGGAAACGGCGTGCAACCATATCACTGGCTTGTTCGGACGAATTGCGTAGTGCCCGAAACGCTCGCTCCAGTGTTCAAGATAGGCCGGTTGCTTCCGGCCGCGCAGTAAAAGCCGCAGCGGCAGCAAGGGCAGTAGCAGATACAGCAGGCAGGTGTAGGCGAGACGTGCCCGGCTCATGCGGAAAGCAGCCTTTCAACTGTTGCAATGGTTTCAGCGATCGACGGCGGTGCGCCGTAATTTCCCAAATTCGTAGCCGGACCGCTGGTGTAAACACCGGTCAGCGCTGGGTCAGACGCACAGAAAATGGCGACAATCGGAACATTGAGCGCCGCAGCCAGATGGGCGATGCCAGTATCGACGCCGACAACGATGCGCGCGCCAGAAAGCAAAGCGGCAATCTCACGAATAGTGAGCCGAGGCGGGATGATCGATGACGCGATTCCTTTGGAAAGTAGCGCGCTTTGCACATGCTCTGCATCGCTGCCCCACGGCAGAATACAAGCCATGCCAATGCTGTTAAAATATTCCCCCAGTTCCAGCCAATTGACCACGCGCCATTGTTTGTCGGCTCGGCTGGTGGCATGCAACAGGACGGCGTAGGGTTGCTGGGGCAGCCAAGGCAGTGAAATAGTGGGAGGCAGAATCCCATAAATGGGGCCGCTCGCGGGCTGGTAGCCAAAAGCTTTTCCGGCCAGGATGCGGTTTCTTTCTACGGCGTGAAGCGCTTTCGGCACCGTGAAAGTGAGTTTATAAAACAGCGCTGCCAGCGGCTCGCGTGCACTGTCCCAGGCATAGCCGTAGCGCGTGCCGGAGGCGAGGCGGGTAATGACGGCGCTTTTTATCAAGCCTTGCGTGTCCAGGATGAAATCGTACCGGGTCGCAGCAAGCTGTTCACGGAATGCGGCAACTTTCGTGCGGACGCTGGCACTAAACGGCGCCTTGCGCCAGCGGCGCAGGGCCACAGGAATTACGCGGTTAACGCCAGGATGCATAGCGGGGATGTCGGCAAAGTTTTCTTCGACGACCCAGTCAATGGAGGCATTGCTCACGTGCGCATGAATATCAGTGACGACAGGCAGATTGTGAACGACATCCCCTAGCGAGGAAGTCTTAACCAACAAAATTTTGGGCATTTGCGCATTTTACGCTTTTGTGCCGGTGAACAATATTCAGGGCGCCTCTAAAAATTCAGAGTTCGCCCAAATGCAAAGTGCGGAAAAAATTGCGAGCATCAGTTTTGCGGATTGCCCGCTTACCCCGTTTTGCCGCGCCGCAGTTGGGATGTAATCTGGATTTTTAGAGGTGCACTTCAGGCAGCCAGTGTCATAGAGGTTACCTAGCGTTGTAAAACATGGGCATTTCCCGAACATTGATTACAATGATTGCATTGCAGTCAATAAGGAGTGAGTAATGGCTAGTCTTACAATCCGTAATCTTGACGACAGTATCAAGGTCGGCCTACGCCAGCAAGCTGCTCGCCATGGCTGGTCGATGGAAGAAGAAGCTCGCCAAATTTTGCGCCGGACGGTAATGCCCGCGCAGGGGGTAGGCAGTTTTGCCCAACGCATACATCAACGGTTTGCCCAGCTTGGTGTCGATGAACTGTCAGTGCCGGAGCGCCAAGTAGTGCGTCAACCGCTGCAGTGGCGTGATGCATGAACCAGCGTGTGTTGCTTGACACCAATGTCTTGTCCGAACTGATGCCCCGCCAGCCGAATGCCAATGTGCTGGCATGGTTCGAGCGGTACCCGGATGCAGCGCATGTGATCAGCGCTATTACGCGGACAGAGATCCTGCTTGGCGTTGCCCTTCTTCCCGTAGGCAAGCGCCGCGATGATCTTGCCAATGCGGCGGAACGAATGTTTCAAGAGGAGTTTGCGGGGCGCTGCCTGTCATTCGATGAGAACGCAACGGATGAGTATACTGTGCTGGCGGCTGCGCGCATGCGCACCGGCCAGCCTATTAATACCGAAGATGCGCAGATTGCTGCCATTGCGCTGACCAATGGACTGCCTTTGGCAACCCGCAGTGTTAGGGACTTCACCCATATCACCGGGTTGGAATTACTCAATCCTTGGGAATAAAACAATGCGCCTGACCGACCACCAAGCCAAAGCCATCCGCCAGCTTGCCCTTCAAATAGCGGGAAGCCATGCCCGTGTGCGGGTATTTGGTTCCAGGCTGGACGATACAGCGCGTGGCGGCGACCTCGACCTTATGCTCGAATTGCCTGAACCCGTGGCCAACCCCGCACTCCTGGCGGCACAATTTTCTGCTAAAGTCACCCGCCTGATGCATGGCCGCAAAGTGGATGTGCTGCTCGCCGCGCCCAACCTCATGCGCCTGCCCATCCACGACATGGCCGTCAAAGAAGGGCAATTGCTATGACCCTCAACCCAAAGATTGCGCTGCGGCTGCAATTTTTAACCCGCGTGGCGCGCAAGGAATGCCAACATCTCCTCAGCACAGACCAGCGTCTCTTTGACCAACCGTTCACCCTTGAGCGTGCCAGACAACTCGAGACCGATCTCGACCTGTCAGAACGGGTAGAGGCCTTTGTAGGCAGGTTTGGCCGGCTGCAAGACACGGTTGGCGACAAACTGTTGCCCATGCTCCTAGTGGCGCTGGGTGAAACACCTGCCACCGCCATCGACAACCTGGACAGGGCCGAGCGCATGGGTTTGCTGGACTCCGCCGACGAATGGATGGCCATGCGCCAGCTTAGAAACCAGATGGTTCACGAATACGTGGAAGACCTGACGGTACTCACCAGTGCCCTGCAAACGGGCCACGCCTTTGTGCCTGCACTCGTTGCGGTAGCCAACAAATTGATGGCTGAAATTGAGCGGCGGGGATGGAAGTGAGCCGGAGCCACCTTTCACAACAGCCCGGTGATGACCTCCTCCGTGCAGTGTTGGAAAGGTATCCGCAAATTTGCCTCGCTGTCCTGTTCGGCTCCATGGCTACCGGTCGTCAGCGGCCCGGTAGTGACCTTGATCTGGCCATTGCTGCTGAACGGCCGCTAACAGTCAGCGAAAAAATGGCCCTGATAGGTGATCTTGCTGAGCAAACAGGGAGACCTGTGGATTTGATCGACCTCGATACCATAGCCGAGCCGCTACTTGGCCAAGTAGTTCGCCACGGCAGAAAACTGCTTGGCAGCGACACGCGCTATGGTGAACTGATCCGGCGGCATGTTTTTGAACAAGAAGATTTTATGCCTTATCGCGCCAGAATTCTCGCAGAAAGGAGGCTTGCATGGATCGGGAAGTAGTCGAGCAAAAGCTTGAATCCTTGCGCCGATGTCTGCGGCGGATAGAGGATAAATGCCCGAGTGAAGCTCAAACACTCATTGAGGACATTGACCTTCAGGATATCCTTGCCCTCAACCTTAGCCGCGCGGTACAAATCTGCGTGGATATTGGCACACACCTGATCGCGAGTATGGAAGTTCCACCCCCAGATACCATGGGGCAAACTTTCGATACTCTGGCCGGGGCGGGCATTCTAAGTGAGACGCTCGCAAGCAGGCTCAAGAAAGCCGTGGGCTTCCGCAATATCGCTGTCCACAATTATGAAAATATTAACTGGATCATCGTCCATGCGATCGCCCGGCATCACCTCGTTGATTTCAGCGAATTTGCCCGGATCATCGCTGCCAGCCTTACAAAATGACCACTCTTACCCAATTAGGAATGCGCCACGCCGACGAGCGCTACTTGCCCGCAATGTTGAGGTTAGCCTTCCAGCGAGATGCTACGGAAGGGCTGCCCCTAGGCGAAAAAGTTTTGCCAACAAAATTTTTTTCCGTATCCTTGAGTTTTATTGCTTTAGCGTTTTATTCTGCTTTGTCATACCTTGACGGCAGCCGCACCAATTTCCCCGGCCCCCCCCCTTGCAAAAGTACCCTGAAGGACACAGAGGAGACTAATTCTCCAGCCACCCCCCTTTGCAAAAGGGGGGCTAGGGGGGATTTCGGTTTTTTGGGTGTAGGCAGAGCGTGACTGAATCGCGACCGACATTGGGCAGACAGCCATTTTCCGCCGTAATTATTTCCCGCAACGCGGCAACTCAGATCGAGGCCTGCCTGCAATCAGTAGCTTTCGCCGACGAAATCGTGGTGGTGGATTCCGGCAGCAGCGATGACACTGTTGAAATTGCCAAGCGTCACGGCGCGAAGGTGATTCACCAGGATTGGCTTGGCTTCGGCAAGCAAAAACAATTTGCGGTAAGCCAGGCCAAACATGATTGGGTGCTGTGCATTGATGTTGACGAACGAGTGAATGATGAGCTCCGCACCAGTATTCAAAAAGTGTTGTGCGAACCAACGCTCCGCATTTATAAAATGCCGCGCCGCAACCGCTTTATGGGGTGTTGGCTCCAGTATGGCGAAGGTTATCCTGACTATAGCGCAAGATTATTTGACCGGCGTTTCGCTAACTGGAGCGAGGACGAGGTTCACGAAAAAGTGCTCGCTACGACGCCGGTCGGCAGCTTGCAGGGCGACTTGCTGCACGAGACGGAAGAAAGCCTCGCTGCTTACCTTGATAAGCAGAATCGCTATACCAGCTTGCAGGCAGAGATATTGTTCCAGAGCGGACAGCGTGCTTCAATCGGACGGCTGGTGCTCAGCCCGCTACTCAGGTTTGTGAAGTTTTATTTTTTCCGGCGCGGTTTGCTTGATGGTGTGCCGGGGCTGGTGCATATCGCAATAGGCTGCTTCAACAGTTTCGCAAAATACGCAAAACTGTATGCATTAAATAAAAAGTAAAGCTTTGAAGTGATGCTTCTAGTCGAAAATTGACATGGTTATTAGCGGAATCTCATATAATTTGTTCTGAAGCAATGACTATGGATACATGGTGCGAACATGAGATTGACTCCGGCACAGATCACGGCCATTCGACGCACGACGGCGGAAATTTTTGGTGAACAGGCAAATGTGTGGCTGTTTGGCTCGCGGGTGGATGACAGCAAGCGGGGAGGGGATATTGATCTCTTGATTCGCCCTGATCATTTTCTGGCGAGTCCTATCCTGCCCCATAAAATCTCTTTCCTCGGCAAGCTCGAACGACTGCTGGGCGAACGCAAGATTGACGTCATCATTGAAGAACCCGACGATCCTCGCCCCATCGTCCGAATTGCACATGAAACAGGAATCAGATTATGAACAACGCAGCGTTGCTCGCACTTCGGCAAGCCCATGACACCTGCCGGGCGCATCACGAGGCGTTGCGAGAGGCTCTGGGTGACCTGCATCTGCGCGATTTGGCAGACTCGGATTTGGGGTGCTTGACCAAAGATGACCGACGTTTGCTCGACCAGTTTGCCTATCGATACACCCGCCTTCAGGACGACATGGGCGCACGGCTTATGCCCACGGCGCTGCTGTCCCTGGGCGAAGAAATCGCGGCAATGCCAGTGTTGGATCGCCTCGATAGACTGGAACAGCTCGGTTGGCTGCCGTCTGCGGAAGAGTGGGTAGAATCGCCGGACTCGCAACGAATTCACTCACGATTATCCTGAAACGACCAAGGAGCGGTTCGAACGCCTACAACTCGCGCTCGCCGCTGCGGAAAAAGTGATGACAATTCTGGAATTTATGAATCAGAAGATATACCAACGTTTTCCAGAGATTCAAACATGACTACTGGGCGGTGTGTCGCGAAAATAGTGCCATGACCCTCATGGCGCTGGGATATACCAGCTTGCAGGCAGAGATATTGTTCAAGAGAGGACAGCGAGTTTCGCTCGGGCGGCTGGTAGTCAGCCCGCTACTCAGGTTTGTGAAGTTTTATTTTTTCAGGCGCGGCTTGTTCGATGGTGTGCCGGGGTTGGTGCATATCTCAATAGGCTGCTTCAACAGTTTCGCTAAATACGCGAAATTGTATGAGTTGAATATAAAAGGAAGACTTTGAAGGTTCAGTGATCGGCGTGTTTGAAGCCTTCCCGGTCTATATGGCTTAGGTTCTTGCCCTAAAGAAGCTGCTTTCTCAATTGACATGCTCCCTGCATTCCTGTTTAATTCACCCCTGTTCAAGCCGTGAACGCAGGTTTGCGCATGTTACGAAAAGGCAGTCAATGGAAGAACTTCACTACAAGCTGCTCAAGGTTCTACAGGCTAATCCGGACTGTAGCCAGCGGGAGCTGGCACGGGAAGTCGGTGTCAGTCTCGGCAAGACCAACTATTGCTTACGGGCACTGATCGAAAAGGGCTGGGTCAAAGCCACCAACTTCCGCCGTAGCACGAGCAAAGTCGCCTATGCATACTTGCTTACGCCACACGGTATCGAAGAAAAAACCCGGGCAACGGCGCATTTCCTCATGCGCAAGATTGCGGAACATGACGCGCTAAAAAAAGAAATTGAACAACTGCGAGGCGAAGTTAAAAAAGGGCGAAATCGAACCGATGCGCTAATCGGCGAGTGAACAAAAGCTATAAGAGGAACGAAAAGGAGTGGGCGAAGAGCTTTGTTGGAGTGCGGCTCATTGAATCAGCGAGCCTTGTTCAATGAGCTGGCCCTCTGGGTTTTACCGGGCATCAATACAGTTAATGGTACTTATCTTGACAACACTTTACGAATCGGCACACCAGTGACATGCTCGTTTTTAGTAATATCCGTCATCAGCTCACCCCCACCGAGCAAAAAAACGTGCTGGTGTTTGCTGGGTCTTGTGGTCATTGGCAAGGCGGCACTGGAGACGTCTGTCGCCTGTCTGACTAAGCCGAATTGAAGTCATGAAAAATCAAAAAATTCTCATCACCGGCGCCGACGGCTTTATCGGTTCTCATCTAACTGAAGCACTAGTGCGAGCCGGACATGATGTACGCGCATTTGTACTCTACAACTCTTTCAATTCCTGGGGCTGGCTGGAACATTGCGGCGAGGATGTGAAGGGTAAGTTCGAGGTGTTTGCCGGCGACATTCGCGACCCGAACGGGGTGCGCACGGCTATGAAGGGCTGCGATGCTGTGCTGCACCTGGCTGCCCTAATCGCTATTCCCTACTCGTACCATTCGCCTGACACTTACGTCGATACCAATATCAAAGGTACTTTGAATATTGTCCAGGCGGCTCGCGATCTTGGGGTATCCAAGGTGGTGCATACCTCGACCAGCGAGGTCTATGGCACGGCGCAATTCGTGCCGATTACCGAGGATCATCCACTCCAGGGGCAGTCGCCTTATTCGGCCAGCAAGATCGGTGCGGACCAGATTGCCATGTCGTTCTACACATCTTTTGGCACACCGGTCGCCACCCTGCGCCCGTTCAACACCTACGGTCCGCGCCAATCGGCCCGGGCGGTTATCCCAACCATCATCACTCAGATCGCTAACGGCAAACGGCAGATCAAGCTTGGCGCGGTACACCCCACGCGGGACTTTAACTATGTAGCCGATACAGTGGGCGGCTTCATGGCCGCGCTGAATTCAGATCGGGGCATTGGCGAGGTCATCAACATTGGCAGCAACTTCGAAATATCGATTGGCGATACTGCCCGTGCCATTGCTGAAGCGATGGGTGTTGAGATTGAAATCATTACCGACGAGCAGCGCTTGCGCCCGGAAAAGAGCGAAGTGGAACGGCTGTGGGCATCTAATGACAAAGCTAGGGAATTGCTGGGCTGGCAACCCCAATACGGCGGGTTGGATGGCTTCCGGCGTGGCCTGAGCGAAACCGTGAACTGGTTCAACGAGCCCGCGCACCTAGCGTCATATAAATCGGATATTTACAACCTGTGAACGCAGTGCCTCTTCAGACTAACCTTGTTTGCCAGATTGTTGACGCCGTCCAATCCGTGGTCGGACATGGCCCCGTGGCCTTGCATGAGCCCCGCTTTGCCGGTAATGAGTGGCTTTATCTCAAGGAGTGTCTGGACTCGACCTATGTTTCCTCCGTAGGTAAGTTTGTTGACCGCTTCGAGGCTGATTTGGCTGCCTATACTGGGGCCAAATACGCGGTGGCCGTCGTGAACGGTACGGCTGCCCTGCATGTGGCTCTGCAACTAGCGGGGGTGCGGCAAGGTGATGAGGTGCTTATCCCCGCGCTGACTTTTGTTGCCACGGCCAACGCTGTTGCCTACTGTGGGGCGACACCACATTTTGTGGACAGTGAAGAGCGCACTCTCGGGCTGAGTCCCCAAAGGCTACGCGAATATCTGCAAGGCATTACGGAAATACACAACGAGCAATGTGTGAACCGTAGCACCGGTCGTGTGATCCGGGCATTGGTTCCCATGCATACCTTTGGCCATCCGGTGGATATCGAAGGACTGCTGGCAGTTGCACAGGATTTTCACTTGGCGCTGGTAGAAGATGCAGCCGAATCTTTGGGGAGCACTGTCGCCGGGCGTCACACCGGCACCTTTGGTCTGATGGGTACGCTCAGCTTCAATGGCAACAAGACCATTACTACCGGTGGCGGTGGGGCCATCCTCACCAATGATGTGGAACTTGCCAAGCACGCCAAGCACCTCACCACCACCGCCAAGGTGCCACACCGTTGGAACTATGTGCATGACGAAATTGGCTACAATTACCGTTTGCCGAATATCAATGCCGCCCTCGGATGCGCGCAGCTAGAACAGCTCCCTGAATTTCTTGAGGCGAAGCGCAATTTGTTTGAGCGGTACCTTGCTGCGTTTGCCGATGTGCCTCAGGCGCGTATCATCGTGGAGCCAAAAGGTTGTTGCAGCAATTACTGGTTACAGACACTGCTACTGGATGAATCTGCTGCCGGGCAACGCGATGCAATCTTGGCTGCCACCAATGATGCGGGATTGATGACCCGTCCGACCTGGGCCTTGATGCATCGGTTGGCACCTTACAGTGAATGCCAGAAGATGAACTTGCCGGTGGCCGAGTCGCTGGAAGAGCGACTGATTAATTTGCCAAGCAGTGCTTATTTACTATGAATCAGATTACGATTGGATATTTTGCCGACGGCCCTTGGTCTCATCAGGCACTAGAAAAACTTATCCTTGATCCGTCAATTCACATTGCGTTTATTTGCGCTCGTTATGACCGTCCAGACCATGTTTTGAGGGAACAAGCGAAGATCCATCAGATTGATTTTCTCATACACTCAATAATCAACTCAGATGATTTTTTTCAGAAGATTAGTCGTTATGGTTGTGATTTGTTTGTCTCTATGTCGTTCAACCAGATATTTCGGAAGCGGCTGATCGAATATCCTAGATTGAAGACCATCAATTGTCATGCCGGGAAGTTGCCGTTTTATCGTGGCCGGAACATACTGAATTGGGCATTGATCAATGACGAAAAAGAGTTTGGGATTACCGTTCACTATGTCGATGAAGGTATCGATACCGGGGATATCCTGGTTCAGCGTACATTCCCAATCACCGATCAAGATAACTACGCAACTTTATTGGAGCGCGCCTATCCTGGGTGCGCCGAGTTGTTATATGAAACCGTGAAGCAGCTACAGGCCGGGCAGGCTACTCGTACAGCGCAATCCGAAGTTCATCGGTTGGGTTTTTATTGCACTGGCAGGATGGAGGGGGACGAGCGGTTGCGGTGGGATCAAATCTCTCGAGATGTTTTCAATTTTGTTCGTGCAATTTGTCGCCCGGGTCCTGAGGCGCGGACTTTTTGCGGGGATGTTGAAATCCGAATCAATCGTGTCGAGTTGCTACCAGAGGCTCCGGTATTTAAAGGAGTGCCTGGAGCAGTTGTGGGAGTTGAGCCTGGAGCTTTTTTTGTGAAAACGGCAGACTCCTATGTGAAGGTGGTTGAGTGGAGTGGTGTGGAAAGAATTCGAGTAGGAGACCGGCTAAAATGAACGTCCTGATCATCGCCGAGGCCGGCGTGAACCATAACGGCGATCTGGCCTTGGCACGTCAATTGATTGACGTTGCCGCAGAAGCTGGCGCTGATCTGGTCAAGTTCCAAACCTTCAACGCTGATCGGCTGGTTACTACACATGCCAGGAAGGCGGACTACCAAAACCAAACTACGGATGCAGGCGAGTCCCAGCACGCGATGATTCGCCGGTTGGAACTGACGCGTGACATGCATGAAGCGCTAATTGCGCATTGCAATTTACGCGGCATACGATTTTTTTCAACCGGTTTTGATCCGGAAAGTATTGATATGCTGGTCGAGTTAGGGCTGGATGTTTTTAAGATACCTTCTGGAGAGATTACCAATCTGCCTTATCTGCGTCATGTGGGCCACTACGGCAAGCCGGTGATTCTTTCCACGGGCATGGCTGCCCTGGGTGAAATTGAAGCAGCGCTGGAGGTGTTGGATCTGGCAGGGACTCCACGGAACCGTATTACGGTGTTGCATTGCAACACTGAATATCCTACACCCATGTCCGATGTGAACTTGCGCGCCATGCTTACTATCCGGGATGCCTTTGGTGTATCCGTGGGTTACTCCGACCACACGTCCGGCATCGAGGTAGCCATTGCTGCCGTGGCTTTAGGCGCTAGTGTTATCGAAAAACATTTTACTCTGGATCGGAATTTGCCGGGGCCGGATCACAAAGCCAGCCTCGAGCCTGATGAGCTCAAGGCGATGGTCGCGGCCATTCGCAATATCGAGCAGGCCATGGGCGATGGTATCAAGCGGCCAAGTCCGAGCGAAACGAAGAATAGGCCGGTCGCGCGCAAATCGCTGGTGGCCGCACGTGCCATCCAGGCAGGAGAGGTTTTCAGCGAAAGTAATCTTGCGGCAAAGCGCCCTGGAACGGGCCTTTCGCCCATGCTCTGGGATGAGATTCGTGGGCGCAAAGCGCCGCGAGATTTTGCGCCGGATGAGTTGATCGAACTATGAACCGTAAAATATGCGTCGTCACGGGATCCCGCGCTGAATACGGCTTGTTGCGCTGGGTAATGGAGGGTATCCGTGAGACGCAGGGACTCGAACTGCAAGTTATCGTAACTGGCATGCACCTCTCGCCAGAATTCGGGTTGACCTATCACGAAATCGAACAGGACGGTTTTCTCATCGACCGTAAGGTGGAGATGCTGCTCAGTTCCGATACTCCATCTGGGCTAGCCAAGTCCATGGGGCTTGGGTTGATCGGTTTTGGCGACGCGTTGCAGCAACTTCAGCCAGATTTGATGTTGGTGCTAGGAGATCGGTTCGAGATTTTTCCTGCCGTGGCCGCAGCTACGATTGCCCGCATTCCCGTGGCGCACCTGCATGGTGGTGAGAGCACCGAGGGCGCATTTGATGAGGCGATTCGCCACTCGATCACAAAGATGTCCCATCTGCATTTCGTGGCTGCTGAAGAATATCGTAAGCGGGTGATTCAATTGGGGGAACACCCAGATCGCGTATTTCTGGTCGGTGGGTTGGGTATCGACAACATCAAGAAACTGTCTCTTCTTGAGCGCCTGGCGTTGGAAGCATCTCTCGGATTTCAGTTGGGTCCCAGGAATCTTCTCGTTACCTTTCATCCAGTCACCCTGGAAAATGCAACTTCTTCCCAACAGATGGCGGAGCTGCTGGCGGCACTGGAGATGCAGGAAGATACGCACTTGATTTTTACCATGCCGAATGCCGATACTGATGGTCGTGTGCTGTTAGAGATGGTTGAGAAGTTTATAGCTGTCCACACAAATGCTCGAGCATTTACCTCTTTGGGTCAGTTACGCTATCTCTCCTGCATCCAGCATGTGGATGGGGTTGTGGGCAATTCCTCCAGCGGTTTGGCTGAAGTGCCCAGCTTCGGTAAAGGCACAATTAATATCGGTGACCGGCAACGGGGGAGGCTCAAGGCGGAAAGCGTGATCGACTGCAGCCCTGATCGGCAATCGATTGCGGCAGCTTTACATCGGCTCTATTCACAGGCATTTCAGGCGACGCTCAAAACCGTTAAAAATCCCTATGGTGATGGCGGGGCGAGCGAAAAAATTGTGCAGGTTTTGCGGGACTATCCGCTTGAAGCCATCCTGAAAAAATCTTTCCATGATCTCGCGTACTAGTGAGAGCGAGAAAGCCCAATGATTGAAAACGCAAGTGAATCAGTGACTGATACCAACGACTCCATTCCTGTTGAGTCCTGGCGTAAAGCCCTGCTCTCTGCCGGTGCTACCATGCAGCAGGCCATCCGCATACTGGATGAAGCAGGCCTGCAGATTGCGCTGGTGGTGTCGGGCGATGGTGTTTTGCTCGGCACCCTTACAGATGGGGATATTCGGCGTGGACTGTTGCGCGGTTTGGACATGAATAAATCGATTGACTCGATTATTCACCACGAGCCCCTGGTCGTACCGCCACAACTGGGACGTGACACTGTGCTTCAGCTCATGCAAGCCAACAAGATTCACCAGCTACCGGTCGTTGATGAAAACCGGCGCGTGGTGGGGCTGCACTTGTGGGATGAGTTGATGCTTCCGGGGCAACGCCCCAACCTGATGGTGATCATGGCTGGCGGCCAAGGCACCCGCTTGCGGCCCCATACCGAAAATTGCCCCAAGCCGCTGTTGCCGGTGGGCGGCAAGCCGATGCTGGAACATATAATTGAGCGGGCCAAGGCGGAGGGATTTCACCGATTTGTGTTGGCCATTCACTACCTGGGCCACATGATTGAAGACCATTTCGGTGACGGTAGCCGCTGGCAGGTGCAAATTGACTATCTGCGCGAAGAATCGCCATTGGGCACCGCTGGTGCCATTGGTCTGTTGAACCCGCGACCCGGTGTCCCATTCGTAGTCTCCAATGGAGATGTGATGACCGATATCCGCTATGGCGAACTGCTTGATTTTCATTGCCGCCATGGGGCGGCTGCCACCATGGCCGTACGCCTGCACGAGTGGCAGCATCCATTCGGTGTTGTCCGCACCAAGGGGGTTGACATCATCGGCTTTGAAGAAAAGCCTATCGCCCGCAGCCATATCAACGCGGGTGTTTATGTGTTGGAACCTGACGCCCTCGACACCTTGAGCATCGGCGAACATTGCGATATGCCGACGTTGTTCAGCCGCCTGCAAGAAAGCGCTGCACGCACAATCGTCTACCCAATGCATGAGCCTTGGCTGGATGTGGGACGTGTGGATGACCTGGAACGGGCGCAGGCTGACCATACACCCAATATTTAAATCTAGAGAGTTTTTACATGGACATTATTCGTTACCCAGCAGCCGTTGACCTCTCTCGATTTGCAAAAAACCTTGAAAAGCCGGCAGCCCTCTACGGTTTGCCGAGCGAGGTCAGGTTCTGTCGTAGTTGTGTCATTTCCAACCAGCGGCCCAACTCTGCGGTGGAGTATAAGCACACCAATGAGACCAAGAAGGCGACCATACATTTTGATGAGAATGGCGTGTGCGATGCATGCAACTTTGCCGAGCGCAAGAAACATGGCATTGATTGGGTGGAGCGGGATAAACAGTTGCGGGAATTGTGTGACAAACATCGCAAACACGATGGCAGTTATGACTGTATCGTACCGGGATCAGGCGGCAAAGATAGTTTCTACGCTTCTCACATTCTCAAGAGCAAGTACGGGATGCACCCGCTGACAGTGACTTGGGCGCCCCACGTTTATACTGACTGGGGCTGGAAAAATTTCCAGGCGTGGATTCATGCTGGTCATGACAACTATCTCATGACACCTAATGGCCGCGTCCATAGGTTGCTGACCCGCCTGTCGACCGAGTTGTTGTTCCATCCCTTCCAAGCTTTCATGTTCGGCCAGAAGGCGTTGGCTCCGAAGATGGCCCTGCTGTTCAATATTCCGTTGGTTTTTTACGGTGAGAATGAGGCCGAGTATGGCAATCCCATAGGTGATACTGATGACGCCAAGCGGGATCAGGCCTACTTTTCAGCCGAGGATCAATCCAAAATTTTCCTGGGCGGCGTTTCGGTAAGCGATCTCAAGGAGCGGTTCGGAGTCGACCAGAATGACCTGCAACCCTACCTGCCTGCCAACCCCAATCAACTTGCGGAGAAATACGTTGAAGTGCACTACTTAGGGTACTACCTGAAATGGCATCCGCAGAGCTGTTATTACTACGCGGTCGAGCATGGCGGGTTTCAGGCTTCACCTGAACGCACGCCGGGCACGTACAGCAAATACAACAGCATTGATGATCGCATCGATGATTTTCATTACTACACTACCGGAACAAAATTTGGCATTGGACGTGCCAGTTACGATGCTGCTCAAGAAATTCGTTCCGGTGATATTAATCGTGAGGAAGGTGTAGCGTTGGTTAAACGCTTTGATCATGAATTTCCGGAGCGCTTTGCCGATGAAATATTCCATTATCTAAGTATTCCGGCCAGGGAATTTCCCGAAGCCAGCAAAATGTTCGAGCAACCAATCATGGATCGTGAGTACTTCCGGCTGCTGACCGATCAGTTCCGTTCCCCGCATCTGTGGGTTAATGAAAACGGCGAATGGAAATTGCGCTATGCAGTTTGGCACGAGAGTGGGGAAAATTCTGCGCGATGAGAAAAATTCGCCTTATTGCCAGACTCGACATTAAAGGCGCCAACCTAATCAAAGGTATCCATCTGGAAGGACTCCGCGTAATCGGTTCGCCAAATGAACATGCATTGCGTTATTACCAGCAGGGTGCCGATGAGTTGATCTATATGGATTGCGTGGCAAGTCTCTATGGCCGCAATAGTCTTGGTGATATCGTTCAGGGTGCAGCCCAGAACGTTTTTGTGCCGATGACCGTGGGTGGCGGCATTCGTTCCGTAGAGGATGCCACCCACCTGCTCCGTTCCGGTGCTGATAAGGTGGCGGTGAATACCGCTGCTGTAGCGAATCCCCGTCTTATCACCGACATCGCCCGGCGCTTTGGCAGCCAGTGCATGGTACTTTCCATCGAGGCCAAGCAAATCGGCCCTGATCGCTGGGAGGTCTATACCGACAACGGACGCGAACGTACCGGGCTGGATGTGATCGATTGGGTCAAGCGTGGTGTCGCCTTGGGAGTGGGAGAGATACTGTTGACCTCTGTGGATCGGGAGGGTACCCGTAAGGGGTTTGATATCCCCTTGATACGGGCTGTGACTCAGGAAGTGTCCGTGCCGGTAATTGCCAGCGGTGGTATGGGCAAGCCGGAAGATATGATAGAGGCAGTTCAGCAGGGCGGAGTGGACGCCGTCGCCATGGCCGACATCCTGCACTATAGTCGCGCAACTGTTGGCAATATTCGCCGTGCCGCGCAAGCCGCAGGTATCGAAGTGAGAAGTTATGAGCAAGACTGAAGTCGCTGTCATAGATTATGGTATGGGCAATCTTCTCAGCGTGCGCCGGGGTTTGGAACACTGTGGCGCGACAGTGGTAGTGACTGCTGATCCAGGCGTCATTCTTTCCACATCGAAAGTGGTTTTGCCTGGGGTGGGGGCCTTTGCCAATGGTATGGCCGAGCTGAGCCGTCTTGGGTTGGATGCTGTTGTGCGAGAAGTGGCTGCGCGGGGCGTCCCGTTGCTGGGTATTTGCTTGGGTATGCAGATGCTGCTTGACGAGAGCGAAGAGTTTGGTATCACTGCGGGCCTCGGTTTAATTCCGGGGCGTGTGGTTCCAATCCCATCAAACACCACCCACCCGCAGAAAATTCCCCATATTGGCTGGAACGCGCTGGTTTTGCCACAAGGACGCGAGAACTGGGAGGGTGCGTTGCTACAGGAGATTAAACCTGGTGAAGCGGTCTACTTTGTGCATTCGTACATGGCCAGCCCGAGCGACCCCAGCCATCGTATCGCAGATTGTCTCTACGGGGATACATCGGTTTCAGCCGTTATCGAGCGAGGAAATGTTTTCGGGTGTCAGTTTCACCCGGAGAAGAGTGGAGAAGTTGGGTTGAAAGTGTTACGAAGGTTCTTGGCGTCTTGAGGATTCTTGCGTTAATAGCTGCGCGGGGCGGGTCGAAACGGCTTCCGGGAAAGAACATCCGTCCTCTAGGTGGAAGTCCTTTGATCGTATGGAGCATCGACGTCGCTAAAGGAATCCCCGAAATTTGCGACATTCTGATTTCGACAGACGACTCTGCCATTGCCGAGGTTGCCCGCAATGCGGGCGCGCTGGTTCCCTGGCTGCGGCCAGCGGAACTGGCTACTGATACAGCGGCATCAGTAGATGTTTGCTTGCATGCGCTGGATTGGTATGAAGGCGAGAACGGGAAGGTCAATGGCTTACTGTTGTTGCAGCCCACGTCTCCCTTTCGTAGCCGCGACAGCGTACAGCGGGGCATTGAGCTTTTTCGTATGCATCAGAGCCGCCCCGTGCTTGGGGTATCACCCGTCCTGTCTCACCCTATGTGGTGTTTCCAGGTTGAGGGAGAGAGCATGCGCCCTTTCATCAATGGAGGCGGCATGCGTCTGCGCTCCCAGGATCTTCCCCCGGCCTATGTGGTTAATGGTGCGTTTTATCTCATCGCACCAGAAGATTTGCGAAAACTGCACTCGTTCTATAGTGATGACATGGTGCCGCTGGTGATTGAAGAACCGCAAGAAAGTATTGATATCGATACTGAGTGGGACTGGAAGATGGCCGAAACGTTTGTTGCGATGAGTGGCGCTGATCCGAAATGAGCAAGATCATCTATCTGATCGATCAACCGCTTGATGAGTGGAACTATGGTCGCTTTGGTATTCAAACCTGGATTGATAGAGGCTGGGAAGTGGAAGTGTGGGATTTAACGCTATGGGCGCATCCTCTTTTTTGGCAACATTTTATGGAATCAGGGCGTAAGCTCAAGGAGTTTGCAGGCTATTTCCCTATATCGCTGAAAAGCCAACTAGATGACAGGTTTTCTAAACTTGAAAAGGTCAGATATTTTATTGATTTAACCGGGGATAATTTTTACTCCGTGCGAGTAAAAATGCGTCTTATACAGATGGGTGCTATAAGGGTAGTCTGTGCTACCGGCTCAATTCCGGTACCCGGTGATGGTCAAAAAATCGGTCTTGTACGTAAATTAATAAAAGCATTTGCAAAGAGTCCCATTAAGCCATTTAAATGGCTAGCCAACGCGCTTGTTAGTAAATTAGCGGCCCCTTATATTTGGCCTGGCTTATTCGTTGTTTCGGGCGAAAAATCAATTCCTGATGCTGGGCATGACCACGAGATTCTTAAGGCGCATAATTTGGATTACGATACCTACCTGAAACTTAATAATTCAATGGCGGGGTCGATTGGAAATTATGCCGTTTTTATTGATCAAAATTATTGCTTCCATCCTGAATATATTCTGCAAAATACCCCTTGTTTAGTTACCCCTGAAAAATATTTCCCCGCCATTTGTAACGGCCTTAGAAAAATATCGGATGTTTTTGCGATGGACTTGCGAGTTGCTGCGCATCCACGGGCTTCTTATCAGCAAGACTATTTCGCAGGAATTCCCGTTGAGTATGGAGGAACCGCCGAGTTAATCAGAAACTGCAAAATCATAGTGTGCCATGACAGCACAGCAATTCAATTTGCCGTGCTATTTGGAAAGCCTGTGATTTTCGTGACTACGGATGAATTGGATTCAATATTTATGGATGCCTCATTAAAAAAGGAGTCAATAGCAATATTTGCGACCGAGCTTGGTAAATCGGTGATTAACCTGGATCATGATTTGGATGGTGTGGATTGGCAAAATGAGCTGCGTGTCGATTCTAAAAAATATAATCAATACAGAAATAAGTATATAAAAATTGATGGGAGTCCGGAAATATTATCATGGGATGTTGTTATTAATCATGTAGAGAAAGCCGGAAGGCAGACGTCCGATGATCCTTTAGAACAGAGCGTATTTAGCAGCGGAACGACTGAGGGGTGAACCATTCCATCCGCAGGCGCTTTGTGTTCACTGTTGGCGCCAATCTCTTACGCGCACTACTTGGCTTTTCCACTGGTATGTTACTGGCGCGCTGGTTGGAACCGGAGTCCTACGGCAATATGGCCTTCCTGCTGGGTACTTTTGTGGGCGTTCGGGCATTGCTCGATATGGGGAGTTCGTCAGCGTTCTTTACTTTTCTGTCACAACGGCCGAGATCGAAACGGTTTGTCAGGGCATTTTTTGTCTGGCTAGCGATACAGTTTCTCATTCCGCTATGCGTTGTCGGGTTGTTGTTTCCTTCGCAGTGGATAGAAACCATTTGGCATGGCGAGCAGAGGGGGCTGGTACTGCTGGCTTTTGCTGCCGCCTTTATGCAAAACAGTGTGTGGCCAGTCATCCAGCAGGCCGGAGAATCACAGCGGCAAACCGTTTGGGTGCAGGGGGTTGGCGTGGTGGTTGTAGGGGCGCATCTGCTGGCGGTTGTCCTACTCTGGTGGCTGGGTCTGCTGGGACTTCACGCTATTTTTACAGCCATTGCACTGGAATATTTGCTGGCCGCCTTTGTGGCGCACAAACGGTTTCCGTATCCCTCGCCATGCAAGGCCGACTCAACTGACGCCGCGCCAGAACTGGTGTTTCGCATGTATCTTAGCTATTGCTGGCCCATGATTCCCTATTCATTGATAAGTTTCGCCAATGAGTTCGCCGATCGATGGTTGTTGCAGAACTATGGCGGTAGTATTGAACAGGCCTATTATGCAGTGGGTGCGCAGTTTGCAGGAATTGCGCTTATTGCCACGACATCCACCCTCCGTATTTTTTGGAAGGAGATCGCTGAGGCACACCACAAGGGGGATCGTGCGCGCACGGGTATGCTTTATCAGAAGGTATCACGCCTATTGTTCCTGATTGGAGCAATGATCGCCGGATTTCTCATCCCTTGGGCAGAAGGCTTGTTGCGCCTGATTCTGGGGGCCGCCTATGTCGGCGGAACGACCACCTTGGCTATCATGTTTCTGTATCCGGTTCACCAATCTATGGGGCAGATTGGCGGAACCATGCTTTACGCCACCGAGCGGGTATCGCTACAGGTCGTTACCGGCATCTTATTCACAATCGCCAGCATGGTGGTGACCTATCTGGTACTTGCACCTGCAAATGCGGTCGTGCCAGGCTTGGGACTGGCTTCGGAAGGGCTGGCGCTGAAGATGGTTGCGATGCAGTTCATATCGGTCAATGTCATTGCTTTCATCATTGCCCGCATCTGGAATTGGCCATTTGATTGGGCTTATCAGCCTATAAGCTTGCTGGGTTGTGTGGGTTTAGGGTGGGTGGCCCATTTCACTGCAACCGGTATTGTGGGTCACACTTGGTCTTTGCCTGTAGTCATGGGGTTGGGCGGCGTATTCTACTTGGCGTTGATGGCGGCTTTCGTGTACGCCATGCCATGGCTAGCTGGATTGACGCGAGATGAACTGGTAAGTGACGTCCAGAGGGTGTATCAGGGTGCCGCCAAAATGTGGGTGCGGGTATTGCCATGAGTGCCGCTATTTACCCCTCTGTTAGTGGAATGAAGGGCTCCACCTATGCTCGCCTCTACTCTACCGACGCCTCAGTCTACGAGCAGGTTCCGGTCGAGGTGGCCTTACCCAGGAATGTAGAAGACTGCATCGATCTAGTGCGCAAGGCCCGAGAGTATGGCACCAGCCTGATTTGCCGTGGCGGCGGCACCAGCATTGCCGGTCAGTGTGTGGGTGAAGGGGTAATTGTCGACTTTTCCCGTCACATGGTGGACATCCTTTCCGAGCCCGCCGCTGACAGCATCTGGGTGCAGCCGGGGGTGGTGCTCGATGATCTTAACGATTATCTGCGCCCACTCGGTTGGCAGTTTCCCATTGACATTTCCACCTCCAGTCGCTGCACCATCGGCGGCATGGTGGGCAATAATGCCGCTGGTTCACACTCCATTGTGTATGGCACTACCCGTGAAAATGTACTGGAGGTGGATGCCGTTTTGGCCGATGGAGCCACAGCCCGTTTCGGGTCTCTGAATGTCCATGCACTTCAGGTAAAACGAGAATCACATGGCCTTGAAGGCGACATTTACCGTACCGTCTTTGGCATTGTCGATAGCCACCGCGAGGCCATTCTTGCGGCCTATCCTGATCCTTCCGTAATCCGCCGCAATACCGGCTATGCCCTGGATGCCTTGGCTATGGGCCAGCCCTGGGTTCCCGACGGTCAGCCCTTCAATCTTGCCCAGTTGATTTGCGGCAGTGAAGGCACTCTCGCCCTGGTTACGGCTATCCACCTCAAGCTTTCGCCTCTGGTGGGTGGCAAGGCCCTGGCCTGCATTCACTTCGATTCCCTCGAAGCGGCGCTCTCGGCCAATATATGCCTGATAGCCCAAGATGGTCTAGCCGCCTGCGAGCTAATCGATGCCCATGTACTGCGTGCCGCTGCCGATCATCCTGGCCAAAAACCTAACCGCACTTGGGTGGTGGACGATCCCGCCGCGGTGCTTGTGGCGGAATTTTTCGGCGACACCCCTGCACTGGCTAATGCCAAAGCTGAGCAGGCTGCTGCGATTCTTAAGGCGAAAGGCCTGGGTACCGCCTGGCCGGTGCTCGATGGTGCTGATGCCCCTCGTGTGTGGACTCTGCGCAAGTCTGGGTTGGGTTTGCTCATGGGGCTGCGCCAACGTGCCCGCCCGGTGGCAGTGATCGAAGACAGTGCTGTACCCGTCCATGTTCTACCGGAATTTGCCAATGATATTGGCAGAATGATGAAACGCCACGGCCTTGACTGCGTTTATTACGGCCATGCCTCGGTGGGGTTATTGCACCTGCGTCCGGCACTTGACCTTGATTCCGATGTTGACCGAGCCACATTCTGCCGCGTCGCCGAAGAAGCTGCTGCCCTAGTCAAACGCTACCGCGGTGCATTGTCCGGCGAACATGGCGATGGTCGCTTGCGCGCCCCCTATCTGCGCGAATTTCTTGGTCACCAGGTCTATAACCTGTTGTGCCAGCTCAAGGCTGTTTTCGATCCGACCGGGATTTTCAATCCGGGCAAGATACTCTCGGATTTGCCGGTGGATGCGGATGTGCGCCAACGTCCCTTGGCTGCTGCGCAAATTTCGCCTGCTGGTTTTGACTGGCAGGCCGATGGTGGTTTTGACCTGGTGCTTGAGCGTTGCAATGGCAGCGGCAACTGCCGCCAGGGAGCGGGTCGCGGTGCCATGTGCCCCACCTTTCAGGCCACAGGCGAAGAGCTTCACGCTACCCGCGGGCGTGCCAACCTGCTACGCCAGGCCTACTCCCACCCCAGCCCAGCGGGGCTCAACGACCCGGTGTTGGTCGAGACCATGGAGACTTGCCTGAGTTGCAAAGCCTGCAAGAGTGAGTGTCCCTCTGGCGTGGATATGGCCCGTATGAAAGCGGAATACCTTTACCACCGTCGCCGCACTCGTTTTTGGCAAACGGGCCGTTGGCTGATGGCGACGCAGCCGGTGCTATTGGCCTTGTTCGCGGTCTTGCCAGCGGTCTTGCGTACTTCGTTGGGCTCTTTGCTACGTACACCGTTGGTTATGCAGTTGGCCGGGCTGGAGCGAAAACCGCCGATGCCAGCGCCAATGGCAATGAGTCGCCGGATGGCTAGTCTCGCTGCTACTAAGCCAGTGGCTAGCGTATCTGCCGGACGGCCTGTCCTGTTGTTAGTCGATCCCTTCGTTAATCACGTTGAGCCGGAAATTGGAGAAGCCGCCCTAGCAGTGTTAAGGCAACTGGGTTATGCCCCCGAACTCCATTTCATGGATTGTTCCTTGCGGCTGCTGGTGAGTGAAGGGTTTCTGGACGAGGCTAAAAAAGGGTTGCAACGCTTGCGAGATGGATTGATTCTCCGGGGCGATGTGCCGGTTGTCGGTCTTGAACCGGCGGAACTCTTGCTACTACGCGATGAAGCTTCTGCTCTGCTGGGAGAGAACAAGTGGCCTGCCGATTTGACGGAAAGATGCTTTATGTTGGATGAATTCCTGATTCGCGAGCATGCTGCTGGACGGCTGCAAAAAATTGCCTTACCAACAAGTGACTGCCCAGTTTATTTCCATCCGCATTGTCATGAACGAGCGACAGGCAGCACCTCGGCGATAGGAATGTTTTTAAATATTATGTTTGGCCTTAAGGCGGAAATCGTTTCAACCGGCTGTTGCGGGATGGGCGGTAGCTTTGGTTATCGTTACAGTGAATTGTCAAAAAAAATCTTCCAGAATAATGTACGTCTGCCGACAGACATGCTCGCTCCGATAGTGGTTTCCGGCACCAGTTGCAGACAGCAAATGCGTAGTCTGGCTGGCATTCGTCCGCTGCATCTGGCCCAACTTCTGCAAGGGCTGCTGGATAGTTCCATTGGTGGCATCAAAATATGACGGGGCATCTGCCATGTCATGTTAGCCGACGGAAATGCGGCCCCTTTATGCCTACTGGGCCAGGACATCTGGCTTACCGCTGGAATGCATCCATTTGTTGTTTGGGGGTGAGCGTTACGTCTTCCCTCAGCACACTGACAGCAACTATGCCTTGGTGATGGAAATTTTGCTGGCACATGGCGTGCCAGCCGAGTGTTCAATTACGTGCATGGAAGCGGATAATCCCCGTACCGTGAGGCGGCGGCAAAGGCGTACGAGGAGATGTTACCTGATATAATTGACGTTTTGTTTCTGTTTCTGGGTGTGGGGGCTGACGGACATATCGCTTCGCTTTTTCATGCACTACGATCAGGTTCAAGAAGTGTGGTGCCTATCACGGTACCGAACCACCACATAACGGCTGACCATAACGCCTAAGGTTATTGGCCTGCCAGAACAGTGTTGTTCCTGGCTACAGGGGCAGAAGGGTGAGGTGCTGGCCGAGGCTCTCAACGATGGATTTCACGTCATTACCGGTGCGATTGGCGGTGTGGTTGCTGGATGTTGAGGCCGGTCCGTTGTTAAAGCTGCGGTTACATTTAAAGGGTATGGAATTGAAAAAAGGCATTAAGTCAGCTCTCAGGAAGCTTATAAATTCGTCTGTTGCTTTCGTGGGAGCAACCCCCGTTGGACGCTATTTTTACACCCAGATCATCGATAACGCGATGGGCCGAACGCAAAAGCTGCAGCATCAGGGTTTGAGTTTGATTTTCTCTATTCCCAATCCGCTCAATAAGTACCGTGTTGATACTTTTTCCACCAAGGAACCGGAGACCCTCGAGTGGATTGATGGTATTCCCAAAGGGTCGGTGGTTTGGGATGTTGGCGCCAATGTTGGGTTATATACCTGCTATGCGGCAAAGGCGCGAGGTTGTCGGGTCTTTGCTTTTGAACCATCGGTCTTCAATCTGGAACTGCTGGCACGGAACATCTTTCTTAATGGAATTGCCGATCAAGCGACTATTGTTCCTCTACCGCTTTCCGATGAACTGGCTTTCAGTAAGCTCAATATGACGTCCACCGGCTGGGGAGGGGCGATGTCTACATTCGGCCAGGACTATGGCCATGATGGTCAACCTATGTGCAAGGCCTTTGAGTTTCCAACGGTCGGCCTTTCTATGGTCGATGCGGTTAATCTGCTGAAAATTCCACAACCTGACTATATCAAAATGGATGTTGATGGAATCGAGCATTTGATCCTTAAGGGTGGAATGCCCGTCTTGCTTGGGGCCAAAGGTGTATTGATAGAGATAAATGACAAATTTACGGCTCAGGCTAACGATGCAAGCATGTATCTGCAAAAAGCGGGTTTTTCGCTTAAAGAAAAAAAGCATGCAGATTATTTCGATGCTGATCCTGGTGCGGCAAAATATACGTTCAATCAGATATGGGTTAAGTAGGCACTATCCACCTCTCGCTAGCTTAACCATGAATTCTCGCATTAACTCTGGAGGGAATTGAGAAACAATGAACTGTCTGAAAGTTGGCATCGCCGGTTTCGGCGTGGTTGGCAAACGCCGCAAAGACTGCGTTGATCGCCACCCCCGCCTGCGCGTAGTGGCAGTATGTGACCAAACCTTTGACGGGGAGGGTGCATTCACCGACGGCGTTCGCTATTACCCGGATTACCGGCGTTTGCTGACGGAAGACCTAGATATCCTGATCGTCTGCCTGACCAATGAAATCGCTCCGGAAGTAACGATCGCCGGTCTCGAATCCGGTTTGCACGTTTTTTGTGAAAAGCCGCCAGGGCGTAATGTTGAAGACATCTTGCTGGTTATCGCCCATGAGCGCCAGCATCCGGCACTAAAGCTCATGTATGGGTTTAATCACCGCTACCACGATTCCGTGCAGGATGCGCTCAGAATCTTGCGGTCCGGCGAGCTTGGCCGTGTCATCAATATGCGGGGAATGTACGGCAAGGCAAAGCTCATTACCTTTAATCAGCCAGACTGGCGCACTAAGCGCGAGATTGCCGGAGGTGGAGTGCTGCTCGATCAGGGCATACACATGGTTGACCTCATGCGTTTATTCGGCGGTGATTTTACCGAAGTACACAGCTTTATTTCCAATAGCCATTGGGGATATGACGTTGAAGATAACGCCTATGCGTTGATGCGGACAGCCGATGGCGTTGTCGGCATGCTGAATTCCTCGGCTACGCAATGGCGGCATCGCTTTCATCTTGATATCAATTTGGAGCGGGGCAGCCTTATCCTGGGCGGTATTTTGTCAGGGACAAAAAGTTACGGCGCAGAGACTTTGACCGTGGTGCAGGCCGATCCTGACAATGATCGGGGCGACCCAAAGGAACAGATTACCCGTTACAATCGCGACCCATCCTGGGACGAAGAAATCGCTGCATTCGCTGACTGTGTCCTGAATGACAGAGCAGTGTTGAGCGGTACCTCCGAGGATGCTTTGCACACCATGCGACTCGTTTTTAAAATTTACTACGCAGATCCTGTTTGGCGTAAAACCTATGGCATCCCCAATCCAGACACACATGAATAATATTGATCGTTTTTTTACGGCTGACCCGATTGCCTTTGCCCAATCTTACCTTGAGCATCTACAATCCGTTCTTCAGCATATTGATACTGCTGAGATTGGACGTTTCATTGAAACCTTGCTGGATGCGCGAAAGCGTGGGGCCACGATTTTTTTTATCGGCAATGGCGGTAGCGCAGCCACGGCGAGCCACTTCGCCAATGATCTGGCATTCGGCACGAACGACTACGATCAGCCGTTTCGCGTCATTAGTCTGAACGACAATGTACCCGTACTCACGGCGCTGGGAAACGATTTTGGCTACGAAGAAATTTTCGTCAGGCAGCTACGCGTCTACGGCAAGAAAGGGGATGTGCTGGTTGGCATTTCAGCCTCTGGTAATTCGCCTAACCTGATCAGGGCCTTTGACTATGCTCTTTCTGCGGGCATCAAGAGTGTAGCCATTACGGCCTTCGACGGGGGCAAGATGAAGGCTATGGCCGACGAAGGTATTCATGTGCCTACAGAACCCAAGGAATACGGGCCTGCCGAGGATGCTCACATGGTTCTCGATCACCTTGTCGGTGCGTATCTGATGCGCTTCATCAAGCATGCCTGAAATAAGTGAGTTGCTGGAGTTATCCAAGGCCATTGCGACCCAGGCAGGCCTTCGATTGCTGGACAGTTTTAGCCAGGATCATAAGCGCTATGTCCACTCCCTTGAGCACCCAAAAGAGATCAAGGCAGTGGCAGATGCCGTGCTGGATCAGGATATTTTGCAGGCGCTTGTGCCGACCGGGTTTCCGGTTTTGAGTGAGGAATCGGGTTATATTGCGGGCAAACATGAATCCGATTATTGGTTTATCGTCGACCCGCTCGATGGGACTTTTAATTTCGTTAAGGGATTGGGGCCATGCGCGGTATCCATCGCTTTTTGGAAAAAGCAAAAGCCAATTTTTGGCGTAATTTATAGCCTCCTGGAGCGGCAGCTCTTTTGGGGTGGACATGGCATGGGTTCATACTGTGATGGCCAGAAAATCTCAGTTTCCAGTACGGCAACTAAAACTCAGGCCTCAATTTGCACCGGCTTCCCTGTGCGGTTCGATGTCGCAAATGATCACACCATGCAAAGTTTCTGGCGTATGGTCGGCCCCTATGCCAAGGTTCGGATGCTTGGTTCAGCGGCGGTTTCTCTGGTGAATGTTGCAAAAGGGGCTGCAGATGTGTATCTAGAGCAAAATATTATGCTCTGGGATGTGGCGGCTGGTCTTGCAATCGTTGAGGGAGCGGGGGGGGCTTTTATGATGAAGGAAGCCGACGATGTTTGGTCTTATCGAGTTTTTGCATCAAATGCTCCCCTCTTATCCGATTTTGCCCATAAAGATACAATGCTGTGACTTATTCCAAATACGCACAGAAGTGCCATTAGCATTTTGCATGTTCTTTGGGATATTGTTTTTTTGAGAGGAAAATAATTGCAAAAACTTCAGGTTGGTTCGGATATTTCTGAAAGGCTTCGTGCGTTTATTGGCTCAGATCTTTTTGGGGTGCGCTCCCGTATTGCCAAGAGCGATTATTGGAAGCACTTTGCGGGCCAGCTTCACGCGAATATCAGTGGGAATTCTGTAGAAGTTGCAGGAGACTCGGGTTACTATGTGCCCCATCAGTCATCCGTCCTGAAGCGCACGACCAAAAAAATCCTGCGTGCCATTAAGCAACCCTCGAAAGCGGTTAACTGGTTGAATCGTGGTGTTGCGGCATGGTCAGGAGCCGCCCCGCGGATGATGTCCTGTAAGAGGGCATTTGATGCGGTCATGAGCCGTGCGGAGGTGTCCGTTCCGATCCTGTCGCCTTTTGCAATAAATCATTACAAGCTCGCACAGCACCCCCAAAATTATACAAGTGCGGCGGCCATTAACCAGCATTACCAAAGCTGGTCTGGCTATGAAGCCTCGGACAATATAATTCTCCATTACTATTACCAAAATATATTGCGCGGGTTTGTTAGTCAGGATCAAATAGGGACTGTTCTGGAAATTGGTGCGGGGAATGGCAACTTTCCGTCCATTCTTTATAACGACTGGGCGCCCATTCGGGTGGTATTAATAGATTTACCTGAAACTCTGGCAGTATCAATCCCCTATTTGAGCAACCTGTTCCCCGATGCCAAAATTGCCATGCCGAATGAGATACAGGCTGGCGGATTTCCCAAGGATTTTGATTTTGCTTTTCTTACGGTAGATCAGTTGGAGCTTCTTGCTGATAATTCTGTCGACTTGGCTATTAATTGCCATTCTTTCCAGGAAATGACTCGCGAGCAGATTGACGTCTATTTTAAGCTTGTTCAGCGAGTCTGCCGTGAATCGGGCTTCTTTTTTACCGCCAACAGGGATGAAAAGATTCCTTGTGGCGAAGATCCGTTTACCGTTGAACAGTTAGATCCACCGAACCGATTTGCAGAATATCCCTGGAATCCAAGAAATGAGGTTCTTGTCCATGAGATATCCAAATTGAGCAGGCTTGTTCAACTCGATAGCATTTCAATTCGCCTCGAATGTGTTCATAAATAATCTTACTAATCATTTATCAATTTAATATCAAATGTTGCCAAATAACACAAATAAGGAATTATCGGCAGTCAACATCAACTGTCATGATAAGGTGGCTGTCTGTTCTCGCTCCTTTTCAAATAATCCGATCCTGCGCGGCGAACTGCTGGCGCGTTATCAACATGTCAGTTTCAATGATGCAGGCCTCCAGCTGAAGGGCGATAGCCTGGTCGAGTTTCTGAGGGGGCATGACAAGGCAATTACTGCCCTCGAAACCATTGACGAGTTTATCCTGGCGAAGCTGCCTGAACTCAACGTTATTAGCAAATATGGCGTTGGGCTGGATATGATCGACATGGCGGCCATGCGGACTCATGGCAAGCGCTTGGGCTGGACGGGTGGCGTTAACCGCCGCTCAGTTTCGGAACTGGTGATCTCATTTGCGATTGCCATGTTGCGCCATGTGCCCGCAGCTCATCGCGAAGTTCTCTCCGGAACCTGGCGTCAGCATGTCGGGGGGCATCTATCTGGCCGCACCATCGGTATCATTGGTTGCGGGCACATCGGTAAGGATTTGGTGCCTTTGTTAAAGGCCTTCGGTTGTCCAATTTTAGTTAACGATATTCGCGATTACCCCGAGTTCTACGCAGCTCACAACATTGAGGTGGTCAGCCTTGATGCGCTGTTGGCACGAGCCGACATTGTTACCCTGCATGTTCCTCTGGATGATAGTACGCGTGGCATGCTCGACGCTACGCGGCTGGCTTTGCTGAAGTCTAGCGCCGTACTGATTAATGCCGCTCGGGGAGGGTTGGTCGATGAGGAGGCGTTAAAGCAAATGCTACTGGGGAAGCGTCTGGCCGCCGCTGCTTTCGATGTATTCGCAGTAGAGCCGCCACAGGATACAGAGCTGTTGGCGTTACCCAACTTCCTTGTTACCCCTCACATTGGCGGTAGCGCCCACGAGGCCATCCTTGCCATGGGGCGGGCGGCGATTGATGGCTTGGATGAAAATGACACTCCCGGTTTATCCTGAACTTACCGAGGCAAGTTTCCAATGAGCATACGCCCTAGGCGATCACTTTTGAATCCAGAGCTTCAACGGCCAAGTGCCTTGAATTCAACCCCTCGAAATTTGGATTGTTTGTGGCTTGATAAGAACGAGAATTTAGATGCTGATTTGATGGCGCTATCGCACGATGTTCTTATGGAAATATCACCATTAGCATTGGCAACTTATCCGGAAGCAGGAGAAATATATCGGAAGCTTGCCCATTGGGTTGGAGTTAGCCCGGATTCCTTGTTGTTGACACCGGGAAGTGATGGTGCAATTCGCCTGGTGTTCGAGGCATTTGTTGAACATGGCGATGCCGTTATACATACCGCGCCAACCTTTGCGATGTACCCCGTCTATAGCCAGATGTTCGGAGCGGAAGTCTGCCAAATAGAATATGAGCAAACAGAAACGGGGCCGCGCTTAGACCCGGCAGTCATTACTAAAGCTTTGCGGAAACACAAACCCAAGCTCTTATGTCTGCCGAATCCAGATAGCCCCACGGGCACCGTTTTGGCGCCGGATGTTTTGCGCCGGATTCTTGCTGAATGTGAGGCTGCTGGAACTGTTTTTCTGCTGGATGAGGCCTACCACCCCTTTTATGAATGGTCTGCCGCTTCCTGGACGGAAGCTTCACGCAATCTGATAGTGGCCAGAACATTTGCCAAAGCTTGGGGTGCTGCGGGCCTGCGTATCGGATACGCGGTTGCTCATCCAGAGACCATTGCCTTACTGCACAAAATGCGGCCAATGTACGAGGTAAGTACGCTTGCGGTGGAGTTTATGTCCAGGATGCTGGATAGAACGTCTGAAATGCAACAGGCGGTTGCCAGAATCAAAGAAGGAAAAACGTTCTTTGTTGAGGAGATGCGCTCTCTGGGATTCAAGGTGTTACCAACGGCGGGGAATTTCGTGCATGTTGCTTTTGGTGAGCAGGGGGCATCTATCCATGCCGCACTAGCGAATAAGGTACTTTACAGAGTAGCTTTTGATCACCCGTGCCTTACGGGTTACAGCAGATTCTCTGTCGGGCCAAAGCCAATTATGGCGCGAGTGGTTGATATGATTAAACAGGCAGTGGAAGATAAATCATGAAAAAGAATACGGTGAAGGTCGCCATTATTGGTTGTGGGCGGGTTTCTGGACACCATTGCAGGTCAATTTTCGAAACCAAAGGGGTTGAGCTTATTGCGGTATGCGATCTGATTATTGAAAAAGCAAACGCCTATCACGAGCAGTTCGGCGCAAAAGCTTACGATAATTATCACCAGATGTTGTTAGAGAATCCGCAAATAGATACTGTTGCAATCATTACGCCATCAGGCATGCACTATGAGCATGCGCTGGATATCATCTCCCGTTACCGAAAAAACATTATTGTTGAAAAGCCGACCTTCATGAAGCCCTCGCAGGTGAGGGAGGTCTATGCCGAAGCGGCGGCAGCGGGCATTCATGTTTTTGCGGTTTTTCAAAATCGCCATAATCTGGCAGTAAAGCGTGTTTTGCAGGGGTTGGCTCAGGGTGAGCTTGGTCAGTTGCGTTCGGTTGCCGTGCGCGTCCGGTGGTGCCGTCCACAACGCTATTACGATTTAGCGCCCTGGCGTGGAACATTTGCCATGGATGGCGGGTGCTTGACCAATCAGGGGATTCACCATGTTGACTTGCTGAGGCTTATGGGCGGTGCGGTCAGCAGTGTTTGTAGTGCCCACAAAACTTTGGGTGCTAATATCGAGGTCGAGGATACGGCGGCAGCGGTTATGACATTTGAAAATGGTGCAATAGGTACCCTCGAGGTCACCACTGCCGCACGTCCTATTGATTATGAAGCGAGCCTATCGTTGGTCTGCGAAAACGGCCTGGCGCAAATTGGCGGGATCGCAGTAAACGAACTCCAGATCTATACACCAGATCCAGCAGCTTGCGCTACGAATTCAGAAGATTTCTCCGGGAATGTTTATGGCCATGGTCACGTAAAGATATACGAAGAGATTGTTGCGTTCTTTGAGAAAGGTCAGGGGTTCCCTGTTACCTATGAAGATACGCTTGCGACGATTCAGCTCTTGAATTCTTTTTACCTCTCGGATGAAAGACAAAGCTGGGTGGATGTTTCTACCGCAGGCGATAGTGGACGACTCGGACAGTTGGATAATGATCTCGCCGATTTGTATCGGACAAGACTTGCCAGCGAGTGCCCAAGGTAAATTCACGGTTTATCGTCAGCTTCTTATGGGGTATGTGGAGATAAAGTTAGTGAGTACTGAGCCTTAAATTGCAAATACAGTCTTACGTTTTAGAAAGGTTGTTATGAAAATAATCGGTGTAATACCTGCACGCATGGCGGCATCTCGTTTCCCTGGGAAACCCTTATACTCGATTCTTGGACGGCCAATGCTTGAACATGTTTACTTGCGAGCCAAAATGTACGGTGGTTGGGATAAGTTGGTATTAGCTACCTGCGACCATGAGATTGAACAATTTGCCCAGGAAAAAGGCATTCCGGTCGTCATGACGGGGAATCATCATACACGGGCGCTTGATCGCGTCGCCGAGGCAGTTGAGCGCTTGGGCGATGTCGTTGCTGACAATGACATCGTGGTGTGTGTGCAGGGAGATGAACCAATGCTACGGCCAGACATGATCGATGCCGTGGTTTCTCCTCTTCTGGAAAATGCGTCAATTCCTGCCACAGTCTTGTCAATACACATTACTGAAGAGCCAATGTGGCTGAATCCTGATACCGTCAAAATCATTCATAATGATGCTGGAGAGATTCTTTATACGTCACGTGCCCCGCTTCCTTATTGCAAGGGCGAGTTTTCTTCGGCGCTCATGGCTCGCCGGGTTGCTGGAATTTTTGCTTTTCGCTGGCAGTATCTCAAGGCGTTTACCGCACATGAAGAAACACGCCTGGAACAGCTTGAGGCTTGCGATAGCAACCGTATTCTTGATATGCCTTTTCGGCAGTATATAGCGCCCTACCCGGGGATCAAATCATATTCGGTCGACAGTCCGAGTGATATTGAGCTTGTTGAGAAATACATGGCGTTGGACGAACATTGGGATCTTTACAAGTAGTAGCCCCCTGCCAATTTGAAAATCCAAAATTTATGAAAAATATTGTTTATCAAACAGATCAGCTAGCCCGTTACTTCTCGCAGAATCGCGTCTCATGGCAGCAGTTTTATGAATCTGAGCGATCCATTATTAATCAGTTGCATCTGGATAGTCACCACGAGGTTCTTGATGTCGGATGTGGTTGTGGTGGATTGGGTATGGCGCTTCGAGACCAGTTTGGAGTAGAAAATTACACCGGCGTGGAAATCAATACTACAGCCGCTGAAGCTGGACGAATGATGAATCCAAAGGCGCATATTATTTGCGGCGATATACTGGACTTGAGTCAGAATGCATTACATGACAAACGTTTTGATGTTGTGTTCTCGCTCAGTTGTGTCGACTGGAATGTTCGTTTTTCAGATATGTTGGCGGCAGTCTGGGATCATGTTCTCCCTGGCGGCCATTTGGTCTCAACCTTTCGTCTCACAGCAGGGGAAGGCTACAATGATATCGATCATTCTTATCAATATATCAACTTTGATGGGAATATGGAGGGTGAGCGAGCTTCTTATGTTGTCCTCAATGCAGGGACGCTGATTGAGGAACTCATCAGCTTCGACCCCTCCGAAATTAACGCTTATGGCTACTGGGGAGTACCATCTGCTACAGCGGTGACACCTTATGAGAAGCTTTGTTTTGCGGCATTTTCCATTCGGAAAAGAAAAATCGGCAATGCCGAGGCGCTTCGCTTCCAGTTGGAGATACCAGAGGAAATTCTGACCAACATGGCGTTATCGCAGTAGTGACGGGTTCTGTCATTGTTTGGGATCAGAAGGGGGATCCGCCGACTGTAAAGGGGGAGGTGCTGTGTTGGCAGAGTTACGCCCAGAGAGACCGGGTTTCATCTATTCCGCGCTACCTGGAAGACCATGCCGTGCGTCTGAGGGCAAAGTACCTTGCCTTCATTCATGATTTGGGCGAAAGCCAGATAAATGGGAAGCGTGTGGTTGATCATTTGGACATGGGGGATGGCTTCAGTTTCTGGTGGATGTCTCTGTTGGCAGAAAAAAGCCCTTTAAAATCGCCACGGATATATTGCTGTCTGCGTTTACTGGCTTTGGAGGAGATGCTTCTTGAGAAGAAGCCATCTGACTTGGCTTTTCATGGTTCCGATCGGGACTTGGCTCAAGCATTACGGCGACTGTGCCGAAATCTGAAAATTACGTTTGTTTGGCAGTTTGGGGAGGTATCCAGACAAAAGTGGTCCTTACGCAGGCTTTATCTCGGTTTGCCATATCCGATGCAAGGCTTGATCAGTCTAGCCCGCCACCTTGTGATGCGATGGCCGCTTCGCAAGTTGCAAAAGCCGCAGTGGTTTTCGGGTGAAAATGCTATTTTCCTGTGCTCTTACTTCATACATTTAGACCCAGTTTCCTGTGCCGAGGGGCGTTTCTATTCCCGGCAATGGGGGGCGTTGATAAAGCATCTCCATGATAGTGGAAGACAAACTAATTGGATTCAACATTTTTTATTCAGCCCAGTAGTCCCTGATGTTCGAACGGGTCTTGGCTGGTTACGCTGCTTTAATCGCGATGCGAGCAGGCAGGGATACCACAGCTTTTTAGATACTTATCTGACATGGGGTATTGTAGGGCAGGTATTGAAATACTGGTTCTCGCTCCAAGCCGCTGCCTGGCGTCTAAGGCATATTCAATCTGCCTTTTATCTTAAGGACTCTGCTGTCTGGCTATGGCCAATCCTTCGAAAGGATTGGCTGACCTCGCTCAATGGGCAAGTCGCCATGACGAATTGCCAGTGGGTAGTGCTTTTCGATGCTGCGCTCAATGACATGCCCCACCAAAAAATGGGGCTTTATCTCTGCGAAAATCAGGGTTGGGAACGCGCCCTGCTGCATGCGTGGCGGAAACACGGGCATGGTAAAATTATCGGCGTACCCCATGCAACAGTTCCTTTTTGGCACTTGTATTACTTCGATGATCCTCGCAGTTTGTATTCGAAACAAAACTGCGCCATGCCATTACCTGACCGTTTGGCCATTAATGGCTCGGCGGCTTGGGCTGCTTTTGCTGAGGCAGACTATCCGGTCGAGCGGCTTGTTGAGGTCGAGGCGTTACGTTATCTGAATCTTTCAGGGGTAGTCAAAAAAACCATATCGGTTTCGTCCGGTGTTAATGTCCTTATTCTTGGGGATATGATTCCCGTGGCAATGCACAATTTTCTCAGGCTTCTGGAAGACACGGTGAAACTTCTCCCTGCAGACTATAAGTTTACGTTTAAACCACATCCGGGTTTAGCAGTTAATCTTGCTGAATATCCTGGTTTACAGGCTGACGAGACATCGGAAGCCCTGGATCGGATATTGGGAAAATATGACATTGCTCTTGCGGCAAACAGTACTTCTGCATCAGTTGACGCCTATATTGCGGGCTTGCCCGTGATTATCGGACTGGATGGGGGGGGGCTAAACTTGAGCCCTCTACGTGGCCAGTCCGGTGTGCGCTTTGTCAGTACACCCAAGGAGCTGGCTAAGGCTTTCCAGGCAGCAAGCCAGGGCATGGGGACGAACCCAGATAATGAATTCTTTTTTTTGGATACCGAATTGCCGCGCTGGAAGCGATTACTTGAATTTGGCGGATTCAATTTTGAAGCGCGACTTTTGTAAGGAAGTTAGGAGGCAAGCTGCGGGGGTATCTGAGCCTCATTAAACGGCTAAGTAAAAGGAGTGCTGGTGGGAGTGGAAACTGTTGGACGCTGTTTACACACCCTAATATGGAAAGTATTGCACACCATTTTACACTGCTTGGATTCAGAACACCGTTTGAGGTATATTCTTCGGGGGGACGGTGTGCTGCAGACCAAGCCACCATTGAGCTGTTGCACTTTGAGCTTAATCCGCATTTCCATAATTTAAGGTACA